>CAVPAM010000021.1:0-21695 GCA_963701445.1 uncultured Alphaproteobacteria bacterium
CCTTCGGGGGACAACGAGGCGCTCAGCCACCTCATCGGCATTTCCATGGATCCGCGCGGCTATCCGGTCCGCCTGTTCACGTGCAACCGTTGGGTGACCGGCGAAGTCTGGTATGCCGCCGATGACGTTATCCGCATGCTCGACCGGTTCGACATGGACCTGGCTTACCCGTCCCTGCCCGCCAACACGTGGGTGACCGCCATGCTTCGTCTCTTCCGCCCGACGGTCGAGCACCTCGTCGCGACTCGCGACACCGCCGTCGCCTCCTGGCAGGCAAGCCACCACGACGTCAACGTCTACGAGGACCGCGATCTCGAGGTGACCTCGTACGCCGATATTTCGGTTGAAAGCCAGATCGAGGCCGTTCTCCGCGCCCTCGAGATCGATTGACCCGACGCGCCGCCGGATCAGCTCAGATCGCGGCGGGCCCGGAGAGCGTTGCCGAGGGTCCCGTCGTCGAGATAGTCGAGTTCGCCGCCCATGGGAATTCCATGGGCCAGGCCGGAGATCGCCACCCCGCACCCGGCGAGGCGGTCGACGATATAGTGCGCCGTCGTCTGGCCGTCGACCGTGACACTGGTGGCGATAATAACTTCCTTGATGCTGGCGTCGCGGGCGCGGGCGGCCAATGCGGGAATGCCGAGATCGTCCGGTCCAACGCCGTCCAGCGCCGACAGCACGCCGCCGAGTACGTGATAGCGGCCCCGGTACGCGGCGGTCCGTTCCAGCGCCCATAGATCGGCGACATCCTCCACCACGCAGATGACCGAATCATCGCGGCGCGGGTCGGAGCAGATCGCGCACGGATCGCCGGTATCGAGATTGCCGCAGATCGAACACGCGCGGATGTTCGCGGCGGCGGCGGCCAGGGCCTTGGCCAGCGGGGCGAGCACGGTTTCCCTGCGCTTCAGCATGTACAGCGCCGCGCGCCGCGCCGAGCGGGGTCCCAGCCCGGGCAGTTTCGCGAGGTATTGTATCAGCCGGTCGATGTCGGTTATCGGCATTCGGGAAGAACGATCACCAGGGCGGCCACTGGCGGGGTTAATATAGTCTCCGCCCAGGCCCATATTTCGGGTCGCCGGACCTAACCCGGGAACTGCATGCCCGGCGGCAGTTTCAGGCCGCCGGTGAGTTGCGACATCTGTTCTGCCACGTGGGCTTCCACCTTTGCCTTGGCGTCGTTGAACGCGGCCATGACCAGGTCCTCGAGCATTTCGGCTTCCGCCGGATCGACCACCTTCGGGTCGATTTTCACCCGCCGGACCTCGCCTTTCCCGTTCAGGGTCACCTCGATCATGCCGCCCCCGGACGACCCGGAGACCTCGGTGTTGGCCAGTTGCTCCTGCATCTCGTTCATCTTTTCCTGGAGCTTCTGGGCCTGCTTCATCATCTGGCCGATATTCTTCATTGCGCAATGATCTCCGAGCGTTTCTCTGGTGGCGAGCGGAACGTAGGCCTATAGCTATAGCAAGAATAGCAGAGGGTGTCATGGGCGTCGGCGAGGGCGTCGGCGAGGCCGGGGCGGTTCGCCATAACCCTAAAATTCATGCAAGCATGCTCGACAGGGCGCTCCACGGGGTGCACCATGATGGCCTTCGGTTATCGATTCCAGTGGGGAGAACCGCACATGGTTGAAAAGACGGGCGACGGACGCCGCGGATCATCGGGCCGGCCGGGAAGCGGCCGCGTGGCTACGGACCGGCGGGCAAAGCCGAGGACGACAACTCCGCCTCCGGTGGCTGAGGAGCCAAAGAAGGAAATCGCCGAGGCCATTTCCTTTCCGGTGAGCGCCCGAACCATCGATCGGTTCGTTCACGCGGCGATGGGCCGCATGACCATGAGCGTATCGCCGGCGGCGTTGATGCTCGCCTACCTGGACTGGCTGGTGCACCTGGCGATGGCGCCCGGCAAGCAGTCCGAGTTGTCGCAGAAGGCCTTGCGCAAGGCCGTCCGCTTCGCGGTTTACGCCGCGCGGGCGGCGGCCAACCCGGAAACGCCGCCGGCCATCGAGCCGCTTCCGCAGGACCGGCGTTTCCGTGGCGAGGACTGGCAACAGGCTCCCTACAACCTCATCGCCCAATCGTTCCTGCTCACCCAGCAGTGGTGGCACAACGCGACGACCGGCGTTTACGGCGTGGCCCCGCACCATGAACAGGTGGTGTCCTTCGTCGCGCGCCAGATCCTGGACATGTTCTCGCCCACCAATTTTCCGTTGACCAATCCCGAAGTCCTCAAGTCGACTCTTGAAAGGGGTGGCGGCAATCTCGTCCAGGGCGCGGTCAACTTCGTGGAGGACTGGGAACGCGCCATCGCCGCGCGCAAGCAGGTCGGCGCCGACGAGTTCCCGGTGGGGGAACGCGTCGCGGCGACGCCCGGCAAGGTGGTCTACCGCAACAAGCTGATCGAATTGATCCAGTACGCCCCGGCCACGGACACCGTCTACGCAGAACCCATCCTGTTCGTGCCGGCGTGGATCATGAAGTATTACATCCTCGACCTCTCGCCCGGAAACTCCATGGTCAGGTACCTCGTGGACAAGGGGCACACGGTGTTCATGATTTCGTGGAAGAACCCCCGCGCCGAGGACCGCGACCTCGGGATCGAGTCCTACTACTACGACGGCATCATGGATTCGCTCCGGGCGATCTCCGCGATCATGCCGGAACGCCGGATCCACGCCGTCGGCTATTGCCTCGGCGGCACCCTGCTCGGCATCGCCGCCGCCGCCCTGGCCCGGGACCGCGACGAGCGGCTCAAGAGCGTGACGCTGTTCGCCGCGCAGGTCGACTTCACGGAAGCCGGCGAACTGATGCTGTTCATCGACGAAAGCCAGGTCGCCTATCTCGAGGACATCATGTGGGATCAGGGTTACCTCGACACCAAGCAGATGGCCGGCGCCTTCCAGATGCTGCGCTCCAACGATCTCATATGGTCGGCCATCGTCCGCCAGTATCTGCTTGGTGAGCGCCGGCCGATGACCGACCTCATGGCCTGGAATGCCGACGCGACCCGGCTGCCCTATCGCATGCATCGGGACTACCTGCGCGAGCTGTTCCTGAACAACGACCTGGCGGAGGGGCGCTATCTGGTAGACGACCGTCCGGTGGCGCTTCGCGACATCCGGGCCCCGATGTTCTGCGTCGGCACGGCGAGCGACCACGTGGCGCCCTGGAAATCGGTCTACAAGATCCACTTGTTGACCAACACGGACCTGACCTTCGTGCTGACCTCCGGCGGACACAACGCCGGCATCGTCAGCGAACCGGGACATCCGCATCGCTCCTACCAGGTTGGAACGCGCAGGAACCACGACGCATACGGCGACCCGGATACCTGGCGGCAGGCAACGCCGGTCAAGGACGGGTCGTGGTGGCCGGAATGGCAGGAGTGGCTGGCCGAACACTCCACCGAAGGGGCCGATCCGCCCGCCATGGGCGCGCCCGACAACGGCTATCCGGCCCTCGCCGACGCCCCGGGGACCTACGTTCTGCAGGAGTAGGCCGTCGTCCGAGGGAGCGGACTATGACAACTTTTCTGTTCCCTATCATGGGGCGATCTGTCATCTGTCGAGTTCATACCGACGCTCGGTCATCCGGTTTCCGGAGCGGCGCGGTTACAGTACCTCAACTGGCGGGGAAAGCTTACGTTGCGCGCCCTGATGTTTGTTCTGGGGGCGATGGCCGCCATCTTTGACGCGGGGGTATCGCTTGCGTCCGTGTCCGAGCCCCTCGTCTTCGACCATCGCGCGATTTCCGTGATCGACGGAGGGTCCTTCAAGGTCGGCGATACGATCTACCACCTGGCCGGTGTCGCCGTACCCGAGCAGCGGCAAACCTGCGATCACGACGGTACCGCCAAGCCGTGCGAGCGCGCCGCCGCCGCCGAGCTGCGCAAGTTGATCGAGTTGCAGGCATCGCCGATCCATTGCTTCGACCATTCCGGCGCGGACCACCTGTCCACGGCATGCTTTCTGAACGATCGCGAGCTGTCGATCCTGTTGCTTGAGAGCGGCTACCTGGCCGCGCGTCCCGGAGCGCCGCTGCATTATGTCGCCGCGGAGCGGACGGCGAAACGGGCGTCCCTGGGTATCTGGAGAAACGCCGCCGGGCCGCCTTCGGGGCACGCGGGCACGGCGGGTTCCGGGGAACGCGACCTGCCGACGACACGGATGCTCGATCACCGCGATATCGACGTCATCGACGGTGACTTGTTTCAGGTAGGGTCGATGGTCTACCGCTTGGCCGGCATCGACGCGCCCGAGTTGGGACAAGCCTGCTTACATGGGAGCCATCCGTCGCTTTGCGGGCTATCGGCGGCTTACACGTTGCGCAAAATGTTCGAACTGGCGTCGGGGCCCATCGAATGCGCCCTCGAGTCCGCGGACGATCCGTCCACCGCCGTTTGCCTGGTGGGCGACAGCGAGGTATCGGTCCTTATGCTGATGAGCGGCGACGCGGTTGCTCTTCCGGAGAGCGAGCCGTACTACCGCGCGGCCGAGCATATGGCAAAGCGCGCGAACCTCGGCATTTGGGACGGTTCCTTCGTCCCCCCTTGGGACTGGCGGGCCGGCCGGCGTTTGCCCATCGAGCACAATTTCGAGCGGTCCGCCCATTTGACGGGACAGCTCCCTTGGACCTGGAACCACAAGAACCTCCAGCACCGGCCGGCATCCGAACACGCGGCCTGTCTGGTCAAGGGGGTCGTAACCGAGACCGGGGAGCGCTGGTATTACGGGCCCCTGGACGAGGAGTTCGAAACCATCGAAATCGATCCCGAGCGAGGCGAACGGCTTTTTTGCGGAGATGACGAAGCCCGCGCGGCGGGCTGGCGGAGAGAGGGGGAGCGGTGAAAAACGAGCCGTCCGCCGCCTCGTGTCGCGGTCACACGTCGCCCGCCGCCGTGAACGACCATTGGGAGAAGGGTTTCTTGGCGAGATTGGCGTTGAGATAGCGGGGGTCGTCGGTGACTTCCTGGCCGATCCACTCGGGCAGGTCGAGGCGTTGATCCTCGCTCTCCAGTTCCACCTCGGCCACGATCAGCCCGGCGTTGGCGCCCTCGAACACGTCGATTTCCCAGGTGACGTCACCGCGGACCAAGCTATGGCGGACCTTTTCGATCAGCGGCGGCTGGCACAAGGATTTCAACATGTCCTGGGCGTCGCCCACGGGAATCTCGTATTCGTACTCGGCGCGGGTGGCGCCCACCTGAGTGCCCTTGACGGTCAGGTATGCATGCTCGCCGGTCCGGCGCACGCGGATGGAAATGTCGTCGTCGGAGTACAGGTACCCCTGGTGGATCGGCTTCGCCTTCGCGCCCGCCCGCCGCCAGCCGTCGCCACGGACCAGGAACTTGCGCTCAATCTCCGTCCTCATCGTATGCCTCCCTCGCGTCTTCGGTCGTGTCCTCGGGCGTGTATTCCGGGGGTGACGTGTCGCGGACCCGGGCGCCTCCGGGTCTCACGTCCTGGATCGTCGCGCCGGGAAACACACGCAAGACTTCCAGGACCAGCGGGTGGTTCTCCACCTCTTTCCGCTTGGCGGCGCTGGCGGCGCTCCGCTGCTCCACCAGGGTCGGCGCGCCGGGGTCGTGGGAAACTCCCACCAGCCACGTCATCGCCGTATTCTCGTTGAGAAAGCGGCTGAGCCGGTTCGGAATGTTCTCCTGGGCGCCGTCGTTGAGACGCAGGTCGATTTGACCCGGTTCGAAGCGGACCAGGCGAACATCGGTCAGAAGTTGAGCATGCAGAACGGCCTCGCCGTGTTCCAGCGCCAGGTCGGCGACTTCCTGAAAGGTTGCCGGGATCGGCCGGGCGACGGGCGTCGGCTTCGCGGCGGGCGAGGGATCCTCGGCGAGGGCCGCGCGCGGGCCGGTGCCCGGAGCGCTTGGATCTACGGAGCGGGTGCCGCCCGCCGTGACACGGGAACCGGGCGCCCCGGAATTCGAACCAGGGTTACTGGCCGCCGATGGTTGGGCCGTGGGGCCGGCCTTTCCGTCCTCCAGCGCCTTGATCGCCTCCGCCGGTGTCGGCAGCCGGGCGGCGTAGGCGAGCCGCACCAGCACCATCTCGGCGGCCTGCACCGGCGACGGCGCCATGCGGGTTTCAGCCAGACCCTTGAGCAGCATTTGCCAGGCGCGGGTGACCTCGGCCATGGACAGGCCCTCGGCCATTTGCCGGCCACGTACGCGTTCGGCCTCGGGCACCCCCGGGGCATCGGCGCTTTCCGGCACCACCTTGATACGGGTCAGCCAATGGGTCAGTTCGAGCATGTCGGTGAGGACCACGGCCGGATCGGCGCCGGAGGTGTACTGAGCGGCCATCACGTCCAGGGCGGTCTTGATGTCGCCGCGCAGGACCGCGTCCAGCAGGTCGAAGGTGACGGTCCGGTCGGCGAGACCCAGCATCTCCCGAATGGCGGTCTCGTCCACCTTGCCCGCCGTGTGGGACAACGCCTGATCCAACAGCGACAGGCCGTCGCGGACGCTGCCGTCGGCCGCCCGCGCGATCAACCGCAGCGCCGTCTCGGAGACCTCCGCGCCCTCGCGCTCGACGATCCCCGCCAGATGCCCGGCCAGGACCTCGGCGTTGACCCGCCGCAGGTCGAACCGCTGGCAGCGCGACAGGATGGTGATGGGTACCTTGCGGATTTCGGTGGTGGCGAACACGAACCGGACGTGTTCCGGCGGTTCCTCCAGGGTTTTCAGCAGAGCGTTGAAGGCCTGGGTCGACAGCATGTGCACTTCGTCGATGATGTAGACCTTGTAGCGCGCCGAGGCGGGCCGGTAGCGCACGCCGTCGATCAGTTCGCGCATTTCGCCGACGCCGGTGCGGCTGGCGGCGTCCATCTCCAAAACGTCGACGTCGCGGTCCTCGGCGATCGCCCGGCAGTGCTCGCAGACGCCGCAGGGCGCCGCCGTCGGGCCGCCGGTTCCGTCCGGACCGATGCAGTTCAGCGCCCGGGCGATGATCCGGGCGGTGGTGGTCTTGCCGATGCCGCGCACGCCCGAAAGCATGTAGGCGTGGGCCAGCCGCCCCGAGCGGAAGGCGTTGCTCAAGGTGCGCACCAGGGCGTCCTGGCCGATCAGGGCGTCGAAATCCTTGGGGCGGTATTTACGCGCGAGAACCCGGTAGGGCTCCGAGGCGGGAGCGGTATCGACGGTGGACTCGGGCTCGGTCATGAAACGCCTGGAAATCCTTCGACTGGGCGGCGGCCAGACTGTGTGCCAGAAAGCGCGTAAACAACAGGAAGTGGGAGACTGAACGAACGACCCGGATCGAAACTCGTTACGGCTGCTTCCTTCCGGACCTGACCGGGTTGGCGAGGGATCCGTCCGCCGCCAGCCTCCCAATGGCACTATATCAGCGAACCCGCCCCCGGGGGCAAGAGAATCGAGTCTCCGATGACTGGCGGTGATTTCGTGGCCGGAAGTGCCGGGCCGAATCCATGGGACTGGGCGGTCACTCCACGTAGACGACGCCCTGGCTGGTCTCGAGTCTCAGATCGCTCAACCATGCCTCGAAAAACTCGAACCGGCCGGCGCACAGGGCCATCATGCGCACCTCCGCCTTTCCCTCCGGCGGCAGCCGCAGACCGTCGATTGGATTGAATTCGGGATCCCGCCCTTCCACGGTAACCGATTGAAGATAAGCGGTTTGAAACAGCGGCGTCGCGCTGAATACGCGGCGCTCGGGGTCGACGTTCGAGATCCTGAGAATGTACGGTCGGTCCCGCCGCAGTGTCAGGATCATCGGCCAGAACGAGCCCAGGCGGATCCGCAGGTCGACCGTTTCGGCGTCGTCCCAGTTCGCCGATTCGATCCGCTTCTCCGGATCGGATCCGCAATAGCCGTGGAGGTCCCGTTCGGAAAAGAAATTGTCCGAAGAGCACGCCGGCAGGGCCAGCACAAGAGCCAGCGCGGTGACGAGACGCCAGGGCGGGTCCATGCCTTTGTCTACCCCCGATACGCGGGACAAATTGCCCCATACAGGGTAAACAGTACCAACGCGGAGAGGGACAACCAAGGGAAATCGGCGAGAGTCCGGCGGGGCCGCCCATCGATCTTTCCGGACCGTTGCGATGACGGCGCGGCTGTGTCAGGTTCCCGGCATGACGACTCCACTCTGCTACACGGGGTGCGCCCTCGACCGGGCGGCGCGCCGGCGCACCGACGACACGTGGCTCGCCGAGCGGTTGCGCGATCCGGCCACCCGGTTCGTGCCGCTCTGGCGCGACCGCAATCTGATCGTGTCCGGAGACGCCCCCGGGGTGGCGGCCATGTCGGCGGCCGATCTTCCTCTTTCCGTCGACGCCGATGCGGCCGAGGCGGTTTTCCTCGGGATCGAGATCGGCGGCCCGGCCTGGTTCGCGGTCGATCTGTCGGAGCATCCCAAGACCGACGTCGCCGACCTTTGCGCCGGCGCCAGCTTCATCAGCCTGCGGCGGGTGGGCTCGCTGATGGACGGGGCCGCCGGTTCGCTGCTCGCCTATACCCTCGGCATGAGCTACTGGCACCGGCGCCACAGGTTCTGCGGGGTCTGCGGCGGCCCGACCCGGAACCGCCACGGCGGCCATCTTCGCGTCTGCGCCGATGCCGAGTGCGGGGCCGAGCATTTTCCGCGCACCGACCCGGCGGTCATCATGCTGGTGACGCGCTCCGGCGCCGACGGCGACACCTGTCTGCTGGCCCGCCAGGCGCGCTGGCCCAAGGGCATGATGTCGACGCTGGCCGGTTTCGTCGAGCCGGGCGAGAGCCTGGAGGAGGCGGTGGCGCGCGAGGTGGAGGAAGAGAGCGGCATCGCCGTCCGGGTGGAGGACGTGCGCTACATGGCGTCGCAGCCGTGGCCGTTTCCGTCGTCGCTGATGCTGGGCTTTCGCGTGGATGCGCCGGCGGACGCGGTGCTCGACTACGACGCCGACGAACTGGACGACGCGCGCTGGTATACCCGGGCGGAGATCAGGGACGCCGCCGCCGCCGGCCTGATCCTCCCCGGCGCGGACTCCATCGCGAGGCGGCTGATCGAGACGTGGGCCGCCGAAGGCGATCGATAACCATAAATAACACCTGAAACCGGATCGATTTTCGGGTTAGACTTGGCCCTGGGATGGGACGCCTTGGAACGGGGATCGAGGATTGGCCAGGATCCGGGAAGCGGGCCACGACGATGCCGAGGGAATTGCGCGGGTGCAGGTGGACTCGTGGCAGAGCGCCTATCCCGGACTGGTTCCCGACACGGTCCTCGTCTCCATGTCTCCCAAACGCCAGTCCGATCAGTGGGCTCGCGCCATCGACCATCCCCGCGTCCGTCACGCGGTGCTGGTGGCGACCGTGGCCGGCGGCGTGGTCGGGTTCGGAAGCTGCGGCCCGGCGCGCGATCCGTCGCTCGGCTACGGCGGCGAGGTCTATACCCTGTATGTTCATCCCGACCATCAGGACCGGGGCCTCGGCCGCGCCCTCCTGCGTGGCCTGTTCGACCGCCTTCTGGCGCGGGCAATGGACTCGGCCATGGTCTGGGTGCTGTCCGACAATCCATCGCGCTTTTTTTACGAGACCATGGGCGGAAAGCGGGTGGCGGAACGGGACGAAAACATGTGGGGCACGGTGCTCGGCGAGGCCGCCTACGGCTGGAGCGACCTCCGCGTCACCCGCGCGGGTCGGCGCGCTGGTGGAGGACCGGCATGAGATCGAAATAGGGCCGGATCTCCGGCGAGTCGCTGACCTCGAAGTCGTCGAACGGGCCGTCGAACAGGATGCGGCCCTCGTGCAGCATGACCGTTCGCGGCTTCAGCCGGACGAGCAGGTCCTTGTCGTGGGTGACGATCACCGTGGTTCGGTTTTGGCCGCCGCGCCCCTTCGCCCGGTGGGTGGCCAGGATCAGATCCTGAATTTCGGTGGCGCTGGTGGGATCCAGGCCGGTGGTGGGCTCGTCGTAGAAGATGACCATCGGATCCATGGAGAGCGCCCGGGCGACGGCGAGGCGCTTGGCCATGCCGCCGGACAGGGCGGAGACGTCGGTTTCGAGAAAGCCCGAATTCTCCGGCAGGGCGACCGCCGACAGCACCGCGCGCGCGCGCTCGACGATGGTTTCGTCCTTGAGGTTGCGAACCTCCCTCAGCCACAGCGCGATGTTGTCGAACACGGTCCCCGAGAACAGGGCGTTGCTCTGGAAGACGGTGCCCCAGTGGGTGTGGATGTCGTCGATCTGTTGATTGCCGAGCTCCGCGAGATCCACCAGCGGCGCGTCCTCGCGCGCGTAGTCGGCGACCAGGACGCGGCCGGCGTCGGGGGTTGTCAGACCGAGAACGTGGTTCAGCAACACCGTCTTGCCGCAGCCGGATCCTCCCAACAGGGCGACCATCTCGCCGCGGCGGATCTCGATGTCGACGCCCCGCAAAACGTGATGCTCGTCGAAGGACTTGCTCAGCCCCTCGACCCTGATCTCCACGGGCTTCGCCGCCGCTTCCGGACGCACCTCGCCGCTTTCCCCGATCCTGACGTCCACGCGTTCCCCTACGTTCACATTCCCCGGTCCATAGTACACGAACGTTCCGCCTCGCAAACGCATATTGCGTTTACGGCGCCTGGCCGCGTGACGGGGCTCAGAGTTCGAGGACGATGCCGTTGTCGTTTCCGCAGGTGGTTTCGCCGGCGGTGGACCGCGGGGTGGAGCAGCAGATCAGGACCTCGTCGTCGGCGCGGGGCGCGCTGGGATCCTCGAGGTAGTGCACGCCGCCGCAGCGGATGCGGGTGGCGCAGGTGCCGCAGATGCCCGAGCGGCATGAATAGGCGGGGCCGAGCCCGGCCGCCTCGGCCAGGTCCAACAGCGTTCCCTTGTCCGGCGACCACTCCGCGTCCACGTTCGAGAGGGCGAAGCGGACGGCGACCGGCGTGGTGCTCGCGGCGGCCACCGAACGCGAAGCGCCGCCGGCTGTTTCGCTTTTGAGGACGGTGGCCGGGCCGAAGGACTCGTAGCGGATCCGCTCCTCGCGAACGCCGAGCGCCGTCAGTCCCTCATAGAGCGCGCGCATGAACGGCGGCGGGCCGCAGAGATAGAAATCGAAGTCGTCGAAGGGAAGGACTTCTTTCAATAGTTCAATGTCCACGTGGCCTTCGCTGTCATGGGTTTCGCCAAGGCGGTCCGTCCCGTCCGGCGCGCTGTAGCGGATGTGGGCGGTGAAGGACTCGTGCCCGGCGGCGAGACGGCGGATGTGCTCCCGGAAGGCGTGGACGCGGCCGTCGCGGGCGCCGTGGATGAAATAGGTTCGGCGGAAACGCCGGGTCCGCAGGCCCTCGTTGATGATGTCGTTGGCCATGGCGATCATCGGCGTGACGCCGACGCCGGCGGACAGCAGAACCACCGGACGGCGGCTCGACCGGTCGAGGACGAACTTGCCGCGCGGCGCCATGGCTTCGATGCGCGCGCCGACGCGGATGTGATCGTGAAAGGCGTTGGACACCAGGGCGCCGCCGCCCTCGCGCTTGATGGACAGCCGGTAGGTTCCGGCGCCCGGGGCGTCGGAAAGGGTGTAGGTGCGGGCGACGGGTTCCGCGTGGCCCGGCGGTGTCAGCCGGATCGGCAGGAACTGGCCGGGCTCGTGGGAGGGGAGGCCCTGGCCGTCGGCGCGGCGCAGATAAAACGACGAGACGACCTCGCTTTCCGGCCGGATGTCGACGACCTCGTAGGCGGCGTAGACGCCGCGTTCCCGGTTGGCGGCGAGGGTGGCGTCGGCCTGCTCCCAGCTTCCGGTATGGTCCAGCATGGGCGAGTATTCGCCGAACGCGAATGCCAAGGGCAGGCTCGCCTCCACCCGGATGAGCTCTTCGAGGCGGAACCGGATGAGCCGCTCGGCGCCGGCAAACGCGCGAACCGCCTCGCCCTCCCAGACGATCTCGGCCGCGCCGGTCATGTAGACCAGGTCGCCGGTCTCGAAATCCACGAACAGAAACCCGGCCCTGGGGTTGAGGGCGATGTTGCCCACCGTGTTGAAATGATAGTTGCCGGCGAAGTCGGGGAACACGAAGGTGCGGTCGTCCTCCACCCGGACAAACCCCGGCTTGCCGCCGCGATGGGAGACGTCGGCGCCCCGCGACGGCGCGCCCTGGCCGTCCGAGTAGAACGTCGCGACGAACAGGGTGTCCGAGCGCTCGACAAGGGCGCGCGAGGCCGGATCGAAACGGTCCGCGCGGACGATGGGCCGTTCCCGGTCGGGGGGCTCTTCCGCCCGCGGCGGCGTGACGGCGCGGGTCTGGATGTATTGCGGGCAGTTGCCGAAGGTCTGGACGACGGTGATCGCAAAGCCGTCGGGGCGGACCGAGGCGATCCGGCCGGTGAGCCGGTTGCGCCGGCGGGTCTCGGGCTGGAGGCCGAGAATGCCGATGTCCGCGCCGGGCTTGAGGGTGTCGTGGAGGGGGTCGCCGGGCAGCGGCCGGGCCGCCACGTCCAGCGTCCGGTCGTCGGGCGTGGTCATGAACCCCGGGGGGCCGGCGACGATGGACGCCCATGGCCGCCCCAGGTCGTCGACGGTGCCGGCGACCAGAAACGGCAGCGCGCCGTAGAATTCGCGGTGCTGGTCGGGAAGGTGGTCGCGGATGATCCGCCGCCCGAACGTCTCCATCTTGTCGCGAATGCCGAGCCGTTCCTGGATCTCGCGTTCGCCCTCGTGAAAGGGCGACTCCGCGGGGTTGCGACGCCATCCATGTCCGTCTCCCGTTTTCTGATGCTCGTGTTCCGGATCGCGCCGCCTCAGGCGGCCGTCGCGATGAATTCCACCCGGATCCCGCCGGGAATGGCGCACATCATGTGCCTCGCGGGACCGGCGCCCAGGGGCTCCGGCGCGAACTCCACCTCGACGCCATCGGTTCCGGTCAAGGTTCGGTGAAGCGCGTCGAGCGCGCCGGCGTCGGCCACCTTGAGGGCGAGGTGATGCAGTCCGATGACGGTCTTGCGGTCGAAGGGAACGGCGGTCGCCGGATCGGTGGCCCGCCAGAGCGTGATCATGGTGACCCCGTCGGTCACGAACACGGCGGGATAGTCCGGCTTCTCCGCCACCTGCTTGAAGCCAAGGGTCTCGACAAAGAAGGCGCGCGCCGCCGCGAGATCGGGAACGGTCAATCCGACGTGATGGGCGCCTTGGGTGATGGCCGTATCCGGCATGGCTGGTCTCCCCGTTTGGCGGGCTCGCGCCGGCCTTGTTGGCGCGCGGGCCCTGGTTGTTTCCTGACACGCAGTCTGCCTCCTTCCACCTGAAGACAGAATAGTCGTATTGTGAAATTGATTGTTTCAGATATTGGAACGCCAATGGACCGATTGCAGGGCATGACCGTGTTCGTCGGGGTCGCCGAGGAGGGCGGTTTCGCGGCGGCCGCCCGGCGGCTCAACATGTCGCCGCCGTCGGTGACGCGGGCCATCTCGGAGCTGGAGACCCGGCTCGGCTGCCGGCTGCTTCACCGGACCACGCGGCTGGTGCGCCTGACCGACGCGGGACGGCGCTATCTCGCCGATTGCCGGCGCATTCTCTCGGAGATCGACGAGGCGGACCGGCACGCCGCCGGGCTTCACGCGTCCCCGAGCGGACGGATTTCGGTGACGGCCTCGGCGACCTTCGGCCGCGTGGTTCTGCTGCCGGTGCTGCTCGATCTTCTCGATCGCTATCCCGACATCTCGGTGACCACCCTGTTCGTCGACCGGGTGGTTCATCTGGTGGACGAGGGCATCGACGTGGCGGTGCGCATCGCCGATCTGCCGGATTCGACGCTGAGCGCGGTTCGCGTCGGCAATGTCCGGCGGGTGCTGTGCGCGTCGCCCGGCTACCTCGCCGGACGCGGGCGTCCGCTGGTTCCCGCCGATCTGGCGGACCACGAGATCGTCGATTTCGTCCATATGACCCCCGGCGGCGAGTGGGCGTTCGAGAGGGACGGCGCGGCCGCCACCTTCCGGCCGCGCCCCAGGCTGCGGACGAACACCGCCGACGCGGCCATCGCGGCCGCCGCCGCCGGCCGGGGAATCACCAGGGTCCTGTCCTACATGATCGCGGGTCAGGTCGAGGCGGGAACGCTGGAAACCGTGCTCGCCGACCACGAGCCGCGCGCGGTGCCCGTCCACGTGGTCCACAAGGAGGCGGGCCAGACGTCGGCCCGGGTCCGCGCGGTCGTCGATTTTCTCGTCCGGCGCCTCCGGACGGATCCGGCGCTGGCTTCGTGAGGGCCGGTTCTACTGGGTCTTCGGGGCGGCCGGCTGCATGGCGCGAATGGCGTCGGCGCGGGCCTGCATCTTCGCCGCGCCTTCGGTTTCGCCGGTGGAGCGCAGCGCCGTGGCGTAATTCTCGAAGCTCTGCGCCAGCACCGGGCTGTCGGGCGCCAGGGACTGTTCGCGAATGATCAGCGAGCGTTTCAGGATCGGCTCGGTCTCGGCGGTCTTGCCTTGGCGGACATACACGGAGGCCAGATTGTCGAGGGCGTCGGCCAGCCGGAGATCGCGGTCGCCGAAGGCCTGCTCGGTCACGTCGGCCGCGCGCTTGTACAGCGGTTCGGCCTTGCCGTAGAGTTCCTGTGCGTCATAGAACCGGGCCAGGTTGGTCATGCTCTGGATCGTGGCGGGGTTCTCCGAGCCGAGCTGGGTGGCGCGGATGGAGAGCGCCCGTTCGAACAGCGGCTCGGCCTCGGCGTAGCGCCCCTCCGCCTGATACAGGCTGGCAAGATTGTTGACGCCGACGGCCACCTGGGGGTGGACGGGCCCGGCCGCTTTCTCGTTGATGGCCAGCGAGCGTTTATAAAGCGGCTCGGCCTCGGCGTACTTGCCCTGGGTCTGATAGAGCGTCGCCACGTTGTTGAGGCTGGAAGCGACGATGGGGCTGTCCGGGCCCAGCGTCCGCTCGCGGATCTCCAGGGCCTCCAAGTAGAGCGGCTCGGCCTCGGCGTACTTGCCCTGGCTGTGATAGAAGGCGCCGAACCGGTCGAGGCTGGTGGCCAACCGCTGTTCGTCCAGTCGCGGCGCCTTGGCCGCCGCGATGGCCGCCTCGAAGTGCTGCTCGGCGGCGGTCAGCTGCCGCTGCTTCATGGCCCAGTCGGCGGCGTTCATGGAGTCCTCCCACGCGTCGGCGCGCGCGGCGGCCGGGGCGCCGACCAGGGCGAGACAAACGAGAACCAGACACAGAAGGCCCGCCACCGGCCCCCTCGCGATGTTCGATCTCATAAACGGCAGCTCCCTCATAATCCTTGGACAATTCGCTGGGTTGTTCCACGGCCCGCGCCATGAACCACCGAGTATACCCCAAACGAGGCCGACGCGGCCTTTTTTTGGCGGAACGGAACCCGGTCCCGCTCAGTCAACGGGAAGTCCGGCGGCACGGAGGGCCGCGCTGTCGGCCTCGAGCCGTGCCCTGTCGGCACGGTACTGGGTGCTGGCCCACGAGGCGATGGTGAAATCCCGGCGGATGGACAACAGGTCCCGCGCCGTTCGTTCCGCCTCGTCCGGCCGGCCCGTCTCCTGATAGATGATCACCAGGTCGGTCAGACCAAATCCCGGATGACGGGCATGATACGCCTTGAAGGCGGCGATGGCGTCGGCGGCTCTTCCCGACAGGCGATAGGCGTTTCCGAGATGACCCAGATAGTACGCCGGATAGTTCGGGCTGAGGGTCATCGCCCGTTCGCCGTGCGCCACCGCTTCATGCGGATAACCCGCGAAGGCGAGAACGAAGCAGGCGAATGTCGCGGCGTCGGCCGAACCGGGCGCGAGCAACGCCGCGCGCCTGGCATGAGCGGCGGCGTCTTCGTGGCGTCCTTCCATCAGCAAGGTGAAACTCGACGCGGTATTGGCGTCGGGGTTTTCGGGATCGAGTTCGAGCGCCCGGTCGACGTAGCGACGCGCCTTGCCGAGGGCCGTCTTTCGGTCGTCCAGCCAGCCGAAACGCGCGTCGACCGCGTACAGGAAGGCCAGCATCCCGTTGAGGGCCGCCGACGCGGGATCGAGTTCGAGCGCCCGTTGCCAACACGAGAGCGCCGCCGTCCAGTTTTCCTTGGTCACCGCCTGGCGATGATGGGAAAGCCCCTTCACCCAGAGGGTCCACGCCTCGACGTTGCTGGTGGTCGTGTAATGCAGCCTCGCCTGTTCTCCGTCGGTCAGGTTCACCTGCATCTCGGTCGCCAGGACCAGGGTGATCTCGTCCTGGACCGCGAAAATATCGTCAAGGGACCGGTCGTATCGTTCCGCCCAGACGTGCGAGCCGCTGGTGGCATCGATAAGCTGCGCGTTGATGCGGATGCGGTTGGCGTTGGCGCGGACGCTCCCCTCCAGGACGTATCGCACGCCGAGTTGCCTGGCCGCCTCGCGGATATCGACGGCGCGGCCCTTGTAGACGAAGCTGGAATTGCGGGCGATGACGCGCAATCCGGCCAGCTTCGACAGCGTGGTGATGATGTCTTCCACCAGGCCGTCGGCGAAGAAGTCCCGCGCCGGGTCGCCCGACAGGTTGGCGAACGGCAGGACCGCGATGGAGGGGATGTCGCCGGTCGCCGCCGGCGCTTGCACCGACGGGCCGTCGCCGCCCCAGCGCCAGGCCCGGACCGGCGTCTCGATATTCTTGAGGGACAGTTCGCCGGCGTCCATGAAGGCGGCGCCGACCTTGCCCTTGATCTGGGCGTGCACCGCGTCCGACACCAGAATGCCGCCCCTTGGCGCCAGCGCTTCCAGCCGGGCCGCCACATTGACGCCATCGCCGAAGATGTCGTCTCCGTCGATGACGATGTCGCCGAGGTTGACGCCGATGCGCAGTTCGATCGGGTCGCGGTCCGGCCGCGAGGCGGCGTGGTCGGCCATCGCCGTTTGAATGGCGATGGCGCATTCCACCGCGTCCACGGCGCTGGCAAACTCGACCAACGCGCCGTCGCCCATCATCTTGACGACGCGGCCGCCGTGTTCGGCCACGGCCGGATTGAAGCGCGCGGTCCAGATGTCGCGCAGGGCGGCGAGCGTTCCGGCCTCGTCGGCGCCCAGCAGCCGCGAATAGCCGACAATATCGGCCGCGAGGATCGCCGCGAGGCGTCGCGGGGGTCGTTTGTCAACCATCTGCCGTGTTCGCGTCGTCCTGGTCCTCGCGAAAAAGGAGGCGGGGAGCCCGACCTATCTCGATCGCGCCGCGCCTCGTCTCATCCCGCCGAAGATGACGTTGCCGGCGTTCCGGCCCGGGCTCTTGATGGAGCCTTGGCCCGGGTCGAACCGCCCCGGACGGGTCGTCTCGTCGTGTCCGCCGGCGTCGGCTTTGCGCTCGCCGGTCTTGCCGGCCGCTCTGGACTTGGCCCGCTGGCGGGCCCTTTCCTTGGTCATGTCGTGCTCGCCTTTCAAAGTTGTCTCCCGGGCCTGGGTCGCCTTTGTCCCGAGGCTCTCAGCATACACGCAACGCGACGGATGTGCGTCCTCTGTGTTGCGAAGTCAATTGTCCGGGAGCGGTACCGGGGGGGGGGGGTGTAACGCGTTTTTGCAAAACAACCCCATACACAGTAGAATTTTCGCGTAAGCCATTGAAATAACTGTATGTTTCAAACGCTCGTTGGCATACCGCAACGGCATAAGCCGTTGATATCAAACGAAACATTCCGATGCGATCCGGGAACGACCGGCTTCCGGGACCGCTATTTTGCGTGAAATCGGGGAGAAAAATCGCCAAATACGCGCCGCGAAACGCGATTTCGGGCGGTTCAAGGAGCCAAACAGCGCACGCGACGGAGCACCAACCATGGCCCCGGCACGGCATGGGTTCCGGGACATGCGATCTAATTTACATCCGTTCGGCAGACCCATGGGGCGCCCATCGCACGGCTCGCACGCGGCGTCGCTCCCAGTAGATCCGTAACATGTCCCCCGTACCCGGTACGCGGCGACGCCTATGGCAGGCGCCGGCGTGTCATCTCGTCCAAGACCTCCTGACCCTTTTGCGCCAACATGTATGGCGCGAACATCGCGTCGCCGGTCTTCTCGACCAGGCCTTTCCGTTTCAGGTATTGCATCAGCGCATTCATGCTGCGGCGGGGAACATCGAGCAATTCTCCCAGGTCCCGGGTTCTCATTTGCCGGTGTTCCGCAAGACAGCGTCAGCACGGAATAAACTCGATCGGACCTGACCTCGAGCGGCCCGGGTTCGATCGCGCGCGCCGTCTCGTCCCGCTGGAAGTGGTCTTTCCCTTGTGCCGTCAACCGGTACAGCGCGCGGTTCTTATGCTTCCCGCAAGCCACGAGAAGATCCTTTTCCACCAGTGACGCCACGACCGCCGATACGTCCTGGCCGCCGATACCAGTCGTGGCCGTCAGGCGGGAAATGGTTGCCGCGACACCCTCGGGTATCGCCGACAACAGGCGCTCCTCGCGGCGGGTCAGCAGCACCGACCGATCGTCGCCGCCAGCCAAGATATGCGTGATGAAGACCGGATCGCCGAATCGCAGCCGGCCCTCCGCGTGGAAACGGACGATCAACTGATGCAGCCGTTGTCGCGAGATGCCCAGGCGCTTCAACAACTCTTGGCCATGCCGAGGCCGGTCGAGGAGCCTCAACAAGCCCTCGCCCGCCGAACCTTCGACGATCCCGCCGGGCGTCCGCCCACGCCGCCCGCGCACGGGATCGGGGATCACGCGGATCTCACAGAACTGGCCGTGCCGGGTCGCGCGCCAATTCACGCGGCGATGCCGCCGGATCAGTTGGCGTTGACTCAAGCTCTCCAGTGCCTTCGCAACGGTTTTCAGGTCGCGTTTGGTCTCAAGCGCGATAGCCGTCTTGCCTTCGAGGCCAGCGCGGATCGCCTCCAAACACAGGGCTTCGCTCTCGGTCAACTCCACATCCAAGCTCGCTGTTTCCACGGAACGTTTTCTCCTGACGTTGATCACCCAAGCGCACGGACGCGGATCCGTTGCGAAACCGGAAGAATATCGGCTTGACGGATTTTATGCGCGCAAAATCCCGACACACCAGAGCTCGGGTACGGACACGGGATCAAGGCGGGCAGATCGGAATTTCCGGAATGGGGTGTCGGCGCTTCCCGCCGGGCTCAGGCGGATTTCCGGAGGAACAGCGCGAGCACGATGGCGAGGGCCGACAGGGGCGAAGCTCGAGGAGAAGCTGCCGGTGGCGGCGGCGGCGGCGCCGGCGACCGCTGGGCCGATGATCTGGCCGAAGCCGAAGATCAGGGTGATGGTACCGAAGCCGGCGGCCGCGTATTCGGGGCCCATGGTCAGGCCGGTTCGCCTTGCCCGCGAGCAGCCCTCGCCGCCGTTAGCCGCGAAACGCCGCCACAATGGGTTGCTATCGGGGATCGATGGTATTGGGCTCGTCTTGAGCCTTGTCGACCGCGCTCCGCGAGTTCAATCCATGCCTATCCGGTTAAGAGTTTGTCCGGGAACATCATGAGGGGTTGCAGAGTTTTCGGAGCATGAGGCGGATGGAGGCGAGCCTGAGGAAGGCGAGGGCCTTGCGGTTGAGGTTGTCCCAGTCCTTGGCCAGTCGGCGGCAGCGGTTGAGCCAGCCGATGGTGCGCTCGACGATCCAGCGCCTGGGCAGCACCTCGAACCCTTGGGCGCGATCGGAGCGTTTGACAATCTCGACGTCGACTTGCCGCAGCACCCTTGCCAGAGCCTTCCGGAACGCCGGTCCCTGGTAGCCGCCGTCGGCGTAGAGTTTGCGCAGGAACGCGAACAGGCCGAACAGGGTTGCCATCAGCAACGGGCCGCCATCGCGATCCTGAATGTCGGCGGCATGGACGATGGCGCACAGCAGAAGGCCTTGGGTGTCTACAAGCAGATGGCGCTTCTTGCCCTTGATCTTCTTGCCCGCATCGTAGCCGTGCCGGTCGATCGAGGCCCCCCTTTTTCCGCGCTTTTGACGCTCTGGCTGTCGATGATGGCGGCCGTCGGGCTGGGCTCTCGGCAGACCTGCTCCCGGCACTTCACGTAGAGCGCATGATGAATGCGCTCCAGCGTGCCATCCCACTGCCACAGCTCCAGATAGTCATGCAGCGTGCTGCGCGGTGGCAGGTCCTTCGGAATCGCCCGCCACTGGCAACCGGTGCTGAGGATGTACATCAGCCCGTTGACTACCTCGCGCACATTGACCGTCCGCTTGTTGCCGCCGCGCTTGGCGGGCGGGATCAGCGGCGCCACGTGCGACCATTCCGCGTCGGTCAGATCACTCGGATAGCGCAGCTCGCTGCGGTCGTAGCGATGACGGTTCTCTGGCGTCCACATCGGCGGCCTCCTCCTTATCGGACTGCCGCCATCGAATCACAGAACACTCAACCGACTCAAGATGTTCCCGGACAGACACTCAGATCGTGATCGGCTACCCTCTGTCGGTATGGACGGCGACGGAGGGACGGGGGATGGATGCGAAGGATGTATTGGCGCATGGCCTTGGGGTTACGCCACCGTGGCGACTGGCGGATCAACGTTTGGACACGAGCAGGCGCCCGCACGTTCTGGAGATCGTGCTGGAGACGGAACGTGGGGCGGAGTTTCCTTGTCCGGAGTGCGGCCGGCCCTGCAAGGCGCATGACTTCAAGGAGTTCACCTGGCGGCACCTGAACTTCTTCCAGCACCACTGCCCGATCACCGCGCGGGTTCCGCGAACGGACTGCTCCGAGCATGGGGTGAAGCGTGTGCAGGTTCCGTGGGCGCGGGAGGGGAGCGGTTTCACCTTGCTGTTCGAGCAGGCGGCGATGACCCTGGTGCGCGAGATGCCGGTATTGGCGGTGGCTCGGTTCATCGGCATTACCGACAAGCGGTTGTGGCGGATCGTCGAGTACCACGTCGCCAAGGCGTTGCGGGGTCTCGATCTTTCCGGCGTGGTGGCCTTCGCCTTCGACGAGACGGCGTCCAAGAGGGGTCACAACTACGTCACCGTGTTCATCGACGCGGACCGCAAGAGCGAGCCGGTGATCTTCGCCACGCCGGGAAAGGGCAAGGCGACCGTCACGGCCTTCAAGAGGTTCCTGAGGGAGCACGGGGGTGAGCCCGGCCGCGTCAAGGAGGTGGTCTGCGACATGTCGCCCGCCTTCCTCGCCGCCGTCGGCAAGGACTTACCGGGCGCCACCGTGACCGTCGACTGGTTCCACGTGGTGCACCTGTTTACCAAGGCGGTCGACGACGTGCGCAAGGCGGAACGCCGGCTGGTGCGAATGCCCGCCGCCACCCGCTGGGCAGTGCTGAAAGCCCCCGACGGCGGCAGGCTGACCGAAGAACAGGCCGCTGCCCTGGGCGAGTTGGAAACCGGTGATTTCCTCACCGCCAAGGCTTGGCGGATCAAGGAAAAGCTCCGCTGGGTGCGACGGGCGGAAACCCCGCATGCCGTCCGCTGGCGGCTCTCCCACTTCCTGCGCCACGCCCATCAACAGATCGGCCACGGACCGCTGATCGAGGCCGTGGCCAAGGCCCTGGAGACCGTCGAGAAACACGCGGAACGCATCCTCCAGCGATGGACCTCGACCCACAGCAACGCTCGCATCGAAGCCCTCAACAGCCTGTTCCAGGCGGCCAGGGCCAGGGCCCGGGCCAGGGGCTACCGCAACACCGCAACCTTCATCACCATGATCTACCTGATCGCCGCCTCGCTCGGAAACCTGTTCAATTCCATTTGAAACGTCGAGGAGCCATTTTGGGGGTTGCCACACGTAGATCGGGAATCGAAGATATCGGGCGATGGCCATGGAAACCCAAGCGA
>CAVPAM010000022.1:0-27485 GCA_963701445.1 uncultured Alphaproteobacteria bacterium
AGTGCAGGTTCCATTCGCCCTTGGTCTCCGCCTCGCCCCGCATCATGAAGCGGTCAGCGCCCTGGTTTTCCTTCATCTGGCCGAACACCGGCTCCACGGTCTGGCCGCGCAGGCGGTACAGCGCCCGGCCACGCTTGGTGAGCAGCTTGCGTTCCATGCGGTCCCGGGAGCTAATCTCCTTGGGAATCCGGCCCCGGGGCGAAGGCGCGTCGCGCGTCGCCTTGCGCTGTTTCCAGTCCTTGGTGGTGGCGATCAGGTATTCGCATTCCGCCGTCTCGGTGGCGGCGTTGTCCTCGGACCAGGACCCGGCGTCGAACAGGCCGGTCCCCAGCGCGACCTCTTCGCCCGCCACCGCCTCCATCATGGCCAGGGTCTTGGCGATCATCGGCGACAGCTGATGGACGTCGTTGGCCTCATGGGTCACATCGCTCGCAAGAATAATCTGACCGGTGGTCACGACAGCCTGGGCATTGTAGCCCTGGAGGTAGCCCTTGCGGTGTTTCATGATCCGGCTCGCCGGGTCGGTCACGTTAGCCTTGGCGTCGTCCGCGACGGTCTCCTCGGCCGGCTTCGGCTTGCGGCCGCGTTTGGCCTTGCCGGTCGCCTTCTCCTCGGCCGCACGGGCGTCGATCTTCTCCTGTTGGCAGGCGGCTTGCGCGTGTGCCTCGGCGCGCAGGCGGTCCAGGCAGGCGCGCAGCCGGGACGGACGGCCGGAAGGATCGCGCATCTCGGCCGGCATCTCGTCGCCCCGTTCGTCGCCAAACAGCGCGTCCTCGGCGGCATCGACCGCGTCCGCCTCCGACACCATGGCCGTAACTTCCGCTTCCAAAGACCGGGCCGTCCGGTTGGCGGACAGCGCCGCGTTCGCCTTGATCTTGCTCCCGTCCAGCGCCACCACGCCAAGGCGGACCAAGCCCGCCGCATGGCAGAGCTTCAGAACCTCCACGAACAGCGCCTCGAACTCCTTGCGATGGCGTTTGCGGAACCGCGCGATCACCGTGTGGTCGGGAACCTCGTGCCCGACGATCATCCGGAACCCCGCGTCGCGCTCGCACAGGCGCTCGATCTTGCGGCTGGAGCGATGGCCGTTGGCATAGGCGTAGATCAGCACGCACACCATCATCGAGGGCGCCAACGGTGGGGCGCCGGTGCCTCGCTTCGTGTAATGGGCCTCGAAGGCCGTGAGCTCCATCAAGGTCACCACGTCCAAAAGAAGGTGGACCATGTCCGTCTCCGGAACCCAGTCCTTCATGTCCACCGGAAGAAGAAATCGCTGCCGCCGGTCCGGCTCGCGGAAGAAATTCGCCAAGTCCGCCCCCTCGGTGCTGTCCCGGGAAAGAAGGAATCAGGCACCGCGGATCACGTCAAGAGAAGATGGTGCGATTCTACAACAAGCTCAGAAGGAGCTGTTCCTGTGGAAGTTTCTCAAGCTCGAGCATGGCCCGCCGAGCCACGACACCTTCAGCCGGGTGTTCCGGCTGCTCGATCCGGAGCAGTTCGGCGCGTGCTTCCAGCGCTTCATGGCGCGCTTCGCCGAGGCCTGCCATGGGGTTGTTGCGATCGACGGCAAGGTGGTGCGGCGATCGTTCGATCGGGCGAGCGGCAAGTCTGCCCTGCACATGATCTCGGCCTGGGGCTGTGATCAGCGGCTGGTGTTGGCGCAAGTCGCCACCGACGCCAAGTCCAACGAGATCACCGCCGTTCCCATGCTGTTGAGACTGCTGTGCCTCAAGGGGACGATCGTGACCGTGGATGCGCTCAACCGCCAGCGTGAAATCGCCCGGCAGATCATCGAGCAGGGCGGTGACTACGCCATGGCGCTGAAGGGCAACCAGGGCACGCTGCATGACGACGTCAGGGCCTTCCTCGACGACCCGAAAGCCGAAGCCACCACCACCAACACGACGGTCGATGGCGATCATGGCCGCATCGAGACCCGCACCGCCGTCGTCTCGACCCACATCGACTGGCTGCAAGAGCAGCATCAATGGCCGGGGCTGAAGGCTGTCGCCAAAGTCACCCGGAACCGCGAGAGCGCTGACAAGACCTCCAGCGAAACTGCCTTCTACTTGCTCAGCCAGCCCCTCACAGCCGACCGCTTCAATCCCGTCGCTCGTGCTCACTGGGGCGTGGAAAGGCGACTGCACTGGTGTCTCGATGTCCAAATGAGCAAGACCGCGACAGAACCCGAAAGGACAATGGACCGCAGAACCTTGCCATCCTTCGTCACATGGCCCTCAACGTCTTGCGAAAAGATCCAAGAAAAGAGTCGCTCCGCGCCAAGTTCAAAATAGCCGCTTGGAACAACGCCTATCTCACCTCACTCCTCGAACAGTTCTGAAATGCGATGGCCCTGCCCGGGCGACCCGAGCCCCCGCGCGCAGCCGGCCGAAGGTTCGGATCGGGCCGATACGCCCGGCATAACGCCCATTGCGGAATCCAGGCAAAAAGAGCAGAATTCCCCACAAGGGGAACGTAAGTTGTCAGGGTTGCCTCATATGCGGGCGTGCCGCCGCGGACGGGGGGAGCACGAGATGGAAGAAGCGCTTGCTTGACCAGGCGGATGTCCTTTGCACCTTGAGGCCGACGCTCGAGTTGATGGACGATGCCGTGATGGTGACCGAGACCAGCCTGGGGCACCCCGGCCCACGGATCGTTTTCGTCAACCGCGCCTTTTCCGCCATGACCGGCTATGCCGCGGACGAGATCCTCGGCAACACCCCGCGCATCCTCTATGGCCCCGAGACGGAGCGTGACCTTCTCCCCCGCCTCGTCGAGGACCTCGGGAAAAACGGCAAATTCATCGGAGAGGGCGTTTTTCGCCGGAAGGACGGCTCGGAATTCATTCTGGAGTGGCAGGTCGTGCCGCTGATGGGCACCGATGGCCGGCCCCGTTACTGGCTCGGCATTCAGCGCGACGCCAGCCGTTGGAAAGTCGCGGAAAAGGGCCGGCACGCCGCCGAGGAGATGTACCGCCAACTTGTCGAGAACCAGCCGGATCTCATTTGCCGCTTTCTGCCGGATACCACGCTTACGTTCGTCAACGCCGCCTATGCGAATTTCTTCCAGCGCGGGCGGCAGGATCTGATTGGAAAACGGTTCCTGGAGTTCCTGTCTGACGAGGACGCCCATCAGGTGCTCGAAAACCTTGCGTCCGTGACTCCACTTAACCCGTTCAGCAAATACGAGCACAAGATAACCGGCGCCGATGGACGCACGTATTGGCATGTGTGGAATGACCAAGCCACGTTCGACGAGAACGGAGCGGTGCTGTTTTTTCAATCCGTGGGCTCCGATATCACCGAACGCAAGCACGCCGAGGACGCCCTTCGAGAGAGCGAAGCACGGATTCGCACCATTGCCGACGGGATTCCCTCTCAAATCGCCTACGTGGACCGGGAACAACGGTACCGCTTCAACAACAATGCGTACGAAACCTGGTTCGGAATGCGCAAGGAAGATTGCCACGGCAAGTCCGTCGCCGAGGTGATCGGGCCGGAGAACTACGACAGGACCAGACCCTACATCGAACGCGCGCTCCGTGGCGAGGAGGTCCGTTTCGAATACGTCAGCAGCTTCGGCGGCCAGGACCGCGTCGCCGATGTGACCTACATTCCCGACGTGGACGACAACGGCGAGGTGCGCGGATTCCATGCGCTCGTCAACGACCTGACCGAGCGCAAAAAGATCGAGGATGCCCTGCGCGAGAGCGAGGAGCGGATCCGCACCATCACCGACGCTTTGCCATCGCGCATCGCCTATGTGGACAGGGATTACCGGTACCGGTTCAACAACAAGGCCTACGAAACCTGCTTCGGCATCGACCGGGAGGCTATCCGCGGCAAACACGTCAGAGAGATCATCGGCGAGGACAACTTCGCGCGGGTCAAGGGGAAAATCGACAGAGCCCTGCGGGGCGAGGCGATGCGCTACGAATACGCGAATATCAAAGGAGACACCGAGAAAGTCGAAGAAGTCACGTATATTCCCGACGTCGACGAATCCGGCGCGCCAAAGGGCATTTACGTGCTCATCGCCGATGTTACCGACCGCAAGCGCGTGGAAAACGAACTTCGCGCGTCCAAGGAGTTTCTCGACAACGTTCTCGACGCCATTGACGATCCCGTGTTCGTCAAGGACGAGAACCACCGCTGGGTGGTTCTGAACGATCGGGCATGCGCATTGGTGGGCGGGTCCAAGCGGGAGCTCATCGGCAAGAGCGATTTCGACTATTTCACCGAGGGGCAAGCGAGCTACCACTGGAACACGGATGATCAAGTCCTCGCTTCCAGCACCCCCATCGAGTACGAGGAAAAACTCCCATTCAACGGCCAGGTCCGGACGTTCCTGACCAAGAAGGCGCGGCTCATCGATTCATCCACCGGCCGACGGTACGTCGCCGGCTTGACCCGGGACATCACCGAACTGGCCCAGATCCAGGAAGCGCTGGTCAAGGAGAAGGAACGCGCCGAAGTCACCCTCCACTCCATTACCGACGCGGTCTTCACCACCGACGCCGATGGACGGGTCGAATACATGAACCCGGTCGCCGAGTCCCTGACCGGTTGGACCAAGGAGGAAGCACGGGGCAAGCCGCTGTTCACGGTGTGCCGTCTCGTCGACGAAGAGACCGGAAAGCCGGGGCCGGACCTGGTGGCCCAATGCCTCACGTCCGGCAATACGGTTCGTGCCGGCGACCTTTCCGTCGTGATCGGCCGTGGGGGCCGCGAGTTTGCCGTGGAGGGGTCGGCCGCGCCTATTCGCTCGCGCGACGGCGAGGTGCCGGGGGTTGTTCTGGTCTTTCACGACGTAACGGATACCCGGCGCATGGCCCGGCAGTTGGCCCATGACGCCGCCCACGACCCGCTGACCCTGCTGGTCAACCGCCGGGAGTTCGAACGGCGCCTGGAACGAGAGCTCAACAGCGCCAAGCAGTATGGTTCGCGCCACGCGCTCTGCTACATCGATCTCGATCAGTTCAAGATCATCAACGATACCGCCGGCCACGCCGCCGGCGACGAACTGCTGAAGCGGGTCCGCGAACTGCTCGCGGGCAAGTTCCGCGACCGCGACACCCTGGCCCGGCTTGGGCGGCGACGAGTTCGCGCTGCTGCTCGACAATTGCGACCTGGAGGAAGCCCACCGGATTTGCGAGATCATCGTCGCCACGTTCCGGGCCTACCGGTTCGAGTGGGAGGGGCGAAGCTTTCACGTGGGAGCGAGCATCGGCCTGGTGCCGGTCACGGCCGACGCCGAAAGCACGGCCCAACTCCTCGCCCGGGCCGACGTGGCCTGCTACACGGCGAAAGACCTCGGACGCAGCCGGGTTCACGTGTATCAGGGCGAGGACGGGGCGCCGTCGCTGCGTCACAGCGAAATCCACCTGGCCGTCAACTCTGCGGGAGGCGCTCGAGCAGGAACGCTTCCGCCTCCGCTATCAACCCATCGTCCCCTTGTCGGGCAGTGCCCCCCCGCGGGTCCGCTACGAGGTGCTGCTCAGAATGGAGGACACGGACGGCACTTTGCTGGCGCCGCATACGTTCATACCGGCGGCCGAGCGTTTCGGGCTGATGCCGGCCATCGACCGGTGGGTGATCCGGACGGCGTTCCAGAAGTTCGAGCGACAGTTCGCCGGCGGTCCCGGCGCGGAGATCGCCATCAATCTCTCCGGCGCCTCGCTCGGCGACGACTCTCTGCTCGACTACGTTCGCCAGCAGTTCGAGGCCTTTCCCGTTCCGCCGAGCCAGCGTATGCTTCGAGATCACCGAGACGGCGGCGATCCAGAACCTCGCCCACGCCGTCGAATTCATCAACGCGGTCAAGAAAGCCGGCAGCCAACTGGCGCTCGACGATTTCGGCAGCGGTTTGTCGTCCTTCAAATACTTGAAGACCTTGCCCGCCGATTTCCTCAAGATCGACGGCAGCTTCGTCCGCGACATGCTCGACAACCCGGTGGACCACGCCATGGTGGAGGCCATCAACGAAGTGGGCCATATCATGGGAATCAAGACCATCGCCGAATACGTCCACAACCAGGCGATCCTGGACCGCCTCACGGTGATCGGCGTCGATTGCGCCCAGGGCTTCGCCATCGGCGAACCCGTGGCGTTGAATTAGGCTGGATATTTTGTGAAGCTTTTTTTGTAACCTAACGCAATCGCGAACACGCTCTGGCGGACCATGTCCACAAGCCGTTGTCGAACGTTGCAGGCCCGGCACTCATTGTAAGCCCGCTCCACACTGCGCAGTTTCGACCTGGCAATCGATCCAGTTGGCGCAATAACAGGACACTGTCGTTCACGGTCACATTTTCGCGATCAAGGTCCGCTTCAACCCGACGATTGCGGCACGAGACCGCGCCAGCTCAACCATCACGGTCATAAGCATGGCTAAACTCCTCGCACCAGGGCGTGGCGCTTTTTTCCGGCGGACAGTTTGATGACACCGGTGGGATCGAGATCCGCGGAGGAAATGGATTGGGTTTCGCTGGCGATCGCCACGTTGTTGACCCGCGCACCGCCGCCCTTGATGAGGCGCCTCGCCTCGCTGTTGCTCGCGGCGAGGCCGGCTCGGCGGAACACGTCGTAAGCGGGGACCCCCGCGTCCAGCTCGCCTTGGGACATGTCGATGCTGGGTAGATCCTCGCCGGAATCACCGCCGACGAACGTCTTCCGCGCCGTTTCGGCCGCCGACCGGGCGGCTTCGGTGCCGTGGCACAGTTTGGTGACCTCGTTGGCCAGGACGATCTTGGCGTCGTTGATCTCGGCGCCTCCGAGGCGTTCCAGCCTGCCGATCTCGTCGAGCGGGAGGTCGGTGAACAGTTTGAGGAAGCGGCCCACGTCGGCGTCCTCGGCGTTTCGCCAGTATTGCCAGTAGTCGTAAGGCGATACGAGGTCGCCGCTCAGCCACATGGCGCCGGCGGCGGTCTTTCCCATCTTGGCGCCCGACGCCGTGGTCAGCAGCGGCGTCGTCAACCCGAACAGGGCCCTGCCGTCCACCCGGCGGGCCAGTTCGACGCCGCTGACGATATTGCCCCACTGGTCCGATCCGCCCATCTGGAGGTCGCACCCGACACGGCGCGCCAGTTCAAGGAAATCATAGGCCTGGAGGACCATGTAATTGAACTCGAGAAAACTCAACGGCTGCTCCCTCTCGAGCCGCATTTTCACGGAATCGAAGGTGAGCATGCGGTTGACCGAGAAATGCCGGCCGAAATCCCGGAGGAACGGGATGTAGTCCAGATCGTCGAGCCAGTCGGCGTTGTTGACCATGACGGCGTCGGTGGGGCCGTCGCCGAAGGTCAGGAACCTCGAAAAAACCCGACGGATGCCGTCCATGTTGTCGGCGATTTCCGCGTCGCTCAACAGCTTTCGTGTCTCGTCGCGGCCCGAGGGGTCGCCGACCTTCGTGGTGCCGCCCCCCATGAGAACGATCGGCTTGTGGCCGGTCCGCTGAAAATGCCTGAGGAGCATGATGGACACCAGGCTCCCCGCGTGCAGGCTGGGCGCCGTGCAGTCGAAACCGATGTACGCGGGGACGACGCGGCGCGAGGCGAGCGCGTCCAGTTCCGCCAGGTCGGTACATTGATGGAGAAATCCACGGTCGACGACGACGCGGATGAAGTCCGAATGATAGGTGGCCATAAACGCCTAACCTCTGCCAGCGGCTCCATGGAACGTGTGAGCGGAGCGGGCGGCTACTTAACATACACCTACCGGGCGGACAACGGCGTGCCGCGCATTCCTCGGGATGACCGGATTACGCGATCAACATTGTGCAATCGATACCGGTCAGCCCCTCACGATAATTTGATTGACCCGTCGACCGGATCCCGGGACGGCTAGGTTTCGGCCGCCAGGCGCTTGTCCAGATACGCGTTAATCGCTTCGACCAGTTGCGGCATGTGATTGGTGAACAGATGATCCGCCTCGGGAATCTCCTTGTATTCCACTAGGACGCTCTTCTGGTTCGTGAGCTTCTGCGCCAATTTCGCCGCGGCGCTGGCTTGCGCGACGTCGTCGCGGGTTCCATGAATCAAGACTCCCGAGGCGGGGCACGGCGCGAGGAACGAGAAGTCCAGATTGCCGGCCGGAGGGGCTACGGAAAGGAAGCCTCCGATCTCCGGTCGGCGCATCATCAACTGCATGCCGATCCAGGCGCCGAACGAGTACCCGCCGATCCAGCACGCCGATGCGTTTGGATTGATCGTCTGCATCCAGTCCAACGCCGACGCCGCGTCGTTCAACTCCCCAAGACCGTTGTCGAAGCGCCCTTGCGAGCGTCCGACTCCACGGAAATTGAACCGCAGAACCGAGAATCCGCGCTGCTGGAACGCATGAAACAAGGAGAACACCACCCGATTGTTCATGGTGCCGCCATGAAGAGGATGGGGATGCAGCGTCAACGCGATTGGCGCGTTGGCCTGCTTCGAATGATGATAGCGGCCTTCCAGCCGCCCCTCCGTGCCGTTAAAGATGACCTCCGGCATTACCCCTCGCGCCCGTCATGGCCCGGCCTTGCCAGTCCGGCTCAGTTTTCCGACCTGGTTGATCGGACACTTAAGCCAAATCTTTTAAATTTGTGGCCGGGTATTCTTGATCAAATTACTCGGATATCATATATTCCGGGTAATCACATTGCGCGGCGCGTTTGTCGCGTCCGCGAACCCATAGAGTTAATCGTTTACAGACTGCTAATCAAGCTAGTGGACTGAGTATGATATTTAAAAGGTTTCAAGAGGATATAGACGCCATCGTCGAGCGCGACCCAGCGGCGCGTTCGCGGCTGGAAGTCGCCTTGTGCTATTCCGGGCTTCACGCCCTGATCCTCTACCGGATCGCTCATGGCCTTTGGCGGCGGGGGTGGTTCCTGAGCGCGCGCGTCTTCTCGCAGTTGGGCCGTTTCCTTACCGGCGTTGAAATCCATCCCGGAGCCAGGATTGGCCGCCGGCTGGTGATCGATCATGGGCACGGTGTCGTCATCGGCGAGACATCGGAAATAGGCGAGGACGTCACTCTCTATCATGGAGTGACGCTGGGCGGTATCGCGCCGTCGGTGGACTCCTCCAGTCAGAAGAACGTCAAGCGGCACCCGACCTTGCAGGACGGGGTGATCGTAGGCTCGGGCGCGCAGATTCTCGGGCCCGTGGTCGTCGGCAAGGGGTCTCGGGTCGGAGCGAACGCGGTGGTCACAAAGGACGTGCCCGCCGGCGTGACCGCGACGGGAATCCCGGCGCACGTGGTGATGCCAAAGGATCGCAATCAGGCAGGCCGCTTCTGGGCCTACGGGACACCCAGCGATGGATGCCCGGATCCGGTTCTGGCCTCGGTCGACGGATTGCGGGGGCAGGTCGCATTGCTTCTGGAGCGAATCGAGGAGTTGGAGGGTCGTCTCGAAGAATTGGACGACTCCGAGCGCAATCCGCATGCCGTTGATGGGGATGCGGCGCGACAAGGACCGGTCACCATTGGTGGCGGAAAACATCGGTAATATTGAACAGGGTTCACACGGCGTTCAAGAAGGAGAAGACCATGAAACTCAGTACGAAAGGGCGGTATGCCGTCATGGCGATGGCGGATCTGGCCCATCACAACAGCGGCCGGCCCATACCGCTCGCGGAGGTGGCCGACCGCCAGGAGATTTCCCTTTCTTACCTCGAGCAACTGTTCGGCCGGCTCCGGAAGGGCGGACTCGTGGCGAGTGTCCGTGGGCCCGGAGGTGGCTACCTCCTCGCTCGGGACCCCGATGATATGCGTGTTTCGGACATCATCATGGCGGTGGACGAACCCATCAAGGCGACCCGGTGCACGCCCGGATCCCCCACCGGGTGCCACTCGCACCAGGGCCGCTGCCTGACCCATGACCTCTGGGAGGAATTGGGCAACCAGATTTACATGTACCTGAGTTCCGTCACGCTCGGGGATGTATGCGAAAAGAGGGTGCTCGGAAGCAGCCGTCTGGCGTTCGAGGCCAATCGCGGCGGATTTGTCGCCGCGGCGCGATAGGGAAATCGTAAGGAAAAACCCGGCTGGAACCGATGGAAAACGCTGTCTACCTGGATCATAACGCCACGACGCCCGTCAGGCCGGAAGCGGTCGAGGCCGCCATGGCGGCGTTGGCGCTGACCGGGAATCCGTCCTCGGTTCACCGCCACGGTCGCGTGGCGCGGCGGATCGTGGAAGACGCTCGCGACCGGGTCGCGGCCCTGGCGGGCGCCGCGCCGGGAGACGTGGTGTTCACCAGCGGAGGCAGCGAAGCCAATTGCCTCGCCGTTCGGGGAAGTTGTCGGACGCGGGTGTTGGTTTCGGCCATTGAGCATGCGTCGGTTCTGGCGGCGGGCGACCACCCCGAGATCGTTCCCGTGGACCGGCGGGGGCACGTGGATCTGGAGGCGCTGGAGGCCATGCTGGGCGCCGACGGCACGCCGGCCCTGGTTTCGGTGATGCTGGTCAACAACGAGACGGGAATCATTCAGCCCATCGCCGAGGTGACGGAGATCGCGCTTCGTCACGGGGCCCTGGTGCATTGCGACGCGGCGCAGGCCGCCGGCAAGATTCCCATCGACATGAAGTCCCTTGGCGTCCACATGCTGACCCTGTCGGCGCACAAAATGGGGGGGGTGCCGGGTTGCGGCGCCCTGGTCGCCCGGTCGGACACGGCGCCGCGCGCGCAGATCAGGGGCGGGGGCCAGGAACGCGGTCGCCGGGCGGGTTCCGAGAACCTGGCCGGTATCGCCGGTTTTGGGGCCGCCGCCGAAATCGCCGCGGCGTTGCCCGATGTCGATAGAATTGCCGGCTTGCGGGACATGCTGGAGCGCGCGGTCCGTGATCGTGCCCCGAGCGCTCGGATTATCGGTTCGGACTCGCCGCGTGTGGCGAATACGAGCTGCATCTCCATGCCCGGTGTCCCAAGCGAGACACAGGTCATGGCGCTCGATCTGGCCGGGGTTTCCGTCAGCGCCGGTTCGGCGTGCTCCTCCGGGAAGGTCGCCCGCAGCCACGTGCTGGAGGCGATGGGTGTCGACGGCCATGACGCAGATGGCGCCATTCGGGTCAGCCTGGGATGGAACACGTCGGAGCGGGATATCAAGCGGTTCTTGGACGCTTGGCGGACGCTGTATGCGCGCCTCGGAGAGGCGGGCGAGGCAACGGCAACGGCGCCGGCGGCTTGAGAGCGTGTAAAGAGGACGATGACATTGGATTTCAGTAATGGAAAAGGTGCGAAAATGACCAATATTCCCGGTGCCGCGAGCAAGTCCGTGGGACATGCCAACAAGACTGCGCCCGTGTATTTGGACTATCAAGCCACCACGCCGACCGACCGGCGGGTTGTCGAGGCGATGCTGCCGTTTTTCACCGACGCGTTCGGCAACCCTCACTCCCGCAGCCATGCCTATGGGTGGGAAGCGGAATCCGTGGTCGAGGAAGCGCGCGCGCAAATTGCCCATCTGATCGGCGCCAACGCCAAGGAAATCGTCTTCACCTCCGGCGCGACCGAATCCAACAACCTTGCCATCAAGGGCGTGGCCCGGTTCCACAAGGACCGGAAAAACCACATCATCACCTGCGTGACCGAGCATAAATGCGTATTGGACAGTTGCCGCCATCTGGAATTGGAAGGGTTCGACGTTACCTACCTTCCCGTCCGCCCGAACGGCCTCATCGACCTCGACCAGTTGAAGGCGGCGATGACCGACAAAACGCTGTTGGTCTCGATCATGGCCGTCAACAACGAGATCGGCGTCATCCAGCCGATCAAGGAGATCGGAGCCCTGTGCCGCGAGCACAAGGTGTTTTTCCACACCGACGCGGCCCAGGCCGTTGGCAAGATACCGCTCGACGTGGAGGACATGAACATCGATCTTCTCAGCATCTCGGGCCACAAGCTTTACGGTCCGAAGGGGATAGGGGCGCTTTACGTGCGCAGGCGTCCGAGGGTGCGTCTCGAGGCGCTCATCAGCGGCGGCGGCCAGGAACGCGGCATGCGGTCCGGAACCCTGGCGACCCCGCTTTGCGTCGGGCTGGGCGAGGCGTGCCGGATCGCCGAAGCTGAAATGGGCGCCGAGGCGGAACGCCTGCACATGCTCCGAGACCGCTTTTACCACAGGATTTCCGAGCAACTGTCGGAGGTTTATCTGAACGGCGACCTGGAGAACCGAATTCCGGGCAACCTCAACCTCAGCTTCGCCTATGTCGAGGGAGAGGGTTTGATGATGGGCATCAAGGATCTCGCCGTATCGTCCGGATCCGCGTGCACCTCCGCGTCGTTGGAACCTTCATACGTCTTGCGGGCGCTCGGGGTCGAGGAAGAGCTTGCCCACACCAGTCTTCGCATCGGTATCGGACGATTTACCACGGAGGAAGAGGTGGATTTCGCGGCGGATCGGATCGTCGGCGAAGTCACCCGGCTTCGCGAGATGAGCCCGCTTTGGGAAATGGCACAGGAAGGCATCGATATCAAATCGATCGAGTGGGCCGAACATTGACACCAGGGCCAGGATGGCCCGTAGCAGAAGAGGAGATTGATCGTGGCATACAGCGAAAAGGTTGTTGAGCACTACGAAAACCCGCGCAATGTCGGCACCCTGGATAAGGGTTCGCCAGAGGTGGGCACTGGACTGGTCGGAGCGCCGGCGTGCGGCGATGTTATGAAGCTGCAGATCAAGGTGGGCGAAGACGGCATTATCGAGGATGCCAAGTTCAAGACCTTCGGGTGCGGCTCGGCGATTGCCTCGAGTTCGCTTGTCACCGAATGGGTCAAGGGCAAAACCCTCGACGAGGCCGCGACCATCCGCAATTCGGAAATCGCCGAGCATCTCGCGCTGCCGCCGGTGAAGATCCATTGTTCGGTTCTGGCGGAGGATGCTATCAAGGCGGCCGTCGCCGATTACCGGACCAAGAACACCAAGGCGGAGGCGGCGGAATAGGCTCCGCGCCACCTCCGCTGGGTTAGCTGGAAGGGAGAAGATCGACCCATGACCGTACGCGCTCAGCCGCTCACCGTGACTGCCGCCGCCGCCGAGCAGATCAAGGCGTTGCTTGCTCGGCGCGCCACCCCGGCCTTGGGCGTTCGCATCGGCATACGCACGAAGGGGTGCTCGGGTATGTCCTACACGCTGGAGTACGCCGACGAGAAAGCCCCCTTCGACGAAGAGATGGACGTGGACGGCGTTACCGTCCTGATCGATCCCAAGGCGACGATGTTTATCTTGGGAACGGAAATGGATTACGTGGAGGACAAGCTGGAATCGGGTTTTGTGTTCCGCAACCCGAACGAGAAGGGACGGTGCGGCTGCGGCGAGTCATTTCATATCTGAGTCCGCGGCCAGGCCGGCCCTTCCTTTCGGGGCAATCGAAAAAACGACAACCGCGCCCGCGTCAAGCGGGCGCGCTCTTGAGTGGGTTCGAGGATAAATGGAGCATAAACCGAGGCCTCTGGCCGATCCATCCATGGAAACGGTCGCGGGCGGGGCATGCGGTCAGGTCAATCCTTGCTGGTCGTGTCAGGGGCCGGTCAGGGAGGGCAGTCTGTTCTGCTCGACATGCAAGGCCGTGCAACCGCCCGGGCAGCTTGACCATTTTGCCCGATTTGGCCTGAGATCCGAGTTCGAGCTGGAAACGGGAGCGCTGGACCGTCGCTACTTCGATTGTCAGCGGCTGCTCCATCCCGACAGGTTCGCGATGCGCGGTCCTAGGGAGAAGGCGCTCTCGCAGCAGCAGTCCGTCTGTGTGAACGAGGCCTATGAAACCCTGAAGGACCCGCTCAAGCGCGCCGACTACCTTGTTCATCTCAGGGGCTCCGGAGTCTTGCCCGAGGGCTGCACCCTGGTCAACGATCAGGAACTCCTGACCGAAACCATGGAATTGCGCGAGGCGCTCTCGGAGGCGGAAAGCCCGGAAGACGTCGACATCCTCGATCAGCGCGCCGCCGCCGACATTCAACAGTGCATCGACGCGCTCTCCGAGGTCTTCCGTTCGGACGACCTGGAAAGCGCCTGCCGCTTGACGACGCGGCTCAAGTACCTGCGCAAACTGTCGGAGGAATGCCGCCACCATCGGGCTCGTATCGAGCACAGGGAGTAAAGCGCTTGCAGTTGATGCAGATTCACGAACCTGGCGAGACTCCTCTTCCCCACGACGGTGGGGGCGCGGTGGCCATTGGCATCGACCTGGGAACCACCAACTCCGTGGTGGCCATCAGTTCCGGCGGTGTGACCGAGGTGCTCCGGGACGAAAAGGGCTCGGGGCTCGTTCCCTCGGTGATCGCCTACGCGGCCGACGGGACAGCGGTGGTGGGGGAGTTGGCACGCCGGCTGATACTGGAGCGGCCCGATGCCGTGGTCAGTTCCGTCAAGCGCCTGATGGGTCGCGGCGCCGAGGACATCAAGAGCCTCGCCGGCACGTTGCCCTACGAAATCGACGAGAGCCGGGACGCGGGCTCCGGCATGGTTCGTTTGTCCGTGGCGGGTCACAGCCTGACGCCCGTGGAGATTTCCGCCGAGATCCTCTTGGCGTTGAAGGAGCGGGCCGAACAGCACCTGGGCCAGAAGGTTGGCCAGGCGGTTGTCACGGTTCCGGCCTATTTCGACAACTCGGCGCGCACGGCCACCAAGGACGCGGCCAAGCTCGCCGGATTGGAGGTGCTCAGGTTGGTCAACGAACCAACGGCCGCCGCCCTTGCCTATGGGCTGGATGAGGGCGCCGAAGGCTTGTACGCTATTTACGACCTGGGGGGAGGGACCTTCGACGTCTCGCTGTTGAAGATGCAGAAAGGCGTTTTCCAGGTGTTGGCGACCGGTGGCGACTCCGCGCTTGGCGGCGACGATTTCGATCACGCGGTGGCCGAATACTTTCTTGCCGAACGAACGGCGAAATTGGGATCCGAGCCCCTGACTTCGGCGGACGTGAAAATGGCGCTCATGTCGGGGCGGCTGGCGAAGGAATGCCTGAGCCGGCAGGAGTCCGGACAGTGGGTGTTGGATATCGATGACCGGCAAACGGCTCACAAGCTGGATCGGGCCGGTCTGGAGGCGTTGATCGCGCCGATGGTGGATCGCACGATCCGGGTCTGCCGCGGTGTGCTCAGTGACGCGGGGGTCTCGGCATCGGACGTCAAGGGAGTGGTCCTCGTGGGCGGTTCGACGCGTGTTCCACTGGTGCGCCGCAGCGTCGCCGCGCTGTTCGGCCGCGAGCCGCTGGCCGAAATCAACCCCGACGAAGTGGTCGCCGTCGGCGCCGCGTTGCAGGCCGAGGCCCTGACCGTCGGTTCCGACACCCTGCTGCTGGACGTGACGCCCCTCAGTCTTGGAATCGAGACCATGGGCGGTCTGGTGGAAAAGATCATCCAGCGGAATACGCCCGTTCCCGTGTCCAAGGGGCAGGAATTCACGACCTTCCAGGACGGCCAGGCCGCCATGTCGATCCATGTTGTGCAGGGAGAGCGCGAACTGGCCGATCAGTGCCGTTCCCTGGCGCGCTTTGAACTCCACGGCATTCCCCCCATGACGGCCGGCGCGGCGCGCATTCAGGTTGTTTTCGCGGTCGATGCCGACGGCCTCCTGACTGTCACGGCGCGCGAGCAGGCCACGGGCGTGGAGCAGAGGGTGGAGGTGAAACCGTCCTATGGCCTCACCGAGGACGAGATGGCGAAGATGCTCTACGAAAGCATGAAGCACGCCGGGGACGACATGAGCCGCCGGCTGCTGGCCGAGGCGCGGGTGGAGGCGCAACGGTCGCTCAATGCGGTCGCGGCGGCGTTGACGGCGGACGGGGATCTCCTGGACGCCTCGGAGCGCGAGGAAATCGCCGAGACCATGAAGCGCCTCGAGGCCCTGAGCGCCAAAGACGACCGCGATGCCATAAATGCTGGCGTGGAGGACCTTGAGCGGGTTACACGTGCGTTCGCCGAACGCCGCATGGACCGGGGGATTCGATCCGCGCTGCGCGGGCATGATGTCCGCGAGTTCGAAGCCGCCGCCGGGACGGCGAGCGGCGGCGAGACCGACTAACCTCATATCGGATGTTGCCAGGAGAGCCGAGCACGATGCCTAAGATGATATTTGTTTCACCGGACGGGAAAACGCGAAAGGAGGTGGAGGCACCGCTTGGGTTGTCCGTTCTGGAGATCGCCCATCGCAACGACATCGATCTGGAGGGGGCTTGCGAGGGTTCGCTGGCGTGCTCCACCTGTCACGTGATCGTGGCGCCCGAATGGTATGACCAACTCGGCGAACCCACCGAGGAAGAGGAAGACATGCTCGATCTGGCATTCGCGCTGACCCACACGTCGCGCCTGGGGTGTCAGATCAAGATGACCGAGGAACTTGACGGGCTGGTCGTCAGCCTGCCCTCGGCGACCCGCAACATGATGGTCGACAAATAGGAACGAACAGTTGGCATAGGGAGATCGGCATGGGTCTGCGCTGGACCGACGTACACGATATCGCCATCGAACTGGAAGACGCCCACCCCGACGTGGACGTAGCCAATCTGCGCTTCACCGACCTCTGGAAATGGGTCCAGGAGATTCCGGAATTCGACGACGATCCGAACCGATCCAACGAGAAAATCCTCGAGGCCATTCAGATGGCCTGGCTCGACGAGCGCGATTGAAGGACAATTCCTCCACGTCGCTGTTCGGCCAGCTCCGCGCCGCGTGCGCCCGTGAATGGGCGGCCTATACCGAACACGGTTTCGTGGAGCAACTCGCCCGCGGCATTCTGTCCGAGGCGTGTTTTCGCCATTACCTGATCCAGGATTATCTGTTTCTCATTCATTTCGCGCGCGCCTACGGGCTCGCCGCCTTCAAGTCCGAAACCCTTGAAGATATCCGGGCCGCCGCGGACGGACTGACGGCCATGGCCGGTCAGGAGATGAAACTGCACGTGGCCTACTGCGCCAAGTGGGGTCTAAGCGAAGCGGACATGGCGGCCGCTCCCGAGGCCGACGCGACAATGGCCTATACCCGTTATGTGCTGGAGAAGGGGCTCGCCGGAGATCTGCTGGACTTGCAGGTGGCCCTGGCGCCGTGCATCGTCGGCTATGCGGATATCGGCCGGAGGCTCGCCGCAGACCCGGTCACGGTGACTCGCGGCAATCCGTACGCCGCGTGGATCGACATGTATGCGTCCGAGGACTATCAGAACGTCGCGGCCGGTCACGTCTCCCACCTCGATGGCCTGATGGCGAGGCGAGGGGGGCCTGGCCGGGTTGCCTCCCTGACGACCACGTTTCGCCAGGCGACACGGCTGGAAGCGGCGTTCTGGGACATGGCGCTGAAACCCTGATGGCGTTTGCCCCGGGATCCCATGGCCCGCCGCATCCGATATGTGGCATCCATCAGGCCTCGGGAGCGATATCGACGGAATAGAGGGCCTGATCGGCGATGTCGCGCAGGGTCACCGTCATAACGTCGGTTTCGCCATCGATGCTGACGTGACCGAAGAATTGCAGCCCCGCGCTTGGCGGAAGATTGGCTTTGCCGTCCGGGGATTTCGAGTAGACCACTTGCGGGCCGAAGGTGTTGTCCATGACACCCGGTCCGAAGGAACCCGCGTTCAACGGCCCGGAGACGAATTCCCAAAACGGTTTGAAGTCCTGGAACTGGGCCTTGTTCGGGTCATAGTAGTGGGCCGCCGTGTAGTGAACGTCGGCGGTCAGCCAGACGGCGTTCTTGATGTCGTTGTGCTTGATGAACCGCAGCAGGTCGGCGATGTCGTGCTCCCGGCCGAGGACCGGCCCGTCGCCGTTCGCGCCGTTCTCGAAGTGCTCCTTGCCGTCGCGGACGATGATGCCGATGGGCATGTCGGACGCGATGACCTTCCAAGTGGCGCGGCTGTCCAGAAGCGCGCGCTTCAACCAGCGGATCTGCTCGCTACCGAGGAAGTCGGTTTCGGGACCTCGGTTCGATTGCGCATTGGCGCTGTTGTCGGCGCGATAGCTGCGCATGTCGAGGAGGAATACGTCGAGCGACGGTCCGTACTCGACCAGGCGATAGATACGCTCGCGGTCGGTTACGTGTTGACGAGTGGGGTTCAGTTCATGGAACGCCCGATTGGCGCGCGCCGCCAGAAGCGCGACATTCTTGATGGTGTAGCGATCGTCATCGAGAATTTCGTTCGGATACCAGTTGTTGACCGTCTCGTGGTCATCCCACTGCGCCAACATGGGGACGTCCGCGTTCATGCGCTTCACGTTGGCATCGAGAAGATTGTACTTCCATTGGCCGCGGAACTCATTGAGCGTCTCCGCGACCTTCGATTTTTCTTCGGTTGTGACGTTTTTCCAGATGCCGCCGTCGGGCAACTTGGCCTCGGCCTGAATGGGGTTGTCGGCGTACACGGTGTCGCCCGAGTGGATGAAGAAGTCTGGCTGATGCTTGCGCATCACCTCATAGATCTTCATCCCTCCCCATTCCTCGTTGATACCCCAGCCCTGACCCGCGGTATCGCCGGACCAGACGAACGTGACGGTACGGCGGCCGGCCGGCGCGGTCCGGAAATGTCCCACCATGGGTTCGCTCAAGCTCTTCAGGTCCATGAGGTCTTGGAACTGGACCCGGTAGAAGATGTCCTGGCCCGGCGGCAGGCCTATGAGGTTCATCTTTCCGCAGAAGTCGCTGGCATCGAGCGCGGCGGGGCCGCTCACGCGATTGGCATTCTTGAAGGATTCCGTGGTCGCCACTTCCACCAGCATTCGGGAAGGTCGGTCGGCGCGCGCCCAGATCACACCACTGGACATGTCGACGTCGCCCGACTGGACGCCGTGGGTAATGACCGGTCTGGATGCGGCGCGGACGATGGCCGGAAAACCGACCAGACCGGAGGTGCCAAGCGTGACGGCGCCGGCGCTACCCGCTAGAAACGAGCGGCGCGAGAAGGAGCGATCGGAACCCATCGATGTGACCATGACGATCTCCCGTCGGGACTGAGGAATTCGAGTTGGCAAAAGCCCGCGAAATGGTTAGGCCGGGATCGTGTCTCCCGCGTTAAGGTCAGTTGTCAGTTTCATGAAATCTCGCGGCGCCGTCCGCGAAACGTCGATAAGGTCGCGCGCCATTGACGCCAAGGACCGCTGAACACCAATCAAGGGGTCACGATCATCGGTCGTTGGACTTATATTGAAGGCCATGAATACACTCGACATCGACAAGCCTCCCCACCGGACCCGCGTCGTGGTCGCCATGTCCGGCGGCGTTGACAGTTCCGTTACCGCGGCATTGCTGGCGGAACAAGGTTATGAGGTGATTGGCGTCACCCTGCAGCTATACGACCATGGCGTGGCGGTGGGGCGGCCGGGAAGCTGTTGCGCCGGCCAGGACATCCACGACGCCCGCCGGGTTGCCGACCGCCTGGGCATCCCGCACTATGTACTCGACTACGAAACCCGCTTCCGCGAGCAGGTGATCGAGGATTTCGCCGACAGCTATCTGGCTGGCGAGACGCCCATTCCCTGCGTTCGCTGCAACCAGACGGTCAAGTTCACGGATCTGCTCGGCAGTTCCCGCGACCTGGGGGCGGACGCCCTGGTCACGGGGCACTATGTCCGCTGGGGCCTGGGCGAGAGCGGGCCGGAACTGTACCGGGGCGCCGACCCGGCCCGCGATCAGAGCTATTTCCTGTTTGCCACCACGTCGGAACAGTTGGCGATGCTGCGGTTTCCCCTGGGTGGTCTCGGCAAGGATGAAACCCGGGCGCTGGCGCGGCGTTTCGCGCTGCCGGTCGCGGCCAAGGCCGATAGCCAGGACATCTGTTTCGTTCCCAACGGGCGGTATGCCGATATCATCGCGAAGCTGCGGCCCGGCGCCATGGAACCCGGCGACATCGTCGATCTCCAGGGTCGGGTCGTCGGCGGCCATTCCGGCGTGGGAAACTTTACCATCGGCCAACGGCGCGGACTTGGCATCGCGTCGGACCGGCCGCTCTATGTGGTGCGTCTGGAGCCCGAGAACGCCCGGGTCGTGGTCGGTCCCGCCGAGGCGTTGTTGCGCGACGGCCTGTCGGCGGGCCGGGTCAACTGGCTGGGGGACGGCGCCTTACCGGTGGCGGGGATCCGGCTGCGGGTGAAACTCAGATCCACGCATGTGCCCGTGGGGGCTACGGTTTACCGGGATGAGACTATCGAAGGTCAAGCCCGGGTCATCTTCGACCAGGCCCAGGCCGGTGTCGCGCCTGGGCAAGCCTGCGTGTTCTACGATGGCGAGCGGCTGCTCGGCGGCGGCTGGATCCAGCGAGACACCCCTCCGGCCTGAAGTGATATCAGGACGGTCCATGGGCCGCCTGGCAGAGGCGTTCGAGGAAAAAGGCGACGGCTTCCGCCTCGTCGCCAAACCGATGAACGCCCTGTTGGTCGGTGCGGACCCGCCAGGGAAACGGATTGCCCTCGATCCGCCACAGATCGGCGGCGTAGCGGCCCGGCCCCGGCCCCAGGCGCGCGGTCGCCACGGTCGGTCCCGAGTTGATCCAAATATCGGACAAGCGGCCCTCGATCCTTTGCGGCAGTTCCTTGATGGTTCGCGGGATCCGATCGTCGGCGCCCGTCATGCCCGGATGGCGCGGCCTCAGGGTTTGTTGAACGGAATTGTCTGGCTGCATGGTGGTCCTCTGTTCCTGCGTGGTTACGGCCCGCCAAATCCGGAAGGCGAGACCCAGGGCGGCGACTACTCGAAAAACATGCGATCGGGTTCGCGGTCCGCGATCCGAACCACCTCATCGATATCGTCGTCGCTGAGATCGGCGAGATCGTCGACCGCATGCACCCAGTCGTCCAGGTTTGCCCATTGGTGGCTGTAAAGAACGCGGCTCATATCTTGAAGGTTCGACATTTTCATTCTCCGTTGGATCTGTGATCGTGAGGCCAAAATGCTCGTTTAACTTGTTAAATTGAAGTTTTATTCGTTAAAAAAGTGTGTCACAGGCGGGGTATCGAATCAAGCTTTATTTACCCGTATGGGTACGAACATAATAAGAACAAAAAAAGAACACAAGAGGAAAATGCGAGAAAAGTTATTCCCATACGGGTAAATTTTTTTATTAGCACCCTTATTGCGCGCGCCTGGGCCCTCCCGTCACGGCCGTCCGGCGGGAGCGTTTCAGGGCGAGCGGAGGGACGTGCCGGAAACAGGATCGGTCGATGCCGCGCCGCTCAATCCCGGACACGCTTACGGGGCCGCGGGAGAGGTTTGACTATCGCTTTCCGGCCGCACCGTGTTCTAATCGTTGAAGAACCGTGAATGGTCCTGGCCGGTAACCTGCAGTGCCGGCAATGCGGGACGGGGCGACACGGCAGCAGCGGAGGCGGCCACCATGTTTCTCGACCCTGAGACGCTTCAGATCGCGTGGTGGCTTATCCTGGGCGTCACGCTTGTGGGGTTCGCCATCGTCAACGGGTTTGGCCTGGGCGTCGCCATGCTGGTTCCGTTCGTGACCCGCACCAACGCCGAACGACTGGTCGCGCTCGGCACCCTCGATCTGGCATGGGACGGCAATCAGGCGTGGTTTCTGCTTGCCGGCGTCGCCATTTTCGCGGCCTGGCCGCCGCTTCACGCCATCGCCTTCTCCGGCTTCTTCTTTGCCATGTTCGCGGTCCTGCTGGCGCTCATTCTGCGGCCGGTGGCGGTCCGCTTCCGCCGCCGCGCGAGGACCGTCGCGGGGCGCTGGCTGTGGGACGGCGTCCTTTTCCTCGGCGGCTTCGTCCCGGCGGCCATCTTCGGGCTCGCCGTGGGCAATGTGCTGCAGGGGGTGCCGTTCCATTTCGACGATCTGCGTCGGCCGGTGTACGAGGGCGGCCCGCTGGACCTGCTCAATCCGTACGCATGGCTGAACGGCCTCGTCGCGGTGGCGATGCTGTGCATGCACGGCGGCTGCTATCTGGCGCTCAGGACCGGCGGCATGCTCGCCGAACGGGCGCGCATCGCGGCGGCGGCGTCCGCCATGGCGCTGATCTTCCTGTTCGCCGTCTCGGGGTTGTGGGCGGGCCTGGGCATCGACGGCTACGCCATCGTCGCCGGAGCGGCCGCCGGATCCTCGGGCGATGCCGTGGCCGATCCCCTGGCCAGGACCGTGGCCGTGGTCACCGACGGCTGGTTCCACAATTACGTGACGCGGCTCGGGGCCATCCTGGCGTCCGGTTGCGGCCTGATCGGCCCGCTGAGCGTGGTTCTGCTGCTCGATATCCGCATGAAACGCGCGGCCTTCGCCGCCAGTTGCGTCGGCGTGTCCGGCGTGGTGGCGGCCTGCGGACTGACGATCTTCCCGTTTCTCCTGCCGTCGTCCAGCGATCCCGCCAGCAGTCTCACCGTATGGCACTCGTCGGCGGACCAGGGCACGCTGTCGAACATGCTGGTCGGTGCGATCGCGTTGATGCCGCTTGTGGTCGGCTGCACCGTCTGGGCCCTCGGGCGCCTCCGCCGGGCCACCGCCGGTCCCCACCCTGGCGAGGCGCCATGACCCCGCTTCGGCTCGTGCAGCGCCCCGAATCCTCTACGGAACGGCCGGAACCGCGTCCGCGCCGTCCGTGTGCTCAAGGACCTCGCGCGCTTCCTCCACCTCCTGCTGGCGGGCCCACATGTCGGCGTAGCGCCCGCCTTGGGCCAGCAGCTCCGCGTGCCGGCCGCGCTCGGCGATGGTGCCGTTGTCCAGCACCAGGATCTCGTCGGCGTCCACCACCGTCGACAGGCGGTGGGCGATCACCAGGGTGGTGTGACCGGCCGACACCTCGCGGAGGCTGGCCTGGATCTCCTTCTCGGTGTGGGTGTCCAGCGCCGACGACGCCTCGTCGAACATGAGGATCTTCGGGTTCTTCAGGATCGCCCGCGCGATGGCCACCCGCTGCTTCTCGCCGCCCGACAGCTTGAGGCCGCGCTCGCCGACGGTGGTGTTGTAGCCGTCGGGCAGCCCCATGACGAAATCGTGGATCCGCGCCAGCTCGGCCGCCGCCTCCACCTCTCCGGGCGTGGCGCCGGGACGGCCGTAGGCGATGTTGTAGAAGACGCTCTCGTTGAACAGCACGGTGTCCTGCGGCACGATGCCGATGGCGGCGCGGAGCGAGTTCTGGGTGACCTCGCGGATATCCTGGCCGTCGATGGCGATGCGCCCGCCGGTGACGTCGTAGAACCGGTACAGCAGCCGGGAGATGGTGGACTTGCCCGCCCCGCTGGCGCCGACGATGGCCACCGACTTGCCGGGCGGCACCCGGAAGGAGATGCCGCCGAGCACCGTCCGCCGGGGATCGTAGGCGAACGAGACGTCGTCGAACACCACCTCGCCGCCGGCCACCTCCAGCGGCCTCGCGTCCGGCGCGTCCTCCACCTCGGCGGCCTGGTCGAGCAGCGCGAACATGGACTCCATGTCGATCAGCGAGCGCTTGATCTCGCGGTAGACGAAGCCGAGGAAATTGAGCGGCAGGAACAGCTGGATCAGGTAGGCGTTGACCATCACGAAATCGCCCACGGTCATGGTCCCGGCGGCGACCCCGTATCCGGCCATCAGCATCAGCACGATCAGCCCGACGGACACGATGGCGGCCTGGCCGATGTTGAGCAGCGTCAGGCTGACCTTGCTCTTGACCGCCGCCGTCTCGTAGGCCTCCAGCGCGCGGTCGAACCGCCGCGCCTCGTGCGCCTCGTTGCCGAAGTACTTGACCGTCTCGAAGTTGAGCAGGCTGTCGATGGCCTTGGTGTGGGCCTCGTTGTCGGTGTCGTTCATGGCCCGGCGGAACTTGATCCGCCACTCGGTCACCAAAAGCGTCCAGGCGATGTAGCCGCCGACGCACGCGAAGGTGATCAGCGCGTACCAGAGCCCGAACATCCACCACAGCACGCCGCAGACCAGCACGATCTCCAGCAGCGTCGGCAGCACGTTGAACAGCATGAAGTTCAACAGGAACTCGATGCCCTTGGTGCCGCGCTCGATGGCCCGGCTGACCGCCGCCGGTGCGCCGGTCGAGATGGAACCGCAGGCTCAGCCGGTGCAGGTGCTCGAAGGTCTCCAGCCCGGCCCGGCGGATGGCCCGCTGCCCCACCCGGGCGAACAGCCCGTCGCGCAGCTCGCCGAACGCCAGCGCCAGCAGCCGCGCCACCCCGTAGGCCACCACCAGCGCCACCGGCACGGCGATCACGGCCCCACCGGCACGGCCCGCCCCGCCGCCGAACCCGGCGTCAGCGCGTCCACCGCCTGCTTGTAGAAGAACGGCATGACCACGTTGATGCCCTTGGCGGCGACCAGGCAGACCATGGCCGCCACCACCCGCACGCGCAGCCCCGTCTCCCCCGCCGGCCACAGGTAGGGCAGCAGGGTAGCGATGGTGGCGATGTCGCCCCGCGACCGCTCGCCCTCGGGAGGGAAATCCATGGAGCGCATGGGCTAGCTCTGGCCGGGTCGGGTGAGACTATTCATATGCGCAATATAGGTCATCCGCGCAATATAAGGCGGCGGCCGTAAATACCAACGATCATCGACGGGAGAGCGGCGCGCGGGCGGTCGCCGATCCCGCTCACCGCTCGCCCGAACGGCCGCGCGGAGGCTGGGTGTGCGTGGCGGGGGGGGGGGTAAAAGCAAAAAGTGAAAAACAACCCCATGCACAGTAGAATTCGGGCTCCAAAACGCCCAAAACGATGCCCGTCGGGCGCGTTCGCCGCGTCCCGATGGCCGCCGGTGTCGCACCGGACTTTTGCGTCCTCTACGATGCCCGCCTCGCCGCCGGCTCCAACAGGCGGGTGAGGCGCTTGCGGCGCGGCGCGTACCATCCGTACCCTTTTTCCAGCATCCAGTGGACCGGCCTCCAGCGCGCGACACGGGCGAACAGTCTGAACCGAGGCAGGCGCTCCCAGACCGCGATGAAAGCGTCGACGCCCTTGACCAGGCGGCCGTCCGGCAATCGCGCATGCAGGATCGTCAGCGCGTCCGACTGGCTGACGCCATCCAGGCCGAGATCGCCGTCGCTCACGCTGACATCGTGCCATGTGACGGCGTTGTCGCGGTCCAGCCTCCGGTAGGTCGCGACCTCTTTCGAGCAGATCGGGCATGCGCCGTCGTAGTACATGGTCGTGGGTTTCTGGCCGTCGCCGGGTGTCGCCACTGTCGTCTCCATCGGTCACGTCTCGCTCATGCTTACAATGGGTATACGCTCCAAAACTCGTCCGCGATCACCGCCGGCGCCAAATCCGGGAGCGATCGCGGCCCGTATCCAATAACGAGCAACACAGTTTCACGTTCGAGGAGCGATGCGACGATGATCCGTCGAGACCGGCTTGACCAACCACTGGCGGAACCGACCACCGCCGATCCGAAGCAAATCGCCTACTACAACGCCATGGCCGACGAGTGGTGGAACCCGCAAGGCCGGTTCAAGACCCTGCACCAGCTGAACCCGGTCCGGCTCCGGTTCATCTGCGACCGCGTCGCGCGGCATTTCGGCCGCAACCCGGAAAAGCACCTGCCGCTCGACGGCTTGCGGCTTCTCGACATCGGCTGCGGCGGCGGACTGCTGAGCGAGCCGCTGGCCTTGCTCGGCGCGGACGTGGTCGGCATCGACGCCACGGCCAAGATGGTGCACGTGGCCAGCGTCCACGCGGCCGCCAATTACGTGGACATCGATTACCGGCACGCGTTGACCGAGGACCTGGTCGAGGCCGGAGAGCGGTTCGACGTGATCGTCAACACCGAGGTGATCGAGCACGTGGCCAACGTCGACGGCTTCGTTCAATCGTGCTGCCGTCTGATGAACCCGGGCGGGATCATGGTGGTCGCCACCCTCAACCGCACCGTGAAATCATTGCTCTTCGCCAAGATCGCGGGCGAATACATCCTCCGTCTGCTCCCCAGGGGGACGCACGACTGGAAGCACTTCATCCGGCCCGACGAACTCGCCGGCAAACTGGAGCGCCATGGCGTGTCCGTGACGGAACTGATGGGTGTCAAATATTCCCCGTGGAGCGGTTCCTTCCGTCTCGGCGACGACCATTCCGTCAACTACATGGCCGTCGCCACCCGCCCCGGCAAACCCAGGCTGGCGCTTGTCGACCGCTGAGGCGCACAAGACAACTCCCGGTACGGTAAACTTCGGTCCCCGACACCCGCGGCCGCCCCCATGTCCCATGAGACCATCTTGACGTTATAGCGTCATAACGCTATTGTTCCCGGCCAGGAGGTATCGGCAGATGAACCAACTGTCCAAGCGTTCGACGGTGTATTTCGAGCCCGAGATTCATCAAGCGCTTCGCATCAAGGCGGCGTGCACCCAGCGGTCCGTGTCCGAGGTCGTCAACGAGGCCGTCCGGCTGGCGCTCCGCGAGGACCGGGAGGACCTCAAGGCCTTCGACGACCGGGCCGGCGAGGCGGCCATGAGTTACGAAGACCTGCTCGAAGACCTGAAACGGCATGGCAAGCTATAGGATCGTCTTCAAGACATCCGTCGCCAAGGATCTTCGCCGCATTCCCAACACCGACGTCAGGCGCATCCTCGATCGCATCGAGACTCTCGCCTGGAACCCGCGGCCGGACGGCTGCGTCAAGCTCTCCGCGCTGGAGCGGTACCGCGTGCGGCAAGGCGTCTATCGCATCGTCTACGAAATCGCGGATACGGATCTGATCGTTCAGGTCGTGAAGGTCGCTCACCGGCGGGACGTCTACGAGGGCGGATAGCGGGCGGTAACGAACGAAAACGGCACCGTGCCGTCCGTTCGTGACGTCATCCGGGGAGTGTCTTCGACGGATACGGCTCAAGCCGATTTTATGGTTGATATGGGTCCGTCCGAAGGCTGTAGGATACCAATAGCCCCGACCACGGCCCGTAGATGTGCCTGGCCGTGTCGCCGGGCTTTTGCCGTGGGGTTGGAGCAAGGAGTGAGCGACATGCTGTCAAGAAAGCTCCGGCAACTGGACGACTTCCTGCTCAGCGACGCGGTCGGTGACGACGCCATGCTTCTCAGCGAGCTTGACGGGTTCCTGGCGGGAGTGATCGTCTGTCCGGAGATGATCATGCCCAGCGAATGGATGCCGGTGATATGGGGAGATGACGAAGGCCCCGTGTTCGATGACATGGAACAGGCGCAAGCCATCAGCGGCCTGATCCTGGGGCACTACAACGACATCAGCCGGCAATTGGACCAGGGGCGCTACCGCCCCATCTTCGACTTCGATACCGATGAAACCATTCTATGGGAGATATGGATCGAGGGATTTGCCGAGGCCATGCGCCTGCGCCCCGAGGCTTGGCTCGCCTGGGCTCAAGACGACGACGCCGAACTTCAGCGGGCTTGGTTCGTGCTCGGGCGGCTCGGGGAATTGGCGACCAACCCGGATGACATCGAGCCCTTGGATATCGACGAGGAACTGGGAGAACTCGCTCCCGATCTCATCCCGTCACATGTCGAGATCCTGCACCAGGCACGACTTTCCAAGGCATCAAAAAACGGGCCGCAACCGTCCGCCTTCGCCGTGAAAGTCGGCCGTAACGACCCGTGCCCCTGCGGCTCCGGCAAGAAATTCA
>CAVPAM010000023.1:0-43500 GCA_963701445.1 uncultured Alphaproteobacteria bacterium
CCGCCAGGCCCGCCATTGGATTTCCATCCGCACGCATCTCCGTGGACCCGCTCCAGAAGCTCGTCGTCCTCGAACGGTTTTTCCAGGAAGTCCACGGCGCCCACCTTCATGGCCCGGACGGCGGTAGGGATGTCGCCCTGTCCGCTGATCAGGATGGCCGGGCGGAAATCGCCGTTGACGGCCAGTTTCTCCAGAAGCTCGACGCCGGTCATCCCCGGCATGTACACGTCGCTCACTAGGCAGCCGGGGCGGGCGGGCTCATAGGCGCGGAGAAATCCTCGGCGCATTCGAACACTTCCACGTCCAGGCCGGCGATTCCATGAGATAGCGGAGCGACTTGCGGCATTCCCCCGTGGTCGTCGATCACGAAAACGGTGGATTGATCGTCGATGGCGAAATCGGTCGAGTTATGCGGCTGCATTGTTGACCCCGTGGATCGGTAAGGTGAGATGGATGCCGGCGGCGCCGCCGGCAGCGGGGCGGTCCTGGGCTCCGCCCAGATTCTCCCGCCATGCTCCTCCTCGACGCACGGTGCGGCAGATGGCCAGCCCCATGCCCATTCCCTCCGCCTTGGTGGTGAAGAACGGATCGAAGGCCCGGGCCGCCGCGTCGGGCGTGGATCCCTTGCCGCCGTCGTGCACGCTGATATGAAGCTCATGGCCTTCGACGCGGGATCGCAGTTCGACTCGATGGATTGAGACCGGAGGTTCCGGCGGACGGAGCTCGGGCGGTTGTGCAGCAGATTGAGGAGCGTTTGCTCGACCTCCACCGGCATTGACAGGTCGTCCATTCCACCGACGGGTCTCGTCGAGACGCACCGCGATCTCGATGCCTTGCCGCTCCAGGTCCTTACGGACCAGATTGACGATGGAGCCGACGAGCGCGCTCACCTTGGTCACCGCCCGCTGTTGCGGGGCCTTCCGTACGAACCGTGACACATTGCGGATGATGTCGCGGGCGCGCTTGGCTTCGGCGTAGGTCTCGTTGACGGCCTCCGCCAGGTCGTCGACGGTCCACCGGCCCGACGCCAGCCGCCGAAGCGAGCCGTTGCAGTAGTTGACGATGGCGGCGATGGGCTGGTTCAACTCGTGTGCCAGCGCGGCGGACATTTCGCCCATGGTCGCGATCCGCATGTAGCGCATCAGTTGATGCTGGTGGTCGCGCGCCTCTTCCTCGGCGCGGACGCGGAGCGTTGGTGATGTCGCGCGAGAAATGGAGACCGCCGATGGAACGCCGTCGCCGTCCAGCACCGCGTGGGCGCCGAGGCTCAGGCATCGATCCCGCCAGCCGAATTCGACCTGCGTCCGGCCGCGACTTGCACGACCGCGGCGATGACCCCGTAAGGCCGGCCGCCGGATCCGGATCGAACTGGTCCAACAGAGACCGGCCCACCAGGTCGCGGGGCTGGCGGCCGAACCCTTGGGCTCCCGCCCGGTTGATCGCCAGGATCACGCCGTCCGCGTTGACCATGGCGATCAGGTCGTCGACGGCGTCGATCATGGACTGAAGCGTGGCGCGGCTGCGCCGGGACGGCCTGCTTGGCCTGCTTGCGCTGGGTGATGTCGCCTCGGATACACACCCGGCCGCCATCAGACGTCGGGTGTTCGGTGGCGAGCAGCCAGCGGCCGTCGCTCAGCTCTTCCTCGCGGGTGCCGCCGCGCGCGCGGTGGGCATGAACGCACCTCTGCAGCCAGTCCTCCGGCCGGGCCGTCCACGCGGAACTGCCCTTTGTCCGCGGCCTCCCGGAGAACCCGCTCGTAGGACGCGCCGGGAACCAGCGACGCGGAGACGGCGGGATAAGCAGCGCGCGAAACCTGGAATTGCAGAGGATCAGCCGGTCGTCCGCGTCCCACAGGGCGAAGCCCTCGGCGACGGACCGATGGTATCCGAAAGCTGTTTGCCGTTCGCCGGCTGGACCGGGGCGGGGGACGGTTTCTTGCGTTTGGGGAGGGGGGGCGTTGGAACCGGCGACCCAGCGCACCAGGGAATTCAGCCGCCGCAGGCGGGCGATTTCGGCGTCGTGTTCGGCGGACGCGAACGCGCGGGCGGCCGGCTTGACGGCCTTGGCCAGGGTGCCCGCGGCGGCGTGCCGGCCGCCGCGCGTCTTGACGGTTCGCTTCATGTCGGGAATCCGTTCGGCCGGCCGTTTTCCGGAGGGTTGCCGATGTTCCCGTCCGGTCCATCGGGTCAACACGGCGTCCCGCCTATTTAGGGCTGACATACCGCTTCGCCTCCAATATTTAGTATTAGTCAACTTTACAGCACATCGAGATTGCGTTTGCAACCCTTTTCGATGGCAACCGGAGATGGTTTCGGGGGCGGATCTTTTTTGAGCCGGAGAGGAGCGGGATTACTTCGTCAATTGGTCGCGGAGTTCCGTGAAATTGGCGATCAGATCGCTTTTCATGCGCTCCTTGCCGACGTTGCGGGCGATGGCGCCGAAGAAGCCGGTGATCTCGTCGGTGGTTCCGGCGTTGACGTGGACGCCGAACAGTCCGCGTTCGTCGGCGAGCCACAGGAACGTGGACTGCAAGGTGTTGTAGGTATGGGCGGAGTAGTAATCGCGGTTGTAGACAAGCAGAAAATCGTCGCCGCGCAGGGTCATCTGGTGGGCGAGCGCGTAGTGCGGGCGCCCTTCCACCGTGCCCCGGACCCAATAGAAGGTGTGGGACACGCCGGGGGGCTGGTTTCGCGGAAAATCGAGAATGGCTTCGCGGAAGGCCGGGAACCGGTCGAGAACGCCGAAGGACCCGCCGGTAAGGTCGGCCCGAGTTTCGTCCGCCGGCATCGCCTCGCGGCTGACACCGCGGACATAGGACGGCATGCCTTCCAGGCCTTTTTCCACGTATGAGCGGTACCGTCCCGCCAGGACGTTCCGGTAGACCTCGCTCACGCGCTCGTCGGCTCCCGGCTGGCCGGCGGCCACCGGGGCCAGTTCGCTCTTGAAGGCGGCCGCTTCCCCGGGGGACAGATTGAGGACGGACGCGGGGCGGACTTCTAGGATCCTCGTTACCTCCGGCTGATCCTCGGCGCCCAAGCCAACGCCATCCCAATCGGTGTCCCCCGCGGAAGGATCGAGAATTCCGAACGCCGCCACGGTCGGGGTCGTCGTTCAAGGCGTTTCCGCCTCGGAAATACGCCTCGACGCGGTCGATGGTCGCGGGAACCCGCATGGCCACCGCGCCTTTCAGTTGGTTTTCCAGTACCGTCGGCAGGTCGATGGCGACGATCTCGCCCGCCTCGATCGCTTGCTTGTCCGCCTCGGAAAACCCGAGCCCGCCGAGGATCTCGTCCGGCGTCGGCCGTTGATCCGCTTGCGCCGCCGCGATGGAAACGGCCGACATCAGAACGACGGAAACGAGGCGCGCGAACCGCATGGCGTATGATCCGTAGTCGTTTGAGGGCACCGTATGTGCATGCGGGGTGGTGTGCCGTCAATCCCCGAATGCGGTCCGGGCCCTCCTCGTCGTCCCGGGTTCGACCGACGCGGCGGCGCCGCCGTACCTTACCGTCCGGAGCGGCGGATACGCTGCTCCGCGAATGCCGGCGCCCTGCGGGCGTGGCGGGCGGCGGAGCCCGGAGGGCACCGAACGGGCAGGGTGCCGAGCGAAACGTTGTTCGATCGGGGCCAGATTCGCGGCGGCGGTCGAGCGGGCGGCGCGCCGCGCGGCCGCTTGGTGTTTCTGGTCCAGCCCGCCGGGCGGCGTGGGCGAGGCGGGTCTGCTCGTTCCACAGCTTCAGAATGCGCATCCGGTACGGGCGGTTGTGCTCGGGAGTGGCCGAGTGGTAGCGCCCCGACGCCTTCTGCCAGGATCCGGTTTCCTCGAACAGCGACTTCAGAAAGGTGGACCCGTAGGCGACGTTGGCGACGGGGTCGAACGCCTGGTCGAGGTTGTTGAACGCGGCCGGATGGTAGCGAAGGTTGATCTGCATGCAGCCGACGTCGATATTGCGGACGTTGCGCGCCTTCAGGTCCCGGACCGTGGCGATGGCTTCCGCCTTGGTCGGCAAATACCGCCCCTTGCCCTCGGCCATGACCGTCCATGGCCAGGCAGATTTTTCCCGGCGCTCGCGGTTCCAGCGGCCCGGACTCGGCGACGGCGATGGCGGCCATCAGGTGGCGGGGAATGTTGTGCTCGTTCTCCGCGTCCGCCACGGCGTCCATGCACAGACTCCACGGATCCTCGGCGGTTTCACTGGTGTTCGCGGTGCTGGTTTCGCCAACCGAGGCAATCGCCGGCGGGGCGGCGAACAGAAGGGCGGTCAGGATGAATCCCAGGGCGGGTGCTGTGAAACGGGGCATGACGATCACCTTTTTCCGAGTGTCTCCACGAAGGTGGTAGCAAGACCCGTGCCGGTTGCGTCGTGGCCCTCCTGGACAGACAAACGTTGAGTTTTCGCGGGAGAAGCGGTATATGTACATCGTTTCGATTGTACAACAACCGCGACGGAACACGGAAGCGAGCTTTGGGAAGGGGGTTCCGTCACCTCGACGGATGGCGCGGCGGCCGGTCAACGGACGCCGCGCTTTTCGTTCCGGTTGGTCCGGCACCCGTCGACCGGCGCCGCCGTTGGCGGGCCATGGCCGTGCCCGCGAACGGAAACGACCACCGGCGGCGGCTTCACCGGTTGCGGGACTCCCCGCGAAGCCTTAGGATTTTCGGGGAAGGGGCGGGATGTGTCCTTTTCGAAACGGCGACGAAACGGCGGGGCGGGACAATCGTGGCGCGACCATTGCGGATCGAATTCCCTGGAGCCTGGTACCACGTGACCAATCGCGGCGCGGAAGGCCGCCCTCTGTTTACTTCCGACGAGGACCGGGAGGGGTTTCTGGAACTGCTGGGCGAACTGGAAGAGCGGTTCGGCCTGGAAATCCACGCCTACAGCCTCGCCGGCGACCGGTATCACCTTCTCATCCACACCCCCAACGGAGGTCTGGGCCGCGGCATGCGCCACCTCGACGGCGTCTACACCCAGCGGTTCAACAGGCGCCACCAGGGCGACGGACCGCTGTTTCGCGGGCGCTACAAGGCCGTCGTGGTGGATCCCGACCGCTATCTGGCGCCGGTCAGCCGCTATATCCATTGCGTTCCCATGGCTCCCGGGGATGCCGAGCCTTTGAAATCGTGCCGGCGTTCCAGCGGTCCGGCCTACACCAGGGACGCGACGGCGCCGGACTGGCTCCGGACCAAGGCCGTCCTGTCCGCGTTCGGGCCGAAACAGCGCCGCAAGCGTTATCGCGCGTACATGAACGACGGGGTCGACGAGGAAACCCGGGCATTCTACGGCGCCGCGCGCGTCGCCCCGGTGCACGGCGGCGACGCGTTCCGCGATACGGTCCGCCAGCATCTCGGAACGTATCAGGGCGACCGCGAGCAGGCGGCGCTGGAATGGCTGCGCGAACGCCCGAGCATCAAACGCGTCGTCAAGACGACGGCGGAGGTGTTCGAGGTCCGGCCCGAGCGGATCTATGCCTCGCGGCGGGGCCGGGGATCGCGCAACGTCCCGCGCCTGGTGGCGATGTCGCTCTGCCGCAGCCCCGGCGGGCACTCCCTGGCGGACATCGCAAACGCCTTCGGCATCGGCCACTACGCCAGCGTCTCGGTGGCCGCCAACCGGTTGAAGGTCATGGCGGACGCCGACGCGGCGCTGGCCGGGGATATCGATCGGGTTCGCGAACGGCTGGAGGCGAAGGCGCGCAAAGACGGCAAAAAGGGAAAAAGCAAGACAAAAGGCAAGACGAAGACCAAGACCAAGGCCAACAACTGAACCGCGCGCGTGGGGACGGAAATCATGGTGTCCAAGCTTTGCAAGGTGGTGTCGTCATGGAAGTGATGAAGGAAGTGCCCGTCACCATCGAGGAAATCTATGTGCCGACGATGCGGCGCAAGACCCTCGATCCGAAGGTCGTGGAAGATCTCGCCGAGGATATCCTCGAGAACGGTCAGCAAGATCCGATCCTGGTGCGCCGGGCCGAGGAGCGAAAGGACAACGCGCGCTATGTGCTGGTGGAAGGGCTGCACCGGCTCGAGGCCTGCCGGCTACTGGGCGAAAAGACCGTCTCCGCGCTCATCGTCCACGCCCGCCGCCGCTGATCCGGCCCGTGTAAGAATCCGAAGCGTCGGAATATTGGTCCCCGACGGCGAAATTCCGGGTCCCGGCCACGTTCGCCTGACCGGTTTGGTTCCCTCTCTCAGTGCCACCGTCGGGGCCATTATAGGATCGCGCACGATGGTGGCGAAATGAAGGCAAAGATGGGTCAGCGCGCGTCAAACGTGTGGCGCAGGGGGCTCGCCTTGACTTCCCAGACGCCCTTGTCGACGACCTTGCCACCATCGAACGTCAGGTAGCTCGCGCGGCCATGGTGAGGCAGCGCGCGGAGCGTCGCCGTCAGGGCTTTTGCGTCATCGGCGACGACCACGGCGAAGGGAGCGCCGCCCGTCCGCCGGCCCGTCCAGGCGCGCGCGGTGCCGGCTCCGGCGAGCGAGGGCGGGGGCGGTTCCGCGCCAATGGCCGCCACGGCCGCCGCGCTGTCCGGCCCGGTCGCGATGAGCAGGACCGGGATAGCGCCGTCCGGCGGCGGATCGAGGGAGGCGAACCGGACGTCCGCTCCGAGCAGGCGCGCGGCCAGCTGCCGGGCGTTGGCGTCGGCGCCCGTGTCGCTGTCGTTCGTGGCGATCACGGCGACCGCCGACGGGTCGAGGGTGACGCTCCGGAGGATCGGCGGCATCTCCGCCGGGTCGAGGCGGCGGAACAGGTCGTAGTCCGGATCGACGCTCACCGCCAGCGGCGGCGAGCCGGTCGCGATGGACACCAAGGTTTCCAAGCCCTGCAGGCGCGCGGTCGCGTCCACCCGCCCGCCGGCGGTATCCACGGCGACGGGAACCGTCAGCCGGTAGGCGGGCGCATCCTGGCCGAGGGTCGCCACGGCCGCGCCGTCCTCGCGGGTGGCGCCGGACAGGCGCAGGACGGGGGCGCCCGCCCGGTTCAGCCATTGGTCGAAAAACGCCGCCAGGTCGCGGCCCGAGGCGGCCTCGAAGGCGCGACGGAGATCCGGCCAGCCGGCGACCCGGAACCGGTGCTCGTTCCAGAATGCGCGGATGGCCTCGGTGAACGCCGGCGTTCCGATCTCGCGCTCCAGCATGTGGAAAATGAACGCGACCTTGTTGTAGCCGATCACCTGCTCGGCGTCGTGGGTCCGGGCGGTGAACGCGGTCACCGGAAAGTCGCTTCCGGGCGGCAGGGCGGCGAAATCGCGGAGCCATTGCAGCCGCATCTCCCGCGCCGCGCCGGCGCCTTCGTCGGCGGCGAGCGCGTAATCGGCCATGTAGGTCGTCAGTCCCTCGGACCAGTTGCCGGACGGGTAGTCCACGAACACGCCGTTGCCCCACCAGTTGTGAAGGATTTCGTGGGCCAGCGAGCGGCCGCGCATGAACGGCAGGGGAAGCACCGTCCGCCCCACGTAGGCCACGTTGGCAAAGCCGAGCCCCACCGGCAGCGGCGACGAAACGATGAAGAAACCGGCGAAGGGGTAGTCGCCGATCCGATCCGAGAACCGGTCGAGATAGCCGGCCGACCGGTCCAGGTAGTCCTCGGCGAGCCCCGCCAGTTCATCGTGGAAATACGTCCGCAGACGGATGCCGCGATGCCAGCGCTCGCGGACGGTGTAGGGACCGGCGAACACCGACGGTTCCTCGGCGGGGTGGTCGCGGGTCACCACCGCCGTGTAGCGGCCGCCCTCGGCCCGCTCGTCCACCAGGCGGCCGCTCGCGATGACCCGGTGGCGGTCCGGCACGGTCATCTCGAGGCGGTAGGTGACATGGCCGCCCCCGAGGAACGGCAGCCATCCGCCGCCGCCGGGCAGGTAGGACCCCTCCGGCCCGACGGTGTTTTCCGTCCCGGCGGCCGGCACCGTGCCCTCGTACGCGATCAGAATTTCGCTTGTCCCGCCGCCGGCCGGGTCCACGTCGACCGTACCGCCTCGTTGGAGGCCGGTCACGGCCTTGCCATCGACCTCGAGGGCGGAGACCGTGAGCCAGGGGGCGAGACGGACGGCCACGGGGCCGGTGCCGGAAAGGGTCGTCCGGGTGGTCGCCCGAAGGGTTCGCTGGTCCGGGTCCAGCCACAGCCTGATGTCGTGATGAACCGGAGCCGGCGGCTCGGCCAAGGCCGCCGATACGGTGGCGAACACCAGCACGACGAAGGCGGAGGCCACGCGGATCATTGGGGCTCCGCCGGGTTCGGCGGGAAGCGGGCGACCCGGTCGACAGTGGCGCCGTCCCGCTGGACTTTAAGAGGCAGCCAGGTGCCCGGGGACTGCTGTCGGACGGTGGCGATGAGATCTCCGCTCTTGGCGATGGGCCGGCCGGCGGCCTCGACGATGATGTCTCCGGCCTCGATGCCGGTGGCCTCGGCGACGCCGCCGGGCACCACCTCGATCACCCGAGCGCCGGCGCTCCCGTCACCGCCGCCGCTCACGGTTTCGATCATCACGCCCAGGCGGGGGCCCGGGGGCGGCGGATCGCCGGCCGGCGGCACCGTGAACACCGCGTCCGCGAGGTCCGGCGGGACGCCCGCGCAGTCCTCGGAGGGCGCCACCGGCAGCAGCACGGCGGCGTCCGGAATGCCGAGGTCGGCGAGCTGGTGGGGCACGCCCCAGCGGTGCTCCACGTGCCCTTGCCCGAGGATGCCGACGACCAGCGGCGCGCCCTCGGCGGCGCGCGCGCCGACGATCGCCTCGGCCATGGCGCGGTCCCAGGTGAGCTGGGCGTCGACGAACCGCCGGAACGCCGGATCGGCCAAGGTTTCGGCGATGTCGCTCCGGTCGGCCTCCTGGGTCCCCGGCACTGTGTCGCCGGAGGGGGGCCGGTGGGGGCGTTTCTTATCGTCGTACACCCGGGCGAGCGACCGGATGTAGGCGTCCGGCGGCGGCGCGGGCTTGGAGACGCCTTCGCGGTCCCCGGGAGGCACGGCGTCGAAGCCCTCCCGGCCGACCCGCGCGACCAGGTCCCGCTCCACGTTCAGCGCCAGCATGGGCACCCGGTGCAGGCGGGCGAACTCGAACAGCGGCAGGTACAGGTCCGCGTCGAACCCCCAGACCTCCGCCCACCCCGCGTCGGCGAGGAAGGCGTCGGCGGAGAGCTCGCCCGCCACCCAGCGGTCGAGGACCGGCTGCACCCGGCGGGGAAACGCCTCGAAACCGATCGCCATGTCCGGCCGCCGTCCATGCAGCGCCGCCAGCGTGTGCAGCTGCCATCGGTGATGCCCGGCGTCGTCGTGATGCTCGCCCAGCAGCACCACCGGCCGCGCCGCCATGTCGGCGATCAGCCGGTCGTGGGCGATCGCCGAGCCGTCCGCCGGATCGATCCACGCCCCCGGTACCGCGCACGCCCCGGCGCGACCATCACCACCGGCCGCACCCCCCGCGCCGGCCAGCAGGAGCCCGCCGGCAAGGACGGCGGCGAGAGGAAGGGGACGGATCCGGTGTCGGCGGGCAGGGTCCATGAGCGCGCGGCCTCGTGACGATGAAGATCGGTGGATACCCCTATCATACGCAAGATAACAGCCGGGGATCACCCGGGTCTTCCGTTCCGGGCATCCCGTTCGACCCCAACGTCAAGACCCTGACCTGGTAGCGGCCGCCCAAGGGCTCCGGACGCGGCCAATCCGCCCGGAGCCCTCCCGCCATGGCGCACGCGGGGGGGGGGGGGGGTAAAAACGGTTTTTTGCAAAACAACCCCATGCACAGTAGAAATCCAGGCCCTGAAAAGCAAAATCAGTGCCATCTTTCACCCGGAAAAGCGGGCGAATATCCCGGCCGACGAGCCTCGTGGCCCGCCCCCCGCCGTCACCGCGAGGAGCGAAGCGACGCGGCGGTCCGGTGCCGTTCAGGACTTGAGCGGTGGAACTGGGTTGCCGCGCTTCGCTCGCAAGGACGGAGGCAGGGTGGGCTTACAAGGACGGAGACAGGGTGGGCTCGCGAGGACGGGGGAGGGCGGCCGGCGGCGATCATCGAGAGACTGGCCCGGCTGCGGCTGGTGATTTACGAGACGCGGGCGCAAGTTCTGCCGGTCGGCGAGGGAATCCCGTGGCTCGGTTTCGTCGTCTACCCCACCCACCGCCTGGTCAAGGGCCGCAAGGTGCGGCATGCCCACCGGCGATTGCGGTCGCGGCTGGCCGCCTATCACGCCGGCGAGATCAGTTTCGCCGAGCTCGATGCCAGCATCCAGGGATGGATCAATCATGTGGGTCACGCCGACAGCTGGGGGCTTCGCGGCCATATTCTGGAGTCATTGCCGATCCGTCCCGCCGAACACCGCCGGGCGAAGACAGCCCGGCAAGACGGGAATACGTAAAAAAAATTCGACGCGGCGCTGACGCGCCGCGTTCAGGGGTCAGTGTCCGAAGATGGGGACGAACACACCACGCGGAAACCGACGTTGTCGTCCCGGTCGTCCGGGTCGTACCTGATGCGGTCGGCCGAGCGCGCGACGTCCCGATCGTCGTCCCAGGACCCGCCGCGCAGCACGCGAAGATCGAAGTCGTCGTCGCCGGACTCGCCCACCTCGGGCGTGTCGAACTTGTTCAGACACCACTCCCAGACCGTTCCCGCCATGTCCAGCGCACCCTGCGGCGAGGCGCCGGCAGGATACATGCCGACCGCCGTCGCCTGACCAAGCCGGCTCTCGAACGTATTGGCCCGGTGCGGCTCTTGTTCGGGGTCCCAATCGCGGCCGCCCCAGGGATAGACGCCGCCGCTGTCGCCGAGGGCCGCGCGCTGCCACTCCCACTCGTCCGGCAGGCGGACTTCAGTACCGAGCCGGCGGCTGATCCAGCGGCAGAAAGCCACCGCGTCGAACCAACTCACATACACCGCCGGGTGGTTGCCGAAGCGCCCGAATTCGTACGTGTTTCCACCCGCATCGCGATACAGATCGTTGCCCCACCAAACCGGATCGGGCCATCCGTCCTCGGCCTCGATAAACGCGCGGTACTGGGCGACCGTGATGGGATAGCGGGTAATTTTGAAGGGTTTCAGGGAGCGAGGGAGCGTTTCTCTTGGCTCCGATCGCGGATCATTCGGGTCGGACAAAATGGAAATTGTCACCCTGCCGCCGGGTACCGTCCGCCAGTCGGTTCTGGGCGTCCCGTTCTCGATGCCCACTCCCCAGCGGGACGGGTGCTCGCCCAAGATGTCGAGCCGTTCGCCGATCAAGCGGCGACGTTTGTGTGCCGTTTCCGGCTTTTCCAGTTCCGCCAGCATCTTATCCGGATCGATTGGCCCGAGGAACTCCCGTTCGGTCTGGTTCAGTTCGAACCTGGGACCGGGCCGCCGCATGACCGAGTACAGTTCCCGAACCCGTTCGTGCGACCACAGAAACCCGGGCGCCTTTTCCTTCGCCAGCCAGGTTTCGATGTCCGCCCCGAGCCGTTCGCGCCATGCCGCGCGCTCCTTGTGCTGCGCGATATAGTCCCACAAGGTCGGCCAATAGGGTTGGGGCTTGCTCTCGGCGTCCAGCCCCTTGCTCCGAATGAGCGTCTCGTGGATCAGGTTGACCCAGCGGCCTTCGTCGGTGATCGTGATCAGTCGTACCGGGCCCGAGGTCAGGCCGCCGGCTTGATGGCCGGAGAGGCGGTTAAGCAGGTCGCGGCCGCCCGCAATTTCCTCTGCGTCGCCCATGGGCATCCGCTGACGGGCATGCCGAATTCCCTCGGGATCGACCCTGACCAGTCGGAACAGCAATTCCAAGGCGCGCGCGCGCCCTTCGTCGTTCAATGCCTCGAGTAACGCGTCGGCCCGGTGGCTGAGGATACCGGCGAGACCACCCGCCTCATTGAACCGCCGCTCGCTGAGGCGGTTGTTCGATTTGTCCTTCCATAGCCATTCCAGGGCATTCTCCACCAATGGCAGGGCGCCGGGATCGTTTTCGGCCTGCGCCAGGATCACGCCCGTGACCTCGCCGACATCGAGGCTGGCGAGCCGGGCCGGGCCCTCAATGACCTCGCGCAGGCCGTCGGACCCAATCGGTGCCAGAGTCCATGGCTTGCCGCGGCGGTTGCGGGCGTCATTCAGCCGGGGGACGTCTTCGAAGCGGTGGAGAAAATCGGCGCGCACCGTGGAGATGACGAACAAAGGGCAGGCGTCATCGGTAAGCGCGCCGGCGAGCAGTCGATCGAAGCGGCCGCGCCCGTCCTCGTCGGCAAAGGTGAACAGCTCCTCGAACTGATCCACCGCGAGCAGGAAGGCCGCGTCTGGCTGCTTACGTTCGCGCAGCCAGTAGCGCAAGGCATCGTCACCGCTTTTAAGCTCCTTGACGAGTTCGCCCATCTTCACGGATTCACCCAACGCCTTCTTGGCGGTCACGATCAGGGACTCGGCCAGCATTTCCACCGGGTCCTTTCCCGGGACCATCGGGCCGATGCACGTCCAGCGCTCGTAACCGGTGCGGCGCCACAGCCAGCCCTTCTCCACCAGCGGCAGCAGGCCGGCGTTCATCAGCGACGACTTGCCGCAACCCGAGTTGCCGTTGATCTCCAGCCAGCGCACGATGGGTTCATTGCGGGTATTGAAGCAGGCGAGGGCGTCCAGGGTCTCCTTCTGGCGGCCGAAGAACAGTTGGGCCTGGTCCGTCCCATAGGCGTCGAGCCCGACGAACGGGCAGCCTTCGAACTTGGTCTTCGTGTCGGCCACGACGGTGCGCTCGGCAATCCGTTGAAGGAAGCCATTGTCAAGGGCAGTCGGCGCCGTTCCAGGGCGTCGCCTGGAACAGCCGCAGGAAGGCTGGAAGCGTATCCGGCTGGCGTCTCGCCGAGCAGGATCGGAAAGATCGGCAGGCGTTCGGCCTCGTCGCGGGGACCGAAATAGCGGTTGAGAGCGACCTGGGTCTCGGCGCCGATCCACCGCGCCACCCCGTCGCGGCCGACCAGCACGACGAAGGCGCCGCAGCCGTCCACCGCGTCCTGCAGCGCGTCGAGCCAGAGATCGCCCGCGCGGATGCCCTTCTCGTCCCAGAAGACGCTAAGCCCAAGCTTTTCGAGTTGACCGTGGAGGTGCGCGGCCGCGTCCCGGTCGTTGTGACTGTAGCTCAGGAAGACGTCGTATGTATCCGCCACCCGGCAACACTCCCCCACCGCGCCGGTTCCTTCATCGTTGCATCATAGACGGCAGCCGCCGGGCACGCTACCCCAACCCGGGGTCCCGCTCGCCGCGACGCGAACGGCGAAATGCCGTCACACCTTCGCGCTGGGCCGCGCGGTGACGGTTTCGTACCAGCGTTGGGAGGCGGCGGCGCCGGCGGGGAGGGACAGTTTCAGCCACTTGGCGAAGTCGACCACGACCATGGCCATGATGTCGGCGGCGGAATACCGGTCGCCGGCGAGGTAGGGGGCGCCGTCCAGCAGGCCGTCCAGGCGGTCGAGGAAGCGTTGCGCGCGGAGCTTGCCGCGCTGGCCGAGCTCGGGGATCTGGGCGTAGTTGTCGGGGCCGGTGAGGGCGCGGTCCTTCATGCCGGGCGAGGTGTTGCGCAGCGCCTCGGTCATCGCCTGCCAGCCTTCGGTCTCGATGCGCCAGACGCGGTCGGCGACCAGGGCCTTCTCGACGGGCGTGGCGCCGAGCAGCGGCGGCTCGGGAACCGTTTCCTCCAGGTAGCGCCAGCAGCCCTGGGTGGAGGTCAGCCGCGTGCCGTCGTCGAGCTCCAGCACCGGAACGGAGCAGTAGGGATTGATCGCGCGGAATTCGGGCGACAGGTGCGCGCCGCCGCGCAGATCCACCTGCTCGACCGGGATGTCGATGCCCTTCTCGGCGATGAACACGCGGACCAGGCGGGGGCTGGGGGCGGTGGCGCAGTCGTAGAACTTCATTGGGGCGATCTCCTCTTCGCGGCGGTGTCGGGCCGGACCCTGTGTGTGCTCTTGCCGGTAGGTCTGTCCTGGGATCGCGGAGAGTACAGGGACGATGGCCGCCGGTCGACTCCGGCGGCGGCCGTGATATGGATGCGGGGTATCCGGGCGCCACTGGACGGCGGCGAGGGGTTTTTCGGCTGGGATGCCGCCTCCGAGGCGGTCCCCAACGGCGGCACCGTCATCGCTCCGGCCGGGCGCAGGGCCGGGCGACCAGTGGCGGCGCGCTCAACGTCAAGTCTAATGCGGGATATGGAGGGAACCGGCGGCCGGCTGGCGCGTTGTCTCATGGAGGGTGACCCCCGAATCGGCAGGGAAGGCGGTTGTTCGCGGTTTTTGCCGTTCACGCATTCGGGTGTCACGTGACTGCGCCGTGGCGACCGGTTAGTATACCGCGCATACTTTAAAGCATCGGCGCCAACGCGATGCGGAGAGGCGTCCGCGAATGACGGACGTCAGGTGAATTTACGGAGAGGGGAATACTCGATGAAAGGTGGCACGGGACAAGCCGGCGGGACACCGGGCGAAAAGCGGGAGTCCAACGCGAAACCGACATCCGAGACCAAACAAGCAGCCCGCGACGGTTCAGGCGCCCGCCGCCAAGCCTGCCGCGGCCGCGGAACCGGCCAAGCCGTCGGATCCGCCCAAACCGCCGGCGGCGCCGGCCGCCGCGCCCGTAGACGGCCGCTTCGCCGCCGAAGGCCGATTCGACGCCGAAACCGGAACCCGCTCCGAAGGCGGACGCTCCGGCGAAGGCCGAACCCGCCGCGAAGGCCGAGTCCGCGCCGCAACCGGACGCCACGCCGAAGGCAGACGCTCCCGCGAAGGCAGACGCCCCGCGAAGGCCGAACCCGCCGCGAAGGCGGAGAGCGCGCCGAAACCTGACGCTCCTCCCGAGACGGGTTCCATCCCGGCGGCGGACGCCGCGAAAGCCGACGCGCCGGGCGTCGCCAAGCCGAGGATCCATACCCACAAGGACGAGTCCGCGCGCGGCCGCTCGGGCCGCCTGTTCCATGACCTCGGCACCCACCTGAGAAGCCGCTCCATCGTCATCCGCGATGTCCAGCCGGAGCTGGAGAAGGGGCGCTACGCCATCAAGCGCGAGGTCGGCGACACCCTCGATGTCTCCGCCGCCATCTTCCGCGAGGGGCACGACAAGCTCGCCGCCGTTCTGTTGTACCGCCGCGAGGCCGACGCGGAGTGGAAGGAAGTGCCCATGAGGTGCATCAATCCAGGGCTCGACAGGTGGGTGGCCAGCGTCGTTCTCGAGGAAAACACCACGTATGTGTACACCATCGAGGCGTGGACCGATGTCCATGCCACCTGGTGCGACGAGATCGAGAAGAAGATGGGCGCGGGGCAGAACGTCGCCCTTGAACTGATCGAGGGCAGGGAACTCGTCGAGGAGGCGTTCTCGCGCGCCAAGGGCGCCGACGTGGCCCGCCTCAAGCAGGCGTTGAAGCTGTTCGAGGACTACGACGACCATGGCCGGGCCGGCCTGCTTCTCGGCGACGAGGTGCGCGGGGCGACGGCGCGATGGCCGGACCGGGGCACCGCGGTCCGCTACGATCAGGAACTGGAGGTGGTGGTGGACCGCGTCGCGGCGCGGTTCGCGGCCTGGTACGAGATGTTTCCGCGCTCCCAGGGCCGGGTCCCGGGTAAGGGCGCGACCTTCGACGATTGCATCGCGCGCCTGCCGGAGGTGCGGTCCATGGGCTTCAACGTGCTGTATTTCGTGCCCATCCACCCCATCGGCCGGGCGTTCCGCAAGGGCCCCAACAACACGCTCAACGCCGGCCCGGACGATCCCGGCAGTCCGTATGCCATCGGCTCGGATGAGGGCGGCCACAAGGCGGTCCACCCCGAACTCGGCACCATCGACGATTTCGACCGGCTGGTGGCGGCCGCCGCCGAACACGGCATGGAGGTGGCGCTCGATTTCGCCGTCCAGTGTTCGCCGGACCATCCGTGGATCAAGGAGCACCCGGAGTGGTTCCTGTTCCGTCCCGACGGCAGCATCAAGTATGCCGAGAACCCGCCGAAGAAATACCAGGACATCGTCAACGTTGATTTCTTCAACGACGACTGGGTGTCGCTCTGGGAGGAACTGCTATCGACTGTGCTGTTCTGGGTGGAACACGGGGTCAAGATCTTCCGCGTGGACAACCCGCACACCAAGCCCTTCCCGTTCTGGGAATGGTTGATCCGCGAGGTCAAGAACGAGCATCCGGACGTTATTTTCCTTGCGGAGGCGTTCGCTCGTCCCGAAGTGTTGACGATGATGGCCAAGATCGGGTTCAGCCAATCGTATACGTATTTCACGTGGCGGCATTCCAAGGAGGAGTTCATCGAGTACCTCACGGAACTGACCCAGACCGAGGTCAAGGAATACCTGCGGCCCAATTTCTTTCCGAGCACGCCGGACATCAACCCGCCCTATCTTCAGACCGGCGGGCGTCCGGGCCACCAGATCCGCCTCGTTCTCGCCTCGACCCTGTCCAGCGTTTACGGCATGTACAACGGATACGAGCTCTGCGAGGCGACGCCGGTCCCCGGCAAGGAGGAGTTCCTCCACTCCGAGAAGTACGAGTACAAGGTCTGGGACTGGGACCGGCCCGGCAACATCAAGGAGTACGTCTCCAAGATCAACTGGATCCGCGGCGCCAATCCGGCGCTGCAGGAATTGGACAACCTCCGGTTCTATCCGTCCACCAACAACAATGTCCTGTTCTACGGCAAGATGACGCCGGACCGGTCCAACATGATCTTCGTCGCCGTCAACCTCGATCCGTTCAACCCCCATGAAGCCAACATCGACTTTCCGTTGGACGACATGGGGTTGTCGGTCTGGGATCCGTTCGTGGCCGAGGAACTGCTGACCGGGCGGTACATGGAATGGAGCGGGATCCGGCAATGGGTTCGCCTCAATCCGCAGGGCAACCCGTGCGAAATTTTCAAGATCAGCGCCCGTAGATAAAGGCGCGGAAAAGAACACTGTCGGGGCGCCCGGGGCGAACCCTCGGCGCAAACGAGGGCCTTTGGCGCCCGACACGTCTGGGAGAAACGCGAAGATGAACTATGACGATCCGCTTTGGTACAAGGACGCCGTCATCTACCAGCTCCATGTCAAGGCATACATGGACTCGACCGGCAACGGCATCGGCGATTTCCGGGGTCTGACGTCCAAGTTGGATTACATCAGGGATCTCGGGGTGACGGCGGTGTGGCTGCTGCCGTTCTACCCGTCGCCGTTCCGAGACGACGGATACGATATCGCCGATTACCGGGGCGTGCATCCGTCCTATGGAACGATGAAGGATTTCCGAGTTTTCGTTCGCGAGGCCCACAAGCGCGGGCTCCGGGTGATCATCGAACTGATCATCAACCACACTTCGGATCAGCATCCGTGGTTCCAGCGGGCGCGCAAGTCCAAGCCCGGATCGAAATATCGCGATTACTACGTGTGGAGCGATACCGATCAGAAGTACGAGGGCACCCGGATCATCTTCACCGATACGGAGACCTCCAACTGGGCCTGGGATCCGGAGGCCAAGGCCTACTACTGGCATCGCTTCTTCTCGCACCAGCCGGACCTCAATTTCGACAACCCCCGCGTGGTCGAGGCGATGATCGACGTCATGCGGTTCTGGCTCGACACCGGCGTCGACGGGCTCCGCCTGGACGCCGTCCCCTATCTCTGCGAGCGCGAGGGTACCAACAACGAGAACCTCGCCGAAACCCACGCCATCATCAAGCGGTTGCGGGCGGCCATGGACGAGAGCCATCCCAATCGCATGCTGCTGGCCGAGGCCAACCAGTGGCCCGAGGACGTGCTGCCGTATTTCGGCGACGGCGACGAGTGCCAGATGGCGTTCCATTTCCCGCTGATGCCGCGGCTGTTCATGGCGGTAGCCCAGGAGGATCGGGCGCCGATCACCGATATCATGCGCCAGACGCCGGACATCCCGCCCAACTGCCAGTGGGGGATTTTCCTCCGCAACCACGACGAGTTGACGCTCGAAATGGTGACCGACCGCGAGCGGGACTACATGTACCAGTTCTACGCCGCCGACCCGCGCGCCAAGATCAACGTCGGCATCCGCCGCCGCCTGGCCCCGCTGTTGAACAACGACCGGCGCAAGATCGAACTGCTGAACAGCGTGCTCATGTCCATGCCGGGGACGCCCATCGTCTACTACGGCGACGAGATCGGCATGGGCGACAACATCTATCTCGGCGACCGCAACGGGGTGCGGACCCCCATGCAGTGGTCGCCGGACCGCAACGGCGGTTTCTCCCGGGCCAATCCGGCGCAGCTCTACCTGCCGCCCATCATGGACTGGGTGTACGGCTACGACTCGGTGAACGTGGAGCGGCAGGACGACGATCCGTCGTCGCTGCTCAACTGGGTCAAGCGCCTGCTCGCGGTGCGCCGCTCGCGGATCGCGCTCGGCCGGGGGACCCTGACCTTTCTCTATCCGGGAAACCGCCGGATACTGGCCTACCTGGTCCGTTATGGCGACGAGGTGGTTCTGTGCGTCGCCAACCTCTCGCGATCGGCGGAACCCGTGGAACTCGACCTGTCGCAGTACAAGGGCTTCGTGCCCGTGGAGTTGCTCAGCCGCAGCGTGTTTCCGCCCATCGGCGATCTCACCTATCTGCTCACGCTGCCGCCCTACGCCTTCTACTGGTTCGTGCTGACCACCGAGGCCGAGGCGCCGTCGTGGCACGAGGATCTGACCCCCATGATGCCCGAGCTTGTCACGCTGGTTCTCAGCAAGGGTTGGGAGAGCCTCTGCGAGGGCCGCGAGCGCGATCGCTACCAGCAGGACATTCTTCCCTCGTATCTGCCCAAGGCGCGGTGGTTCGCGGCCAAGGACAAGCATGTGGAAAGCTTCCGCTCGCTGGTCTCCGGGCCGCTGGTCTCCGGAGACGAGAGCTGGCTCTTGACCATCGCGGGGGCGAAGATCGCGGGCGGCGAGCGCCAGCGCTACTTCCTGCCGCTCGCCATCACGTGGGAGCGTTCGAAGGAGGACAACACCGGCGGTCTCATGCCCTTCGCGCTCGGGCGCGCGCGCCGGGGGCCGCGAACCGGGTTGATCCACGACGCCTTCGTCGATGGCCGGTTCGTCCTGGCGCTGATCGAGGCGGTGCGCGAGGGCCGGACGGTTCCGGCGACGCCGGGCGAGCTTCGCTTCGTGCCGACCCGCGCCATCGCCGATATCACCTTCGACGGGGAGCCCGAGGTTCGCCGGCTGAACGTGGAACAGAGCAACACGTCGGTGATCATCGGCGACGCGATGGTGATCAAGGGCTACCGCCGGCTGGAACAGGGCATCCACCTGGAGCTGGAGGTCGCCCGTTTCCTGACCGAGAAGGCGGGATTCGCCAATACGCCGCCGCTTCTCGGCTCGGTGGAACACGTGGACGCCGACGGCGAATCCACGGCGCTCTGCATCATCCAGGGGTTCGTGCGCAACCAGGGCAGCGGTTGGGACTTCACGCTCCACCACCTGGAACGGATGTACGAGAACGAAGGCGCGCTTCGATCGGACATCGACGCCGGAATCCCCGATCTCAACGAGGTCTACTTCGTTCTGGCCGAGACCCTGGGCGTGCGAACGGGAGAACTGCATCGCGCGTTCGCGCTGAACACCGGCGATCCGGCGTTCGATCCCGAGCCCATCACGGAGGCCGATCTTCGCGACTGGACCGAACAGGTGCGGGCCTTCGCCGACGACGCCATGACGGAGCTGGAACGGGGGCTCGGAAATCTCCGCGAGCGGGATCGCGAACTTGCCCAGCAGGTTCTCGCGCAACGGGGCGAACTGCTCGAGATCATTTCCTCGCTCGCGCCGGAGCGGGTTTCGGCGGTGAAGACCCGCTATCACGGAGACTACCATCTTGGACAGGTTCTGGTGGTCCAGGACGACTGGCACATCATCGACTTCGAGGGCGAGCCGCTGCGGTCCCTGGCCGAGCGCCGGGAGAAGCACACTCCGCTCAAGGACGTCGCGGGGATGCTGCGATCCTTCAACTACGCCGCCTGGGCGGCGCTGTTCCGCCAGACCACGGAAACCCCGGAGTTGCTCGAGGAACTCCGCCCGCTCGCCGAGGAGTGGGAAGAACGCGCCGTCGAGGCTTACCTCCGGGGCTACGACCGGGCGACCGAGGGATGTCCGTCCCGTCCGGAAGACGACGAGCACATGCGGGCGCTGCTCGACCTGTTCACCATCGAGAAGGCCGCCTACGAGGTCCGCTACGAGGTGGGCAACCGGCCAACGTGGGTTCGTATCCCGCTGCTGGGTCTGAGCCGCATCCTGAGCGAGAGGAGTTCCTAAGTCCATGACGCCGAAACAGCTGCAGAAGAACGTGGAGTTGATCGTCTCCGCCAAGCATGGCGATCCGTTTTCGTTCCTGGGCATGCACCAGGAGCGCAATGGCGCGATGGTGGTGCGCGCGTTTATTCCCGATGGCGCGAAACGCGTCCACGTGGTCGACGCGAGGAACGGCTCCGTCGCCGCGGAACTTCCCCGGATCCATGAGGCGGGCGTGTTCGCGGGCCCGGTCGCCCGGACCGGCGGGTTCTTCCCCTACCGCCTGCGCCTCGACGACGGCAAGACCAAGACCGACGTGGAGGATCCCTACCGCTTCCCGCCGATCCTCGGGGAATTGGACGTCTACCTGATCGCCGAGGGGAAGCATCTTCGCCTGGACGAAAAGCTCGGCTCTCATCCCATGACCGTGGACGGCGTCGCCGGCGCCGGGTTCGCGGTGTGGGCGCCCAACGCGACGCGGGTCAGCATCGTCGGCGACTTCAACAACTGGGACGGACGGCGGCACCCCATGCGGTTCCGCGCCGAATGCGGGGTCTGGGAAATCTTCCTGCCGGGCGTCGGCGAGGGTTTGCTGTACAAGTACGAGATCGCGTCGAAGAAGGGCGAGCTGATGGCCTTGAAGGCCGATCCGTTCGCCTTTTTCTGCGAGCAGTCGCCGGGGACCGCGGCCATCGTATATGACATGACCCGGTACGGCTGGGCCGACAAGCAATGGATGGAGAAGCGGAAAGCGGCCATCGCCCGCGACGCGCCCGTCGCCATCTATGAGGTCCATCTCGGCTCGTGGCGGCGTGGCGGCGAGGGACTGCGCGGTTACCTGACCTACCGCGAGTTGGCCGACCAACTCATTCCCTACGTGGTCGACATGGGCTTCACCCATATCGAGCTCATGCCCATCTCCGAGTATCCCTTCGACGGGTCGTGGGGCTACCAACCCATCGGACTGTTCGCGCCGACCAGCCGCTACGGCCGGCCGGACGAGTTCCGCAACTTCGTCGACCGCTGCCATCAGGCCGGCATCGGCGTGATCAACGACTGGGTGCCGGGACACTTTCCCACCGATCCGCAGGGCCTCGGCTACTTCGACGGATCGCACCTCTACGAGCACGCCGATCCCCGAAAGGGCCGGCACATGGACTGGGACACGCTCATCTACAATTACGGACGCGTGGAGGTTGCCGACTTCCTGCTCAACAACGCGCTGTTCTGGATCGAGGAATACCACGTGGACGGCCTGCGCGTGGACGCGGTCGCCTCCATGCTCTACCTCGACTACAGCCGCAAGGAAGGCGAGTGGATCCCCAACGAGCACGGCGGCAACGAGAACATCGAGGCCATCTCGTTTCTGCGGCGGACCAACGAGCACCTCTACCAGCAGTTTCCCGGCGTCGCGACCATCGCCGAGGAATCCACCTCATGGCCGATGGTGTCGCGCCCGACCTACCTCGGCGGCCTCGGCTTCGGCTACAAGTGGAACATGGGGTGGATGCACGACTCGCTCAGCTACATCAGCCTCGATCCGGTGTTCCGCAAGTACCACCACGACCAGCTCACCTTCTGCCTGTCCTACGCCTTCTCCGAGAATTACGTGTTGCCCATCAGCCACGACGAGGTGGTCCACGGCAAGGGCTCTCTGCTCGGCAAGATGCCCGGCGACCGGTGGCGGAAATTCGCCAACATGCGCGCCTACCTGGCGTTCATGTACACCCATCCCGGCAAGAAGCTCATGTTCATGGGCTGCGAGTTCGCCCAGGAGCGGGAGTGGAACCACGACGCCGGCCTCGACTGGCACCTCCTGGAGGATCCCATGCACGGCGGTGTTCACGGCCTGGTCCGCGACCTCAACGGCCTCTACCGGCGATTGCCGGCGCTCCATCAGCGCGACTGCGAACCCGACGGGTTCGAATGGATCGACACCACCGACTGGGAAAAGAGCGTGATTTCGTTCATGCGCAAGGGGATCGACCCAGACGACTTCGCCGTCGTCGTCTGCAATTTCACGCCGGTGGTCCGGGAAGGCTACCGTGTCGGCGTGCCCCGTCCCGGCGCCTATTCGGAAGTTCTCAACACCGACTCGGAACTGTACGGCGGGAGCAACGTCGGTAACGCCGGCGAGGTCCGCTCCGAGGCGTTCGAATGCCACGGCAGGGTCCATTCCATCGTCCTGACCGTACCGCCGCTGGCGACGCTCATTCTCACCCGTAAACGGGATTGAAGACGGGCGACTTCCGTTCGGAGCGCCCGCCCCTAACAATGGAATTCAGGCGGACGCTTCCACCCTGGCCTTGCCGGCGATGATCTCTGGGGCGTCGGGTTGCAGGTCGGCGACGTTGTCCTTGAGCCATTTGGCGGCGGTCTCGTTGGATTCAAGGGCCATCTGTTCGGTGGAGAACATGCTGATGGTGGCCATGCTGCCGCCACCGCCGTCGACGGCGTAATAGGCGATGAAGCCGGGAGCCTTTTGCAGCAGCGGCACGAAGCTCACGGCGATCTTGCTGCAGACCTCGCTGACCGAGACCACGTTGTTGTAGCGGCGAATGCTGATGTACATGGGTGTTCCCTCTCGCTGGGGCCCGGGCTAGGCGCTCTCGTACTTGAAGAAGCCGCGGCCGGTCTTGCGTCCGAGGTAACCGGCGTCCACCATCTGCTTCAACAGCGGGCTGGGACGGTACTTGGGGTCGTCGAAGCCCCGGTACAGCGTCTCCATGATGTCGAGGACGATGTCGAGGCCGATGAGGTCGCCGAGCGACAGCGGTCCCATGGGATGGTTGGCGCCGAGCCGCATCACCGCGTCGATCTCCTCCGGCGCGGTCAGGCCCTCGTACAGGCAGTTGATGGCCTCGTTGATCATCGGGATGAGCACGCGGTTGACCACGAACCCGTAGCTGTCCTTGATCTGGTGCGGCGTCTTGCCGATCGTGCGGGTCGCCTCCTCGATGGCCGTGCACACCTCGTCGGCGGTCTGCAGGGCGCGGATGATCTCCACCAGTTGCATCACCGGAACCGGATTGAAGAAGTGCATGCCGCAGACCCGCTGGGGCTTCTTCGACGCCGCCGCGATCTTGGTGATGGAAATGGACGACGTGTTGGTGGCGAGGATGGCGTCCTCGCGGCACACCGCGTCCAACACCTGGATCAGTTCGCGCTTGGCGTCCACGTCCTCGATGATGGCCTCCACCACCAGGTCGCGGTCGGCCAGCGGATCGATCTTCGTCGTTGTGGTGATCCGCGACAGGGCGGCGTCCTTGTCCTCGGCCGAGATCTTGCCGCGGGTGGCCATCCGCTCGAGGTTCTTCTGGATGGTCTTCATGCCGCGTTCGACGAATTCCTGCTTGATGTCGCGCATGACCACGTCGAAACCGCCGAGCGCGAAAATCTGGGCAATGCCGTTGCCCATGGTTCCGGCGCCAACGACGCCGACTGTCTTGATTTCCATTGAATCCTCCCCGTTCTGGTCTTCATTCGCGGGCGCGCCACCCGGCGCGTTCCGAACGCCGGTGGCCGTCGCCGCCACCCTCAACATCTGGCATTTCCCGAACCGAAACGAAAGGGAAAAAACCTTTGCACGGCTAAAGGTGGAGTGATGCGCGCCATGATCGCAATCTTGTCGACATGACGAGGATATGGGTTGTGTGAGAGGGTTCACGGGACCCGGGGGGATAGGAAAATGGAGCGTCCGGTCGGGGGAGCGGTCCCATCGCTACTGGGCGAACATCCTGGAGATGAAGTACCCGGCGGTGGCGGACGCGGCGGTCAGGGCGGTGCCCCAGGCCATGTCCACCACCGCCACGGCGACGGGCCAGTCCCGGAGCGTCGCCAGGTTGGTCATGTCGTAGGTTCCGTAAGCGATCAGGCCGAGCAGCCCTCCCAGCAACAGCGCCGTCTTCCACGAGTTCGGAGTGGAGCGCGGGCAAAACCGCGAAAACGACGATCCCGACGATATAGAGAAGATAGAACCCCACGGCGGCGGTCATGTTGACCTGGTCCGCCATCAGGTGGCCGATGTGATCCCGGTAGAAGGACTTCGCCATCACGCCCAACCAGACGAAGTCGACAGCGAAAAAAATCACCGCCGTTGCTCCATAGGCAATCACGTATTTGAGCAAGTGCAAGATCCTGAAATGAAAAAATGAAGCGCGATGGACGAAAATCTAAAGCTAAAGTACGCTGCTTCGGACCCGTTTGGATCACTCGGAACCGCGATGAAGCGGATCCGACGCCGGGCCGCGCCCCTAAGCATCGCGCGTTTTCGGAAAAATTTCCGGCAATTTCGTTCGGTTAAGCCTATATATGGATAATGGAAAAAACACCGACCGAAGAGACCATCGCCGAGGAGCCGAAGGTTCGGCCGTGCCTGCGGTGCCGGACCGATTTCAGTAGCGCGTGGGCGGGCGAACGGATTTGTCCGCATTGCAAGGGTAGCGCCGCGTGGCGCAGCGGCGCTCCGGCGGCGTCCTACCCGGGAAGCGCGAACCGGTAGACGCTGGCGGCTTGCGCATGAAGCGACGGTCTCCCATCCTATGTGCCGTGGTGGCGGTGGCGCTTCTGGCGCCGGCCATCGGCGCGTGCGCGTCTTCCGCAACAGGGGAGTCCGGAACCACCATGTCGCCAGCCGTGACCTTCACCGACTTTTCCTCGCTGTCGCCGCCCGACAGCCCCAACAACTGGCTGGTGGCGCCGGCGGATTTCTCCGGCGCCGCGTCGCCGGACCAGTCGGCGCCGGTTTTCGACATACCGGCGAGCACCCTCGCGGAGGCGTGGCGCGCCGCCATTCGAGTCGCAGCCACGCGTCACCATCCTCGCCACCTCGGAGGATGGTTTGCACATAGAGGCTGAGCAGAAGAGCGCCGTGTTCGGGTTCGTGGACCGGATCAGCATCGCGGTTCTTCCCCTGGACTCCAACCGGTCCACTTTCGCCGCCTACTCCACCTCGCAAGTTGGCTATTGGGACATGGGCGCCAACCGCGCCCGGTTGCGCGACTGGATCGAGGCGGTCGAGAAAAACGCCGCCGCCGTTCCCCGCTGATCGTCTGGTCCGCTCAAGGAGAAATCCGCATGTCGCTTGTTGTCGGTGGTGCTGAACGTTCTGTGGATCGTCACCGGAGGCCTGTGGACGGCGCTGGCCTGGCTACTGGCCGCCGCGATCATGGCCATCACCATCATCGGCATCCCCTGGGCGCGGGCCGCGCTTAATATCGCCCTCTATACCTTTCTGCCCTTCGGGCAGGTGGCGGTGCCGAGGAGCCAGGTCTCCGGGCGCGAGGACATCGGCACCGGTCCGCTCGGCACCCTGGGCAATATCGTCTGGCTTCTGCTGGCCGGCTGGTGGCTGGCGCTGGCCAACATCTTTTTCGCCATTGCCCTCGCCATCACGATCATCGGCATCCCCTTCGCCTGGGCGCATCTGAAACTGATCCCGCTGTCGCTCTGGCCCATCGGCAAGGCCATCGTTCCGGTCGAGGAGGCCCGCGGGCTCCGTTCCAGTTAATCGGTCACGGTCATGACGATGTCGCGGTGGGCGATGCCGGCGTCGAGGTATTCCGGCCCCACCGCCTCGAAGCCGAACCGCTGGTAGAACGGGATGGCGTGGGTCTGCGCCCCGGCCTTGACGGTCGCGATGGTGCCCAGCATCTTAAGGTCGGCCAACACCAGCCGGACGAGCGCCGTGCCGACCCCGCGCCGCTGGATATCGGGCAGCACCGCCATCCGTTCGATCTTCGCGGTCCCGGTGCCCACCAGGCGATAGCGCGCCGTGCCCACCGGCTTGCCTTCGTCGAGCGCGAGGTAGTGAACGCTGGTATCCTCGTAACCGTCGATTTCCTCGTCCTCGGGCACTTTCTGCGCCACCACGAACACGCGATAGCGGACAACCACGCAGGCGGCGTAGTCGCGGAGTGATTTGATGCGTCGAACGATGATCGGCATGTTCCGTTCCCCTTTGCGAAACCCTACAATACACCTGTTGCCCGGATCTTGGCGAACCATGCCTCCGGCAACCAGATCCCAGGGGAAGGAACGCGAACGCCATGCCATTCGACTACGATCGCCTCATCGACTGGCCCTTCGACAACGTCACCCAGGAGTACGACGTCTGGGACACCATCCGCTACGCCCTGTCCATCGGCATCGGGCGGGATCCGACGGATGCGCGGCAACTGCGGTTCACCCTCGAGGACGATCTGCACGCCTTTCCCACCATGGCGCTGGTGCTGGCGTCGCCTGGCTTCTGGCCCCAGGATCCCGACACCGGCATCGACTGGAAGAGGGTCTTGCACGTCGCCGAAAGCCTGGCGATCCACCGGCCGCTGCCGCCAGCGGGGCGCCTGTCGGCGCGAACCGAGGTGACCGATATCGTCGACCGGGGCGCGGGGCGGGGCGCGCTGATCCGCACGGTGCGCGACATCTTCGACGGCTACAGCGGAGACCGCCTGGCGACGGAGACCACCGACTTCCTCTGCCGGGGCGACGGCGGCTGCGGCGGGCCCGGCACCCCCCTGCCCAAGCCGCACCCGGTACCGGACCGCGCGCCGGACGCCGCCCTGGCGTTGGCGACCCTGCCGCAACAGGCGTTGCTCTATCGGCTCAACGGCGACCACAACCCGCTGCACGCCAATCCGGAGGTGGCGGCCGCCGCCGGTTTCGACCGGCCGATCCTGCATGGACGCTGCACCCTCGGCCACGCGGCGTACGCGGTGCTGCGGGTCATGGCCGATTCCGATCCGGAACGCGTGAAGGGCGTTCAGGTCCGGTTCACCGCCCCGGTGTTTCCCGGCGAGACGTTGCGCACCGAGATGTGGCGCGGAGGGCGACACGGTGGCGTTCCGAACCATCGCCGAGGAACGGGACATCGTGGTCCTGTCCAACGGCCGCGTGGATCTTTGAGCGTAGCTCGATCGCGGGTGGACTGCCGGTCGGGGGGCGCCGCGCGTTGGGCCTTGTGCTTTGCAAGCTACAAAACAACGCATCGACCTAAAAGTAAAAATATTAAAAACTAAAAATATATGTAAAAATATCGGACGGCAGCATCTGATATTTTAACATTTTTTAAATTCAGAATTCATTTTATTGTAAATATAATGTAATATTGAAATAAAAATTAAACAGTAATGTTACTTACCTGAAAAATTGTGTTGGCATTTCGACACGGTAATCTGAATTTTCCGTTCTCTTTCGCTTTTTCACTCGATCTCGGTTTTCCAGCTTGCTAACCGTGCGGCGCCCGTGGGGATGGCGGGGGCTTGTCAGGTTTCCATTCTGGACCGAGGAGGGCCAAATGTGGCGCTTGAGTATGAAGACGACGCTCGCCGCGTCGGCGAGCGTTATTGCGACGTTGGCGCATGCGACGGATGCCGGCGCGGTAAGCAACGAAGAACTGCTCCGGATTATCCGCAGCCAGGCCGAGCAGATCGAGAAGCTGAACCGCAGGCTTGACACGGTGGAGGGAACGCGCCGACAGGCCCCGACGGGCGACTCCGCCTCGCCGCAATCGACCCAGATCCAGACGCTGGAGCGCAAGGTCGACAACCTGGAGCAGAAAACAAAAGTCGCCGAGGCCGACGCCGCGGCCGCCAAGAAGCAGGCCGAGGAGGCCAAAAAGACGGCCGAGGCAGTGATCTTGGCGTCAAATTCAAGTGGGTCCGGCGCCGACCATACAGAGCACGGACGGACAGTGGAGTTTCAAAGTCCGCGGCCGGTTGTTCACCGACCTCAATGTCGTCCGCTCGGAAGACGATCCACGTAACGTCGGCGGCAACCGGATCTCGACACGACGTCGACCGAGATCCGCGCCGCGCGTCTTGGTGTCGAAGGTAAAGTCTGGAAGGATTTTGCGTACAAGTTCGAAATCGGACTTCGCCGACAACGAAGTGGACATCAAGGACGCCTACATGGAATACGCCGGTTTGGCGTTGCGTCCCATCAGTTCCGTGCGCCTCGGCCAGTACAAGACCCCGAATTCGCTGGAGGAGCAGACGAGTTCGCGTTTCACCACGTTCATGGAGCGTGCCGCGTTCACCGATGCCTTCGACCTCGATCGGCGCATTGGCTTCGGCGCGGGTTCGAACGGAGAAGGGTGGACCGTCGACGTCGGCATCTTCAGCCAAAACGCCGGCGACAACAGTTCGGGCGTAACGGAAGGCTATGCGGCGGCGGCGCGCGGAACATATGCATTTACCGATGTGATCGGGTCGCAGGATCTTCTGCATACGGGCGTGAGCGCCCGATTCCGGGATCTCAACAACGACGTGGACGATCAAGAGGCCCGTTATCGTCAGCGGCCGTTCTTCCATGACACGAACCGGTCGGTGGATACCGGAAATATCGACAACGCCCAGAACGATGTCCTGGCCGGTCTGGAGCTTGCGTACGTTACCGGACCGCTGTCGTTCCAGGGCGAGGCGGCGCACACGTGGCTCAATCGTAATGGCGGCTCGGACAATCTTTACGGCCTCTGGGGCGGGTATATCGGCACGAGCTATTTCCTGACGGGTGAGAGCCGCGCCGCGAGCTACAAGGGCGGGAAGTTCGACCGCGTCAAGGTCAACGATCCGATACACAAAGGCGGCTGGGGCGCTTGGGAGCTCGGCTGGCCGGTTCGACTACATCGACTTGAACAGTAACGACAGCCGCAGGGCGACAACGCCGCGGCGGCGAGCAGTACAGCGGGATCTTCGGGGTCAACTGGTACCTCAACGACTACGTTCGCATGATGGCCAACTATGCCTACACCTACGTTTCAACGCGCGCGACATGGGCGGCAACCAGGTGGTCGGCAGCAGCAACGTCATCAATGGTTTTGGCTTGCGAGGCCAAGTGGACTTTTAGGAAATCGGACCGCGATCGAAGACCGACCCCGCGGCCAAGAACCAAAAGCGGCCCGACAACTGGCCCGCATTATCCGATGCGGGCCATTTTATTGCGCGCGCGGATCCTGTTCGCGGAAACCGTGCTCAATCCGCGTCCCGGCGGAGGCCGGCGGCGAGGCTTTCGGCGTGGTCGGCGATGTCCTGGGCGGTGGCGGAGTAGAGCTGGCGGCGGACCAGGACCAGGACGATCAGCACCGTCGCGGCGATGAACACCAGGGGATGGATGAACCAGCCGATGGTGGCCAGCGCGAAATAGTAGGCCCGGATACCGGCGTTGAACTGCCAGAAGGCATGGCTGAGCATCACCGCCATGCGGCGGGCGAAGGGCATGTCCACCGGGCCGGCGGCGGCCTCCGGCGCGCTGCCGATGATGGCGGAGAAATAGTTGAACTGGCGGATCGCCCAGGTGAACTTGAAGAAGGCGTAGACGAAGATTCCGACCAGCACGAACACCTTCAGTTCGAACAGCGCCAGCGGATCGTCACCCAGCAGCACCGACAGATTGGTGGTGGCGCCGTGGATGCGTTCGGCCGAGCCCAGCACGCCGAGCAGCCCGGCGAGGAGGAGCAGGGTGGTGGAGGCGAAGAAGGTAGCGCTGCGGATGGAGTGGCCGATCAGGGTGGCGTCGCCGATGCGGTTCTCGCGACCCAGGAGCCGAACCATCCAGGTCTGGCGGATGGCGATCATTTGGGCGTTGATACTGCCCGGCCGGCGCAGGCGCCCATCGAACAGCAGGTTGTAGCCCAGCCAGATGGCCAGGAACGCCAGCAAGGCGCTCCCGTCCAGGGGGGTTACGTGTTCGAGCATGGACGCGGTCCCTCCGGCCGGTTGACCCTGAAGGTTCTATACCATGAACGAGCGGATGAACCGCTTTCCTTCCGCCTTGCCGGTGAAGACGCCGTAGTGGCCCTCGCACAGGATGTCGGCGTCGAGGTCGAGGAGTTTGCGGAGCGACGCCTGGTAATCGTCCGCGTCGGACAGGAGGCCGGGGTGCAGCGGACCGTGCACGTCCTGGGCGAAAACGACCTTCAGCCCTTGGGACTCGGTGACGTAGGCCACCGAGCCGGGCGAGTGTCCGGGAATATGCACGGCGGCGATAACGCGGCCGCCAAGGAGAACCCGGTCCTCCGCGCCCGACAGCCGCCGATCCACCGGGCAGGGCCGGATGCGGGCGCGGTACCAGCTCGCGGCCGTCACCTGGTCGTCGCCGCGTTCCAGGTACCCGGCGTCCAGTTCGTGCATTGCCACGGGACACCCGAGCCGGTCGCGGAGATCACTGGCGCCACCGGTGTGGTCGTAGTGGCAATGGGTGATCAGCAGCGCCTCGATCTGTTCCGGGCGGACGCCGGCCGCTTCCACGTTGGCCAACAGCCGGTCCGTGCTCCCCCGGCAGCCCGCGTCGATCAGCGCGGCGTGACCATCGAAATCGACTAGGTAGATGGCCGCGTCCTCGGGCGCGGTCAGCCCGGATCCGCCAACCTGATGGATCTCGTCGGTGATTTTGATCGCCTTGCCGGTCACGGTTCTTCACTCGAGCCGATGTCAACGCGCATTTTTTCGTGTCAGCCGTTCTACCAGCCGGTGATGATGGCATCCTCTCGCGGAGAGGCTCCGACCGCCCGGACGGCTCATGTCCAGTTTGAGGCGCAGCAGCGAGAGCCGGGTGGTCGCGCGCAGCCGCTCGGCCTCGTCCTCCATGTCCACCAGCATGGCTTCGAGGTTGCGGATTTCCGCGTGGGTTTCCACCTCTTGCGGAACCACGCCGGCATTCTTGAGCACCTTGTAGGCCATGCGCAACTCCGCGGGCACGAACGGATTCTGCTCCAGCGCCAGGGGCTTGCCGGCACCGGGCAGGTTGTCGAATTCGCCCCGGTCCATGGCCTCGCGGATGCGCTGTTCGGCGATCTTTTCAAACAGGGTCATCGGGCCCTCCGGGGACTCGGATCACAACACAAGCGAAGCCGCGCCAATGTACCATGCCTGCATTCGGCGTAAACAATGGGTTCGGGGGTAAACAATGACCTGTTTGCGGCGACGATTTTAATTATTCCAAATGACTTTACTTGCCGGCGCGCTGTCATCATAGTGATCGAACCGGTCGCGTAACAAAGCGAGTTCCTCCGAGCGAAGGGGGGCATGAAGAACCAAACCACTGCGAGGGGCAGCATGGCGGCTTCAGACGGCTCCGAGATCATCACGAAATCATCCACGGTCACGCTCACACCCGACGGCGGCATGTGGGGCGGCAGCGGCGATCCCCTGGTCTGGAACAAGTTCCTGGGCATCGGCGGATCCGGAAACGGGTTCAACACCTTTGTATTCTCCGGCGCGAACGGCAACGACGAAATCGCCAATTTCGCCAACGGCGTCGACCGCATCGATCTGAGTGCTTACGGCGTCAACTTCTCGAATATCGTCAAGGTTCAGGACGGCTCCGATGTGGTCCTTTCCGGCTTTGGCGGGGGCACCATCAAGCTCCGCAATTTCGTTCTCGACAAACTCGACGAGCGCGACTTCATTTTCTCGGGCGGGGTTGGCGGTGGCGCGGTCACCCACCCCGGCGGCTCGCGAAGTGAAACGCTGACGGGCGGCGACGGCGACGATTATCTGAGCGGCGGCGGCGGCAACGATTTCCTGATCAGCGGCAACGGCGACGATGTGCTGGACGGCGGATCGGGCAACGACACGCTGGATGGCGGCAACGGGCCGCTGCACGAGGAGTTCTCCATCGGCGGCCCGCTCAAGGTCTGGATTCCGTTCAAGGGCACGACGGAGATTTTCCGCGCCGAGCTGCCCATCGAACTCATGGGCCGGTTCGGCATCGAGCTCGACTTCAATTTCAATCCCGGCACCATCGACGCGACGCTGCCGTATGCGATCGATTTTGCGTTTCCCGATGTTCAAAGCCTGCAGAGCAAGCCGAGTTTCGTTCTCGACGGATCCTTCGACCTTCAGGAACAGGCCGCCGGCTTCACCACCGACTTCCCGGACATGCAGTTCACCCTCGACGCGATCATCGATCTCGCCGCCGAGTTCGATGCCGTCCTGGGGGCCTTCGGCAACAACAAGACCTATAACCTCTTCGAGTTCGGTGGGGGTGTCCGTATCCCCATTTTCGGCGTCGACACCAGCCGGCGGTCCCCGGACCCGGAAGACGGAATCATCACCGAGAACGAACGCGGGATGTTCACCGTCCTCGGCCTCGATGCCCGCACGCTGGAAATCGATGGCGCGCCGCTGAATCCCGTTCCCGGAGGGTTCGAGTACGAATTCAACAACCTGTTCGCCAACGCCAAGCTGTCCACGGAAACCAAGGACAAGGGCGAGAGCGACGTTGACAAGGACAGCCGCAAGGGCGGCGATTCCGAGGACACCACGAAGCTCAAGCCGTTCTCCGAACTGACCATCGACCTGGGCAGCGTCTCGCTTACCGTGCCCGAGATCAACGTCCAGTCCCTGTACGAAGACGGCAAGTTCGTCACCGACCCGACCACCAATCGCGACAACATCGTCGCCATCGACATCGATATCGACGGCCTGGCCACGGCGCTCACCAACTACGCGTTTCCGCCGCTCGAGCTCAGTTCCAAGGTGGGCGCGACCCTCGGACCGGTGAAGGCGGCGGTGAGTTCGTCTTACAATCTGCTCGACGTGGAGCTCAACGCCGGCATTCCCCTGGTCCAGGATTTCACCCTGGAGCCCAGGCTGGAAACCAAGCTCTCGTTCTTCGACGAGGCCGGGAACCCGGAAGATATCCTGATCGAGCAGCAGCGCGCCGTGGTCCAGTTCAACGATCACGGAACGTTCCAGAACGCGCAGGTGGAAGCCTTCCTCAGGTCCCTGGCCGCCAGCAACCCGAAGATCGCCCGCGACGTGGACCTGTTCGTGAACTTCGACGAAGGCATCCCCGGCGCGTTCACCGGCGAGACGGCCAGCGTCGGCGGCGCCATGTATACCCGCGTCAACAACGGGCCGCTGGTGAGCATTCCGACGGTCAACGAGGGCACGGCGCCGGTGGCGGTGGGCGACTGGTCCATCGTCTACGACCCGGATCTGCCCATCGCCGCGCCGCCCGGCACCCGGTTCTTCTACGGCGTAACCTATTTCCAGGGCGGCCAGGAACGCTTCCGGACCTTCGAGACGCCGTTCGACACCAATTTCAGCGCCTTCGAAAAGATCGTGGAGATCGACGATCAGCCGCTGAGGACCACCGGCTGGCTCGAGGACGTTCCCGACCTGAAGATGCTGTATGCCGACGAAGAGATCCACGTGGATGTGGAAAACCGGTCGCGACCCGTGGTCACCAACAAAACCGGCCTGGAGTTCGATCTCGGTCTGCTGGTTCAAGGCCTGGCCGCCAGCATCGGCGCGGAACTCAAACTCAAGCTCGGGCCCATCGAGATCGGACCGGAGTTCAAGATCGGGTTCGAGGAGCTGTTCAGCAAGCAGTTCAACCTGTTCAACGCCGACATCGTCACCCTTTACGAGAAAAGTTTCGCCATCGGCGACAGTGACGACGACGCGGCGTGGGACTTCGTCATCGGCGACAACGACGACAAGGTGGCCGTGGAAATCGTCGGCACCCCGGGCCGCGACGTGCCGTTGACGGGAACCGACGGCAAGGACGTCATTCGCGGCGAGGGCGGCGACGACTCGCTCGTCGGCCTTCTCGGCGACGACGTGCTGGTGGGGGGACCCGGCAACGACACCCTGGACGGCGGCGGCGGATCCGACACCGCGTCCTTCCTGTCCGAGGACCGGCCCATCCTCGTGGACCTGAGCCAGAGAAATCCCCGGGCCATCAGCGGCGACACGGTGGAAAGCGACGACCTCGTCTCCATCGAGAACATCAACGGCACGATCTATGACGACACGCTGATCGGCAGCGGCGGGGGCAATGTGCTCGACGGGTTCGCGGGCGACGACTCGATCCTCGGCGGCGCCGGCAACGATGTGCTGATCGGCAACCGCGGCGACGACACGCTTGATGGCGGCCCCGGCAACGACACGCTCGAGGGCGGCGAGTTCGACGATCTGTTGATCGGTTCTCCCGGCGCCGACGTGCTCGACGGCGGCAACCAGTTCGACGTGGTGGACTACTCGGCTTCGCGGCGGCCGCTGAACATGAACCTGGAAACCGGCAGGGTCATCGGCGACCTGGCCAGCGGCGATAGTTACATCGGAGTCGAAGGCTTCGTCGCCACCCGCTTCAACGATCTCCTGGTCGGCGACGACGACCGCAATCTGTTCCGGGGCGGCGCCGGCAACGACCGGATCGCGGCGGCGACGATAACGACCGCCTGTACGGCGAGGCGGGCAACGATTGGCTGGAGGGCGGCGCCGGCGCCGATCTGCTCGACGGCGGCGCCGGGATCGACACCATCACCTACGAGAACAGCCCGTACAGCGTCTACGTCAAGCTCGACGCGCCCATTCCCACCAACGACGTCTATGACGAATTCGGACCGATCACGGGGCAGGGGTGGCGCGGCCGCGCCCAGGGCGACCAGATCCGCGAGGTCGAGGTCATCATCGGCACCGACCACGAGGACATCCTGTTCGGCGACGGCGGCGACAACACCCTCTTCGGCGGGCTCGGCAACGACCGTCTCGCCGCCGAAAAGGGCAGGGATGTGCTGATCGCGGGGCCGGGCGACGACCTCCTGTGGCGGGGCGAGGCGGCCTTCGACGGCACCTTCGAGGGCACCGCCAACGCCGACCGCACCCGCGACATCGAGGCCATCGACAGCGGCGGGATCAATGTTTTCAATGGCGGCGCCGGCGTCGACATCGCGCTATTCGACGGTATCGGTACCGTCGATCTGTACCTGGATACCTATGTCCGGCAGGAGCACACGCTCCGTAACGGCTTTAGCGGTTGGCTTTACGACCTCGAACTCAAACTGCAGACGAGCGTGGCGGCCAGTCTCGACGTCTGGCTGGACCGGAACGCCGCGACCGTGACCATTCCCGCGTCCTCCGGCCGGCCGGAGGTCTACGTGGTTGGATACCGCAGCGACGACCTCGGCTATGACGACTGGGTCGAGATCGATCCGGTTCTGGCGCGAACCTGGTATGCGAACCCGAGAAGCGTCCTCACTATTCCGGTCCAGCCGAGAAGTTCCGATTTCGTCCGGGAGGAGATTTGGATCGGCGGCAAATTCGGCGATCAGCCGTTCCAGGCCGCCTATACCGGCCCCGACGCGCGGTATACCGAAAGGCTCGTCCAGGTGGAGGGCGTTACCGGAAGCATGTTCGGCGACGCGCTGAGGGGAACCCGGAACGCGGATTTCTTTTACGGCGGAGGTGGTGACGACAATATCGAGGGCGGCGCGGGGAACGATTTCCTCGGCTTCGGCGAGGTTCAGCAGGCGGTGGACGTCTTCAGTTTTCCCAGCGGCGGGCGCACCTTCAATGTGTTCGACCCGGGGATCAGCGGGTTCAATCTCTCCGGGTATCTTCGGAACCTCAACCCAAACGAGACCCGGGTCGGCCTGTGGGACCTGCCCGCCGGCAAGTCCGGCGTGGGCAGCTTTCTGTGGGGCGGAGCGGGGATCGACACGCTCGACATGCGCTATGATCGCGGGTTCAAGTTCTTCCCGCCCGAGTCCACCGACCGGGCCTTCGTCGATCTCGACTTCCGTCCCAACTCCACCGACATCAACAAGTTCACCGGCGAGCGGGTCGTTTACGGGGTCGCTCAATGGAAGAATTCGGCGTTTACGAGGGTCGAGGACGGGGCGACCACCTACGGCATCGAGAATATCATCGGTTCGGACAACGGCGACATGCTGCTGGGCGATGACGGCAACAACGTCATCGAAGGGGGCGGCGGCAGCGATACCCTGAGCGGCGGCGGCGGCATCGATACCCTGAGCTACGCCCTGTCCGACGCTCCGGTCGCGCTCGACATCCAGGGCGTGGTGGAAAACATCGACATCTCCCAAGGCTTCTTCCCCGACGTTCAACCCTTCGCGCGCGTTTATGGGGCGGGCGACGCGGGCGACGACCGGTTCCGCGATTTCGAGCATATCGTCGGCAGCGACCACGACGACACGTTCTTCTTCTCGTTCGATACCGCCAAGGATGCCAGTTCGAACCAGTTCCGGCCCGCGCCGAACCTGTATGGCGCCGAGAAGATTTCGGTCCATGCCGGTGCGGGCAAGGACCGGATCTACCTGGACGGCGGTGGCCGGATCACCGCGCATGGCGGGGCGGGCGACGACGATATCCAGATCCGCGACGGCGGTCACGCCGTGTACGGCGACGAAGGCGTCGACCGGTTCGAGATCGGGGACGCGTCCCTCGTTCTCTACCAGGAGGCCGGCGTCGAGGCGAAGGACTATACGTCCACTCTCGATGGCGGTCCGGACTTCGACGTGCTGACACTGTTCGGCGACCACTTCTGGAAGGTGGAGTTCAATGGCCGCAACGGCTTGAACGGCCTGACCGTCTACGAATCCCCCGACTCCACCTTGCCCATCGATCAGTTCGATACCCAGTCGAAGGTGATCTACGAACTGACCAACATCGAATTCGTCGGCTTCGCCGCCACCGGCGAGGTGATCAGGCTCGACAACCGCGATCCGGTCCTGCAGAGGAACAAGGTGCTGACGGTCGCCGAGGACTCCATGGACCGTCAGCCGATCGACTACGAGGTGCCGGCGGAAGAGGCGCGAAAGGGGCAGGTCTACCTGGTTCGCGAGGTCCCGGACACCGGCAACGTCGTCATCGGCGCCAGGTCGGCCGCGGGCATCAAGGTGGGAGCCAAGCTGAACGAAGCCCAGCTCGAGGCGCTGTCGTTCCTGCCCGGCCAATCCTTCCAAGGCTCGGACGAGCGGCTCGTGTTCGAGGTGATGGGCCAGACCGACGACGCCTACATCGGCAACGAGGGAGCCGCGGCGCTCCGCGCCCTACCCATCCGGGCCGAGGCCTACGGCGGGACATCGCTCAACATCGACGCGCCCGTGGACAGCCCCGGCGACGTCCTGACCATCAAGGTCACCGAAGTGCCAACCGGCGGTGTCGTCTACTATTCGCCGCTGCAAACGGTGGCGCTGAACATCGACCTGGCGCCCGGCGAGGACGGCGCCGCTCAAACCTATACGATCGTCGATCTGCCGACTCCGGGAACGCTGTTTTACGGCGGAGGAACGACGACGACGCCCACGGTTACCGTCGGTATCGACGACCAACTCACCAAGAGCCAACTTCTGGACCTGAAATTCACCCCGTCGGCGGGGTTCGACGGCTTCGACAATGCGGTGGCCTTCGAGATCGACGGCACGGCGGAGGGCGACGACGGCGCGCCGGTGGTGCGCGAGGCGGAGGCCTGGCCCGGCGTCAGGGTGGGCGACATCCTCACCGTGGATCAACTCACCACCCTCAAGTTCAAGCCGTATTCCGATTTTTACGGAAAGGCCGGGGTGTTCTCCTACGAGGTCGCCGATCAGTGGGCCAACGGCGATCTCGCGGCCACGGTGATGGAGGACGTGGATCCGCGCCCCGCCGCGTTCGACGGCCGCGCCAGCCAGACCATCCGGATCAATGTCGCGCCGGTGAACGATGCGCCGCGCTCCTCGGACGTGGCCTATCTGCTCTCGGTGGACACCCCCATCGAGGGCCAGCTCGAAGCCACCGAGGTGGAGGGCCAACGCTTCGCGTTCAAGCTCGATGCCAAGCCGGCCAACGGCGAGTTGACGCTGAAACGCGACGGATCCTTCGAGTACATGCCCGAGCCGGGCTTTTCCGGCGTCGACGGATTCACGTTCATGGTGACCGATGGCCGGACCATGGCCCGGCACGAGGCCAGCCTCTACGTTCTCACCGACGCGGAGGTGCCGGAGGTCCAGGTGGACCCCAACGACCGCGACGACGACGGCCGCGTCAGCGCGGTGGGCGGCTACGGCACCAACGACCGGATCATCGGCAGCGGGGAGGACGACCGGCTGTACGGGTTCGGCGGGTTGGACCTGCTCGAGGGCCGGGGCGGCAACGACCTGCTCGACGGCGGCGGCAACGCCGACACCATGAGGGGCGGCACCGGCGACGACCTGTATCGCGTGGACCACGAAGCCGACGTGGTGGACGAGGCGGGCGGCGGCGGCATCGACAGCGTCGAGGCGAAGATATCGTTCGCGCTGGCGGCTCCGCTGGAGCACCTGACCCTCCTCGACGAGGCCGGGGCCAGCACCGGAACCGGCAACGCCGGCGCCAACCGGCTGACCGGCAACGCCGCGCCCAACACCCTGGAGGGACTTGGCGGGAACGATACCCTCGATGGCGGCGCGGGCCCCGACCTGCTCATCGGCGGCCCCGGCGACGACGATTACGTGCGCGACAATCCCCGCGACCGGGTCGTCGAGGCCGAGAACGAGGGCATCGACAGCGTGCTCAGCGCCGCCAGTTACCGGCTTCCCGCGCACGTGGAAAACCTGACCCTGACAGGCCCGGGCAATCTGGTGGCGGTGGGCAACGCCGCCGACAACGTCCTCGTCGGCAACGACGGCAACAATACGATCCTCGGCCTCGATGGCGACGATGTCCTTGTCGGCGGGCGTGGCAGGGATGTCCTCGACGGCGGCCGGGGCGAGGACACGTTCGTGTTCAATTCCGCGGACGACAGCGGCGTGGGCAAGCCGGCGCGGGATGTGATCGTCGGCTTCACCTCCGGCGAGGACGTGATCGATCTGAGCCTGATCGACGCCCAGACGTTCCTGACCGGCAATCAGTCATTCCTGTGGATCGGCGATACCGCGTTCCGGGGAATCCCGGGCGAACTCCGCTTGGAACGAAACCTGCTGCAGGCCGACCTGGACGGCGACGCCGCGGCGGATTTCGAATTGGTGTTCGCGCGATTCACCATCGCCGAATCGGATATCCTTCTCTGACATACAGGGCTTGGCGGCCCCTCGCCGCGAGCGGGGCCGCCAACCGCCGGCCGTCAAACGCCGCGCGGGCCGGCGCGTTGCCTACTTGACATCCTGGCGAACGACGGTAGTGAACGCATCAAGAACAACAGCAACAATCCGACATCGCGAACACCAGACCGGATTTCGGCGTTACCCGGCGTTAACCGCTCGGCGCCTACGATAACGTCGACGGCAATGCAACTGGCACGGAGGCACATGGCATGGCGACGGACGGCATCATGGAACAAGTGGCGACGGCTTACCGCGCCCGGCGCGCGCTGGGCGATCCGGACCGACCCGCCTGGGAGGCGGCATTGGCGGCCTTCAAGCGGTGCCGTCCGGAACTCCCCGAGGACGAGGCCCGCAGCCACGTCGCCGAGCTGATCTTCGAGGCCAGCGAGGTTTACGGGCCCTGGCTCTATGGCGCGGAAAGTTGCCAGGCGCCTTGGTGGCATAAGACCGCTCGCGCGCCGTTGGAATAGCCACCGCCGGCGGGGCCGCGCAAATCGGCATCCGGTTCGCCGCCCGCCGCGTTCACCGGATCCCAACTCCCCGCCGACCCGCCTCTTGACGGCATGGCCGCCGTGCGCCACTGAAACGTTCTCGGTCGCGCCACCGCCCGGAGTTGTGAACGCATGATCGCGAACGGTCCGCATATCGTCATAGACATCTCGTACCACGGTTTCGGCCATACCGCCCAGGTGGCGGCCCTGGTTCCGGCGCTGCGTCGGCGCCTGCCCGGCATGAGGCTGACGCTGCGCACCGGCGTGCCGGAGGCCGTTCTGCGCGATGCCGTCCCCGGCGCGTTCGAGCTGTCGCCCGGCCCCGCCGACCCGGGGCTTCGCATGTTCGGTCCGGACCGGGTGGACGCCGAGGCGTCGGCGCGGGCCTACGGGGACCTGCATGCCCGGTGGGACGCGGTGGTGGGTCATGAATCGCGGCGGCTTCGGGAGCTCCGCGCGGATCTGCTGATCGCCGATATTCCTTACACGAGCCTGGCCGCGTCGGCCGAGGCAGGGGTTCCGGCGGCGGCGTTCTGCTCGCTGAACTGGAGCGATCTTTTCGCCACCTACTGCGACGGCGCGGACGGTCCGGCCCAGGATAGTGTCCGGATCCATGCCCAGATCCGGGAGGCCTACCGGACGGCCGCCGTGTTTCTGCAACCGGTTCCCCACATGCCCATGGAGGATCTCCCGAACCGCAGGTCCATCGCCCCCCTGGCGCGGATCGGCGCCGATCGGCGGGAGGACATCCGGCCGCGTTTCGGCGCCCGGCCCGGCGACCGCTTCGTGCTGGTGACCTGGGGCGGGATTTCCGGCGATCTCGGGACCCGGGCCTCCGGCGATTGGCCGCCGCGTCTGCCGGGCGTCCGGTGGATCGTCGGCGACGGACTGCGGATCGAACGCGACGACGTGCGCCCCGTCGGCGCGCTGGGGCTGCCGTTCGTCGACGCCATCCGGTCTTGCGACGCGGTCATCACCAAGACCGGCTATGGCACCTTCACCGAATCCGTGTTCAACGGCACCCGGGTGCTGTACGTGCCCCGACCCGATTGGCCGAAATCACCGTACCTGGAGACGTGGCTCGAGGAAAAGGGAACCGCCGCCGCCGTGGATCGCGACGTCCTGCGGGCGGGCGATTTCGCCCGTCCGCTGATGGATCTGCTCGATCGCCCTGCGACGGCGCCGGCTCCACCCACGGGCGCCATGGAAGCCGCCGAAATCCTCGCGTCACTGTGAGCGCCGTCACAGACCGCGCCGGCCCTGTCCGAGTACTCTTCCACCGACAGCGGGGGATGGCCTTCGATCGCGGTTGTAATTCCGGTGGTCGAAGGACGGATAAGTTCTCGCCGAATGAGAGGACCGGGTGATGCCCATCGACAGCCTTTACAACATCAAACTTGGCGACCGCTACACCACCGACGGCAAGGACGTCTGGGTGGTGGACGCCATTCGTCCGTTTCCGTCGGTCACCCTGCGCCAAGTGGGAATCCCCAGCGACACCGGGGAGCCGCGCATCGACGCCAGCCTCGACGCCGCCGGCTTCGCCCGGTTCCAGCCCCTGGAAGGCTGACCGTCCGGGGTCCGCCGCCGGAAGCGCCCGGTCATGCCCGCAGCAGCGCGTCCAGCCGGTGGAGGGGCGCGGGGTCGGGGGCGAGGCCCACGACCACGGAAAAATGCCCCTGATGGCGGAGGAACAGGTTTTCCGGCGGCAGGCCCCATTGACGCGCCAAGGCCAGGCCGCCGGCGTAGGGGGTAAGGTCGTCCGCGTCCCCCAACACCATGACCACGTTTTCCGGTCCCATCACCGGCGGCCCCTCCGGTTGCAGCAGCGGCAGCCATCGCTCCAGCGTGGCCCGGTCCCAGCCGGCCTGTTCGAGGCGGCCGGGAAGACCGATGCCGGCGGCCAGGCTGCCGGAGAACACCACGTCGAGAAGCTGGCCGGTGGTGGCGACCAGGAACGCCGCGTCGGGGCGCTGGGGCTCGGGCCAGTGGCGGCAGACGGTTGAGAGCATCTGGCTGGTCAGGGCGCCGAGCGAGACGCCGCCGATGGCGACCCGGCGGCTGCCCGCCTCGCGCGCCCACTGGATCAGCAGCGCGGCCTCCGGGACCCATGCCTGCAGGAGCGCGATCATGCCCTCGGGCGCCCGCGCCATCACCGCCTCGCCGCCATAGCGTCCCGTTTCCATGCGCCGGCCGTGCCAGGGTCCCTCGGGGCGGACGATGCGAACGCCCGCGAGCGCCATTTCCATGGGATCGGGAACGCGCGGCCACATCTCCGTCTCGACGTTGACGCCGTGCAGAAGGACCAGGGTCGGCGGGTCGGCGACGCCGAGCGGTTCCGACACGTGCGCCCAGGCCGTGTCCCCGAGGACCGGAGACGGAAAGCGCAGCCAGTATTGGCGCCGTCCCCTGGCCTCGATGGCATGGGAGACCTGAACGGAGGTTGGCGGTGGCGGCGGGTAGGCGGTGCCGGGAACGGCCAGCCGGGACCCATGGCGGGCTTCCAGGCCGGCCGGCGAGGCGATCGACCAGCGGACCGACGGCAATCGCCGGACCCACGGCAGGAACGCGCCGCGAGCGAGCATGTAGCGGGTGGCCGCCTTGCCGCGGGCGCGCTCGGCGGCGCGCAGGTCCTCGACGCCCGGCGGCCTTGGGGCCAGAAAGGCTTCGTTCCAAAGACCGTCGGCGGTCGCGTAGGCACGGGCCAGGGCCGACGTCCGGATCAGCGCCCGCGCCAGTCCGCGCGCCGACGGCGCGATCCCGGTGTCGGCGCCGAACCGCTCGGCGTCGCCGTCCGCCGCCACCGCCGCCGCCCAGCCGCGCGACAGCGGCAGGTGGATCCGGGTAACGGCGCGCACGCAAAACGCGTCGAACCACGGATGGCTGAGGGCGGCGGGGATCATCAGGAGAGGGTTCAACGGCGGGTCAGCCCATGAGCGTGGGACCAGGGGGTCTGATTTATGGCGGGGGCTGATTTATGGACCGGTCCAGCGTTCGGACAGGTCGTGCTCGATGCCCAACTGGTCGAGGGTGCGGCCGACGGTCTGATGAACGATTTCCAGGATGGTGCCGGGCCGGTTGTAGAACGCCGGCATGGGCGGCATGATGATGGCACCCATCTCCGTCACCTGGGTCATCAGCCGCAGATGGCCGAGGTGCAGGGGCGTTTCCCGGGCGAGAAGCACCAGCGGGCGGCGTTCCTTGAGGGTCACGTCGGCGGCGCGGATCAGAAGGTTGTGCGAAAAGCTGGTGGCGATGCCCGACAGCGTCTTGACCGAGCACGGCGCGATGACCATGCCGCCGGTGGGAAAGGAGCCGCTGGAAACCGCGGCCGCCAGGTCCTTGTTACTGTACACTTCGTCGGCGAGGGCGCGAACTTCGTCCAGTTCCAGGTCGGTTTCGATGGCCAACGTGCGCACCGCCATCTCGCTCATGATCAGGTGCGCGGAGTGACCGAGCCGGCGCAAGGTCTTGAGCAACTCGATCCCGTAGACCACGCCCGTCGCTCCGCTCATCCCGACTACCAGTGGCGCCGCCATGCACCGCTCCTCTCTTCTAGTAAGTTGGCATCATGAGGGGTTTGCCGTCACCGTACAACCGCTGAACATTTGAAATGACGCGGCCGCTCTTGTAGCGTTCGCCGGTACGGCCCCATTTAATCGAACAGGGACTTCAATATTGGACGGGGACAGGGCGCGGCGATGACCTTTGTTGGCGATTTCCAGGATCCCGCCCCGTTGCGCGCGGCCATCCGCGCCGCCACCCTGGCCGACGAGGAGGCGTGCGTCGAGGCGTTGATCCGCGAGGCCGATCCCGGACTGGGCGCCCGCCGGCGCATCGCCGCGATGGCGACCACCATGGTGGAGCGCATCCGCGAGAAGGCCGCGACGACGGCGGCCTCGACGCCTTCATGCACGAATACGACCTGTCCAGCCAGGAAGGCGTGATGCTCATGTGCCTCGCCGAGGCGCTGCTCCGGGTGCCG
>CAVPAM010000024.1:0-67576 GCA_963701445.1 uncultured Alphaproteobacteria bacterium
GTTGAAACAGCGTGCGTCCCAACATACCCAAGCCGAATGTAGCAATTAATTCCTTTGCGCGTTTAAAAGTGATCTTGTAATTGTATATTTGGGAAATTGTGATCACCATGCTTGTTTGGGTTATGACCAATGGTATAAAATCAATAACCGGAAGGGGTGTGAGAGCAGCAATGGCAGCGGATATGGATGCAGATGTAACAATGGCTCTCCAGGCTAATTTTCCAGCGAAATTTGGGAAGTGCCTGCCCAAGGCTGATCAACAGTTCTGGGTCTGCGGCAGCAATTGACATGACTACTTTGGATATGCCTTCACCTTTCAAAGCTGAAACAGGAATGATCTCGCTCACATCAAGTTCAAGGTTTTGTGCAGCTTTGGCGAGGACATCCTCACGATACTTTTTTGTAAGGTCTATCTTATTCAAAACAATAAGATGCGGTTTGTTTAATTTCAACAAAGCATGGTATAGGTCAAGCTCTGAGCGTTTTATCCCCTGGATTGCATCAAATATCAAAACAAGAAAATCAGCATCCGCAGCTGCAGCAAAAGCCTCTTCCCGTTCCTGTTCACCTACATTCCCAATTGCATCTGTACCGGGTGTATCTACAATTGCAAACAAACCGGCATCAGATGTTTGGTTGCTCCATGTTGTGCAGATGGGCTTACATCTGCTTTATCCGATTTCGACCTGATAAATTGATTAATAGAGTAGATTTACCCACATTTACGGGTCCAATGATGGCAACTTTTTTCTGGCTCCCTTTGGCTATTTTGTATTGTAAGGAAACCAGGTCAAGCAGGGTGTTCATGGGGTTAGTATCCAAAGGAAGGCCTTTAAACACCTCTTAAGTGCCTCCTGGTCAGCTTGTGGGAGGTTACTCCAAAGCCTCGAGACAATGTTTTGGGTTTTCTTGGGTAACTTCTCTTTTGGAAAAGGTGTTTCGACCATAAGATTCATTCATCCTCATTCTTTATATTAACTATATCATGCATTATTTTCTTTCGAAAATGCTTTATGAAACGGATGTTCTGCTAGAATGATATAATTTTACCTAAGAGAATTGTTCAGAAATTACACTGGGAAGGTTTTTATGCAAATCTTTTTTACCATATTGGAAACGCTCTTCTTCTTTTGGCCATTAATTTTGCTTTTTGGGATTCTTGGTCAAGAGAAATTCTGAAGTTTCATTTGGTTATAAAGTAATGAGAAGTTTTCAAAGAATATTCGTAGCATGGTGTCTGATGCTATTAATTGCACTCATCTTATCGACAAATGGGCGCAACATTAGCGGTTTATTCCCGCAGAATACCAATTGGGTTCTCTTCGCCTGTTTTTAGGGTTTGTTCTAGGCTTGCCAATTTTAATCAATGTTATTTTACGCCTTCATCAACGCAGGAAAGAGCAATTTGCAGCAGGAACGCTTGAAGCGCTTCGTAATCTCTCCCCGGATGAATTTGAAAATGTTATCGCTCAATTCTTTGAGCGCATTGGTCACCGCTTACCAAGTCTCTGAAAATGTCCAGGACCATGGCGTGGATGTTATTGTTTATGATGGCAAGGGGGAAAAATGGGTTGTACAGTGTAAAGTCCACCGCGGGGTTGTTGGTGAACCTGTACTGAGGGATTTGCTGGGTGCCATGCTTCACGAAAGAGCCACACGGGCATTCTTGATGACCACCGGTACGATCAGCCAGAAAGCCAGGGAATGGATTGTAGATAAGCCGATCCTGGTCTATGAAAGTGAAGGGCTTGTCAGGTTACTTCAGTGTAATTCTCTGGATGGGAATTAGTTAGGCTTACCACAACCAGGGGAATATAGCCTTTCTTTTTGAAGGGTAGGTTTTGAATGTATCACGATACCATTGCCGATGAGACCGGGCACGTGGTGCCAGGTTGACGAAGGTCCAAAAGGCAAAGGACAATCCGGCCAACGACCAGGTTGCCAATGCCCATCCGGCCCATTCGATGATCTCGCCAAAATAATTCGGTGATGCAACCAGGTAAATAATCCTCCTTCGGGGTATCTTATAGATGTTTTCACCCGGTTTACGCAGTTCCGAAGCTGGAAGTCTGCCCTCAGCGATAAATGATAAAACCAATAATAAGAATTCCTACACCAGTCAAAAAGCGCCAATCAAAATACCATTTTTCTGGGTATCCACCTGAGAAATGAAATATCCACCTGGCATTGAAATAGCAATTCACGGGTTAAAGAATATCGAAAAAGGACGATACTCAGGGGCATGTGTTTGATAGTTCCCCGAAGTTGTAAGGGGTAGACTTAATCCCCGGTGAAAATAATGCGCTTCCCATAAAAAGAGGAACAACCAGGCAGTAAGTGAATTGTTGTGATCACTGACGAAGAATATAACCGCGAAGAAAATAAAGGAGGGTACTTCCATCAAGTACCATGCCAGCCGTTTATTTGATCAATGGTCCCCAGCCTTTTCTACTATAGCGGCCGTAGGGTGCTCTGACAAAAAACAAGACAATGAAAACGGGGATTCCTAAAATGAACCATGCATATAGCCAAAAACCAAGAGTCATTCAGACATAATGCCGCCATTCAAAATAAGCAAATAAATTAACCTGTGGGAAAGGCCATGATCGCTAGAAGCAAGCTGACAAGCCTGAATAAAATTATCGCGATAAGTCCAGACCCAAAATAAAAAGCCGTGCAATAATACTTCTATTGTAACCCTAAAATTAGAACTAAATGATTTCTTAAATGCAGATACAAATGGAAAGTATTTAACAAAAAAAGCAGCTCTCGAAAGAGCTGTTAGTTTTAGCTTTGTTTGTTGTTACAGTGCAACAACATCCTGAGCCTGTGGGCCTTTGTCACCCTGGACAACGGTAAACTCCACACGTTGGCCTTCATTACAGGTGCGGTAGCCGTCACTGGTGATTGCGCTAAAATGCACAAACACATCTTTACCGTTCTCGCGTTCAATGAAGCCGAAGCCTTTTTCACCATTGAACCATTTAACTGTACCTTGTTTCTTTTCAGACATGATTTGAAACTCCTTTCATAAATTTAATGCTTTGTTGATGCAGGGGTTCCAAATCAAACCTTATCATTGTTCGAGAACTTCTGTTCACAAGCAAGGACTATAGTATCATGTTTATCAGAAATTAGTATTAACATTTTGTTAATTCACCTTGATAATATAATTCAATGTCTTGCAATTATTTACTCCAAATAAGTATTATTAGACTGATATGTGTGAATTCTGAAAATCATTTAACCTAAGAATTCTTTTAGCTGGATCTGTACTGCGAAGTTATTAATCGGGAAACCTTCGACCTCTTGCACCCCATTCAACAACGGATACATCCACAGATTATCACAGTGTTCATAGTGTCCCTTGTTTATAGGGAATGCCCACGAGTTGCACACGAAATGAGGAATGCAACTTTCTTTTAAGTTCGCTATAGTAAGATTATTACACTTGTTGACCTAATAACGGAGACTTTTGATGAAAAAACTCAATTTCCTTCTCACAATATTTCTTCTAATCCTAATTTCTGCATGTCAAGACACTGATGTTCTTGTAGAAGAATCTATTGCATCCGAAGAAGAAACTGCAACAGCACAACTGGTAGAAACTGACGAAATGGATGAAAATCAACAGGTTTGTGATAGCGTTTCCATGAAACCGGAAATTGGGTTTCAGATCACAGAAGCAGGTGTCAAAGCTGAACTAATGTGGCGTGCAGAATTCGTTCCCTGGTGGGTACGCTCCAGTCCTGATGGGCGTGTCCTTGCTGTATCTGATGCAGGAGATACTATTTACGAACTTAATGCAGATGGATCTTTGGGTATTGCTTTCCAATGCCCTGGTGAAGATCGAGACATTTGCTGCCGCTTCAGATGGGGCATTGTGGTTTGCCTCTCGTGATGGCGGACGCTTGTATCGTGTGGATCCTTCCGGAGAAGTACGCAAATTGGCGGAGAACGGTAATCGTAACCTTGAAGCAGGACCAAATGGTGAAGTATACGCTATGGAAGAAGGATTGGTCAATAGATCTCGATGGAAGCCATACCAGTATCAATGATCAAGTATCGGGGAGAAAATTCGCTGTTGGCCCAAATGGTGAAATCGCTGTCATGATGAATGCAAGTGTTGTTCTAGTTACTGATTAGGTGAACTCAAAGAGCTTGCTTCTGGGTATGGAACGGAACAGTGGCTTGCTTTTTGATTCAGATGGATTGCTATCTCATCGGGCTTGGTTAGGTATAGATATCATAGACCTTGCTTCAGGATCGGTCACACCCATTCCATGGTTGGAAGGAAAAAACATTGGCAAATCAGGTGCATTTGCACCTGATGGGCGACTGCTTCTTTATCATCCTAACACTAATGTTTTTGCGGCTGACCTTGAAAATGAAACAATTGATATTTTTCATCAGGTTATAAGCAATAGTTGGGCGATGGCATCTGCGCCAACGGGAGATATTTATGTTGCCTTTGGGAATCGACAGGTAATGGAAAGACGAGAAATCTATCGCGTTGTGGATATGCAAACCTTAGAGCTAGTTCTCACTGTACCCTATGGTGAGGAGCGTGCCATGGCTTTTGACCAACAGGGTTTTGGTTATCTTGCCCTTGGAGATCAAACTGCAGGTGATGGGTCATTCGTTTTGACATTACTACTGAAAATTTTGACGTATATCACGGCAACGTGCCATCCTTCTGCCTTGGCGATGCATCCATTAACCGGACAAATCTGGTGGGAGGACTGCGGATATTTTCAAGCTTTCGACGAGAAGGGCAATTTGGTGCAGGTGACTCGTTGTCCCGGATGCGAGGATTACCGGACTTGCGATCACACCCGATGGTGCGTTTTATACAATTGGCTTTTTTAATGCACCTGACCAGAATTCACCGATGAAGCGTTATCTTTACCGCAACGATCACACAAACCAGTGGGAGCAAATTGCCAATCTTTCTCAATCAGATCCAGGAATAACAATGGCAACATTAACTGGGTGCCCAGATGGGATTATCTACACTGTTGAAAGTCTTGACAAGGACCATCTTCCCAATTAATCGTTCCGTCCTACAATGCTGTGCGTCGATTGGAAACAAATGGATCCCTAACGCTTCTTGGTTTTGATTTCTCTTTTGACGGCGAAGCCGCTTACTGTGATCCTGCCAATGGTCGAATACTTTTTACAAGTGGTGCTGGTATCTTTTCCCTTACACCACCTTAATTAGTACTGAGTGTTTGAGTAACGATTATTCGGTGTAACCTCACTTAAAGCCAAATCAAGCATGGGTTTCTGAAGACGAAAACAATCTTTACTTACACAGAATTGCGAACTTGCAACCATAAGATTTAGTCGGGGTGAAAGGATTTTTTTATCCCGGAGGTACAGACCCGGACCTGTCCCGTGACCATAGGGGGCGGGAAGCCGTCGACCTCTTAAAACCAAAAACCACCACAAGGTGGTCTTTGTTGGGGTGACCTATTAAAAAGGTCGGGGCGAAAGGATTTGAACCTTCGACCTCTTGCACCCCATGCAAGCGCGCTAGCCGGACTGCGCTACGCCCCGAACTCAGTCCGTTATTATAGCGTTACTTCCAAAATTATGCAAGGCGATCCTCTCATTGCACGGTCCCATAGCCATAGAATGTCGGGACAAACAAAGTACTCTCACCAGCCAGCCAGGTCTCCAAAGCCTTTTCTCGCATGGATAGAATCTCATCCTCCGCCACTAATCCACCCAGGTCGTGTGCGATCAGCGCCCATTCTCTGTCAAAATCCTCCTGGGATTGTTTCATGCGTTCGCCACCCATCACACCGGTATGAACATACTTCAATCCACACCTTGCAAATAAAGCTGGTAATTGCCTCCCGATCATAAGATTGACCCCTTGAAACTCCAGGGAATTATTTTGTAATCTACCCAACTTCCGGAATACTTCAGGATGATCAATGCGAGACAAATAATCCGGTTCAGCAAAGCACATCACCATACCCCCTTTTCTTGTGACTCTGGCCATTTCTTTCAAGATGGCTATTGGCTCTTTACACCATAAAAGCAGGTAGTGACAGAAGACCAGGTCAAATAAACCTGATCGAATTGGCAGGTGATAACCATCACCGCAAAGTAAACCTGGTTTCTGAGAAAGTTCCTTGGCAAAAACAAGGCTGGGTAAATCAATATCAAGACCAATAAGTGTGCGATCTGCTGTCTCAAAATCTGGGAATAAAGCGCCAGTTCCACAGCCAACATCAAGAATATTCGAAAAATTTCCCAGGTTGGCAATATTAAGCAAATACCGGCGTAGCTCAGCTGTCCAGCTTCCCTGTTGTTTAAATCTTCGATGCCAATCTGTTAGATGTTTCATTGACTATTAAATTTCAGGTTTGTTCTGCCAGATTTGATCCCAGGCTTGTGTCACTAAATTACCCATTACGTGGTTGAAGCCTTGAGCAGGTAGCACATCTCCATCCGGTTCAACATAAAGGTTGGCAAATGTAGTTCCCTTTTCATCCAATTCCATTGCGACCGGGTTCCAGCCTGAATAAGGCACGGGCATATCCCATACAAGTTCGATTTGCTTGATTGCAACCAGGTCACGCAACTTCTGCAGAGCGTCTGATAGGGATAGGTCAGAGGCACTCAATGAAATCGCATTCACTTTCAGTTCTGCCAGTTTTTCAATCACTGGTTTTAGATCTGTCTTAGGAGTGAGAGTTAGGTGCACAGTCAGCAATACGTGGTTTTGTGAGCCTGACGGTTGGTCTTGCTGGATAAGCGGTGGGCATCGGGGACCGCGCGTCCCCGCGACCCATCAGGGAGCCGTCGGTCCAACGGATTACCGGCGTTTTCGGGTCTCGCCACGCGGTCCACAATCGGCATCGGCGGGTTGCTTCATCGACGTTTCCGGGTTGCCGCGTCGCTCCGCTCCTCGCAAAGACGCGGTGGCGAGGTTCGGCCGCCTGATACCCTGCTGTCGCGTGCCACCTTCGCAAACGCGCCCCCATTGCCGTCTTCGCGAGCGAAGCGCGGCGATCCAGAACCGCCGATTGCGGCGTGACCGACGGTCTCGGACGGCGGTTCCGGTCGACTTGTCGGTGGGGCGGTCCTATATCAGAGGTCCGTGAGACGTTCCGTGACGGATGGAAAAGGGCGAGTTCGTGAGTGAAATCCTGGAAACCGATGAGTTGTTCTTTGCGCGTTCGGAGTGTTCCCGGGCGGATGCCGAGGACGTCGTGGAGAGCGCGCTTGCCGGGGCGGACGATGGCGAGCTGTTCTTCGAGCATGTCCAGTCGGAAAGCCTGGCGTTCGATGACGGAAACCTGAAAAGCGCCAGCCGCAACACGTCCCAGGGGTTTGGCCTTCGCGCCGTGTTCGGGGAAGCCGTGGGCCTCGCTCACGCCTCCGAACTGAGCCCCGAGGCGTTGCGCCGGGCGGCCGATTCCGTGAGCACGGTGCGGGCGGGGTATTCCGGGACCGTGGACGCGGCTCCGGCGAACACCAACCGCGCCATGTACGGCAGCGACAATCCGATCGCCGGGACGCCGTTCGACCGGAAGGTCGATCTGCTCGCGGAAATCGATGCCTACGCGCGTCAGAAGGACCCCCGGGTCAAGCAGGTCATGGTTTCCCTCGCCGGCCAGTGGCAGGCCGTGAGCATCCTCAAGCAGAACGGCGCCGCGTTCGCTGACATCCGGCCGCTGGTGCGGCTGAACGTCGCGGTGGTGGTGGAACAGGACGGCCGGATGGAGACGGGCAGCTTCGGCTCGGGAGGCCGGGTCGCCTTCGACCGGTACCTGGCCGCCAACTCGTGGCACGCCGCCGTCGACGAGGCCCTCCGCCAGGCCATCGTCAACCTGGACTCGGTGCCCGCTCCGGCCGGCGAGATGGTCGTGGTGCTGGGACCCGGATGGCCGGGAATCCTGCTCCACGAGGCCATCGGCCATGGCCTGGAAGGCGATTTCAATCGCAAGCGCACGTCGGCCTTCGCGGGCCTGATGGGCGAACGCATCGCGTCTCCGGGCGTGACCGTGGTGGACGACGGGACGCTGACGGACCGGCGGGGCTCGCTGACCGTCGACGACGAGGGCACGCCGTCGCAGCGGACCGTGTTGATCGAGGACGGTTTCCTGCGCGGCTTCATTCAAGACCGGATGAACGCCCGGCTGATGGGCACCGCATCGACCGGCAACGGGCGGCGGGAGAGCTTTGCCCACTGTCCCCTGCCCCGGATGACCAACACGTTCATGGTCGCCGGCGATCGCGACCCCGGGGAGATCCTGGCTTCGGTCAAGAACGGATTGTACGCGGTCGCCTTCGGCGGCGGTCAGGTGGATATCACGTCCGGGAAGTTCGTCTTTTCCTGCACCGAGGCCTACAAGATCGAGGACGGAAAGATCGGAGCCCCGGTCAAGGGCGCGACGCTGATCGGCAATGGCCCGGATGTGCTGAAACAGGTGTCCATGGTCGGCGACGACCTGCAACTCGATCACGGCATCGGCACCTGCGGCAAGGACGGCCAGAGCGTGCCCGTCGGTGTCGGGCAGCCGACCTTGAAGATCGATCACCTGACGGTGGGCGGGACCGCCCTGTGACCGCCTTGTAACCGGCAACGGTCAGTAGGCGTACTCCCTGAACAGGCGATCGATATCGCCGTTCCAGCGCTTCGAGTACGCGGCCAGCAGTTCCTCGGCGGCCGTGAAATTCGACTCGGCGATCCGGAACAGCGGGTTGATGAACTTCGTCTCGTCGAGACCGACCCCGTCTTCCCTGGCGCGGCGGCGGAGACCTTCTTGCGAGATCGCCAAGGCGCCCAGGGCGAGATCCCGAACGGTTCCGCGCCTGAAAGACGCCTTCAGGCCCAGCCGCGGCACATGGTCGCGCAAGCCTTGCCGCTCCTCGGACGTCCAGTCCTTCACCAGGTCCCACGCGGCATCGCGGGCGATTGGATCGTAAAGCAGTCCAACCCAGAAGGCGGGGAGCGCGCAGAGCCGGTTCCACGGCCCTCCGTCGGCGCCGCGCATCTCGAGGAACCGCTTGAGGCGGACCTCCGGAAACACGGTGGTCAGGTGATCCACCCAATCGTCCATGAGCGGGTATTCTCCGGGAAGCCCGGGGAGGCGGCCATTCATGAAATCCCGGAACGACTGCCCGGCGACGTCGATGTACCGGCCCTCGCGGTACACGAAATACATGGGAACATCGAGCATGTAGTCCACGTACCGCTCGAACCCGAAGCCCTGTTCGAAAACGAAATCGATCATCCCACAGCGGTCGGGATCGGTGTCGCTCCACACGTGGCTCCGATAGCTCAGGTATCCGGACGGCTTTCCGTGCCTTGAAGGGCGAATTCGCGAACAGCGCGGTGGCGACCGGCTGGAGGGCGAGCCCGATCCGGAACATCCGCGCCATCGTCTGTTCGCTGTCGAAGTCGAGATTCACCTGCACGGTGCAGGTGGCCAGCATCATGTCCAGTCCCATGGTGCCTTTCTTCGGCATGTAATCCCGCATGATCTTGTATCGGCCCTTGGGCATCCATGGAATGTCCGCAAGTGGCCACTTGGGCTGATAGCCGACCCCCACGAAGCCGATGCCAAGATCGGCGGCGATCGCCTTGACCTGCTGGAGGTGCCGATCGATTTCACCGCACGTCTGATGGATGTCCAGGAGCGGGGCCCCGGACAGCTCGACCTGGCCGCCGGGCTCCAGGGTTATGGAGCACCCCTTGCCGTCGACCAGCGCGATGGGCCGTCCGTCCTCGAGAACCAACTCCCAGCCAAACCGGGGAAGCGCTTCCAGGATACCGCGAATACTCTGCCGGCCCTCGTACGGGAGGGGACGGTTGTCCTCCAGCCGGTACGCGAATTTTTCGTGCTCGGTGCCGATGCGCCACTGTTCCACGGGTTTGCACCCGGCCTCGAGATAGGCCGCCAGCGAGCGTTTATCGGTAACGCGTTCCGGTGCGTGAGCTTGTGTGTCCGTCACTGTAAATGGCCTTAACTGGAGTTCCGGGGAGCGCGTCGCGCGCGCCAATCACCCGCGATGGCTTGCCAACACGCCAATACCGCCAAAACGGCGGTCTCGCAACGCAGCACGCGCGGCCCCATCTCGATTACCGAAGCAAAGGGGAGTTCGGAGGCGAGGTCAAGTTCGGACGGACTGAAACCGCCTTCCGGACCAATCAAAAAACCGGGCGGCGGCGGTTGCCGTCCTCCTGGCGCGGGTTCGATGGCCGTGAAACGCTCGAAAACCGGTTGGCCGCGATCCCGTCCATGCAATATGAAAAGCGGTCTGTCGGACGGCCAACGGGAGACGAGGTGCTCGAACGTCACCGGTTCCATCACCTCCGGAACGGTCAGGCGTTCCGATTGCTCGGCCGCCTCGATGGCGTTGGCCCGCAAGCGGTCCACGTTGACCCGGCTTACGGCGGTCCTGGACGTAAAGGTCGGACACAACCGCGCCGCCCCGAGTTCGGTCGCCTTCTCCGCGATGAAATCGACGGCGCTTTTCTTGACGGGCGCGAATGCCAGCCAAGGTCCGTCTTCCGGCCGCTGTTCGCGTGTCTGGTGGTCGACCGAAACCGAGCAGTGGTTCTTGGCGATCCTGGCGACGCTCGAGACCCACTCGCCATCGCGGCCATTGAACAGCAGCAGGGTATCGCCGGCGTGAATCCGCATGACGTTGGCGAGATAGTGAGTCTGGGCCTCGCCGAGGGTAAGATCGGTGCCGGGCCCGAGGGGGCTCTCGACGAACAATCGGATTTTGGGTTTTGACTTCAGCATGTGGTGTGTCTTCCGCTACCTTGGACGGAGGAACGACTCCGCTTATGTGGCTCCTGGGACCAACAGGAACGAACCGTTTTTTTCGATGGCCGATCGCATGAAATCCAGCGCCAGCGATATTCCGGAAAGAACCTGGTTCGACCGCTTCACGCCCGACGCCGCGAAACCGTACCTGCGGCTGGCAAGGATCGATCGGCCCATTGGAACATGGCTGCTGTTGCTGCCGTGCTGGTGGAGCATCGCGCTTGCGTCCCCGTCGTGGCCCGATCCTTGGTTGTTCGTCCTGTTCGCGGTGGGCGCCATGGTAATGAGAGGCGCCGGATGCACCCTGAACGATATCGCCGACCGCGACTACGACAAAAACGTACAGCGGACAGCCGGTCGCCCCATCCCGAGCGGCCAGGTCACGGTCAAACAGGCCATCGCTTTCCTGATCCTGCAATGTCTGGTCGGCCTCGCGGTTCTCCTGCAATTGAATGCGTTCTCCATCCTGCTCGGCGCCGCGTCCCTGCTTATCGTGGCGGTCTATCCCTTCATGAAACGCATAACCTACTGGCCGCAATTCGTGCTCGGCCTCGCTTTCAACTGGGGAGCGCTGCTGGGATGGGCGGCCGTGCGGGGCGACCTTGCCCCGCCGGCTCTGCTGCTGTACGCGGCGGGCATCCTGTGGACTCTCGGATACGACACGATCTACGCGCATCAGGACAAACAGGACGATCTCCTGATCGGCGTCAAATCGACGGCTCTGCGCTTGGGAGACGCCACCCGGCCATGGCTCGCGGTTTTCTATTCCCTGTCCGTGATCCTGCTGGCCGCGAGTGGCTACGGCGCGGGGCTGGGCTGGCCGTTTTTTGCGCTCCTCGCGGTTTCCGCGGCCCACCTCGCGTGGCAGGTCGCGAAGGTGGACATCGAGAACCCAGCCGATTGCCTGACAAAGTTCAAATCCAACCGCGTGTTCGGCTTCGTGGTGCTGGCGGCGATCGTGGCCGGACAAGTTTGACGCTCGCGTTCCGGGTGTTGATCGGAGCGCCGGCGCGATAAGGAGGTTCTTAAATATTCCTCTCTAAAGTCACCAATCGCGGAATTGCACCCCTTCACCAGAGTGACGCGAGAGATGATTCAGTCGACAACGGAGCATTGGGCGCGTCACGGCGGCCGGGAGCTCATCCTCGATTATGTCCGGCGGCTCGAGCCCCGGCGCGGCGGAAAACGCGCCGTCCATGTCGCTCTGTCCAGTTTGCCCCCGTCCTATCGGAGACCGCATCACCTCGCGGCCGCCAGGGCCGGCCTCGAGTCCCTCGCCGAACGGTCGCGGGGGCAACTCCTGAGCCTTGAGAACGCCGACCTCCTGTTCGTTTACGGTTCCGAAGCCCACCCCGAGGTGAGAGCCGAAATCGAAGCGATCCGGAAACTGCTGGGAGTGGGTGTCCAGCGGGGCGACCGGCCGGGGAGCGCACTCGAAACGTGGTTCGATCTGGAAGCATCCTACGCGGAGTTCCTATCCTTGGTCCGGCGCGACGCCGACGCCGAGAATATGCGGACGCGGGGTGACCGGGACCTTGCCTCGAAACCCACAGGATCGCCTCGGTCCAAGCGCCGGGACGAGGTCGCCATCACGCCGGCGACGGTCACCCGGTTGGCCAAGGCGTTGCGCGGCGCCGATTTGTCGAACCTGTTGCGCCGGCAAGCCGTCTACGCCCTCGGCCGTCCCCTGTTTCCGCGTTCCCTGTTCCGCGAATTCTATTATTCCATCCCCGATCTGAGCGAAGCCGTACTGCCTCATGGAACCTTGACGTCGAACGCGCACCTGTTCCGCCACGCCACGAACGCACTCGACAGGATGATGCTGTCGTCGCTGATGAAGGGCAAAACGGAGGGCGCGGATCACGGCATCAGTATCAATCTGAATTTGTCGACGATCCTGTCAGATGATTTCATTCGGTTTGACGAAGCCAGGGATGGCGCCAACCGAAACGCGACCGTGATCGAGATTCAGTGCGCGGATATCGGTTCCGAGACTGGGGCCTACCTGCGGGCACGCGCGCTCCTGCGGGAAAAGGGGTATCGGATTTGTGTGGACGGGGTCACGTCCCGGACCCTGGGATCCATCGACAGCGCATGCGCGGGGGTCGATTTCGTCAAGATCCACTGGGACCCCAGGCTGGTCGGCCTGCCGGAAGCGGCGCGGGCGGGCATGCTGGCAAGGTCGCGAGCCCGGGACGAGCCGCGATTGGTCATCTCGCGCGCCGGCACGCCCGACGCCGTTGCCTTTGGCCAGTCCGTGGGCATCGAATTGTTTCAGGGCCGATACATCGACGCTCTCGCCGACAAGGACCGCCGCTGGCGCGATCTCGTCAGAGCGAATCGGGGATTTCAAGCCGGCCGGTAGCGTTCCGGGTTTCCGACGCCGCGGTGCCGACTGGATCCGTGGCGTCTTGTGGCTTCGCCGTTAAGCGACTACAAAGCTCCCCTGCTTCTGGTCACTTGGCGGGGAAACTCATGCGCGCCGAAATCGAATCTGTCGTTCAGGATACCCGGGAAAGCCTCGCGCGGCTGAGGAGGCATCTTTGACTACGATGCCGCCCTACTCCGCCTCGCGGAACTGAACGCCCGCGCCGAAGACCCGACGTTATGGGACAATCCGGACGAAGCGCAGAAAGTGATGCGCGAGCGCACCCGGGTGGAAGAGCGCATTGCCTGTATCGACGATCTTGAACGCGACCTCTCCGACAACGTCGAATTGCTGGAGCTGGGAGAAGCCGAAGGCGATGCCGATGTGGTCTCCGAGGCGGAGACCGCGCTTCTGCGAATGGGAGAGGACGCTCAGAAAGCGGAACTGAAGACGCTCCTGTCCGGGGAAGCCGACGGCAACGATTGCTTTCTCGAGGTCCATGCCGGCGCCGGCGGCACCGAGGCCCAGGATTGGGCGGAAATGCTGACCCGTATGTATGCGCGCTGGAGCGAGCGTCACGGCTATAAGATCGAGTGGGTCGAGGAAAGTCCGGGAGAAGAAGCCGGCATCAAGTCCACCACGCTCAGGATCAACGGACCCGACGCCTACGGCTGGATGAAAACGGAAACCGGCGTCCATCGGCTGGTCCGCATCTCGCCCTTCGATTCAAGCGCCCGCCGCCACACCAGCTTCGCCTCCGTCGGGGTTTATCCGGTGATCGACGATTCCATCGATATCGAGGTCGCCGACGGCGACCTTCGCATCGACACGTATCGCGCTTCCGGCGCCGGCGGCCAGCACGTCAACCGAACCGATAGCGCCGTCAGAATTACCCACGTTCCCACCGGGATCGTCGTCCAATGTCAGAGCGACCGCTCGCAGCACCGCAACAAGGCGGCGGCCATGCAAATGCTGCGCGCGCGGTTATACGAACAGGAGATGCAGAGGCGGGAGGCCGCGACCCGGGCCGAGCACGACGCGAAAAGCGACATCGGTTGGGGGCACCAGATCCGTTCCTATGTGCTGCACCCGTACCAGATGGTCAAGGATCTCCGGACCAGTGTCGAGACCTCCAATACCCAGGGCGTGCTGGACGGCGACCTCGACCCGTTCCTTGCCGCCGCCCTGGCCGCCAGGGCCACGGGGCAGAGGGTCAAGGACGCGGAATAGGACCTGATCTTCTCAGTCGATCAGAAATGTCTTGAAAAGGATGTCCTTGGCTTCCGCCGGGGCTATGCGCTGATTGATCATGACCAGCAGTTCCGCCCGCAGCCGTTCGGCTCCCGCCTCGCCCGAGAGTTCGCTCCGGGTCTTGCCGCGCAGATAGGATTGGACGGCATCGAGAATGACGGGTTCCTTGTCTTGAAGCGCGCCGACGTGGCTTTCGGGAAGCTCGACGACGATCTGTAATTTCACGTGGTCCGAGTTGGATTCGCCGCCGCCGAGCTGGGTCAGAATCTCGGGAAACTCCTGATAGACCGTGGCACCGCCGATATCGATGCTCACCGCCCCGGGTTCATCGCCTCCACTCAGAAAAACATACGCGCCGATGCCACCGGCCACCAGAATGACCGCCGCGGCCGCTAGGGCGACGATCCAGAATTTGGCGCGGCTGGCGGGCGGGGCCTCGGGATCGTCCCCGGCTCCCGGTTCACTCTCCGCATCGCCGGTTTTCCCGTCGGGATCGTCGGCCGCCATTGTTCAGATCCAGACCACGGGTTGCCCGAAATCGGTTCCCGGCCGGCAAGGGCGCCGAACAGGCCCGGTCAATCGGCGAATGTCCCCAGATCGCCCGGTTGGCGAAGCATCTTGTCCACTTCGCTCATATGCTTGGATTCCTCGGCGACCATGGTCCGCGCGTACTCTTCCAGCATGACGTCCAGGCTCTCGACCAGTTCGAGAAGCTCCTTGTACAACTCAAGAGCGCCGCGCTCGTGCTCCAGCGATTCCCTGAGAATGTCCCCGGTATCGTGCTTTTCGCTTTCCAGCAGCTTGCCGATGCCCAATGAGGGATGTCCGCCCAAGGCGGTCACCATCTCGCCCGCTTCCTGGGCGTGAAGCAGCGACTCGTCGGCCTGGGACCGCAGCCACTTGACGATCGGAATCCGACCGTACCCATAAACCATGAAGGAATAGTGCGTGTAGCGAACGACGCCCGCCAATTCGGCCTCGAGTATCCTGTTGAGAACCGCGAGAACCGCTGTTCGATCTATGCCACTGCTTGCCATGACAACTCCCACAATGCCTGCCTGTTGATGCCATCGGTCATTGGCGGGGTTCGGTCCCCACCTTCTAGTCCCGAAGGCTGTGTTGGAGCCAATGTCAATGACCCCTCTCTGCGTAACAGAACAAGACGGCGGACGCAACGCGCCATCGGATCACGCAAGCGCCCAGCACCGTCACAGGTCCCTGACCGCTTGCAGAACGTCTTCCGCGTGGCCAGGAACCTTCACTTTCCGCCATGCCCGCCGTATCACACCCTGTCCATCGATCAAAAAGGTGGAGCGCTCGACCCCCATGTACTTCTTGCCGTACATGCTTTTCTCTTTCCAGACGCCGAAGGCTTCGCACAGGGATTTGTCCTCGTCGGCGATGAGGGCGAAGTTGAGATCGTGTTTCCCCTTGAATTTGTCATGACTGGCGATGCCGTCCGGAGAAACGCCGACGACAATGGCGCCAGCGGATTCGAATTCGCCGAGCGCATCCCGAAACGCCTGGGCCTGCTTCGTGCATCCCGACGTGTTGTCCTTCGGGTAGAAGTAAAGCACGACGGTCTTGCCGGAAATATCGGCGGAAGACACGGTGCCACCGCTATCCGTCGGAAGAGTGAAGTCCGGAATGCTGTCGCCGACGTCAACACCCATGGGGCGCTCCTTTCTTGTCAGGTCGCGGGGAGGCTATGTCGAATCCACAATCTCGGACACGAGCTTCGCGGCCGGCTCTTCGACGATGGTCACGAAGTGTGCGTGGACCCGACGCCTCGTTTCACGGATTTTGGTGACCAGTGCCTGAAAATCAAGGCCGCCGATATCCCGTAACGCCATTCTCAAGGCCTTGGGCGCGTCGTCCTCTCCGGTCGCCTCTATCGCCTCGCTGAGGGTCAGCCTGACGCGCTCCTGCACGCACTGCCACAAAAGCAAGCCATCCACCAAGTCGTCGGCAATCTCCCGGTTCAGGAGTTCGGCCGAGCGAATCTTCCGCAATGCCGTGAGAGTGCTGGTGGAGAGAATCTCCGGATGATCATGGGCGTGCAGCAACTGCAGGTATTGGGCGATGAATTCGATGTCCACCAGTCCGCCCCTCATCTGCTTGATCTCCCAGATGGAGTCGGTGCGTTTCTCGGTTTCCAGGCGCTTGCGCATGTCCGCCACGTCGGCCAGCAGAACGTCACGGTCACGGTGTTTTGTCAGGGCCCTCCGGATCGCCGAATCGATATTCGCGACCAGGTCGGGCGGGCCGGAAACAACACGGGCGCGGGTCAATGCCATTTGCTCCCATGTCCATGCCTCTTCGCTCTGGTAGCGTTGAAAGGCTTCGAGACTGACCGCGATGGGTCCGGCCTTTCCCGATGGCCGCAGCCGCATGTCCACCTCGTAAAACCGTCCTTCGGCCGTTGGCGCCGTCAAGGCGTTGATCAGGCGCTGGCTGAGGCGCGCGAAATACTGGGTCGCGTGCAAAGGCCGATCGCCACTTGGAGATCGCGCTGTCCCCGGGCGTGCCGTAAATGAAAATCAGATCCAGATCCGACGTGGCCGTCATCTCGCGGCCGCCCAGCTTTCCCATGCCGACGATCGCCATGTCGCTTCCTTGGATACGGCCGTGTTGCCCGGCAAACTCGGCTTCCACTCTCGGATAAAGCCCCCCGATCGCGGCTTCGGCAATGTTGCTCCATGCGACGGCCGCCTCGGCCGGGCTCAAGTGGCCGCGCAGGCTCTGAACACCAACCTGAAACCTGCGATCCTTGGACCAGCGACGACTGATGTCGAGCACGTCTTCGATGTCCGTTGCCTCTGAAAGCAGGGTCGAAAGTTCCTCGAGGAGATCTTCCGCCGATGGTGGCGGTTCGAAAAAATCCGCGCCCAGGACGCTCTCCAGCACCCAGGGACGGCGGGTCAAATGCTGCGCCAGGCGGGGCGCGACGCCCATGATTTCCGCGACAAGCTGAAGCAGTTCGGGTTTTGCATGGAACATGGAGAACAGTTGTATGCCGGCGGGGAGTCCGTTTAGGAACCGGTCGAAGGCGAGAAACACGGCATCGGGGTCGGGCATGTCCGACAGCGCCTTGAGCAATATGGGCGTCAGCTCGGTCAGCAACTCCCGTGCCCGTGTGCTTCTCATGGCTCGGCAGCGGCCGTGGTGCCAGCCACGAATGGCGTCGTCCACCAGGCGAGGGTTGGAGAAACCCAATTTTTCCAGTGTCACCAGGGTGTCCGGATCCTCTTCTCCGCCGGTAAACACCAGATTGCCGCCAATCCCGTTCTCGACGCTCAACGCCGGGGCATCCTCGAAGAGATCGGCGTAATGGGATTCGACCGCGCGGAGTTGGATCTCCAACGCGGCGCCGAAGGCCTCGTCGTCCGGATAGCCCATGAAGACCGCGAACTCGCGAAGCTTTTGGCGGTCCTTTGGCAGCGAGTGCGTCTGCTCGTCGTTGAGCATCTGCAAGCGATGCTCGACACGACGGAGATAGCGATAGGCGTCGATGAGCTCTTGGGACGTTTCGGGACTGATTTTTCCCGCCGCGGCAAGGGCCGAGAGGGCGCCGATGGTCTCGATGGCTCTCAACTCCGGAAGTCGCCCCCCCCAGATCAGCTGCTGCGTCTGGACGAAAAACTCGATCTCGCGGATACCGCCACGGCCCAGCTTGATATTGTGTCCGGCGATCGCGATCGTTGCGCCGCCCCGGTGGGCATTGATTTGGCGCTTGATGGAGTGGATATCCTGAATTGCCGCGAAGTCGAGGTTTTTCCGCCATACGAAGGGCCTCATCGCTTCGAGAAAGGCGTTACCGGCATTCCGGTCTCCGGCCACCGCGCGCGCCTTGATGAACGCGGCGCGCTCCCAGTTCTGGCCCAGGGTTTCATAGTAGGTCTCGGCGGCTATGACGGACATGGCCGGCGGCGTGGATCCCGGATCGGGCCGCAGCCTCAAGTCGGTTCGAAACACGTAACCGTCTGTCGTGCGCTCCGACAGGATCTTAACGAGGTTACGAGTCAGGCGCACAAAATGCTGTTGCAATGAATCCGGGCTCTCGGTTCTGATCCGGTCCGTGTCGTACAAAACGATCAGATCGATATCGCTCGAATAATTTAGTTCCCGCGCGCCCAGTTTGCCCATGCCGATCACGATCAGGCCGGAGTCCCGCAATGGGTCGGAAACATCGGAAAGACCGATGACCCCGCGCCCGGCGGCTTGCGCCAGCAGATAGGACAAGGCGCAATCAATGGCCGCATCCGCGAAATCCGACAGGCTGCCGGTCACCGCTTCCAACGACCAGACCTCCGCGATATCGGCCAGGGCGGTGGTGAGGGCGAGCCTGCGTTTTGCGAAGCGAAGCGATCGCGCCGGATCTTCGCCGGATGCCGCTTTTTGTGAGATTTCGGAAACGGAATCCATGATCCGCCGGCAACTCGCGTCCGGGCCGTCCGTGAACAGGGAAACCGTAAACGCTGGCTCCTGTTCCGCGCACAGGGTAAGGAAGGAACTGTTGCCAAACACGGCGTTCAGGAGTTGACGCGAGCCGCCGTCCCCAAGCAGGTTGGCGGCGGCGGCTTGGAGGTCGGGGTCCCCGGTTCGGGCGACGGCTTCTTGCCAACGCTCGAGGCCAGAACATGCCCGGCCGGCGTCGGCGGCATCCGGAAACTTACCATCACCCAGGGCGAAACCCGATTCACACATGTTGCACAGCGTCCTTCTACCCCAAACCGAACGTTTACCGTACACTGAGGGCCGGAACAATTCCGGTCAAGGTAACGTCATGGGCTTAGGGATATTTCGGTGATCAGGCGCGCGTTGGTGGCCGTCGGTTACGCGGCGTGTGGGCTCGTGGCCGTCGTCCTGATTTCCGCCGGCGTCTTGGCTTGGCGGCTGTCCACGGGTCCTGTTTCACTGGGCCCGCTGATGCCCGTGGTGGACTTGGCGCTGGGGGCGATGACCGGGTCTCTTGACGTATCGGTCGACGACGCGGTGCTGACCTGGCGGCGATCCGATCGGATCCTGGATGTACGGCTTGTCGACGCCGAGGCAAGAAGTCCCGAAGAGCAGATCGTGGCGCGCGTGCCCGAATTGTCCGTCGCGCTCAAGACGGACGCTCTCCTGAGCGGCGTGATCAGTCCCACGGAGATCGAAATCGTTCGCCCCGATGTCCGGCTCGTGCGCACCGCCGACACCGGCTCTGTCATGACCGAAAAGTCTGACGAGAGTTCCGGACCGGCGCTCTCCTCCGTCATGTCGTTTCTGGCCGAAATGTCCGGCTCCGACGGCCAGATGCGGGAGCTGTCGCGCATTCGCGTGGTGGACGGAGCAGTGAGTGTGGAAGATCGGCTATTGGGGCTCTCCTGGAATGGGTCGATTCGAAATACCGCGCTTTGGCGGGAACCGAGCGGCATCAGGGCAAAAGGGTTTCTTTCCCTGACGTCCGATAGCGACCAGGCCGAACTTGCATTCGCGGGCGACTATGACGCCGAGGGACAAACCCTCAGCGCGGGCATCAGCTTCGATCAGGTCCGGCCCTCCGCGTTTGCGTTGCTGGGATCATGGTTCGGCAACCTCGCCGCCATCGATCTTCCTGTTCGAGGAACCGCCAACCTGCTCGCGGAGGGTGACGGCAGGATCAGCAAAGTCGGATTCGATGTTCTCGGCGGCGCCGGGCATCTGGCCCTGCCTGTTCCTCTCGCGCAGGAGTTGGGAATTTTGGACGCGGCCCAGCGCTTGGCCGCGCGTGGTCTTCAGTTGAGTGGCACATACAAGAACGAAGGAATGGCACTTGCCATCGATCAGTTGGAGATCGACTTGGAACCGGGCCAGACCGTGTATCTTCCGGCGCCGCTGGATCACAAAATGCCGCTTCTGTCCGTCCAGGGACAGGGGCGGTATCTTGGCGACCAACAGCGCGTGGAAATGGAATCTCTGGAGCTCAACCTGGACGGTCCCGTGATCGGCGCGACGGCCACCGCCACCGGACTTTTCGGCAATCTGGCGGCCGAGGCCCGGATTACCGCCAGCGATGTTCGAACCAACGACCTCGCGCGCTATTGGCCAGCGTCGGTCGCCGTGAATGCCCGCGACTGGTGCACGACAAAGTTGGCCGACGGAGGCATCACCGAAGCCACGGTCAATCTTGCCGCCGCCATGACCGACAAGGGCGTGGAATTGACGTCGGTGTCCGGAACCATGGACGTCAAGGGGCTTACGGTCGACTACCTGCCACCCATGCCGAAGGCCCGGGGAGCTTCCGGCGTCGCCACCTTCGATATGAACAGCTTTAGCGTGAAGATCGCGGGCGGGGAGGCGGAAGGTGTGTCGGTTCGGGGAGGAACCGCCAGACTGTACGATTTCGGCAAGCCGCAGGAAATGGCGGACATCGATCTGTCGATCGAAGGTCCAATCCCGAAGGTGCTGGCGCTGATCGACCACCCGCCGCTCGGTTACGTCAAGTCCATGGGCCTCACTCCGGATCAGGCCGGGGGGGTCGCGTCGGGGCGCGTGCGACTACAGTTTCCGCTTATGGCGGATTTGCCGCTGGAGCGGCTCCGCGTTTCCGCCGATATCAAGCTGGATAAGGTTTCCGTAACCAAAATCGCCCTTGGCGCCGACGTAACGAATGGCCGGTTGACGATCAAGCTCGACGAAAAGGGCATGGACGTCAAAGGGCCAATCGACATTGAAAATGCGCCCGCCGTCATTGAGTGGAGAGAGAATTTCGAGACCGGCGCGCCCTTCGACACCCGTTTAATCGTTCAGATTGCCGACGCCGACGTCAGTTTGCTTCGAGCTCTCAAGCTGAAAGACGCACCGTTGATCGAGGATCGCGTCAGCGGACGACTCGGTGTGGATATACGGTATGTCGCCTATCCCAGCGGCGAAGACGACGTTGAAATCAACGCGGACGGCACGAGGGCGTCCCTTGCTTTTCCCTATTTCGGCTGGAAAAAACCGGTCGGAAATCCGGCGAATGGCGTTTTCAAGGCAAAAATGCGTAACGGCCGTTTGACCGAAATTTCGAGCTTCAAGCTATCGGGCCCGAACTTAAGCATCCAGGGTTCCGGCCGGTTCACGGATGGCGGCGAATTGAAGAGTGTCAGCGTCGACGCAATCGCGGTCGAACGGACAAACATGGAGGCAACGCTCTCCGCGCTTGCTGATGGCGGGTGGGATATCGTTATCAATGGCGAGAGCTTCGATATCGGACCATTCATCACAGAACTGGAGCGATCGGACCCGAAAGGCCAGCCAAGCACGCTCGGCAATACGCCCCTGGCGATCACGGTCGATCTCGACACCGTTTGGATCGATCCCAAGCATCCGCTCAAGAAGGTTTCCGGGACAATCGTGCGAGACAACGACGTATGGAATCTGGTGCAGGTCGAAGGACGGGTTGGAGCCGGGTCTCCCCTCGTCCTAGCGATAACCGGGGGTAAGGGGGCATCGCGGACGCTCAAAGTGACCTCGTCGGATGCCGGTGGCACCCTTCGGAGCCTCGGGGTGTTCGAAAATATGGTCGGCGGAAAACTCCGCATAAACGGCAGTTTCGACGACACCGTGCCGGGAAGCCCGCTGACCGGGACCGTCAAGGTCACCGACTACCGTATCGCCAATGCCCCGGGGATGGCGAAGCTTCTCAGCATCATGGCTCTAACCGGGATTCTCGGCCAACTTCGGGGCGAAGGGATAGGGTTTTCCATCTTGAGCGTGCCGTTCACCTTGCACAACGATGTCTTGGAAATCCGGGACGCCAGGGCTTCGGGCACCGAGATCGGCATGACGGCCGAGGGGCGGGTGGCCGACAATTCCATCAACATCAGGGGCACCGTCGTTCCCTTCTACGCGGCGAACAGCGCGCTCGGTAAGATCCCGATCATTGGGCCGATTTTCAGCGGCGGCCAGAAGGGCGGGGGCCTGTTGGCCGCGCGCTATACGATGGTTGGTCCCATGGATGATCCCGATGTCACGATCAATCCACTTTCAATGCTTACGCCTGGTTTTCTCCGCAACCTTTTCGACATCTTCGATCCGGACAGCGGCGCCAGCGGCACGGGTGAAGCCCCGGCCCGCGAACCGGAGCCGGAACATCCTTAGAGGCCGCCACCGCGACGATACTGGAGCGAAATTGGATGATCGGATTCGAAGCGGTACCGCGCAACTCGAAACGCCGGTCCCTATTGTCACACGTTGGCGGACCGAGAGACGCTGCTAATGGCCCTTGCCTTGCTGACCGGCTTCGTACTGATCGATGGCGTCACACATGGCCTCGGCGGCGCGTAGCTCGCGCTCGGCGCCGATCCGGACACCGAACGTGTCGGCGATCAGGAGGGAATCGTGAGCGCGCTTTAAGCGTTCCTCGGCGTCGTCGCGCGTGATTTCGTTCACACGCATCGCCTCTTCGGCGAGCACGGTGCACCTTTCCGTCGTCACCTCGGCAAAACCTTCCTCGACAAAAATCTGGTCGAGCACTTTCAGGTCCTTGTCGCGGATTTCAATGGTTCCCGGCCGCAGCGTGGACAACAGAGGAGCATGGCCCGGCAGTACGCCAAAATTCCCGTCGCCCCCCGGAAGAACCACCAGTTCCGATTGCTGGGATATCATCATCCGCGCGGGGGTGACGATTTCAAACAGAAAGGTTTCCGCCATCGATCAAGCTCCCGTCGGCCGATCTAGGCCGCTTCCTCCGCCATGCGTTTCGCTTTCGCGACAGCGTCCTCGATGGTGCCGACCATGTAGAACGCGGCCTCGGGCAAATGATCGTATTCGCCGGCGACAATGGCCTTGAAGGCCTTGATGGTGTCCTCCAAGGCGACGAACACGCCCGGCATGCCGGTAAAGACCTCCGCGACATGGAAGGGCTGGCTGAGGAACCGCTGGATCTTTCGAGCCCGCGCGACGATCAATTTGTCCTCTTCGGACAACTCGTCCATGCCCAGAATGGCGATGATGTCCTGCAAGGATTTGTATGCTTGCAGTGTTTCCTGAACCTGACGGGCAACCATATAGTGCTCGTCACCCACCACCCGCGGATCGAGAACCCGGGACGTGGAATCCAAGGGATCAACCGCCGGATAAATGCCGAGTTCCGCGATCTGGCGACTGAGCACCGATGTCGCGTCCAAGTGCGCGAACGCCGTCGCGGGCGCCGGGTCGGTGAGGTCGTCCGCCGGAACATAGATCGCCTGCACGGAGGTGATCGAACCCTTTTTCGTCGACGTGATCCGCTCCTGCAAAGCGCCCATGTCGGTCGCTAGAGTCGGCTGGTATCCCACGGCCGAGGGGATGCGGCCCAACAGCGCGGAGACTTCGGAACCCGCCTGGGTAAACCGGAAGATGTTGTCCACGAAGAAGAGGACGTCCTGACCCTCCTCGTCGCGGAAGTACTCGGCGGCCGTCAAGCCGGACAACGCGACACGGGACCGCGCGCCCGGAGGCTCGTTCATCTGGCCATAGACGAGCGCCGCTTTGGAGCCCCCGCCGTCCAGCTTGATCACCCCGGATTCGATCATTTCATGGTAAAGATCGTTGCCTTCCCGGGTCCGCTCTCCGACACCCGCGAAAACCGAATATCCGCCGTGTGCCTTGGCGATGTTATTGATCAACTCCATGATGATCACGGTCTTGCCCACGCCGGCGCCGCCGAACAACCCCACCTTACCGCCCTTCGGATAGGGTTCGATCAGATCGATCACCTTGATGCCGGTGACGAGGATTTCCGTTTCCGTCGATTGGTCGAGGAATGACGGAGCCGGCCGGTGGATCGGAAACCTCTGTTTGGTTTTTACCGGTCCACGCTCGTCCACGGGCTCTCCGACGACGTTGATGATACGGCCAAGGGTCTCCGGCCCGACGGGAACCGTGATCGGCGAACCCGTATCGACCACTTCCTGTCCGCGTACCAATCCATCGGTAATATCCATCGCGATCGTGCGAACCGTTGATTCCCCCAAGTGCTGGGCAACCTCGAGCACAAGTGTCTTCCCCTGGTTTTGCGCGTGCAGGGCATTGAGAATTTCGGGGAGTTCTCCCTCGAAACGGACATCAACCACCGCTCCCATGACCTGGGTGACTTTGCCGATGGCCTTTTTGGTTGTCATTTTGAAAGCTCCTCTGGCAGTCCCCGCATCCCGTGCGGCAGCCCACTTACAGCGCTTCCGCGCCCGAAATGATTTCGATAAGTTCCTTGGTGATCGCCGCTTGACGGCTTCTGTTATAGGTCATTTTCAAGCGGTCAATCATATCGCCTGCGTTCCGCGTGGCGTTATCCATTGCCGACATCCTGGCGCCCTGTTCGGACGCGAAACTTTCCAATAACGCGCGAAAAACCTGCATCGAGAGATTGGCGGGCAACAAGGCGCCAAGAAGCAAATCGTCAGCCGGCTCCAGGTCATAGATCGCCGTGCTTACGGCGGCCTCTCCCTCGCCTTCGTCGTTCCCTTCGGGCATTCGGAAAGGAATGATCTGCTTCGTTGTCATCTCCTGAGTGATCGCCGACTTGAACGTGTTGTAGATGATCGTGCAGACGTCGAAGTCACGGTTGTCGAACATGTTTCGCAGGCGGCGCGCGATATCTCGCGCTGGCCCAAATTGCGCGCCGGATCGCGTGACCTGTTCGAGCGTGTCGACGATGATCGACTTATATTCGCCACGCAGGGCATCCCGCCCCTTTCGCCCGATGCACAGGATCTTGACCTGCTTGCCGTCCCGCCGCAAGGCGTCCACCTGCCTTCTCGCTTCCCGCGCGACGCTACTGTTGAAACCGCCGCACAGGCCACGATCGCCGGTCACGACCACCAGCAGATGGTTGGTCTCGGAACCATATCCTGAAAGCAGCTTCGGAGCCGTCTCCACATTCGGCAAGCTCGCGACCAAACCGGACAGCATTCTCTCCATGCTGCTCGCATAGGGTCGCCCCTGGGAAGCGGCGGCTTCCGCCTTCTTCAGTTTCGAGGCCGCCACCATCTTCATCGCCGACGTAATCTTCTGCGTCGACTGAACGCTGGCGATCCGAACTTTCAGGTCTTTAAGGCTGGGCATGCGATACTATTCCCGTGCCTCTATCTGTCGTTGTTCCGGATACCCACTCACGAGAAGGCTTTGCTGAATCGATCAAGGAAACCCTTCAGCTTCTTTCCCGTCTCGTCGGAGATGTCTTTCTCCAAGCGGATCGTTTCAAGAATATCGGCGCCGTTGGCACGAACGTCGTCCAGCAACGCTTGTTCGAACCGGCCAACGCTTTCGGTCGGGATTTTGTCCAGGTAACCGTTCACTCCCGCATAGATCGAAACGACCTGTTCTTCCACGGGATAAGGGACAAACTGACCCTGCTTCAAGATCTCGGTCAGGCGCTCTCCCCGGGCCAGCAGCCGTTGGGTGGATGCGTCCAAGTCCGACGCAAACTGGGAAAAGGCGGCCATCTCTCGATATTGGGCGAGTTCGAGCTTGATCGACCCCGAAACCTTTTTCATGGCCTTGATTTGGGCGGCGGAACCCACCCGGCTAACGGAAATGCCGACATTAACCGCCGGCCGAATGCCGCGGTAAAACAATTCGGTCTCGAGGAAGATCTGACCATCCGTGATGGAGATGACGTTGGTCGGAATGTACGCGGACACGTCGCCCGCCTGCGTCTCGATCACGGGCAGCGCCGTCAGCGACCCCGCGCCGTATTCGTCGCTCATTTTCGCGGCGCGTTCGAGCAGGCGGGAATGCAGATAGAACACATCGCCGGGATAGGCTTCGCGTCCCGGGGGCCGCCGCAGCAACAGGGACATCTGCCTGTAGGCCACGGCCTGTTTCGACAGATCGTCATAGAAGACGACGGCGTGCATGCCGTTATCCCGGAAATACTCGCCGATGGTGCATCCGGTGAACGGCGCCAAAAACTGAAGAGGCGCCGCCTCGGACGCTGTGGCGGCAACGACGACGGAATACTCGAAGGCATCGTATTCTTCCAGAACCTTGACGAGCTGCGCCACGGAAGACCGCTTTTGGCCAATCGCCACGTAGATGCAATACAGCTTTTCGGAGTCGTCCTTCGCCCGGTCGTTGATGCGTTTCTGATTGATGATCGTATCGACAATGATCGCCGTCTTCCCTGTTTGACGATCACCAATAATCAGTTCGCGCTGTCCACGACCGACCGGAATAAGACTATCGATGGCCTTGAGACCCGTCTGCACGGGCTCGTGGACCGATTTGCGGGGAATGATACCGGGCGCCTTGACGTCGGCGACACGCCGCTCGGTGGCCTCGATGGGACCCTTGCCGTCGATGGGTTCACCAACGGCGTTGATCACGCGGCCCAACAACCCCTTCCCCACGGGCACGTCGACGATGGCGCCAGTCCGCTTTACGGTGTCGCCCTCTCGGATGTGACGATCGTCGCCGAACAACACGACCCCAACGTTGTCCTCCTCCAGGTTGAGCGCCATGGCCTTGGTGCCATCCGCGAACTCGACCATCTCGCCCATTTCGACCTTGTCCATGCCGTAGACGCGAGCGATGCCGTCTCCCACGGAGAGAACGGTGCCGACCTCCGCGACTTCCGCCTCGGTCCCGAACGAGGCGATTTGTTCCTTGATGATGGCGGAAATTTCCGCGGCCCGGATCTCCATTATCCAATTCCCTTCATGGAAAGGCGCAACCTGTGCAGCTTCGTGCGCAGAGAACTATCAACCATGCGCGAGCCGACCTTGACAACGAGCCCGCCCAGCAATTCAGCATCGACACTTGTCGCCAGCGCGACCTTGGTCCCCATCGTCTTGGCAAGGGCATCGGAGAGGGCGGTCAACTGTGCCTTCGACAGCGCCTTGGCCGATATCACCTCGGCGGTGGTCTCGCCCCGGCGGCCGGCCAACATGTCCCTGAACGCGGCAATCATCTGGGGCAGCGCGAACAGACGCCTGTTGCGTGCCGCCAGACCGACAAACCGGCGGGTAAGGCTGCTAAACTCGGCTTTTTCGAGGAGGGCGTCCATGGCGCCGCGCTGCTCTTCGCGAGAAAGGACCGGAGAGCGAATGAGGCGCTGCAAATCGCTATTCTCGCGGATCAGCTTGTCGAGATCGTTCAATTCGGCGGCGACTTGGTCCATCGCCTTGTCCGCCTCGGCCAACTCAAAGAGTGCGACGGCGTAGCGATCGGCAACGCCAGCGGAGCCTGTGGACTTGGATGTCACCCCTTAAACCCTCAACTTTTTTCTTGTCTCCGGACCAGGAACCCCCCATGGCCCGTTTCAAACCCCTGCGCGAGGACTTTCCGCCCCCGAAGCGACTGTTCTGTAACATACTCGTTCGGGCCTTGCAACCCGACTCCCGCAGCGCACAGTTCGCAAAATAGGGCCGAATTTTGCCACCAGGATGGGGGGTAGGCTGGCCGCAACAACATTTTGTAAGGAGTCTTCAAACGTTCCGATGTTGCGGCGCGACATGAGCAAACAGAGGAACGATGATAAATCATAGGTTGATGAATTACGGTACCCGTTCCGGACGCCTGACTGGCCCATAACCCAGGCCGATACCCGCTCAAATCGATCACGGAGTGGGCATCGGTCAGAGGAAATTGTAAGGATCCACATCGATCTGCACGCGCACGGACTTGGCGACCGGACAAGATGCGAGCCATCGCCGCGCCATTGCGGATGCGTTCATGTTTTTTGGCGTTTTCATCAACAGACGCCGCCGGTGCCTTTGCCGCAGGAAGGCCATGGGCGCGGGCGCCGGCCCCAATATCCGAATACCGTCCCCCGCCGGGGCCGCCCTGGCCAGATCGCGAGCGGACGCCTCGACGGCGGCTTCGTCCGGCCCCGAGACGATGAGCGCCACCAGCCGGCTGAACGGCGGCATGTCCGTCTCGCGGCGCGCCTCGCTCTCGGCCAGAAGAAACTGGTTCCGGTCGCCGCAGCTCAACGCCTTGATCACAGGATGATCGGGAATATGCGTTTGCACCAGCACGCGGCCCGGGCGTTGTGCCCGTCCGGCCCGGCCGGCCACCTGGTACAGCAGCTGATAGGTGCGTTCGGCCGCTCGGAGATCGCCGCCCGCCAATCCGATATCCGCGTCGATCACTCCCACCAGGGTCAACAACGGAAAATGGTATCCCTTGGCGATGATCTGGGTGCCGATGACGACATCGACCTCATGCTGTTCGATCCGCCGGACGAGGTCCGCCGCGGCACGCGGACCAGTCAGCAGATCGCTGGTCGCGAGGGCGTATCGAAGCTCCGGAAACGCGGCCTCGAACTCCTCCGCCAGGCGCTCCACCCCTGGCCCGCACGCCGTGAGGCTCTCCTCGGCGCCGCATTCGGGGCAGGCGTTCGGCACCGGCAGGGAATAGCCACAGTGGTGACACTGGAGCCTGCCGACAAGCCGGTGTTCGACCAGCCAGGCGGTGCAGCTCGGGCAACGCAGCCGATGACCGCAGGCACGGCAAAGCGTGAGCGGGGCGTATCCCCGGCGATTGAGAAACAGCAAGGACTGCGCGCCCTCCGCCGCGGTCTCCTCAAGCGCGCCACGCATCTCGGGCGCCAGCCATTGTCCCCTGGAGCCGCCTCTTCCCCGCAGATCGACGATGCCGATCGAGGGCGCGATGGCGCCGCCGTGGCGTTCCGGCAAGTGAAAGCGTCGATAGCGACGGTTTCTCACATTGGCCACCGTTTCCAAAGATGGCGTCGCGGAGGCGAGCACCACGGGAATGTCCCCCAGATTGGCGCGCACCACGGCCATGTCCCGCGCATGGTAGGCAACGCCATCGTCCTGCTTGAAAGCCGCCTCATGCTCCTCGTCGACAACGATAAGGCCCAAATCAGGAAAGGGCAGGAACAGCGCGGAGCGGGCGCCGACGACAACGGCTTCGCGGCCCTCGGCGACATTGCGCCAGGTTCGTCGCCTTTGGCCGTGGGTGAGATCGGAGTGCCACTGCGCCGGTTCCGCCCCGAATCGATCCTGAAAGCGTGAGAGCCACTGAGCGCCAAGCGCGATCTCGGGTAACAGCACCAGGACCTGCCGGCCCCGCCCGAGAGCCTCGGCGATCGCCTCGAAGTAGACTTCGGTCTTCCCGGAACCGGGAACGCCATCGAGGACGTTCACGGTAAAACCACCCGCGACCGCCTCCCTGAAACGCGCCGCCGCGTCGGACTGTGCCGGCGAAAGGACGGGAGCGGCATATTGCCCATCCGGCGCCGGCGCCTCCTCCCGCGTCATCTCGATCTTGCGAATCGCGCCCGCTTCCACCAGCCCCCTGATGACGGGCGGCCCAACCCCGGCGGCGGCGGTCAACTCCGAGAGCGAGCGGGGCTCGCCCCCCGTCAGTGCGTCCAGAACCCTACGCCTGGCGGAGGTGAGGCGAATGGCGGGCGCGGCGGGCGCGACCGCGAAGCCGATCGCGGGTTTGGGCGGCTTCAGGGCATCCGGCACGCTCATCACCATGCGAAGAACCGCGCCCGCGCTGTGGGCAGTGTACGCCGATACCCATTCGACGAATTGCATCGAGACGTCAGGCAAACCGGGCACGCCGCAAACTCGGAGAACAGGCTTGAGCTTGTGTTCGGAGATATCGCCGGAACCGGGCGCCCACACCACGCCGACCAGTTCCCGACGGCCAAAAGAGACCTCCACGAAATCGCCGTCGGCCACGGTGACGTTGTCCGGCACGGCGTAGTCATAGGTTCCCGCCAACGGCAAGGGCAGCAGCACCCCAACCCGGTCACCCGGACCATGGAGGCGTTGCACGGGAGTCACGCTCTTAAACTTTTCTATCATAAAAAGCGTTTAACGCTTAGTTTTCGCGAAATGAATCTGGTATAGGGCGAAACTATAAGAACAGGAAACAGGGGGTCGTCTCCGTGACAAACATCGACAGCTGTGATGCTCTTACCGCGGAGCAGGTTGACAGTTACCTTCGGCGCAATCCAGATTTCTTTACGCGCCGGCCCGACTTGCTGACGGCGCTGACGCCACCCGGCCGATGGGCGGGAGAGACCGTCGTCGATATCCAGCAGTTTATCGTGGACGGCCTGCGCGAGCAAATGGACGGGCTCAGGGACTGCGCGACGGAGGTCATCGAAACCAGCCGTTTCAATATGGCGCACCAACAGAGAACCCACGCGGCCGTCCTCAAGTTGCTCGATGCCGACGGACTGGAGCATTTGGTCGAGGTGATCAACGAACATCTTCCCGGCGTCCTTGGCGTGGACGTCGTGGCGATCGCGCTGGAACACTCGGGTTCCATGGCCCCCGATTCTCTCAACATCGCAACACTGGTTGCCGGAGAGGTGGATTACCTTCTAGGATCGGGCCAGGACGTTCTTCTTCTCGCCGATCTGGCGGACGAAGCTCAGGTATTCGGGAATGGCGGCGAGGCGATTCGATCCGCCGCTTTCGCGCGATTGACACCGGGAACGATGGCCCCGTCGGGAGTTCTCGCAATGGGCTCGCGCCAGGAAGGTGCCTTCAATCCGAGTCAAGGCACGGAACTGCTGGCCTTTCTCGCCAGCATTGTGGGTTTTTGCATCCACCGCTCTCGGAAGAGTTCCGTTTGACCCGGGATCGCTCGGACCCCTCCGTTTATTCCGCCGTCGAGGCGTGGCGCACATGGCTCTCCGATGAGCGTCGCCTGTCCGCCAACACGGTGCTGGCGTACAATCGAGACATCGACGCCTTTTTGACGTTCACCGGTTCTCATCTCGGAGCACCGTTGACTCTGGAGGCCCTGGCATCGCTGACGACGGCGGACTTCCGGGCCTACCTCGCCGCCCGCGCCTCGCGGGGTCTGGCGCGGACATCCACGGCCCGGGCCATGGCGACCGTGCGGAGCTTCTTTCGTTTTCTCGACAAGCGGGGTGTTGCCCAGAACGCCGCCGTATTCGCAATTCGCACGCCCAAGCTTCCGAAAGCTCTTCCGAAGCCGCTGTCCGAAAACGAAATTTCCAAATCCCTCCGTTGCGCGACGGAGTTGTCCGATGACAGTTGGATCGGTCTGCGCGACTCCGCGTTGTTCCTGTTTCTGTATGGCTGCGGCCTTCGAATCGGCGAAGCATTGGCGCTCGATCGCCGGGACGCGCCCCGAGGGGACGCCATCGTCGTCTCCGGCAAGGGCAACAAACAAAGGGTCGTGCCGGTCCTGCCGGTGGTCGCCGAGGCGATCGCCGCGTACCTGGCCTCCTGCCCATACCGCCTGCGCGACGTCGATCCGCTGTTTGTCGGAGCGCAAGGAAAGCGTCTCAACGCGGGGGTCGTTCAGCGTCAGATGCGCAAGGTCAGGGCGCTGCTTTCGCTCCCCGATACGGCGACGCCCCACGCGCTACGGCACAGCTTCGCGACCCACCTTCTCGCCGCGGGCGGCGATCTGAGGACAATTCAAGAATTACTCGGGCACGCGTCGCTGTCGACCACGCAACGGTACACCCACGTCGACGTGGCGCGTCTCGGCGCGGTCCATCGCGACGCCCACCCCAGGGCGAGACGATAACACCAACGGACACCCTCACGCGGGACAAGTTATCGGCGCTCGTCCCTCCGGCCGGACGCGGAGAGACGCAGCGCCAGGGGACCAAGCAACCCGATGACGCCGACCGACAGAAAAGCGAGGCCCCAGGAAAACGGCGAGTTCGCGCCCCCGGATAGATCGAGAACGAACCCGAGCACCAAGGGCCCGATAAACGCGCACCCGAACCCGAACAGCGAATGGACCGCCATGGTGGCGCCCTGGCGATTCGGATCGGCCGCCGCGATGGCGCCCGCGGTGAGCGCGGCGGAATCCAGTTGCACGAGAGCGCTGTAGACGAGGGCGATCGCCACAACGGCCGCATACGGCAACGAGGCGGCGAAACCGATCACGCAGGCCACCGCCGCGGACGAAATCATGATCGACTGAATGACGCGGACCCGTCCAAGACGAACGCACAGCTCGTTGCCCGCGACGCTGGCGACCATGGCGACCAGGCCGCTCAGCATCGCGACCGACGTCGGCGAGGGCCATCCATTGCCGAGAGACTGCTGACCGATGAGGTTGAAGGCCAGAAGAGCGACCAGCCACGATCGGAGGGTGAACAGCTCCCAGCAGTGAACCCCGTAGCCGAGCACGTACCCCATCGCGTTCCGATTGGCGAAGACCGGGCGAAAATCGAGAACACGCGTTTTTTGCGCGACCATTCGCGGTTTCACGGCACGCAGCGATAGAGAAACGGCCACCGCGACAAGGGCGGCCACCGCCGATCCCGCGAACGCCCATCGCCAACCGAACGCCACCGCGATTTCGCCGGCCATCAGGAACGAAACGGCCGTTCCCAGGCTGAAACTCGAGGTGTACAGCGCGACCGCCCGGCTTTGTTTCGGCCCTTCATACCGGTCGACCAGGACCTTCAGTCCCGGCATGTACGTGGCCGCGAGCGCAACGCCGGCCATCGCCCGGAACAGCAGCCCGGTCCAGAACCCGTCGGCCAGCAAGGCAAAGCCGCCCGACGAAACCACCGCCAAGCACGCGCCGAAACAGTAGACCCACCGGGCGTCCACGCGGTCGGTCAGCGCCACGAGCACCGGGACGAAGACCGCGTACGCGGCGAAATAAACGCCCGCGATCCACCCGGCCTCGGTATTGGTCAGGGCCCATTCCTCAAGGAAGACCGGGAGCAACGCGGGGAACGCGAAAACACCGGCCATGGTCGCGACTTCCGCGACGCACATGGACGCAATCAGTCGAGCGCTGTTGTTCATTCCGACCGCCGGCCGCCGAATCGAGCGAGGAATGACGTGGTTCGTTCCGACGCCTGGTCAAACGTCGCCGACAACCGGGGATACCGTCGGCGGAGCTTCTCCAGTCGCGCTCTGACCCATTCCGATTCCTGGGCGAGAATGGCGAAACCAATGGCGAGAAACAGGATCCCCTGGAGGAACGGAAGCACCAAGCCCGCGATCCCCAGGACCACGAACGCCGATCCCAAGGAAAGTTTAAGCCACCGCTTCATCGCCGGTCGGCCGCGGATCGGTTGCGACGAACGGTCAGATATGAATTGCCCGGCCGTCGACGGCGAGCGCGGCCTCCTTGATCGCCTCGGCGAGACCCGGGTGACCATGGCTCGTCCGCGCGACATCCTCGGCGGCCCCGCCGAACTCCATCGCCATCACGGCTTCCTGGATCAGATCCCCCGCCTGGGGACCGATGATATGAACGCCGAGGATCCGATCCGACCCGGCGTCGGCCAGGATCTTGACGAAGCCATCGGTATCGGCATTACAGCGAGCCCGGGAATTGGCGGAGAAGGGAAACTTGCCCACGCGATACTCGATACCGGCTTTCTTGAGCTGTTCCTCGGTCTGACCGACCGCCGCCACTTCCGGCCACGTATACACGACGCCGGGGATCGCCTCGTAGTTGACGTGGCCCGACTGGCCAGCCAGCAGTTCGGCAAGCGCCACACCCTCTTCCTCGGCCTTGTGGGCCAGCATTTTCCCGCCGATGACGTCACCGATGGCGAAGATACCGGGAACGTTGGTCTGGAAATCATGGTCGACCTTGACGAACCCGCGCTCGTCCATCTCGACGCCGACCGATTCCAGCCCAAGCCCTTCCGTGTACGGCCGGCGACCGATCGAGACCAGCACCACGTCGGCTTCAAGGGTTACAGAGTCGCCGCCGGCGGCCGGTTCGATGGCGAGCGTGACGCCGGCGTCGGTTATTTCGGCGCCGGTCACCTTGCTCGACAATCTGAACTCCAGCCCCTGCTTCTTGAGGATTCGCAACATCTGCTTGGAAACCTCGCCGTCCATGCCGGCCAGGATCTGGTCCAGAAACTCGACGACCGTGACCTTGGAGCCCAGTCGACGCCAAACGGAGCCCAGTTCGATCCCGATGTAGCCGCCACCAACCACCACCATCTTCTCCGGCACCTTGTCGAGCGCGAGGGCGCCGGTGGAACTGACGATTCGCTCCTCGTCAATGGTGACGGACGGCAAGGCGGCGACTTCCGAACCGGTGGCGATCAGGATGTTTTCCGTCTTCAGCACCTGTTCGCCGCCCCCGTCAACGGGAGTCACCTTGACTTCGTCGGTGCCGGTTATGGTGCCTGATCCCACCAGGTAGTCGACCTTGTTCTTCTTCAACAAGAACTCGATGCCCTTGGTCAGGTCGCCGACCACGTCCACCTTGCGTTTCATCATGGTGGGCAGATCCACTGCGAGCCCGTCAACCTTGATCCCGTGGCTGGCGAATTCCTCCTCGGCGACGGCATAGTGGTGCGACGACTGGAGGAGCGCCTTCGACGGAATGCATCCGACGTTAAGACACGTGCCGCCGAGCGCGCCCCGTTTTTCGACGCAGGCCACGCGCATTCCCAACTGGGCGGCCCGGATCGCGGCCACGTAGCCACCGGGTCCCCCGCCCACGACGACGAGATCATAAACTGTGTCCGTCATGACGTCAGCCGCGTCCTCTGTTCATCCGTTGCTACGCTTCCAGGAGGATGCGCTGGGGATCCTCGACGCATTCCTTGACCCGCACCAGGAACGAAACCGCCTCCCGGCCATCGATGATGCGATGGTCGTAGCTCAGCGCCACGTACATCATCGGCCGCGCCTGGATCGATCCGTCCGGCATGACCATCGGCCGTTGCTGCATCTTGTGCATGCCGAGGATCGCCGACTGCGGCGGATTGATGATCGGCGTGGACAGGAGCGAGCCGAAGACACCGCCGTTGGTGATGGTGAACGTGCCGCCCTGCATTTCCTCGATGGCCAGCTTGCCTTCGCGCGCGCGCCTGCCGTAGTCGGCGATCGTCCCCTCGATGTCGGCGAAGCCAAGAGCGTCGGCGTCCCGGACGACCGGAACCACCAGGCCTTGCGGCGACGACACGGCGATGGCGATGTCGTAATGGTTCTTGTAGACGATATCGTCACCGTCGATTTCCGCGTTGACGGCGGGGAATTCCCGCAAGGCGACGACACTGGCCTTCACGAACAGCGACATCACCCCCAGGCGGACACCGTGCTTCTTTTCGAAGGCGTCGCGGTAGTCCTTGCGAAGGGCATTGGCGGCGGTCATGTCCACCTCGTTGAAGGTGGTCAACATAGCCGCGGTGTTCTGCGCGTCCTTGAGACGGGCCGCCACCATCTTGCGCAGGCGCGTCATGCGCACCCGTTCCTCGCGCTCCCCGGCCGGACGCGGAGGAGCGGGTTCGGTCTTGCGCGGAGCGGGAGCGGGAGCCGCCGGCTTGGCCGCCGGGGCCTCGGCGCCGCTCTCGATGTACGACAGAACGTCGCCCTTGGTGAGACGCCCGTCCTTGCCGCTGGCCGGGATGGCCGCGGCGTCCAGTCCCTTTTCCTCGACCAGCTTGCGGACCGCGGGCGACAGCGGCATGGCCTCGGCGGCGGCCGGTGCCTTGGCTGGTTCGGCGGATGCGGGCGGCGGCGTGGCCGGTTTCGGCTTCGGTGGTTCGGCGGCCTCGGGGCCGGCCTTGTCTTTCGCCGGAGCGGCCGCCTCTCCCTCCGTTATGGTGCCCAACAGCGCGCCGACTTCGACTTCGCTGCCGTCCTCGGCCGCGATTTCGGTGAGCGTGCCCGTTACCGGGGCATTGACCTCGACGGTGACCTTATCGGTTTCGAGCTCGACGACCGGTTCGTCGGCGGTCACGGAATCCCCCACCGACTTGAACCATTTGGCTACCGTTGCTTCGGATACCGACTCGCCAAGCGCCGGCACTTTGATCTCTATTGGCATCGCTTCTCTCGTCCAGGTTCGTTTCCTTCTAGCGCCTCGCGCGCCGGAATGGCTGGGGTATGGTTGCCAGATCGACGGTCAATGCCTGATCCACAAGTTCCGCTTGTTCCTTGACATGTGTCTTGAACAGGCCGGTCGCGGGCGACGCCGACGCTTTTCGTCCAACATATGTAGGCACGAATACCTGTCGCTCCAACTCTTCCAGGATATTAATCAGACGCGGCAGAACGAATGTCCAAGCCCCCATGTTGGCCGGCTCTTCCTGGCACCATACGACCTGGGCGTTCGGATAGCGGGCGATCTGGTCCAGGATGTTTTGACGAGGCCATGGATAAAGTTGCTCGACCCTGGCAATGGCCACGTCCTTGATGCCCCGGTTTTCGCGCTCTTGTACCAGATCGTAGTATACCTTTCCGGAACAAAGCAGCAATCGCCGCACCTTGTCGTCGGCGGCGATCGACTCCGGTTCGGCGATCACCCGATGGAACCGTGTTCCCGGTCCCATTTCGGACAGATTGGAAACGGCGAGCTTGTGTCTGAGGAGCGATTTGGGTGAGAAGACGATCAGCGGCTTGCGGAAACTCCGCCTGATTTGTCGCCGCAGGACATGGAAATAGTTGGCGGGGGTCGTGCAGTTCACGACCTGGATGTTGTCCTCGGCGCACAGCTGGAGATAGCGTTCCGGTCTCGCGGACGAGTGCTCGGGCCCTTGCCCCTCGTACCCATGCGGCAACAGCATCACCAGACCGCACAGGCGGAGCCATTTCGATTCTCCCGACGAGATGAACTGATCGATAATGACCTGAGCGCCATTCGCGAAATCGCCGAACTGCGCCTCCCAGATCACCAGCGCGTCGGGCTCCGTTTGCGAATAGCCGTACTCGAACCCCAGAACGCCGGCTTCCGACAGGGCGCTGTCGATGACCTCGAAGGTGCCCTGGATGTCGCTGATATGATTGAGCGGAACGTAGCGCCGCTCGTCCTCCTGATCCACCAGGACGGAGTGCCTCTGCGAGAAGGTGCCGCGTCCCGAGTCCTGGCCGGACAGCCGTACCGGAACCCCCTCGGCCAGCAGCGAACCAAATGCCAATGCCTCGGCCGTGGCCCAATCGATCCCCTCTCCGCTGTCGATCATCTTGCTCTTGGCTTCGAGAAGACGAACGATTTTGCGATTGACGTTGAAATCCTCGGGGGGACGGGAGATGGCATGGCCCACTTCGCGCAGCAACTCGAAGGACACCCAGGTATCGTCGCTGTGGAGTTCCTCTTCGCCTTGCCACGGCGCGAGGCCAGCCCAACTCCCCTCGAGCCAGTCGGCCTTGTTGGGAGCATAGGTCGCGGCCGCCTCGAAATCGCTTTCCAACCGGCTTCGGAATTGCGCGCTCATGTCCTCGACGTCGGCGGCCGTCACCGCTCCTTCGTCCATCAATTTCCGGGAATAGAGCTCCTGGGTCGTCGGATGCTTGGCGATGGCTTTGTACATCTTCGGCTGGGTGAACGACGGTTCGTCCGCTTCATTGTGGCCAAACCGCCGATAGCAGAACATGTCGATCACGACGTCGCGCTTGAATTCCTGACGATATTCCATGGCAAGGCGGGCCACGTGGACCACGGCCTCCGGGTCGTCGCCGTTGACGTGAAAGATGGGGGCTTGAACCGTCTTGGCCACGTCCGACGGATAAGGCGAGGAGCGGGAGTACGCCGGGCTCGTCGTGAACCCGATCTGGTTGTTGACGATGAAGTGAATGGTGCCGCCGGTCCGGTATCCCTTGAGCTGCGACAGGTCGAAGCACTCGGCGACCAGACCCTGACCCGCGAACGCGGCATCGCCATGCAATAGAACGCCCATCACCACGTTTCGCTCGGTGTCCCCTATTTCCGTCTGTTTGGCTCGGACCTTGCCCAGCACGACCGGATTGACCGCCTCCAGGTGGGAGGGATTTGCCATCAGGGACACATGGACCTCGTAACCGTCGAACACACGGTCGGCGGACGTTCCCAGGTGATATTTCACGTCTCCCGATCCCTGGACGTCGTCCGGTCTCGCTGAACTCCCCTGAAATTCGGAGAAAATGGCCACGTATGGCTTGTGCATGATGTTGGCGAGCACATTCAAACGGCCGCGGTGGGGCATGCCGATAACGACCTCCTTGACTCCCAACTGCGCGCCCCGCTTGAGGATCTGCTCCAACGCCGGAATCGCGGATTCGCCGCCGTCAAGCCCGAACCGCTTCGTGCCCGTGTACTTGACGTGCAGGAACCGCTCGAACCCCTCCGCCTCAACCAGGCGTTCGAGGATCGCCTCCTTTCCCTTCGGCGTGAATTGCGTCTGGTTACGGATGCTTTCTATGCGTTGCTGGATCCAGGCCTTTTCCTCCGGCCCCTGGATGTGCATGTACTCGACGCCGATGGACCCGCAGTAGGTCTCCTTGAGCACTTCGAGAATTTCGCGCAGCGTCGCGCTTTCGAAACCGAGCACCTGATTCAAAAAGATCGGGCGATCCATGTCCGCGTCCGTGAAACCCCACGTCACGGGATCGAGTTCGGGGTGGTATTTCTTGCCCTCCAGGCCAAGCGGATCGAAGTTTGCGATCAGGTGGCCGCGCACACGATACGTGCGGATCAACATGAGCGCGCGGATGGAATCCACGGTTGCCTGTCTCGTGTCCGCCGCGGCCACGGGAGGCCCACGCCGTTCGGCCCGCGCCCGTGCCGGCAACGCGCCCTGAACGTCGCCGTCGGCCATGATGCCCGAGAGCGAGGGCGCCCAGCTCGCGCCGCGCTGCTCGCTCAGCACGACCCCGGCGTCGTCCCCCAGGTCCGAAAAGAAAGAAACCCAGCTCGCGTCAACGGAGCTGGGTTCCTCGATATACCGCTTGTAGAGTTCCGCAATGTAAGGAGCGTTAGCACCCGTAAGAAAGGTTTCGATCCTGGTCGCCATATTTCCATTGAAGGCGCGGCATTCCGCCGCGCCTTCCCTTCAAGGGTATCGACTCGCCTCCTAGCCGCGCATGGCTTTCACCATGGTGGAGCCAAGAGCCGCCGGAGAGTCGGTTACGTGAATGCCGGCACTCTTCATTGCTTCCATCTTATCGTCGGCGCCACCTTTTCCGCCAGCGATAATAGCCCCGGCATGACCCATGCGGCGGCCCGGGGGCGCCGTACGGCCGGCGATAAACCCGACGACCGGCTTTTTCGTCTTGGATTGTTTAATGAAATCAGCGGCGTCTTCCTCGGCGCTACCGCCGATCTCACCGATCATGACGATGCCCTCGGTCTTGTCGTCCGCGAGGAACAGTTCCAGGCAATCGATGAAGTTGGTGCCGTTGATGGGGTCGCCGCCGATACCGATGCACGTGGTCTGCCCAAGGCCGGTGGACGTCGTCTGACCAACGGCTTCGTAGGTGAGCGTGCCCGACCGGGACACCACGCCAATTCGGCCCGGGGTGTGAATATGGCCAGGCATGATCCCGATCTTGCATTGACCCGGTGTAATGACGCCCGGGCAGTTCGGACCGACGAGCCGCGTCTTGGAACCCCGAAGGGCACGTTTCACCTTCAGCATGTCGATGACCGGAATGCCCTCGGTGATGCATACCACGAGTTCGATACCGGCCTCGATGGCCTCGAGCATCGCATCCGCGGCGAACGGCGGCGGCACGTAGATGGCGGTCGCATTGGCGCCCGTCGCCTCCATGGCTTCGGCGACCGTGTCGAAGATCGGCAGGTCGAGATGTTTCGAACCGCCTTTTCCCGGCGTCACGCCGCCGACCACCTTCGTGCCGTACGCGATCGCCTGTTCAGAGTGGAACGTGCCCTGAGCACCGGTAAAGCCCTGGCAAATGACCTTCGTGTGTGAACCTATAAGTACGGGCATTACGCGGCCTCCTTCACGGCTTTAACGATCTTCTCGGCGGCATCACCCAGGTCATCGGCGGATTTGATGGGGAGGCCGGATTCGGCAAGGATCTTCTTGCCCAGTTCCACATTGGTGCCCTCGAGGCGCACAACCAGCGGCACCTCGATGCTCACTTCCCGGGCGGCCGCGACAACACCTTCGGCGATCACGTCGCAACGCATGATGCCACCGAAAATGTTGACCAGGACTCCCTCCACGTTGGGGTCGCGAAGGATGATCTTGAACGCCTCTGTCACCCGCTCCTTGGTCGCTCCGCCGCCAACGTCCAGGAAGTTGGCCGGCTCGCCGCCATAGAGCTTGATGATGTCCATGGTCGCCATCGCCAACCCGGCGCCGTTGACCATGCAACCGATGTTTCCATCGAGGGTGATGTAGTTGAGATCGTGACGCGCCGCTTCCAGTTCGGCCGGGTCCTCCTCGGACTCATCGCGAAGCTCCGCGACTTCCTTGTGGCGGAACAGAGCGTTGTCGTCGAAGTTCATCTTGGCGTCGAGAGCGATCACGTCGCCGGCTCCGGTAACCACCAGCGGATTGATCTCCATCAGGCTCGAGTCCAGGTCGATGAAGGCCCGATACATGCCCATGATGAACTTGACGGCGGAACCGACCTGCTTTCCTTCCAGGCCAAGCCCGAAGGCGATCTTGCGCGCGTGGAAAGGCTGAATGCCGATCGCCGGATCGATGGCTTGCTTGAGGATCTTTTCGGGGGTCTTGGCCGCGACCACCTCGATCTCCATGCCGCCCTCGGTGGACGCGATGATGGTTACCTGGGATGTCGCGCGATCGATCAGCATGCTCAGATAGAGTTCACGCTTGATGTCGCAACCTTCCTCCACGTAGATCCGCTTGACTTCCTTGCCGGCCGGGCCCGTCTGATGGGTAACCAGGGTCATGCCCAGCATCTTCTCCGCGGTTTCCCAGACTTCGTCCAGGGACTTGACGACCTTGACGCCGCCGCCCTTGCCTCGTCCGCCGGCGTGAATCTGGGCCTTCACCACCCAGACGGGACCACCGAGGCCCTTCGCGATCTCCTTCGCCTCCGGGGCGGTGTAGGCGACACCGCCTCGGGGTACGGCGACCCCGTATTTCGCCAGCAACTGTTTTGCTTGGTATTCGTGAATATTCATTTTTTTCCTCAGTCCTTATGTGGAGCCGAGCCTCCGGCAACTCCGCCGCAAGCCGAAATCTCCTTCTTTACATCAGTCCCTTGGCGACATCGATCAGAGTGTTGACCGCCTTGACCGAGTGGTCGAGCATCGCCTTCTCGTCGGCACTGAGTGAAATCTCGATCACCTTCTCCACGCCTCCGGCACCCATGATCACGGGGACGCCGACGTACAGACCGTTGAGACCGTATTCACTGGTGCAATAGGCCGCGCAGGGAAGGACGCGCTTCTTGTCCTTGAGATAGGCTTCGGCCATGGCGATCGCCGACGTGGCGGGAGCATAATAGGCCGAGCCCGTCTTCAGCAGCCCGACGATCTCGGCGCCGCCATCGCGGGTCCGCTGAACGATGGAGTCCAGCTTTTCCTGCGTTGTCCATCCCATCTTCACCAGGTCCGGCAGCGGGATACCGGCGACGGTCGAGTACCGCACCAGCGGCACCATCGTGTCGCCGTGCCCGCCAAGCACGAACGCGGTGACGTCCTGGACGGAAACGTTGAATTCCTCGGCGAGGAAGCAGCGGAAACGCGCGGAGTCCAAAACGCCGGCCATTCCGACCACCTTGTGGTGCGGCTGGCCCGTGAACTCGCGGAGCGCCCAGACCATCACGTCGAGCGGATTGGTGATGCAAATGACGAATGCGTCAGGGCAATGAGCCTTGATCCCCTCGCCGACCGCCTTCATGACCTTGACGTTGATTTCGATAAGATCGTCGCGGCTCATGCCCGGCTTGCGCGCGACGCCGGCGGTCACGATAACGACGTCGGAGCCCGCGATATCCTTGTAGTCGTTGGCGCCTTTCAAGCCGATACTGACGCCCTCGACGGGATTGGCTTGTGCAATGTCCAGGGCTTTGCCTTGGGGCATTCCCTCGACGATGTCGAAAATAACGATGTCGCCCAGTTCCTTGATGCTGATCAGATGTGCCAGCGTTCCGCCGATGTTACCGGCGCCAACAAGTGCGATTTTTTTGCGTGCCATGGGTTCTCCCCCTCCAGGTAGGCGGCGATGATGTACCGCGGCACTGCTTTCCGCAGTGCAATAATTTGAGCAGTGTAAGTACCGCGAATCACCCCACAGGGCAAGGCAAACCGGCTAAACCGGGGCCCGGGAATGGCGGGGATCGCGTCTTTCGCGCATGAAGGCTGGATTGCCGGTCGTTTTGCATCCGGATTGCATCGCCGGCGCCATTCAGCTCAGGTGCTGAGTTCCCATGTAGTCCTCGCTCTGCATCTCGTGCAGGCGCGACACGGTGCGCTCGAACTCGAACGCGCCCTGCCCGGATGGATAAAGGTCCTCCGGTTGCCGCTCGGCCGAACAGATCAGCTTAACCTTGTGCTCGTACAGCGCGTCGATCAAGGTCACGAACCGCTTCGCCTCGTTCCGTTTGTCGGGCGTCATTTCCGGAACGCGGGAGAGAAACAGCACATCGTACTTGGTCGCGATCGCGAGGTAGTCCGCCGCGCCCCGGGGTTGCTCGCAGAGCTCGTGGAAACTCGCGAAGGCGATGTCGTCGGACGCCATGGAAATGGGCAGCTCGCGGCCGTTGACCACGAGGGTGTCGGGACCGACGTTCGCGCCGTGCGTCAATCGCGCGAAATAGGCGCGAAGCCGGGCCTCGGTGTCGGCGCCAAGCGGGGTCATGAAGACATTCATCGTGCGCATGGTCTCGAGCCGATAGTCGACCCCGGAGTCCAGTTCGAGCAGGTCGAGCTTCTGGACCAGCAGATCGATAAAGGGAAGGAACAGCTCGCGTTGCAATCCGTCCTTGTAAAGATCTTTTGGCGGCCGGTTGGAGGTCGCCACGACCACGACACCCGCGTTGAAGAACCCCTCGAACAGCCGGCCGAGGATCATGGCGTCGGCGATGTCGAGGACCTGGAGTTCGTCGAAACACAGAAGCCACGCGTCCCGGGCGATCCGTCGCGCCACGCCTTGAACGAGATCGTCCCGCGAGCGATCCCTGCCGCGGGGCCTTCCCCTGAGTGTCTTCTCCGCTTCCTCGCGCCGCACCGCGTTCAAGGCGGCGTGAACCTCCTGCATGAACGCATGAAAATGCACGCGCCGCTTCCGCGCGACCGGCGCCGAGCGGAAGAAGATATCCATGAGCATGGACTTGCCGCGCCCCACGCCGCCGAAGATGTACAGTCCCTGGGGAGGCGCCTCGCGCCGGCGCGACAGGCCGAAGCGCTCCTTCCAGCCCACGGGACCCGTGGCGGGCTCGTAGCCGACGAGCGCGTTGTGGAGGCTTTCGAGCTTTTCGGCGGCCAGTTCCTGCGCCGGATCCCGCCTGATGTCCCCCGACTTCAAACGCGCCCTGTACTGTGCGATCGGTCCGTCGGACATCGATATCAGTCCCATGTTGCATGTGCGAAGTACGTTAGTTGGCGGACTCTCGATTGTAAAGTCCGCGCCGTGGGTCTCTCCCGGCGGATCGGCCCGGCCGGACCCGCGCGCGCGGCGGACCAATTCAATGACCGCGCGAACGGTACCGGGGGGGGGGGGTAAAACCAAAAATGGAGGAACAACCCCATGCACAGTAGAATTCCGGTCGTGAAGAGGCCGCCCGGAACGCGATCCGCCTTGACGAACGCCTCCGATATTCCGACGTTGTGTGTGGTACACAGCCATGACCGAGTTTCTTCTTGCCCATGAAAGCCCGATCCGCCTGGCGGCGTTCTGCGCCGTCCTCGCGGCCATGATGGTTTGGGAGGTTCGCGCGCCGCGACGCACTCTTTCGGCTGGACGACTGGAACGGTGGACGTCGAACCTCGGCCTCGTCGCGCTCAACACGGTCGTGTTGCGGCTCGCCTTTCCGATGGCGGCGGTCGGAGTCGCGGCCGTCGCGGCCGATCGGGGCTGGGGACTGTTCAACGCCGTCGCCGCGCCCGCGTGGGCGGCCGTCCTCCTCTCGGTCGTCGCGCTGGACCTGGCGATCTACGTCCAGCACGTCGTGTTCCACAAGGTGCCGATCCTGTGGCGCCTGCACCGCATGCATCACACCGACGTGGACATCGACACGACCACCGGCATCCGCTTTCATCCCATCGAGATCGGGCTCTCCATGGCGATCAAGGCGGCCGCGATCGTGGCGCTCGGGGCGCCGCCGGCCGCCGTGATCATTTTCGAGGTGTTGCTGAACGCGACCGCCATGTTCAACCACGGCAACGTCCGTCTCTCCCCCGACATCGACCGGGTGTTGCGGCGGGTCGTCGTCACGCCCGATTTCCACCGGGTCCATCATTCGGTGCATCGGGACGAGACCGACAGCAACTACGGTTTCAACCTGTCGGTATGGGACTACGCGTTCGGCACCTATCGCGCCCAACCGCGCGACGGACATCTTGGAATGACCATCGGGCTCGACATTTTCCGCGATCCCCGGCGCCGCCGTATCGATCAGTTGCTCATACAGCCGTTCGTCAGCGACCGCGGCCGCTGAGCAGACAAAACTAAAAAAGCCGCCGGGAGATGCTCCCGGCGGCTTTCTTCAGAGATCCCCCGCGTATTCTTTTAGAACATCCGCTGGGCAAGCAGCGACTTGATCTCCGCGACGGCCTTGCCCGGATTGAGGTGTTTCGGGCAGGTGCTGGTGCAGTTCATGATCGTGTGGCAACGGAACACCCTGAACGGATCGTTCAGTTCGTCCAGCCGCTCGCCCTTGGCCTCGTCGCGGCTGTCGGCGATCCAGCGGTACGCCTGCAGCAGAACCGCCGGGCCCAGATAGCGGTCGCCGTTCCACCAATAGCTGGGGCAGCTTGTCTGACAGCAGAAGCACAGGATGCATTCCCACAGCCCGTCCAGCTTGGCCCGCTCCTCGGGGCTCTGCAGGCGCTCGCCGGCCGGTGGCGGTGTCTCCGACTTGAGCCATGGACTGATCATCCGGTACTGCGCGTACGGTACCGACAGATCGGGCACCAGATCCTTGATCACGGGCAAGTGCGGCAGCGGGTAGATCTTGACATCGCCCTTGATGTCCTCGATCGCCTTGATGCACGCCAGCGTGTTGGTGCCGTCGATGTTGAACGCGCACGATCCGCAGACACCCTCCCGGCAGGACCGGCGGAAGGTGAGCGTGGGATCGATCTCGTTCTTGATCTTGATCAACGCGTCCAGGACCATCGGACCGCAGGTATCCAGATCCACGCCGAAGGTGTCGAGACGGGGGTTTTGCCCGCTTTCGGGATCGAACCGGTAGATCTTGAAGTTCCTCACGTTGCGTGCGCCGGCTGGTGCCGGAAATGTCTTTCCCTCCGCGACCTTCGAGTTGGCGGGGAGACTGAACTCAACCATTTGTACGTCCCCTTCTAGGCTTAATAGACGCGCTTCTGCGGTTTGATGTACTCGGCTTCATCGCTGAGCGTGTAGGTGTGCACCGGGCGATAGTCCAATGTCACCTTGCCCTTTTCGTCGACCCAAGCCAGCGAATGCTTCATCCAATTCTCGTCGTCCCGGTCGGGGCAGTCCTCGCGGGCATGCGCCCCCCGGCTTTCCTTGCGGGCCTCGGCCGAGTACATGGACGCCTTCGCGCATATCATCAGGTTTTCCAGCTCGAGCGCTTCCACCAGGTCGGAGTTCCAGATCATCGACCGATCGCTCAGCTTGATATCCGAAAGCGTATCCCAGACCTCGTCGATCTGCTTGCATCCCTCGGCCAGCACGTCCTGGTTACGGAACACCGCGGCGTTGTTCTGCATCGACCGCTGCATTTTGAGCCGGATATCCGCCGTGGGCAGCGAACCGCTCGCGTTGCGAAGCCGGTCCAGTCGCCCCAGCGCCATGTCCGCCGAGTTTTTCGGCAGAGGCTTGTGCGACGCTCCCGGCTTGATGATCTCCGCCGCCCGCAAGGCCGCCGCGCGGCCGAAGACGACGATATCCAGCAGCGAGTTGGTCCCCAGCCGGTTGGCGCCGTGCACCGATGCGCAACCGCATTCGCCGACCGCCATGAGCCCCGGGACGACCGCGTCCGGATCTTCCTTGGTCGGGCGGAGCGCTTCCCCATGATAGTTCGTGGGAATGCCGCCCATGTTGTAGTGGACGGTGGGCAGTACCGGGATCGGCTCCTTGGTGGCATCGACGCCGGCGAAGATTTTCGCCGTTTCGGTGATGCCCGGCAGGCGCTCCCAAAGAACGTCCGCGCCGAGATGCTCCAGGTGAAGCATGATGTAGTCCTTGTCCGCTCCGGTCCCGCGCCCTTCCCTGATCTCGACGGTCATCGAGCGGCTGACCACATCGCGGGACGCCAGGTCCTTGGCCGTCGGCGCGTAGCGTTCCATGAACCGCTCGCCCTCGGAGTTGGTGAGGTATCCTCCTTCTCCGCGCGCGCCCTCGGTGATCAGGCACCCGGAACCGTAGATGCCGGTGGGGTGGAACTGAATGAACTCGTGGTCCTGCAGCGGCAGCGATGCGCGCGCGACCATGGCGTTGCCGTCCCCGGTGCAGGTATGCGCCGATGTGCACGAGAAGTACGCGCGGCCGTAACCGCCGCTCGCGAACACCGTGGTGTGCGCCTGGAACCGGTGGATCGTTCCGTCGTCGAGGTTCCACGCGATGACGCCCCGGCAGGCGCCCTCGTCATCCATGATGACGTCGATGGCGAAGTACTCGATGAAGAATTCCGCGTTGTGCTTGACACATTGCTGATAGAGCGTGTGCAGGATGGCATGGCCCGTGCGGTCGGCGGCGGCGCAGGCACGCTGCACGGGCGCCTCGCCGTAGTTCCGCATATGGCCGCCGAAGGGCCGTTGATAGATCTTGCCGTCCGGCGTGCGCGAAAACGGCACGCCGAAGTGTTCGAGCTCGTGAACGGCGGGAACGGCCGCGCGGCACATGTATTCGATGGCGTCCTGGTCACCAAGCCAGTCCGATCCCTTGACCGTGTCGAACATGTGCCAGTGCCAGTTGTCCTCGGCCATGTTGCCGAGCGACGCGCCGATTCCGCCCTGGGCGGCGACGGTGTGGCTCCGAGTTGGAAAAACCTTGGTTATGCAAGCGGTTTTCAGCCCCGCGGCGGCCATGCCCATGGTCGCGCGCAGCCCCGCGCCACCGGCACCCACGACGATGACATCGTAGGCGTGATCGGTAATCGGGTAAGCAGTCGTCATCTTCCCTCAGCCCCCTAACGCAACCAGAAAAACGGCCAGCACGCACGATGTGGCCATGACAAATAGGGCGAACTTAACAACGAGAAGGACGGTAACCTTCGCCGCTTCGCCACTCACGTAGTCCTCTATGACCACCTGCATCCCGAGATGCGCGTGGTAGAAAAGAACGAGCACCAGCAACACCATCAACAGGGCATTGCCGAAGACGGCAATCCATGCCTGGAAGGTGGCGAGGTCCGCTCCGATGAGCGATATGGCCGCGAAAACGAACCATATGGACAGGGGAACCAGGGCGATCGCGGTGACGCGTTGCGACCACCAGTGACCGACGCCTTCGTTCGCCGCGCCGAGGCCGCGGGCGCGGCCCAATGAAGAACGCATTTCCATCACGCACCTCCCCCCGCCGCGTACGCGGCGATCAGTGTGATCAATGTCAGTCCCGCCGCGAAGGCGACCACGATCAAGCCGGATTTACGGACGGCGGGGAGCTCGAATCCCATGCCGAAATCCCAGGCGAGGTGCCGAATGCCGTTGCCGAGGTGGTAGAACAGCGAAAACGTGAAACCCCAAAGCATCAGATGACCGAACCAGGACCCAAGGAAGCCTTGGCTGGTTTCGAATGCTTCGGGACCGTACGCGGCGGACACCAGCCACCACGTCAGGAACAGCGCGCCGAAGGTCAGGGCCACGCCGGTGATGCGATGCAATATCGACAGCACCGATGTAATCTGAGGCCGATAGACCTGAATATGTGGAGAAAGTGGACGATCACTGGAAGCCATGGGGCTTGACCCTTCTGCTTTGAGATCCGCGGGAGCAAGGGTTAAACCTTAGGGCTTTCCGCGGTGCGAAGTCAATCTTCGCACCTGCACAAAATTATGGTTTTTCGAATACGCAATTGTCGCTCACGTCCGAGTGTCCGCTCGCAACAAATGTCATTAATCATTCTCGTTATCAACAACATTGCCTTGCTTAAGTCATTGTAATAAATTCCATTTTTCAATTCTGTGGGTTATTTTGTGGGCAAACATGTGAAAGAACTGTGAGTATTCCGGAAAATTACCCACAAAAAAAACGCGTTTTTTGAATTTTAGTATTGCGAACGGCTTTCTCTCGTGTCCATGATCTGGCTACGCATCGACGTGATGACTTGATCTAACCTCGAAGGCGCGTGAGAGAGTATTTGAGTGGTTTTGCGAGCTAGTCTTGGTGATTTGCACGAGGAATGCCTCCTCTTTCAAGGTTCTGGCGATTTGATGACCAACGGTTGGTGACATCGCGGATTCGGCCCCGGGATTCACGTTTCGTTGTGTCAAGACCAGATCCCAACGCGACACCGGGAACGCGGCCACGGATCCGTTGCTCTCGACGCGGGCGGTTTGACGTTTCGAGCCGCGTCTTCGGTGGCGTTCAATTCCGCCGCCGAGGTTGGCGAGGTTGGATCGAGCGCGGCGCAAGTCTGGGGCCCCGGTTTTTCCCTCAAGAACCTCCCCTGATTGCGCCCGGATCCCGCGACGGCCTGGACCCGCCCTTGCGGGGCGCGACTTCCCGGGCTGGTTGACATCGCGTCGGCGCGTCGCGAGCCCCTCTGGCTCCGGACGGTGTCGGAGACAATCGCCTTGGCCAACCGAGCCCACGGTTCCCCAGGCCCGTGTCTCCGACACCCCCTCTTTCTGACCCATCGAACTGAAAGTTCGACCAGATCTCTCGGCCGCGCTCGCCATGGGGCATTCCGGTACGGCGGCACCCGCAGGGTATTGACTATCTCTTGACAGTGCCAATTGCGTCGCTAAGGTGCGCGCTTCGATAATCTCACGAATTGAGTGAAGACGGAAAGGCGCCAATGGCCAAGCCCACCACCATCCTCGTCAGACTGGTCAGCACCGCGGGCACCGGCTTTTATTACGTGACCAAGAAGAACCCTCGCACCGCCACCGGCAAAATGGAATTCCGGAAGTACGATCCGGTCGTTCGCAAGCACGTCGCCTTCAAGGAAGCAAAGATCAAATAGAGATCCGGGCACGACCGCCGCGGATCAGGCGGCAACGGCTACCCTCGGACTTCCTGAACGATGTCGCGAAGCCGGTCGACATTGTGGATGACCAGCGAGTTCCTCGTCCGTTCGACAATGCCCCTGCGGGCCAGATCGCTGAGAACCCGCGCGACGGTTTCTCGCGTCGTGCTGACGCGACTCGCCAAGGTGCTGTGAACGGGAATGGGCTCGATTTGGGCCGCGTTGCCATTCGTCATGTGGGTCCTCGCCTGGCGAAGCAGTTCGGCGTGAACCCGGTTGTGGGCGGCCAGCGTGCTGAGGTCCATGATCCGCTCGTCCGCCATGCGCACGATGCCCGCCAGCCGCTTCATCACCGACAACGCTATCTTCGGATGGTTTTCCAGCACTTTCATGAACAGGCGCCCCGGCACCGCGACGATCAGGGCATCATCGATGGCCATCACGCTGGCCGATCGAGGTTTGCCGTCGAGGGCGGAAAGCTCGCCGAAGTAACTGCCCTCGCCCAATTCGTCGAAGGTGATCTCGCGCCCGAGAAGAGAAAAGTTGACGACCCGCACTCTCCCCCGGACCACGAAAAACACGTCGCTCGTCGGGCTTTCGCGGTCGATGACCTGCTCCTGCGCGGCAAACCTTCGGTAACGGCAGGCTTGTTCGAGCGCCGTCATTTCCTCGTCGCCGAGATCGGCAAGCAGGTCGATGCCGGATAGAAGACTTGTCTCGATAGCCGGCGCCGGTGCCGGCCGCGCGCGCCCATCGCACGGATCCGTCTGCAACATGAACACCCCCAGTGTTGCGGGAGAAGCCACCGCAAACACAACTTATACGATAGCTTCCGGGGAGTCAAACGGGAAGCCCGCGGCATCGACTCGTTTCGGCACTCGCGAGACAGTTTTCCGCGCGGAAGGTTTTCTATCTCAGGACGACGGTTTTCTTGCCGTTGAGCAGGACGCGGTGCTCGACGTGGTAACGCACCGCCCGCGCCAGGACGACGTTCTCGATATCGCGGCCCACGCGGACGAGGTCCTCGGGCGTATAGGTGTGATCGACGCGTTCCACGGCCTGATCGATGATGGGGCCCTCGTCGAGTTCCGGCGACACGTAGTGCGCGGTGGCTCCTATGAGCTTCACGCCCTGCGCGTGCGCCTGCTGGTAGGGCCTGGCGCCCTTGAACCCGGGCAAGAAGGAGTGGTGGATATTGATACAGCGGCCGCGCAGACGTTCGGACATCGCCGGAGTCAGGATCTGCATGTAGCGGGCGAGCACCACGAGATCGATATCCAATTCGTCGACCAGACGAAGGACGGCGGCTTCCTGTTCCAGCTTCGAGTCCGCATCGACCGGCATGTGGTGGAACGGGACGCCGTGCCACTCCGCCAGGGGCGCGAGGTCCGGGTGGTTGGAGACGATGGCCGGGATGTCCACCGCCAGGTCCCCGGTCCGGTATCGATAAAGCAGGTCGTTCAGACAGTGGTCGAACTTCGAGACCATGATCAGCAGCCGGGGCTTCCGGCCGGCGTCATGAAGCCCCCACACCATCTGAAACCGTTCCGCGATCTTCGAGAACTTCTGGGTAAACGTCTCCGGCGCCGGCGTGAACGGGCCGGCGAAGAACACCGAGCGCATGAAAAACCGCTTCGATACAGGATCGCCGAAATGCGAGGATTCAGTGATAAAAGCGTCCTGATCGGCGAGAAACCCGGAGACTTTCGCGACAATCCCGATGGCATCGGGGCAGGAAATGGTCAGGGTGTACAGGTTCTGTTTGTCGTCGGTCACGGGATCGGGCTCCATTTCAGCGGGTTCGCGCTTGGCGGTTTCGCGGTTCAGACGATCACGGCGTCGCCGCCCCGGCGTTCATCGCCGACAGCGGCAACGCGACCATCGGCGCCACGACGAGCGGTATGCACGCCGCCGAAGAACATGTTCTTCTCGTGCCATGGCTCGACGCCGGATGCATTTCGCGCCAACGCCTCGATTTCGCCTTGCCCGAAACCGGGCTCGACGTTGATCTTTTCGTCTTCGGCGTGAATGCGCGGCGCGGCAACGGCGGCGTCCGGCGGCATGCGGAAAACGATCAGGTTGAGAAGCACCTGCAGGATCGCGGTGCGGATCCGATTGGAGCCCCCCGATCCCATGACGGTCAGATCGCCCCTCGAGTCGAAAAACAGGGTCGGCGCCATCATCGAGGCGACGCGGGTATTAAGCGGCCAGCGATGAAACCCGTGAGGATTGATGTCCTCCTCGCCGAGGATGTTGTTGAGCATGATACCGGTGTTCGGAACCACATACCCGGAACCCTCGCCGTTGGACACCGACAGGCCGGCCGCGTTGCCCGCCGCGTCCACGACGCTGATGTGCGTCGTGCCGCGCGGGGTCGCCGGACGCCCCAGGAGCTCCTGGCGATAGGTTTCAAGCAATCCGGCGTCCAGCAGACGAGCCGGCATCGCATCGGCGTCCAGTTCATGCAGCCGGCTCTCTATCCGAGCCCGGTTCGTAAGCTCCATGACGTGGGCCAACCGCGAGAGATACTTTGCCGTGCCGAAGCCGAGCGCCTCCAGGCCCAGGTTCCTCGACAGTTCCAACGCGAAGGCGATCAGGATACCGCCATTGGACGGCGGAGCATTGAGGTGGATATGCGAACCGAAAACGTCAAGGCTGAGCGGCGCGCGGCGCCTCGATTGATAGCGTTTCATATCCAGGAGCGTGAGATGGCCGCCAGCGTTTTCGCAATCGTCGGCGATCCGTTTCGCGATTTCGCCCCGGTAGAACAGATCCTCCCCTTCGATGGCCAGGACTTCGAGCGTATCGGCGAAGTCCGGCATGGAATAGACTTCCCCCTCGCCGATCACTTTTCCGGGATGCTCCCGGCTGCCGAACAACGCGAGGCTCTCCGGAGTGCTCGTCAGGATGGCCCCGACAAGTCCCATGATATAGGCTTGCCGGGCATTCACTCGGACACCCTCTCGCGCCAGGTTCACGGCCGGTTCGACAATCCGCCGCATCGGCATGTGGCCGAGATCCCGGTGGACCTCGAACAGCCCCCTGACAAGGCCGGGCGTCGCGATCGACCCGAGGCCGATATGAAACTCCTGCTGGGTCGGGCCAAAGTCCGCCACGATGGGTTTGAAGTCGATATCGGACACCGGCCGGCGGCCGATGGGGGTCTGCGGGAAGCAGTCGTAAAGGATCGTTTTTCCCTGATGCGCCCCTCGATTGGCATGGGCCATCAGGAAACCGCCGCCGCCGACGGACGCGAGAACGGGCTCCGCCACGCACGCCGTGAGAATCCCGGCCAGCGCGGCGTCGAAGGCGTTGCCCCCGTCATCAAGGACGGCGGCGGCCGCGCGGCTGGTTTCTGGATGCCCGGAGGCGACGGCGCCCCTGTTTTTCATGGCGATTACAATAGTTGTGAGCAAGCTGGAATAGGATTCTCCCGTGGGTAGCGGGTGGGCCAAAAGGTGTCAACAAATCGGACGCGCCGCAATCCGAGGTTTGTCTGGATAGCCGTACATGTCATAACATCCACTCGTTGACAGAAAGTTTCCCGGAGCCTCATCATTCCGCTAAACTGACCTTCTCGGTTGGATATGATGGTGAAACTCCCATCGATCTCTCGAACCACGGGGAGAAACGAATTTCATGCGACGCCGCGGTTTTCTCCTGATGTCGGCGGGCGCGATGCTCATCATCTTGGCCGGTCCCGCCACGGTCCGGGGACAAGAGGTGATCAGCGGCGTCGTGAATGCCATGTCGTTCCACTCGATGCCCGAGGGCATGCCGATCCTTGTGCGTCCGCTCGACGATTCGCCGGAAAATATCTTTATCAAGGCACAACTCGAGGATGCCTTGACCAATTCCGGCTTCAATGTCGCGGCCGGGGACTCGTCCCTGGTGCTCTCGTTTGAAACGCGGCGCGAGCTGGGCGGCGGCCCAACCCCGCAACGACCGGTTACGCAGCGGTTCATCGAGCGGCATCAAGAGTCGGATATCGGCGACCGGCGTTACAAGCCACAAATCGGCAAGGGCTCTCCGCAAGGTCCAGCCGCCATCAGCGCGAGCCGCTTCCGTCTTGACGCGACCTTGGACGACAGGCAAGGCGGCAAACGCTTGTGGCAGGGATGGACCATCGCCCGGATGAAAGGGGACGAGACGAGAAACCTGGCGACAGCAATGGCCCCGGTGCTTGTCGACAGCCTCGGTAAAACCGTCAGGCAGCAGACCTTCGACATTCCCGTCGGCACGGCGAGCGACACACCGGCCCGTTGACTTCCGAATTCGCTCCATTGGACGGCTGATCTCCAGTGATCCTTGTCCAACGCCCCGCCCCGAGGACCTTGAAACTGTCCAGTCGAAAAAAATGAACCTTAACCCGGCAAAAGCCCCGCTTCCCGAGGGACTATCGGATCAACTGCCGCCATACGCCGAGTTCGAGGCGCGGATGGTGGAACGGTTGATGGCCGCGTTCTCGAGCCATGGCTTCGAGCGGGTGAAACCGCCGCTGCTGGAGTTCGAGGACAGTCTGCTCGGCGGCGGCGGCGCGGTCCTGGCGGAACAGACATTCCGCCTGATGGACCCGGTTTCGCAGAGAATGCTGGCGCTGCGTCCCGACATGACCATGCAGATCGCCCGGATTGCCCGAACCCGTCTCGCCAATCGCCCGCGCCCCCTCCGCCTGGGATATGCCGGGCAGGTCGTTCGCGTGACCGGCACGCAGTTGCGCTTCGAGCGGCAGTTCGGCCAGGTGGGCGCCGAAATCATCGGCGCGACATCGTCCGCCGCGGACGCGGAGGTGATCGTGATGGCCGTGGAGGCGCTGCGGGATGCCGGGATGTCCGGGCTCACCGTCGATCTCGGCCTTCCCACGCTTGTCCCCGCGATCCTGGCGGATCGGGCGCTCGACCCTGAATCGCAAGCGCACATTCGAGCCGCTCTCGACCACAAGGACGAGGCCGCGATCTCCAGCCTCTCTGCCCTTATCGGAGACGGCGCGACAACGCTCCTCTTGAGCCTCGTCGGCGCGACCGGCCACGCCAGCCGCGCGATTGCGCTGCTGCAACAGGCTCCGCTGCCGAGATCCGCCGTTTCCGAGCTTTCGGAACTGATCCGGGTGTTCGAGCGCGTGAACGCCGAGGTCGCGGATCTGACCATTACCGTCGACCCCCTGGAGAATCGGGGGTTCGAATACCATACGGGCGTCACCTTTACCTTGTTCGCGAGAGGCGTGCGAGAGGAACTCGGGCGGGGTGGCCGGTACATGGCGGGAATGCCCGACGGCGAGTGCGAGCCCGCCACCGGTGTGTCGCTGTTCATGGACTCCATCGTGCGCGCCGTGCCCGCGCCGCGCGACGGGCGCCGGATCTTCGTTCCGGCCGGCACGTCGTCGGCGCATGCGGTCCGATTGCGCGCGGAAGGCTGGATAACCGTCGCCGGCCTGGATGATGTGTCGGACACGATGGGGGAGGCCGCGCGACAACGATGCTCCCACGTCTTCATTGACGGTAAAGCCCACAAGGTCGATACCTAGTGGTTTGGTTTCGACCCGAGGAATAGAGCGCAATGGCCAATGTAGTAGTTATCGGTTCGCAATGGGGCGACGAGGGAAAAGGCAAGATCGTCGACTGGCTTTCGGAACGCGCCGACGTGGTGGTCCGCTTTCAGGGGGGCCACAACGCGGGACATACCCTCGTTATCGATGGGGTGACCTACAAGTTGAGCTTGCTGCCGTCTGGAGTGGTCCGTCGGGGCAAACTGGCCATCATCGGCAACGGTGTCGTCCTCGATCCATGGGCATTGCTGGCGGAGATCGACGTGTTGAAGGGGCAAGGGGTCGAGATCGGCCCCGACAATGTTCGCATCGCCGAAAACGTTCCCCTCATTCTGCCGTTGCACCGCAATCTCGACAAGGTCCGGGAGATGGCGCTGGGAAACGCTCGGATCGGGACGACCGGTCGCGGCATCGGCCCCGCCTATGAGGACAAGGTGGCCCGCAGGGCGATCCGCCTTGGCGATCTCGCGGACAAGCACCTCTATTCCGGCAAGGTGACCACCCTGCTGCTGCACCACAATGCGTTGCTCCGGGGTCTCGGAATGCCGGAAGTGGATGCCGACGCGCTCGTGGCCGAACTCGCGGAAGTGGCGCCGAAAGTGCTGCCCTTCGCCGACACCGTATGGAAGACCCTCGACGGCGTCCGCCAGGCCGGAAAGCGAATCCTGTTCGAGGGCGCGCAGGGCACCATGCTGGACATCGATCACGGCACCTATCCCTTCGTTACGTCATCGAACACCGTGGCGGGCGCGGCGGCCGCCGGCTCGGGACTTGGCCCCGGCATGATGGATTACGTTCTGGGGATCACCAAGGCGTACACCACGCGGGTAGGCAGCGGACCGTTTCCAACGGAACTCGACGACGCGATCGGAAAACGGCTTGGCGAACGGGGCAAGGAATTCGGAACGGTTACGGGCCGCGCCCGGAGATGCGGCTGGTTCGACGCCGTGCTCGTCCGGCAGGCCGTCAAGGTCAACGGCATACGCGGCATCGCGCTGACCAAGCTCGATGTCCTCGACGGACTGGATACGCTGAAGGTCTGCACCGGCTACAGGATCGACGGTGAACTCATCGATTCCCTGCCGGCTTCCACAATCCGGCAATCCAACGTCGAGCCGGTATACGAAGACGTGCCAGGCTGGTCCGAAAGCACGCGCGGCGCCCGATCTTGGGCCGACCTGCCGGCCACGGCGGTCAAATACATTCGCCGCATCGAAGAACTCATCCAAGCGCCCGTCCACCTTCTGTCGACCAGCCCGGAGCGGGAAGATACGATCATGGTCCGGGATCCGTTCGTCAATTAAGGGCCTATGACGGGCGCGGTCCCGCGGATTTCATGGTCAACACGCGATGCGTTCTTCGATGATGGCGTTTTTCATGGATTTCTGCAGTTTTTCAAATGCCCGGACTTCTATCTGACGAACGCGTTCGCGGGAGATCCCGTATCGTTCGCTCAACCGCTCCAGTGTCGTCGGGTTCTCTCTCAGCCGGCGTTCGAAAATAATGTGACGCTCCCGGTCGGACAGACTCCTGAGAGCGCCGACGAGGAGTTGACGCCTTTTGTCGAGTTCCTCCGACTCGGCCAATCGGACTTCCTGGCTTTCTTCCTGGTCGATCAGCCAATCCTGCCATTCGCCGTCTCCCTCCTCGCGGAGCGGGGCGTTCAGCGAGCTGTCCGGGCCGGAAATCCGCCGGTTCATTTGGACGACGTCGTTTTCCGTCACCTTGAGGCGACTGGCGATGCCGGTGACGTGCTCGGGCGCGAGGTCGCCCTCCTCGATGGCCTGCATCTGGCCCTTGAGCTTCCTCAGATTGAAAAAAAGCTTCTTCTGGGCGGCGGTGGTGCCCATCTTGACCAACGACCACGAATGCAGGATGTATTCCTGAATGGCCGCGCGGATCCACCACATGGCATAGGTGGCAAGGCGGAATCCGCGATCCGGATCGAACCGCACGACCGCCTGCATCATGCCGACATTGCCTTCGGATATGAGCTCTCCCAACGGCAAGCCGTATCCCCGATAGCCCATGGCGATCTTGGCGACCAGGCGCAGATGACTGGTCACGAGCTTGTGAGCGGAGTTGACGTCGCCGTCATCGACCCAGTTCCGCGCGAGCTTCTGTTCCTCCTCGGGCGCCAGCATCGGAAACTTGCGAATTTGCTGTAGATATCGCCCTAGGTTGCGATCCGGCACAATATAAAGATCACTGACGGGTCTCGGCATCGTTCCTCCTCCCCGTTCGACGCCCGGCTGGATTTTGTCACCTAGCCTTGATTTCTTTTCGTTTTTTTGCGCGCCGATGATTGGAACAATGATAGCGCGGTACGTTACTGGAACATAGCCAAAACTACAAAGTGTCCAAGAACTCCAATAATTCCCTGAAGTGTTGGGGAAGTCCGGACTCGAACCGAAGCCGTTCGGCGGTCACGGGGTGTTTCACGCCAAGCAAATACGCATGAAGAGCTTGGCCGGGCAGGGATGGGAACGACGATCGCATGGGCTCCGGCAGGCCGCGAACCCGGTTTCGGCCTCCTCCATAAACCGGGTCGCCCAGCAGGGGATGGCCCATCGCCGCGAGGTGAACACGGATCTGGTGCGTCCGTCCGGTCTCGAGCCGGCATTCGACAAGACTGGCGTACCCGCCGAACGCCGTCTCGACGGCATAGTGCGTGCGCGCCGGCTTTCCGCCTCGGGCCACGACCGCCATCTTCTTGCGGTTCGTCGGGCAGCGACCCACGTTCGTGGCGATGACTCCCCGGGGCGGCCGGGGGACACCCCAGACGGCGGCGCGATAGGCCCGCTCCACGCTGTGCTCGGAAAACTGCCGAACCAGTCCAAGGTAAGCCTCGTCGCTCTTGGCCACCACGATCAGGCCGCTCGTATCCTTGTCGAGACGGTGGACGATCCCCGGGCGGAAATCTCCGCCGATCCCGGAGAGGCCGCCGGAGCAATGAGCCAGAAGGGCATTCACCAGGGTGCCGTCGGGATTACCCGCCGCCGGATGGACCACCAGTCCGGCGGGCTTGTCCACGATAACAAGATGAGGATCCTCGTAGACGATCCGCAGGGGGATGGGCTGGGCGCGTGGCGCCACCGGCGAAGGCGGCGGAACGAAAACGGCAAGCGTTTCCGCGGCGAGCACGCGCCGCGAGGGATCCTGGATTCGACCCTTTCCCATGACTTCCACCAAACCGCCGGCGATCAGCGCCTGCAACCGGGTGCGCGAGAGCGCCGGAATCGCATCCGCCAATAGACGGTCGAGGCGCATGCCGGCCTTGTCCTCGCCGACCGTCACGGTGTAAGTGGAAGTCCCTACCATCACACAGGCTGAGCACAAATCATGCAAGCACTCAAGGGTTTGGTCGTCGGGCTGGGCCTGCTCATCGTTCTTGGCGCTGTGCTCCTGGGCTACGGTTTCTACGTCAAGTTCCACGACAAGGACGCCACCTTGTTCAATCTGAAACGCGACGCGCCCGCCGCCGTCGCGCCTCCCGTCGCGGGCGGCCCCGCCGCCGCCCCGGAGGCCGCGCCCGCTCCGGACACCGGATTCGGCGAGGCGCGACTGGACCTGCCGGAGGGCTGCACCATCGCGGAAATGCGGCCGAGCGGCCATCGCCTGTACCTGCGGACCGGGCCGAAGGGCCTTTGCGAACGGATCGTCATCGTCGACGTGACCGACGGCAAGGTGCTGGGCACCATTGTCGTCACGCCGTGATCGTCCTTCCCCGGCCGCTGCGCGATCAGATCGTCCGGTTTGCCGAGCACGCGTATCCGGAGGAATGCTGCGGATTGCTGATCGGCCACGATGACGGCCGCGCCCGCGTGACCGTCACGCGGGTTGCGCCAAGCCGCAACGTGGCGGAGGGCCGCGAGCGCGACAGCTTCGAGGTGGATCCCCAGTTGCGTTTCGACCTGATGCGCGAATTGAACCACGGTCCAGACCGCATTATCGGCCACTACCACTCCCATCCCGACAATCCGGCTCGCCCCTCGGCCCGCGATCGGGCGATGGCGTGGGAGCCGGAGTTGATCTGGGTGATCGTATCGGTTCGAGAGGGCCGCGTTAGTCAGGTTGCCGCGCACCTCCTGGAGCCCCTCGCTCGGCGATTTCGCGAGATTCCGATACGTCCCGAGTAGCCGCGGAATCAAGCGCTCCGAGCGTACATGCCCAGCGCATGACCGGGTTGCCGTTTTGTCGCCGGTGCCCGTCAAATTTTGTCGGGTTCCCGGCGCGCGATGGAGTAAGCTCGGCGGAACGAACCATTACAACCAGGGACTTCATCCATGCTCCCGGAACTGATCCCGGACACCAACTATCTCCTGCGGATGGAAGACGGAACCATCAAGCAGGTCAATCCCTTCACCGGCACCGAGGTCTGGACCGTTCCGGGCAGGGCCAACCGCCCCCTGAACGTCGACAAGTCCGAGGGGAAAAGGCTGGATCCCGGCAAGGCCGATCATCACTGTACGTTTTGCGCCGGAGAGTATTTTCAGACGCCGCCGGAGAAGAGCCGCCTCGTCAAGACCGACGGAGGCTACGAGGTCCTCCGGCAACTCAAGGCCGAGGCCTTCAACGATACGGTGGCGGAGTTCCGGCGCGTTCCGAACATGTTCGAGATCGTCTCCTACGATTACTGGGAGAAGAATTTCGGCTACAGCCTCCCGGACACGGCGCAGTCCCACAAACACAGTTATCTGTCGACCGATATGGGACGCCGTCACGTTCTCGGCGTCGTCGAGAAACGGCTCGCGCTCTCGGGGCTCGAACCCGCCACCATCAAGTCCATATCGGTGGAAGACAAGCTGCGGATGGCCAACGGGTTTTTCGGCGGCGGCCACGAGTTGATCCTGGCGCGAAGGCATTACGTCGAGGGCGCGGAATACGACAACCAGCTCGCGTCTTCCGGGTCCATGACACCGGAAGAACACTATCAGTATATTCACTTCACCATCGACGCGGTTCGCGACATCTACGTCACCAACCGCTACGTCCGTTACGTCGCGGTGTTCCAGAACTGGCTCCGGCCGGCGGGAGCCTCTTTCGATCACCTGCACAAGCAGCTCGTCGCCATCGACGAGCGTGGCGTCCAGAACGAAATCGAGCTCCGTCTGGCGCGCGCCAATCCCAACATCTTCAATGAAGCGGCGGTCAACTTCGCCGGTTACCGGAACCTGGTGTTCGCGGAAAACGATCACGCCATCGCCTTCGCCGGTTTCGGCCACCGGTTTCCCACCCTGGAGGTCTTTTCCAAGAGCCAGCGCAGCCAGCCCTGGAACCACTCCGCCGAGGAGCTTCGCGGCATGTCGGACATCATCCACGCCTGCCACGCCGCCATGGGGCCGGACATCCCGTGCAACGAGGAATGGTATTACAAGCCCCCCGATGCCGACGTGGCGATGCCCTGGCGGGTGCTCATCAAATGGCGGATCACGACCGCCGCCGGTTTCGAGGGCGGAACCAAGATCTACGTGAACACCATCGATCCGGAGAGCCTGAGGGACAAGGTGGTGCCGTCGCTGTTCGACCTTAAGAACAAGGGCAAGATTGCCCCGATGAAGATCGCCTTCGAATGCGACTGCGTCCCCAACTGCCTGAAATACAACCCCGCCGTCCGCGACCAACTGGCGTTGGACCCCGAATTCCCGCCCCTTTCCGGCGACTCGCGATTGGAAAAGTAGTGCCGCGAAGCGGTTGCCGATCAGGTATCATGAGTGCGGTTTGGCCAATTATCTTGATCCGGGAAGGTGAGTCCCTGTAAACGTAGTGTCCGTTGCGTCCCCTTCGTCTAGAGGCCTAGGACACCGCCCTCTCACGGCGGCAACAGGGGTTCGAATCCCCTAGGGGACGCCAATCACATGAATGGATTAGTCGGCCTGTTGGGGCGGCTTCATTTTTTCCAGACTCAGACCCTCCGATAATCCTTAGCTGACCGATGGAGCGTATCGCGGTCAAACGCTTTGCCAAAAGGACTCCATTGCCAAAAGCTCGGGAAAACGCCCGGAAATCTCAGGGGTAATCTACCGCGATTCGCCGAGGGCGCGTTCGAGGCTTATCGCGGCGCTGATCAGGGCCAGGTGGGTGAAGGCCTGGGGGTAGTTGCCGAGTCCCTCGCCGCTTGGGCCCGTCTCCTCGGCATAAAGGCCGAGATGGTTGGCGAAGCCGAGCATCCGTTCGAACATCAGGCGCGCTTCCTCCAGCCGTTCCCGGTCAAAGCGTCCGGCGTGGGCGAGCGCGTCCACCAGCCAGAAGGTGCAGATGTTGAAGGTGCCCTCTTCGCCGCTCAGCCCGTCGACGGTTTTCGCCACGTTGTAGCGGTAGACGAGGCTGTTGGAGACCAGCCCGCCCTTTTCCGGAGGCCGCAGGATCGCGTCGAGGAAGCGGAGCGTGCGCGGATCGGCCGGGGAAAGGAGGAAGGTGAGGATCAGCATCAGGTTCGACGCGTCCAGGGTATCGCCGCCATAATGCTGGACGAAGGCGCCGAGTTCCTCGTTCCACCCCTTGTCCATGATTTCCAGGTAGATCGTGTCCCGCACGCTGGTCCAGCGGGTGACATCGGCCGGAAACGATCGTTTCTCGGCAATTCTCAAGGCCCGGTCGATCGCCACCCAGCACATCAGCTTGGAATAGACGAATTCCTGCTGTCCGCCCCGAACCTCCCAGATCCCCTCGTCCTTGCGCCGCCAGTTGTCGCAGACCCAATCGGCCAGGCGGCTCATGGTCAGCCATGCGTCGTGGCCGATGGGGTGCGCGTGCTTGTTGAACAGATACATGGAGTCCAGCAACTCGCCGTAGATGTCCAACTGGAGCTGGTTGTAGGCGCCGTTGCCGATGCGCACGGGCCGGGATCCCATGTACCCGTCGAGATGATCGAGGATCTCCTCCGTGAGATCCTTGCGGCCGTCGATGCCGTACATGATCTGCAACGATCCGTCGGGGTTCGGTTCGGCGCACACGCCCTGGATGAACTTGGCGAAGGCATCGGCTTCCTTGGTGAAACCCAGCCGGAGCAGGGCGAACACGGTGAATGCGGAATCCCGGAGCCAGGTATATCGATAATCCCAGTTGCGCTCTCCGCCGATGCCCTCGGGCAGACTGCAGGTGGGCGCGGCGACGATGGCGCCGGTGGGCTCGTAGGTGAGCAGCTTGAGGGCCAGCGCCGAGCGGTCGACCATTTCCCGCCAGCGGCCCCGGTACGTGCTCTGCGACAACCAGTCGCGCCAATAAGCCACCGTCTCGCGGAACGCCGCCTCGGCCTCGGCCTCCGACAACGATAGACCACACGACTCGGTCTCCGACAGTTCGCGGAGGACGAACGTCGCGGTCTCGCCCTCGTCGAGGGAAAAATCGGCGACGGCGCCATTGTTCTCGACGGTGAGCGGGACCGACGTGGAAAGACCCAGATGCGCGTGGGCGGAGTGAAATTCGGCGCCCCCGTCGACCAGGGCGGTCTCATGGCCGTCGCGGGCGTAATTGAACGCCGGCCGGCATTCCATGTGAACGTTCATCCGGCCGCGGACGGCGGTGATCCGGCGGATGACCTGGCGGCGGGAGGTGGCGAAATCGGAGTCGCTTCCCACCGGCATGAAATCGATGAGCTCCGCCGCCGCGCCCTCCTGGAGAAAGCGGGTGACCAGAACATTCGTATCGGGCCAGTAGAACTGCTTGCAGTTGCTCGCGTCCTCGTCGGTCGGTCGGACCTGAAAGAAGCCGCCCTTGGCGTCGTCCAGGATCGCCGCGAACACGCTGGGCGAGTCGAACCGGGGCATGCACAGCCAGTCGATGGAGCCCTTGATGCTGACCAGGGCGGCGCTTCGCATGTCGCCGATGATTCCGTAGTCGCTGATGGATTGATAGGTCATCCCCGTCTCTCCCGATCATGCCATGACGGCGGCCGCGCTGCCGTGAAGCTAATTACTCATACTCGGCCTGCTCACTCACCTTGCCGCGGAAGATCCAGTAAACAACGGCGGTGTAGATCAGCACGACGGGGAAGACGACGAGGCCGGCCCCGTAGAACATGAAACTGAGCGACTGCGGCGGCGCGGCGGCGTCCTGGATGGTCACCGAGAAGGGAATCATGTAGGGCCAGAAACTCCCGGCCAGCGTCAAGAACGAGGTCGCGAAGATGATCGCGGTCATGACAAACGGCAGATGATCCGAACGCCGCCTTCGGCAGCCAACGAACAATCCGATGGTTGCCAAGGCCCCGATGGCGGGAAACACGATCAGCCAGGGGCTCTCCGACCAGCGGTTCATGACGCGAAGATCGGCGTCGAGCGCAAAGACGAACGCGAGAACCAGAAACACCAACACGCCGAGCAACAGCCAGCCCACCCTCACATAGGCCCAGTCCTGAAGCGGCCCCGTGGTCTTGAGAACGAGCCAGGACGCACCGAGCAGGGCGTAACCGATCACCAGCCCGACGCCGCACAGGATCGAGAAGCCATTCACCCATTCGAAGGAACCGCCGGCGTACTGTCCGTCGACCACCGGCAACTCCTGGACCATGGTGCCGACGGCCGCGCCCTGGACGAACGCCGCGATCATCGAGCCCAGGAAGAACCCCCAGTCCCACAGCCATCGCCGCTTTTCGGTACGGTAGCGGAACTCGAACGCGACCCCGCGGAATATCAACGCGAATAGCAGCAGAGCCACCGGCAGGTAGAAGGCCGGAAGAAAGATCGCATAGATCATCGGAAAGGCGCCGAATAGGCTGGCGCCAACGAGGATCAACCAGGTTTCGTTGCCGTCCCATACCGGAGCGATGGCCGACATCATGGTCCCCCGAAAGGACTCGTTTTCCGTGGTGCCGAACAGGATGCCGACGCCGAGATCGAAACCGTCGAGGATGACGTAGACCAGGATCGAAAAGGCAATCAGCCCGGCCCAGTAGATTTGCATCCAAGTTGCGTCCATCGGATTACTCCCCTGCCCGTGGCACGGCGCCCGTGGCGGTTTTCGCCGATCCCGCGGCCGCCATCGGCCGCTTTCCTGTCGCCCGAGTGATTTCGGGCTCCGGTCCGGTCGGCCCGTCGCGCAGCAGCCGATAGAGATAAACGAAGCCGAACGAATAGATGATCGTGTAGACGACCACATAGCCGGTGAGCGAGATCAACACGTCGCTGGTGGTCAAAGACGGCGTGTGAGCGTCGGCCGTCCTGAGCAAGCCGTATACCACCCACGGCTGGCGGCCCACCTCGGCCGTGTACCATCCGGCAATGACGGCAACGAAGCCGGACGGGAACGACAGAAACGTACACCACAGGAACCAGCGCGCCCTTTCGAGCCAGCCAATCAGCCGCAAAAGACAGCCGAACCAGCCGATGCCCAGCATGACTAGCCCCATGCCCACCATGATGCGGAACCCGAAGAAGGGAACCGCGAGCGGCGGCCGCTCGTCTTTCGGGATCGTCAGAATTCCCGGCTCTTCCGAGGTGAAGTTGCCGTCGTCGAAGAAGCTTCCCCATTTGGGAATGGAGACTTCAAAGAGATTGCGCTCGTTTTCTTCGTCGGGCCAGGCAAACAGGATCAGCCGGGCCGGCTGCTGGGTCTCCCACCGCCCTTCGATGGCGGTAAACTTGGACGGCTGGTACTTCTGTGTGTACTTGCCGTTGAGGTGCCCAAGACCAAGCTGAAACGGAATAAGCACGGCGGCCAATGCCAGGCCCCAATGCAGCATGACGCGGCCTTCGCTCAGATGGACCCTACGCAGGAGATACCACGCACCGGTGGCGCAGACGCACATGGCCGTGGTCAGGTACGCCGCGAACAGCATGTGCAGCCAGCGGATGTGGAAGATGGGTCCCCAAATGATCTCCAGCCAGTCGGTCGGGATGATCTTGCCGTCGACAATCGCGTGGCCCACCGGCACCTGCATCCAGCTGTTGTTGGCGAGGATCCAGAACGACGACGCCGTCGTGCCGAGCGCGACCATGCAGCAGGAGAGAAGATAGAACCAGGGCGGCACCCGGCTGCGCCCGAACATGACGATGCCGAAGAACGTGGCTTCCAGGAGGAACGCCGTAAACGCCTCGTAGCCGAGCAGCGGGCCCTGGATGGAGCCGGTGCGCTCGGCGAGCACGCTCCAGTTGGTGCCGAACTGAAACGCCATGACGATGCCGGAGACCACACCCATCCCGAACGAGACCGCGAAGACTTTCAGCCAGAAATCGAAAATCCGACGATAGATCGGATTTTTGGTGGCCATCGACATGCCTTCGATGGTCGCGAGCCAGGCGGCCAAACCGATGGTAAACGACGGAAATATGATGTGGAACGTGATGACGAACGCAAACTGTATCCGCGATAAAAGTACGGGATCCAGATCCATTGACCGTCCTCCCCTTGCTTAACGAGTTCGCGGCGAATAGCCGCCCGGCCCATTGACGCCGGTGATTGAACTCGAACCCCTTAGAGCGGAAACCTCATTGCGTCAGCACGATCATGTGTCCGTCGGGGTCGCGGATGGTGGCGGCCCGGCCCCCGCCGCCGAGCGATACGATACCAGGAGAAACAAAGAACGCACCCGTTTCCTTCAAGCGCCCGACAAGACCGTCAAGGTCATCGGCCCGGTGGACCTGACGGGTGGACGAGATGTCCTTCGCCTCAATGCCGAAGTCCGGGGCGCGGCCTGGTAGCGTCCGGTAGTGAAGCAGTTCCACGTGCGGTGTCGGCACACTGGCGGGCGCGAGCCCGACGACATCCACCACGCAGCCTTTGAGTCCATCCAGTCGATCTTGTTCGATGCCCGTGTTCAAGGAGCGCCCCGCCACTTGGAAGCCGAGAAGACCGGTGTAGAAGGCGATTGCGCGCTCCACGTCACCAACCGCGATGGCCGTGTGATCGTAGCCAAGTGGCCTTGATCCCCTGACGCCGCGCCAAACGGGGGCCCCCACCCCCGGAGGGAGGGATAACAGCTCAAGCGGATGGCCATCCGGATCGCGGAATTTGAATGCGGTGACGCCGCCGGTGTTCGCCGGGAGGCGCTGGGGCCCGCCGTCGGAAATGGGACTGGCCGACAGGCGCTCCAGCCCGGCGAGGGCACCCGCGATATCCTCGACGATGAGCGCGATGTGCTGGAACCATGGATCGTTGGAAGCGCGAACGTCCGGATAGGGCCGGCCGGGCGGATCGAAGGACACCAATTCAATCGCCTGCGCGCCCAGATGCATGCGGAGACAGCGAACGTTGCCGATCATCGGCAAACCCATCAGCCGCGCCCACGCCGGATCGTCAATGACTGTCTCGTCGCCGCGCTCGAAACCGAGGCCGTCGCGGTAGAACGTCTCCGCTCGCCGCAAATCGGTGACGGTCGTACTGACCCGCAGGAGCTCGGCCACATGCATTCGGTCGCCTCCCTACGGCCTCTGGGCGCCCCGCTGGTTGGTATAGATGGCGTAGAGCGTATGGGAGGCGCAAATGAAGAGCCGGCTCCGGTGGCGTCCGCCAAAGGTGAGGTTGCCCACTTGCGAGGGGACCTTGATCTTGCCCAGCAGCGCCGCCGAGGGATCGACGCAGTGGACGCCGTCGCCCGCGCTGGTCCATATGTTGCCTTCCTCGTCGCAGCGGAACCCGTCGGCGTTACTGGGTATGGATTTGTAGAAAAACCGGCTGTTGCGGATCGTCTTTCCGTCACCATCGACATCGAAGACCCGAATATGCTCGACCGGTTCGTCCGAGGGCTGTGTTCCCGTGTCGGAAATGTAAAGGCGCCGCTCGTCCGGCGAGAAGCACAATCCGTTGGGTCCGTCGAAATCGTCGGCGACGACAGCAAGCGTGCCATCGTCGGGATCCAAACGATAGACCCGGGGCGGGACCTCCGATTGCTGTTTGCCGCCCTCATAGTCGGTGTGAATTCCGTAGGGCGGGTCGGAAAACCAGATGGTGCCGTCGGATTTCACCACGACGTCGTTTGGCGAGTTCAGCCGCTTGCCCTCGAACCGGTCGGCCAGGACCGTTACCTCGCCATCCAACTCCGTGCGCAGGACGCAACGGCCGTGGTGCGAACAGGTGATAAGCCGACCCTCGCGGTCGCGGGTCTGTCCGTTGGGAAAGCCGGCCGGTTGACGGAACACCTCGATACCGCCGGCCTCCGACCAGCGCATGATGCGATCGTTGGGAATGTCGCTGAACAGCAGACACCGCATGTCGGCGAACCACACGGGACCCTCGAGCCAGCGGAAACCATCGGCGAGCTTTTCCAAGGGCGCATTGAAAAGGACGAAGCCTTTGAAGCGCTTGTCGACGATCTCGATCTCGTTCATGACCCGTGCCTATCTCGACCGTGGTCTACTTGAAGACACCAGGTTTGGCGGCGACGAAGGAGTTATCGTTCAGTTGCACGAGCATGAGCATGCACGGCGCATCGCCGACAACCCCCGAAAGGTGGCCTTTGCGGCCGCTGGCGTCCGCCTTGGAATTCTGGTCGCATCCGAGAGAGACCTCCCCGGGGTTCATTTCCACGCGCACGCCGTCCGTGGTCTCCACGTACCATGAGCCGGACAAAGGCACGATCCATTGCGGCTTTGGGTTCTCGTGCCAGTCAGCGACCCAACCGGCCGGCAGAAGCACATACGCAACCGTTGCGTTCGCCGTCAGCAGCCAGTTGTTCCACTGTGGCGTAACGCCGTCCGAAATGGCGCTCAATTCAAAGCCCGAGAGGTCGCAGAGCGTCTGATGGGTCGTTCCATCAT
>CAVPAM010000025.1:0-87142 GCA_963701445.1 uncultured Alphaproteobacteria bacterium
CACGCACCGCGGCTGCATGTCCACCAGACCCCAGCCGAATACGGTATCGCGGCCGGGCATTCCGAGGTCCACCACCCTGCGCCGCAAGGTCTGCCGAACGGCTTCGGGATCCCTCGGATGGCCGCGGGACACCGCAAGCCCGGTCAGTACGCTCACGTAGGGGCTGGCGAAGGACGTTCCGCTTTGATATTGCCCGCCGCCGGGAATGGCCGTCCAGACGCGAACGCCCGGGGCGGCGAAATCGACGTATTCTCCGTGAGTTGCGAACTCGTAGATGCGCCGGTCGGCATCGACGGCGGTTACCGCTATGACGTCGGCGTAGGCCGCCGGATAGGCGGGCCGGTCGGACGGTCCCCAGTTTCCAGCCGCGGCGACGAGCACCAGGCCCTTCCGTCCCGCGATCTCCACCACCTGGCGGACCACGGTGTTGTTGGATCCGGCGATGCTCATGTTGACCACGTCCACGACCTGCTCGGCCATCCAGTCTATGGCCTCGATCAGTCCGCGCGCGGTGGCCGTGACCTCCCTGTTGGCGCCGAACTGAAAAATGTTGGCGGCGGTCAGCTGCGCGCCAGGCAGCAAACCGCCCCAGCCGTTTCCGAGCCGAGCTTTCCCGACCATCATGGCGGCCACCGCCGTCCCGTGATTTGCCGGCCCCGGCTGGCGGCCGGCCTGGTGGAAGGAGCGATAGCGAATATCCGTGCCCACCAGCGCCGGGTGATCGGGTTGGATGGCGGCGTCGATCATCCCGAGGCGAACGCCGGCGCCGCAGTCTTGCGGAACGCCGGGCCAGCCGATCAACATCCGGGCGTAGCTCTCGGGAAATCCCTCGGCCCGGCTCAATTCATACAGCGTGTTGGCGTCGGTGGAGGCCTGGGGAAACTGCCGGCGCAATGACCGGACGGCATGGGGGACCGAAACATCGGGCGGCGTGCGCAGCCTCAGCACCTTCAAGCCGAGCGTATGGAGCCGCGCCACGTCGGCGATCCGATATCCCTGCGAAACGACGATGCTCTCGAGGTTTGGCGGCGGGTTGGCGACGAGCACTTCTCCGGGCTCGTAACGCGCGGCTCCGGCCGCGTCGTCGGCGGCTTCCGGGGATTCGCCGGCCGAGCGCGCATGACCGCCCGCGCCGCCCCCCGGCGGCACGGATTGCCCGGCCCGTTCGGATCCATGGCCGCCGCCGTCGTCCGTCCGCGCCGCCGCGTTCGCCCTGCCCCCGAATACGGTCGCTTTTTCGGCGCGGACGCCCTGTTCCGACGCCGGTTCCATGGACACTGTTTCCGGCTCCATCCAGGCCATGTAAACGCCACCGCCAGCGGCGGCGGAAATGGCCAGAAGGCCGACGGCGATCATCGCAGCACGCATATCGCAAACCCTTTATCCGCTTCGACGCGGAAAAAGGTACACGAATGGGGTGAAAACAATTTTAATGAGGCAAGAAGGATTTTAATGAACGCCCGGGATCGAGACCGTCAGACCGGCAGGCTTGCTCCCGATGACGGCGCTGCTATCCTCCGCTCGACCCCGACCTCCCTCGCCACCGGGCCGAAACCGTGAACGGAATATTCTTCGCCATTGTCCTGATCGCCTTCCTCGTCGCGGGCTACCGGCAGATCGCCGGTCCGGCGGTGGGGGCCGATCAGGTCGAGCCCATGCAGAGCCTCGCCACGGCGGTGGTGGACAGCGCCGCCAGTTCGGTGACCCTCGCCATCGGCCTGATCGGCGTCATGACCCTATTTCTCGGACTGATGAAGGTCGCCGAGGCCGGCGGGCTGCTGGTCATCATCGCCCGATTGGTTCGGCCGTTGATGCAGCGGATGTTTCCCGATGTCCCCGCCGATCACCCGGCCATGGGCGCCATGATCCTCAATATTTCCGCCAACGTGCTCGGGCTGGGCAACGCGGCGACGCCGTTCGGCATCCGCGCCATGCAGGAACTGGACAAGCTGAACCCCGTCAAGGGAACGGCAACCAACGCCATGGTCCTGTTTCTCGCCATCAACACCTCCAGCGTGACCCTGCTTCCCACCGGGGTGATCGCGCTCCGCGCCGCCGCCGGATCCGCCGATCCGGCCGGCATCATGCCGACGACGCTGTTCGCCACCATCTGTTCCACCACCGTCGCCATCGTCATGGCCAAGCTGTGCCAGCGGTTCTGGACGGTGTCGGCGCCGTCCCCCTCGGCGCCTTCCCCCGATGACTCCGAGACCGGCCGGACCGCCGCCGATGAAGTCGGCACTCCGGATCCCGCAACGGCAACGGAAGACGACGGCACCCGGATCGAGGCCAGCGAAGGCTATCCGGCCTGGGTTTCCGCCTTGGCGCTGGCGGGGATCGCCGCGCTGGTGCCCCTGACCCTGGTCTACGGCAAGGTGATCGCGCCTTGGATCATCCCGGGACTGGTGGTCGGCCTGCTGGGATTCGGGGTGGCGCGCCGGGTGCGGGTTTACGAGGTTTTCGTCGACGGAGCGCGTGACGGTTTCCAGGTGGCGATCCGCATCATTCCCTACCTGGTGGCCATCCTGGTGGCGGTGGGCATGTTCCGCGCCAGCGGCGCGCTGGCCCTTCTGATCACTCCCCTGGGGGCGGTGACGGAGCTCTTCGGATTGCCGCCCGAAGCGCTGCCGATGGCCCTGCTGCGGCCGCTGTCGGGCTCCGGCGCCTATGGCATTCTGGCATCCATCATCAACGACCCGGCGATCGGGCCGGACAGCTATACCGGCTATCTCGTGAGCACCTTTCAGGGATCCACGGAAACCACGTTCTACGTGCTGGCGGTCTATTTCGGCGCGGTCGGCATCCGCCGGATCCGCCACGCCCTGGTGGCGGCGCTGACCGCCGACGTCGCCGGCATCGCCGCCGCGGTTTTCATTTGTTCCCTGCTTTACGGAGGATAGAGGCGCGCCGAGGCGCGGCCTGAGCGGGCGGCACGCTTCCCCATCCGGGCCACATTAGCCCCGTATGGGGTATTTTTGCTGCGCTGCTCCCAAAAAATGTGTATAAGTGCGTATTGGTACGTAGCCGATAAAAAAACAGCCGCCATGAATTTTCCGTTCCCCCGTTCCGATCGCATGCCCGACGATGCCTGGAATCCCCCACGGTTCCTGCTTCTGTCCTCCGCGCCGCGCGAGCTCTCCATGGAGTTCGCCTGCAAGTTCGTGTTTGGCGCCAAAAGTGGCTTCGACGGAATCATGGTCCTCGACGGCCAGGGTGTCGAGAACATCAGGACGGTTATCCGCCAGTCGAACAACTACCTGGCGCCGGTGGCGAACCTGTCGGGCACGCCTCTTCCATTCGCCGACTTCGAGGCGGCCGCGCGGACCCCGAAAACCATGGCCAGGGCCATCGAAGAGCTCTCGCGGATCGCCGGGCTCATCCGAACGATCCCCGAGGAGGTGCGGATGAGCGACTCCCCGGAGACGATCCTTCTCGCCCGGGCCTACTCGCGCAAGCGGGTCATCGAACCGGTTTACGATCCCAGCGTCCGAGATTGCGTGATCTACCCGGTGGGCGGCCTGATCGAGGATACCGGCCGTTGCGCGGAGCGAATGACCAATGCCGGGTACTTCACCCGCATGTTCTTCGATCGACTGCACGCCTGTCCCGATTGCGGTTCCTCCCGGCTGAATGCCCGGGAGGAATGCGTGGCCTGCCGGTCGGCGGATCTGGCCAACGAACCGCTGGTTCATCACCTGCGATGCGGACACCGGGGCCTCGAGGCCGAATTCCGCCAGAACAATCTCCTGATCTGCCCGAAATGTCATCACGAACTGCGCGTCGATGGCGGTGATTACGAAAAACCGGGGCGCGCAAACGCTTGCGGATGTTGCGGCCATATCAACAGCCAGTCGTCGGTTGGTTTCGTCTGCATCGACTGCATGGCCCGGCACGACACCGACGCCATCGCGACGCGGGATTTCTACAAGTACGAGTTGAACTTGGAAGGGCGAGCGCGCGCTGCTCACCAATCAACAATGGCAGGACCGCGACGCGCCGAGGATCGGACCAAGCCCCCAGGAGGCCGTGGTCCGCCAGGCGTTGCGGCTGCATACCCGCTATGGACGGCCGCTCGCCATTTTGAAGATCACCTTCGGCGAGGATACGGTGTCGCGGGACACCGATACCCCGTGTTCGTTGACGACGGCGTCGGTGCGGGTGGCGGAGGTCCTGCGCGAGGAAACACGCGAAACCGACGTGGTGATCGAAACCGAGAACGGCTTTCTCGTCTACATGCCGGAAACGCCCAGCGACAGCGTGGATTCTCCCAGCACCCGCCTGCGGAACAGGATCGGCTCCAGTGTGCCGGCGGACCTCGACGTGAAGGTCACGTCGCTTCGCCCCGACGATCTGAAGCCGTTGATGCTCAAATCCTCTCGACCGGTCCCCGCTTGCGCCGGGACGCGACGGCCGGCCATCAAGAAAGTCCGGCGATTACCACCAAAACGGGTGCCGCTTAATTCTTTGGAAAGCGCTTGCCATTAGGCTTTCGACCTTCAGGCCAATCACCGAGGGTCAGCCCATGAGCACGTCACCGGATCCAGAGCGCTCCCTGTTCAATGACTTGGCGCATATTTTCATGGAAATGAAGGACGCTCGCCACATCGACGTGGAAGCCGCCGTCGAACGGCGCTTGCGCGAGCATATGAGGTCGTCCGCCGGAAACGACACCCGTGGGTTGCAAATCACCTTGACGTGGGCCCTGCCCGACGGACCCGGCGACTGGGCGCTGCAGGCCACCAGCTACAAGACCCTGTCTCGACAGAGTATCGCCGCGGTCTTTCCCGGTACCGGCGCGCGCAAGAGCACCCCGGCCAGCCGCGACCGGCTCAGGGCCCTGCTCGACAAGATCAGCGGCCGGCAGGAACCCTTGGAGCGCCCGGGCATCTGGCATCAGATCCCCCACAACCCGGCCGCGCTGGACTCCGCGCCGCCCCCTCAAGGCGGTGGACCCGAGGGGGGTGGAGAGGTCGTCCCCTTCCCCGGCCCGCTGGCCAGGAAGGCCGAAGGCTGAAATTGAAACATTCTCGGAATGCCGTTTGGCCGCTTTCCGGGTATAAAAAAGGGCTGGTTAAAAACCAGCCCGAAGTTGAGGAGGGGAGGGGAGAGAGGGTCTTCAGAGATTTGCCGAGAGCGAGAGAGAGGGGATGGCTCTTCGGCTTTTTTTAGGGTCGCCGGGGAAGCGACCTTAGGCTCTGTGCCTCTTTAAGGGACTGAGTAAAAGTCAGGTTGAGAAAATTTACTCCTCTGCCAGTAGAACAGTTGCATGATGCGGCTTGCCCAAACGTTCCTTCATGTTTTGCTGTCCGGCTTCGTCGGTTTCGTGTCCCGCCGAGGCCTTCATGAACATTCAAAGCACCAAGGACGTTGATGAATTGTTAACTTTTCCGGGGAGAGTCATCTACCTACCTAATCTGGTAGGTATGGACGGCGCGCTTCAGCCCGCGATCGCGGTGAACACGAACCAAGCGATTCCAATGGACGCGATGATCAGGATTTCGGTCCACTTCCGCGAGAACAACGCCCGCATCGTAATTGCCTCCAATACATTGAGATCAGGGGTACCTTGATAACGGGGCGAGGCCGGCGTTTTAACCCACCGGGATCGGGAGGTGGATTTCCCGCGCGGTGTTCGTCACCGTCGCGAGGAAGAAACGGTCGCCGGCCCGGGCTCGCCAAAGTGTAACGCAATCCAGACGGTCGGTTGATCGGGATCGGTCCATTCGACGCGGTGACGGACATGGGCGGGGATCAGGACATAATCGCCGGGATTCAGAATTCGCGCCTCCCCCTCCCCTTCGATCAGCAATCCCGCGCGTCCCCGGATCACCGCCACCCATTCCGCTTCGTCCTGGTCGTACCATTCGCCCTCCGGCGTCGCCTGTCCGGTGGACACGATTCGCACCAGCCGGAAACCGGCGGCGTCCACGAGAGTGGTCAACGCCTCTGCCTCTGCCGCGGTCCCGTCCGCGGGCAGTCCGTCGAAAAGGTTTTCGGTCTTCATTTCCGAGCATTCCCTCGCCGCCGCGTCGCCCGCCGATGACGCGGCGCCACGCGAATACGGTCATCGTGGACCCATGGTCATCGAAAGGTCTATTCTTCGGGCGCCTCGAGGGCAACGGGCACATTCCGTCGTACGCTGTTCCGGTTCACATGCATGGGGGGACAATCGATGCACGGGAAGATCGCGGCAAGCATGTCACTGGCGCTGGGTTTGATCCTCGCGGCCCTGCCCCCGGGTACGGCACGCGCCGCCGAACGTCTCGGATCCTACGCCATCGACCCGGGCGCGATCTCCATCTCCGGCATCTCGTCCGGCGGCTTCATGGCCAACCAGTTCCACGTGGCCCATTCGGCAACGATCATGGGTGCCGGAATCGTCGCCGGCGGCCCCTATGCGTGCGCCCGCGTCAATGCCGGCTTCGGTGATTATCTCGGGTCCTACAAGGAGCTCTGGAACGCGGTCTATGTCTGCTCCCACCAGGCCGGCGCCATCCCCGTGTTCGGTGCTCATCCAGCCGTTCCTCGGCCCCCCGGACCCCGATCGATCCGTGGCGGCCACCCGCGCCACCGCGGAAAGCGGCGCCATCGACGCGGTGGACAACATGCGCGACGATCGCGTCTGGCTGTTCTCCGGCACCAAGGACACCCTGGTGCCCCCGTCGGTGATGGATGCGCTCCACGCCTACTACACCCAGATCCTCGGCGCGTTCATGGAGATGCCGGAAAAGAGCATCCTGTACGTGAACCGCGTCGACGCGCACCACGCCATGATCGTCGCGAGAGCCCGGCGACAACAACTGCCTGGACTTCGAACTGCCCTACATCAACGACTGCGACTACGACGCGGCCGGAACGATGCTGAGATTTTTCTACAGGCGACCGGAGGCGATCCTCGATCCGCCCGTGGATTGGAATCGGCAATCGCTGATCGCCTTCGATCAGACGGAGTTCTTTCCCGAAGGCACGGGTCGCGGCGACGGCGGCGACGGCAGCATCAGCATGAACGACATCGGCCACGTCTATGTTCCCGAGAGCTGCCGCGCCGGCGCCACCTGCCGCCTCCACGTGGCCCTGCACGGCTGCGAGCAGTACCAGGAGAGGATAGAGCAGGAATGCGGCCGGGAGGGCAGATGCCCGCCCCACCTGTTCTTCGAGAGCGCCGGCTACAACGAGTGGGCCGAGGCCAACGACATCATCGTTCTCTATCCGCAGACCATCGCCTGGGACGGCCCCTCGCTCGACCGCACCAACCCCAAGGGATGCTGGGACTGGTGGGGCTTCACCGGCGACGGCTATGCCACCAAGAACGGCAAACAGATCCGCGCCATCAAAGGCATGATCGACCGGTTGACGAGCCCGTAGCCGGCTCGCGGCCGCGATAAACAGGACCGCTGGATACAGGGCCCCCAATGACACCGAGAGCCGTATCTTTTCCCATTGTCGTTGTTGCGTCCGCCCTCGCGGCGGGCGCGGCCGGCGCGGCACTGCGCTACGGTATCGTCGAATACCAGGCGATCCACGACATGTGCGCCGCCACCGCTTCCCTGGCGTGTCGGGCCCGATCCCAGGTCATCGTCGGGCTGATGCATACGCCCGCGCTTGGCCTGCTTGCGCTGACGTTCGGCATTCTCGCCCTGTTCGGCAATCGGCGCGCCCTGGTTGTCGCCGCGGCGGTCGCGGGCGGGCTCGGACTGTTTCTCTACAATACCGAACTGGGGGCCTGCGGCCTGCTGCTGGGCGCCCTCCGAGCCGTCCGGGATTAATGCCCTCGCCGCCGGGACGCCTCGTGGGCGACGGTGCCGGCGAGGACGAAATTGACGGCCATCCATGCCAACGCCTGATGATTGGCGATCCCCTCGAGGAGGACGACCACGACCGCGCCGGCCGCGGCAACCCCCGCCAACAGGATTTCCTCGCGGAGGTCGGCCACGCGGCCCGCCCGCCGATGGAACGCGAGAAGGGCGAACGCCACGGCCGGGACCGCGTAGACGGCCACCGGAAAGTCGCGATACCGGGCATCGAAGACCAGTCCCAAGGTGACCACGGCCGCGCCGAACAGGGTCAGGGCGCGGACCAGGCCGAGCGCCGGCTCGAGTCCCCGGAAAGACCGGAACGCCCGCGTGCGCGCCATTTCCAGGACGTCCCGCGCCGGCGGGACCCGAGGCAGGTCTGCGTCGGTCCCCGCGCGCCGGATAAACGCCAGCGCGATCAGGAAGAACACCGCGATAGCGAGCCCCCACCGCGACAGACCGACCGCCCAGTCGCCCACGGTGAGGCTCCGCTGGAGGACGTTGAGCAGGGCCACCACCAGCGCGCACGCGGCCGCGTGGGAAGCGAGGCCGAGACCGAACCAGAAGGCGGGCCGGACATGTTTCCCCCGGATCAGAACCAACACCATCGGAAGAAGGGCGATGGCGCCGGACCATGCCAGATGAGCGCGCCACGACGGATCGTCGCTGACCGGTCCCGTCAGCGATATCTTTGGTTCGCGGGGTTCGGAGAACAGACCCCAATATCCGCCGACCGTTCCTTCGTTGATCCGTTTCCATGGCTGATCGAAGGCCTCGATCAGGTTGACGTCGATGGTTTCCGCCTGTGCGAGATTGAGGAGTTCGCGAACGAACCGGGCCTGATTGACCCGACTGGGCAGCGCCGCGCCCCGCATCCGGCCCGCGCTGGGCCAGCCCGCCTCGCCGATGAACAGGCGTTTCTCCGGGAACACCTCCCTCGCCTCCTCCCACAGGGCTCGGGCGCGAAGCATGGTTTCCCCGACCCCGACCGGATCGTCGTCCCAATACGGGAGAATATGAATGGTCACGAAATCGACGCTATCGGCGACCGCCCGGTGCCGGAACCAGTAATCCGTGACGTCGGCGTAGGTTATGGGGACGGATACCGCCTCGCGAGCGGACCGCAGCAGGGCAACCAGCTCATGCTCCGGCAAGTCGCCCCGCAGGAGCACCTCGTTCCCGACCACCAGCGCCGACACCGTATCGGGAAAACGGTTGGCGACATCGATGGCGAGGGCGAGTTCCCTGGCGTTGTCCGAGGCATTGGGGCTGATCCACGCGCCAAGCATCACCTTCATCCCGAAACGCTCGGCAATCTCCGGAACCCGATCCAGGCCCTGTCCCACGCCATAGGTGCGCACGCAGCGGGTGAACCGCGAAAGAAACCGCAGATCCTCCTCGATCTGCTCCACGGGGATCACAAGCTTGTCGTCCATGACCGACTGCGTTCCGCGATACGGCGCGAAGGAAAGACACGGTATCTCGCCGGACAGGGCGTCGGGAATCGCCACCGGACGCCCTTCCCACCACCAGAAAGCGGCGCAAAGGACCACGGAAATGAACCATGCGGGCAAGGCGAACCAGTGTGACATGTCAACCCAAGGCGGCGGTGGTCATGAGGCGGTTGCCGGAATGGACGACGCCCGCGGGTCCATCTCCTACACCGCGCCGCGACGGATCGCCAGTCCGCGCCACCGGGAAGAGGTCGCATCGGCACGGCCAAAAGGAACGAATGTGGACCAGTCCACAATAGGATTTATCTACTAGTAGATTTGCGGCGGCCGGTTTTGTTTGCCGTTCGGTGGTCCGATGGCGCTCGAGGGTCGCGGGTCGGCGTCGGCGAAGAGCGCTCGATCTCGGCGGACAAGGCGGGCCAGTTGTCCTTCAGCGCGAGCAGATAGTCGGCGCCCTTGTCGCGGATGGCGGTGGCGATCGTGGTCTGGCAGCCCATGGCGTCGATGGTGACCAGCGCCCCGGACAGTTCCAGGCGTTCGAGCAGCGCCGGGATGGCGGTGATCTCGTTGGACTTTCCTCGCCGCCTGCTGGCCGCGCACGAGCCGCTGGCGCGAGCCCAGGCCGAGACGAGATGGAGCGGGTTCTGCGCCTGGTCTGTTATGCGCGCGGCGCGAGGTCTTGCCGTCGATGGCGACGATGTCGGGATCGTCCTCGCGCAGGCTCTCGACCCAGGTCGACGAAGCATTCCGAGAAGGCTTCGCCCGGCAGCGCGTTGATGACGTCGTTGAGGGTGTCATGGGACGCGACGCCGCTTCGACGGCAGAAAGCGGTGCCTCGCCCGGTTGAATTCTCCGCATACCTATGAGAGAATCGGGGATCAAAATAATAAGGAGACAATGAAATAAGGCAGCGAAAGGGAGTATCGCCATGTTCGGATTGTTCAAGAAGAGCGACAAGCCAAAGGTCGACGCCGCGGAAATGGAGCGTCAGGAACGCGAGCAGCGCAAGAAAGAGTTGGCGGAGCAGATGAGACAGTCCATCACGCCCGACAAGGAAAGTCAGAAATCCTCGCAAAAGAGTTGATCGACTCTTCCCCTGTACCTGAAATGAAACTCATTTCGGCGTCGTGGTTGGCGTTGGACTCCGCGCCCCGTGCCATTTGAGCGGGGTGCGTTTTTGCCTCGCGGCGGCCAATGCCCGGGCACCGGACCGACCGTCACGCGCCTTCCGCGTCGCTACCGTCTCAGGAAACCACGGTTCGAGCGAGTAGGATGATCGCGGCGAGCGCGAGCGCCGCGAACGTCAGGACCATGCCGGCGACCCGAAACCGGTAGTCCTCTTCCGTTTGACTGACGCCGTATGCGTGAGCGATCCGTCCGCCGAGCAGACCGGCGCCCAATCCGTGAACGAGCCACGCGGCCCCCCCGCCGCTCTCCACCAGTACCATCAGGATCAACGCCAGGGGAACGTACTCGGCGAAATTGCCCTGAACTCTCATGGCGCGGCGCAGGTCCGGATTGTCGCCGTCACCCAGGGCGATCCGGTCCCGGCGCCGGACGCGGATCACCCGCGCGCTCAAGCCTATGAACAACAACGTCAGAAGTCCGGCGTAAATGCCTGTTATGGAAAAACTCATGACCGCGAACCTCCGTTGATCGATACTCCAGAATCAAGCTAGGCTATTTTGTCCGGGCCTCGAGAATGGCACTCGCCGCGTCCTTGGTTTCGGCGTTGAACCAGCCATGCAGCAACGGATCCGAGCGCCGCGACTGCACGTCATGAATGACCGACAGGCACTCCGACCGAAGCTGCGCCTTGACGGCGGCGAAGGTGCCGGGCGGAATCTTCGCGAAATCGTCGGCGGCCGCGCGCGCCCGGTCCATGACCGCCCCCGCGTCCACCACCTCGTCGACGATACCCATGCGCTCGGCGGCTTCGGCGCCGACGGTGTTTCCGCTCAGCAACAGCCGGCGGCGGACCGGGGGCGACAGTTCCCTCTCGATCATCGCCAGGGCGGCCAGCGGATAACGGATCCCCACCCTGACCTCGGCCAGACCGAAGACGGCCGCCGCGCTGGCGATTCGAAAATCCGTGCCCAGGAGCAGCAACAGGCCGCCGGCGATGGCGTGTCCGTTGACGGCCGCGACCACCGGCTTGGGGAACCCGTAGAGGCGCGCGATCACGCGGTTCAGCGCCTCCACCATGGCCGTCTGATCCTCCACCGTGAATGCCTGAACCTCCTTGAGGTCCATGCCGGCGCAGAAGGCCTTTCCGGCGCCGGTAAGCATCACGGCGCGGACGTCCCGGTTCGATTGCAGGGCCTCCAGCGCGCCGTCCAAGGCCCCGAGACACGCGGGATTGAGGGCATTGACCGGCGGACGGTCCAGGGTGACAACGGCAACGCCGCCGGTAAGGTGATCGGTAAGCACTGTTTCCCCGTTCATGGGAGGCCTCTCAGGTTTTTTCGCTTGCGCGCGCGACTTTATCATATTCCCTCGCCCGAGGCGGAGAACGGCTTTCGCCCCGCCGCGTCCGGTTGCGACGGCGTTCGAGACTCGAAGGTCTTGCCCCGGGGTCGCGTCCGTGACACATACTTGGGGACCCGGGAGCGGGTCACGGATTGCCTGGAAACGATGGGGAGGATGCATGCGTTTGAGACTGGCACTGGCGGTCGTCGCCATCGTGTTCGTGTTCGGGGCGGCGCACGATGTCGCGGCGGACACGCTTGAGCGCGTCAAGGCGCGCGGAACGATGATCTTCGCCGCCATGCCCGATGCGCTTCCGCAGGCCGGACGCGACGCCTCGGGCGCGTTGACGGGTTTCGACATCGACGTAGCCAGGGAGTTGGCGTCGCGCATGGGGCTCGGTGCTTCGTTCGAAACGCCCACGTGGCAGACGGTGCTCGAGGGCGATTGGAAAGAGCGCTGGGATCTGTGCGTCTGTTCCATGACCCCGACCGAGGAGCGGGAGAAGGTCCTCGCCTTCCCGGCCGTCTATCGCATGTCGCCCGCCATCCTGGTCGTCCGGAAGAATAATACCGACATCCTGGCGCCGTCCGACGCCTCCGGAAAAACCGTTGGCGTCAAGGCCGACACGACCTTCGGGAGGTATCTGGCCCGGGACCTGACCATCTACAAGGGCGATACGGACATCACCTACGCCATCGACAATGCGAAGACTGTGCCGTTCCCCGACAACCATGACGCCATGGCGGCGCTGGTCGGGGGCGGCGACAAGCTGGACGCGGTGATAACCTCGCTGGCCCATGCCCAGGGCGCCATCGCCCAGGGGACGCCGGTGCGGATCGTCGATGGATTTCTGTTCTTCGAGCCGCTGGCCGTCGCCACCGAGAAGAACGAAGAGGCTTTCGGGGACGCCATCGCGGCGGCGATCGAAAGCATGGAGGATGACGGGACCCTTTCCGAACTGTCCATCAAGTGGTTCGGGATCGACCTGACATCCCAATAGCCGCCGTCTCGCCACGGTGACAAGCCGACAATCAGAAAAGACCGGATATCCGGTCGCATGGAGGAGAGATTCGTTATGAAAAAGCTATTGTTCGGGGTGCTCGCCGCATCCCTGCTGGCCGCTCCGGCCGGCGCCGCCGAACTTGGCGGCACGCTCAAGAAGATCAAGGACAGCGGTACCATTACGCTCGGCTATCGCGAGCAATCGAACCCCTTTTCGTTCCTCGACGAGGCCAAGAAGCCGGTGGGATACTCCCTGGACCTGTGCGCCCGCGTGGTGGACACGGTGAAGACCCAGCTGGGTCTCTCGGAGCTCAAGGTCAACTACGTTCCGCTCACCGCCGAGAACCGGTTCGACGCCGTCGCCAATGGCACCGTCGACGTGCTGTGCGGCAACAGCACCAACACGCTGTCCCGCCAGAAACAGGTCTCGTTCAGCGCCATGACCTTCGTGACCGGCGGCCAGCTTCCTGGTCCGGACCGACGCACCCGTCACCAGCGTCGAGGACTTCGCCGGCAAGAGCATCGGCGTCGTCTCCGGCACCAGCACCGAAACCGCGCTGGCGGACGAAATCAGCAAGCGCAAGATCGACACCAAGATCGTCACCTTCAAGGATCATCAGGAAGGTCTGGCGGCGCTGGAGGCCGGAAAGGTCGCGGCCTATGCCGCCGATCGGGTGGTTCTCATCGGTCTCGGACGGAACGCCAAGGACCCCACGCAATTGATGCTGGCGGACCAGTTGTTCACCTATGAGCCCTATGGCCTGGTGGTCCGGCGCAACGACGCCGACTTCGAACTGGCCGTCAACACGGCGCTGGCGCGGACCTACCGGTCCGGCGAGATCGCCCAGATCTACGAAAAGTGGTTCGGCGCCTGGGGCGCGCGGCCGAGCCGCCTGCTGCTCGCCATGTACGCGCTGAACTCGCTGCCCGAGTAAGCCGTCTATCGACGGGCTCGACGGAACCGGCCGGGCGGCATCCACCGCCCGGCATTTTCGCGGCCTAGTCGCGGCTGTCAGATATCGGCGTAGACGTGGGTCTCGGCCTTGGCGCCGGGATGGGTAACCGCGCCGTCGCAGGCGTCGCCCACCTGCTGGGCGTATTTCCACAGCGCTCCCGACTGGAAGTCGTGCTTCCTGGGCGTCCATGCCTTGCGACGCTCGGCCAGCTCGGCCTCCGAAAGCTCCACGTCGATGGTTCCCGCTTCGCCGTCGATGACGATCATGTCACCGTCGCGAAGCAGAGCGATGGGCCCGCCCACCGCCGCTTCCGGACCGATATGACCGATGCAGAAGCCCCGGGTGCCGCCGGAAAACCGACCGTCGGTGATCAGCGCCACCTTGTCGCCCGCGCCCTGGCCGTACAGCGCCGCCGTGGTGGACAGCATCTCGCGCATGCCGGGTCCCCCGCGCGGTCCCTCGTAACGGATCACCAGCACGTCGCCTTCCCGGTAATCCCGCCGGTCGACGGCGGCGAAGCACGCCTCCTCGCTGTCGAAACAGCGCGCGGGACCCCGGAATTTCTGGTTGGTCATGCCCGCCACCTTGACGATCGCGCCCTGCGGCGCCAGCGAGCCCTTGAGCCCCACCACGCCGCCCGTGGGCGACAGCGCCCTCGAAACGGGCATGATCACGTCCTGATCGGTGGGGAACACCACGCCCTCCAGGTTCTCGGCCATGGTCCGGCCCGACACCGTGATGCAATCGCCATGAATGAAACCGGCGTCGAACAGCGCCTTGAGCAGCACCGGCACCCCGCCGACCTCGTACATGTCCTTGGCCACGTAGCGCCCGGCCGGCTTGAGATCGGCGATATAGGGGGTGCGGCGGAAGATTTCGCAGACGTCGTCGAGGTCGAAGTCGATGCCCGCCTCGTGAGCCATGGCCGGCAGGTGCAGCCCCGCGTTGGTGGACCCGCCGGAGGCGGCGACCACGGTGGCGGCGTTCTCCAGGGACTTGCGGGTGACGATATCGCGCGGCCGGAGACCGAGCGCGAGCGCGTCCATCACCGCCCGGCCCGAGAGTTCGCACAGCGCGTCGCGCGATTCGTAGGGCGCCGGCGCGCCAGACGACCCCGGCAGCGCCAGCCCGATGGCCTCGGAAACGCACGCCATGGTGTTGGCGGTGAACTGCCCGCCGCACGATCCCGCCGACGGGCAGGCGACGCATTCGAGCGTGTGCAGATCCTCGTCGGACATCTTGCCGGCGGAGTGCTGGCCCACCGCCTCGAACACGTCCACGACGGTGACGTCGCGGCCCTTGAAGCGCCCGGGTAGGATCGAGCCTCCGTAGATGAACACCGACGGCACATTGAGCCTGATCATGGCCATCATCATGCCCGGCAGGGACTTGTCGCACCCGGCGAGCCCCACCAAGGCGTCGTAGCAATGACCGCGCATGGTGAGTTCCACCGAATCGGCGATCACGTCGCGCGACGCCAGCGACGACTTCATGCCCGCGTGCCCCATGGCGATTCCGTCGGTGACGGTGATGGTGGTGAATTCCCGAGGCGTTCCGCCGGCGGCCTTGACCCCGCGCTTGACCACCTGCGCCTGGCGGCTCAGCGAGATGTTGCAGGGCGCCGCCTCGTTCCAGCAGGTGGCGACCCCGACGAACGGCTGTTCGATATCCGCTTCCGTCATGCCCATGGCGTAGTAGTACGAGCGATGCGGCGACCGCTCTGGGCCGACGCTGACGTGGCGGCTGGGAAGCTTGGACTTGTCGAAAACGGGGCGGCGGGAGTCGTCAGGCATGGCGCGGTCTCTTGTTCTGTCGAAAGGGACGAAAGGAGCGGCAAGGATAATGGACCGCGCGGGCGGTTCCTAGTGGTTCGTGTCTAACACATGGTACCCATACGACGGTCTTCCGAGGTCTCTGGTTAGGCGCGTGGCGCGGCGTGATGCTGTCGCATCACAAGCGCCGCGCAACGACACCGGGGGGCTCGGAACACCGCCATTCTGGTCGCGTTTCCCACTGCCTCGGGGCGTCGAACGCGCTTGACGATGGGTCCCCATCGCCGGCGCGCGATCTCCTGCCGGGGCAGTGGGAAACACGATCGTATGGGTACCATAGGTTAGACACGGACCACTAGAGCGGATCCGGAATTGACGGAATATCGTGCCCCGGAAGCGTCTTCACGGCCGAATTTCTACTGTGCATGGGGTTGTTTTTCACTTTTTGCTTTTACCCCCCCCCACCCCCGTGGACAAACCGCTCGATGAACGCCGCCATGGCCTCCAGGGTGGCCTCGGGCTGTTCCAGGTACGGCGAGTGGCCGCAACGGGGGATGATGGCGGTTTCGACCGGCCCGGAGACCTGGCGGGCGATGGCCTCCACCTGCGCCTCGGTACCGTAATGATCGTCTTCTCCCTGAAGAACGAGCACGGGAACGGTAATGCCGGGCAGGAACCGCTCCACGTTCCACTCGCGGAATTCCGGGCTCAGCCAGACATTGCACCAGCTCCAGAACGCCCAGTCCACGTTGCCGCCATGATAGCGCGCGAGCTTTTCGCGGATATTGGAGGTCTCGTAGGCGGCCCGGGCTTCCTCGATGCCCCTGATCGTGACGTCCTCGTTGAACACATGGGCGGCCATGGAGATGACGGCCTCGACGCGCCCGGCCCGCTCGTCGCCCGCGTACATCAGCGAGATGGTTCCGCCGTCGCTGGTGCCGACCAGAACCGCGCGGCGCACCCCGGCGGCGTCCAGGACCTCGGGAAGCACTTCCAGGGCCTCGGTCAGGTGGTAATCCACGGACAGCAGCTCCGCCACCGGATCGGAACGGCCGTATCCGGGCCGGCTGTAGACCAGGGCGCCGAGGCCGGTGCGCTCCGCCAGCCGGTCCGGAAAATCCTTCCACAGGTCGACGCAGCCCAGCCCCTCGTGCAGGAACACCAGCGTGGCGGCCTCCGCCGGTGCCGGTCCGATCCATCGGCATTCCAGGCGCATCCCGCCGATCTCCAGAAATCCGTCTCTCCGGGTCTCGTTCACCCTGAATCCCTCTTGTTTCTTTGTCCCATTACCCCTATCGGAACGGCCTTGATTTAACCATGTTAACGGACGAATGGGAGGGTTGGCGCATTCATTTGTCCGGCGGGCGGGTCACCGCCGATTTCGGTTTTTCAAAGCAACCTGCAATCGAACGAGTGTCATGAAGCCGCACCTCCTCCGCAATCTTGCCTCCAAGGCCCTCGCGCTGACCATTCTGGCGGGGCTGTCCGCCGGCTGCGTGGAGCGCCCCGGCGGCCGCATCGCCGTCGAGGGAACGCTCGCGGGCACGGACGCCCGGTCCGCGGCCGCGCCTCCGGTGACGTTGAGGCTGACTCATCAGTATGGCACCACGCTCGGCCGCGTGGCCGAGGCATCCGATCCAGGGATCGATGTCCTGCAATCCATGAGCCTGAAGGTCGCAACGGAAACCGGCGGTCCGTTCGCCGACGAATTCGTCCTGGCCGCCATCGTCGGGGAATCGGACCGGGCGGGAGGCGGCGCGGCGGCGGTTCGTTACGACGGCGACGACCCGGACTGGGTGCGGCGGCGTCACGGGCAGCTGGCCCTGCTTCGCCTGCCCGCGGGCGCCGCCGCGGCCGGCCGAAATGCCACGCGAACGCTCGCGCCCGGCAACCAGGGACGCGCCGGCGCGGCCTGGCTCGTCCGGCTGGAAACCGGCGATCCGGTGATTCCGTGGACCATCGACGACGGCGACGCGCGCTGCCGCGTCATCGCCACCTCCTCGTCCTTCGTGGCCCCGCCGCTGGGTCGGTCCCGCGACTGCCTCGACCTTCGCAGCCTCGCCGGAATGGTGCTGGCGCACGTGGCCAAGACCGTCACCGAGGCACTGGATGACGGCCCGTTGCCGGCCATGGTCGCGCCCACGCGGCACGACCTGTTCGCGGTGCCCTCGCTGAACGAGGCGGCGGTGGCCGGAGGAGCCGGTTTCGGTTTCATCTATTCGGCCGGGTTGCGGATCGGCGAGGGTGGGAACGCGACCGAGGCGGTCCTGCATGTTCCCGTCGCCATTCACGTCCGCCCGGCGGCGGCGTCCGGCGGCGCCCCGGCGGCCCTCGAGGCGGTGTTCACGCCCCTGGGCGCGGCGCCGCCGTCGCGAATCGGCGTCGGCCGGGTGACCGTCGCTTATCGGGACGGCCGGATCGGACCCGGCCTCGCCGGAGAGATCCGCTCCCTGGTCGTCGAAGCCCTCGGGCGCGCGACCCTTCCACCCCTCATGATCGACGGCCAGCAGATCCCGGCGGGACAGGCCATCGGCCGGATGATGGCCGCGATGGCGCCCGCGACCGGGTCTGCCTCGACCCCCTATCCCCAGAACATCGACGTCGTCGCGCTGCCCGTCAACCGCGCCGCCATGGACGCGCTGGTGCCCACGCTGCTGCTCAGCCTGCAGCGGGTGTCCACGACGATCGCCTCCGGCCGCGCCACGGGCCCGGTCGGTTCGAGCCAGCCCGCCCGCCCGACGGCCGCCGCGCGGGCCGACGGGAGCGTTACCGTGACCAGCCCGCTCGATCCGCCCGGAAGCATCCGCCGGATCACCACCCTCTCGCCGGTCCAGGCGGGAGAACCCTACGAGCTGCGGCTCTCGCGCTGACCCGGGCCGCCGCGCGCGCGAAATCTCTCAGAGGAGGCCCATCTGGCGGAAGCTGGCGTGGCCGCGCCTGGAGATGATCAGGTGGTCGTGCAGCATGACGCCCACCCGCTTCAAGGCTTCCTCGATGTCCCTGGTCATGGCGACGTCCGCCTTCGACGGCTTGGGATTGTTGCTCGGGTGGTTGTGCACGACGACCACCGCCGAGGCGTCGAGGTCGAGCGCCCGCTTGACCACCTCGCGGGGATAGGCGGCGGTGTGATCGATGGTGCCCTCGTGCTGCACCACGTCGCCGATCAGGACATTCATCCGGTCGAAAAACAGCACGCGGAACTGCTCGACCGCGCAGTGGGCCATGCTCGCGCGCAGGTATTGGATCAGCTTGTCCCATTGATCCAGCACCGGGCGTTGCGACAACTCCTCCTTGGCCATGCGCGCCGCCAGCAACCGGACGGCCTTGAACAGCGCGAGGGCGCGCCGGTCGAGCCCCTCGAATCCCTCCAACTGCTCCGGCCGGGCGTTGAGGACGCCGGGCACGCTCTGATCGAACCGGTCCAGCAGTTGCTTGGCCAGGGGCTTGGTATCCGCCCGCTTGTTCCAGTAGAACAGCAGGAGTTCGAGTAGTTCGTAATCCGGAACAGAGTCTTCGTCCGCCGTCAGCAAACGATCGCGCAACCGCTTGCGATGTCCCCAGTAATGCGGCTCGGTCGGCCCGGCGAACCCGGCCTGCCGGGCGTCCGACAGCCCTGGCGTGGCCTCGGCGCCGCCCAGGGCCTCCATGACGGCCCCGCGCGGGTCGGCGCCCGTGAAAACCCAGACCTCCTCCATCCCGTTCCATTGGCCCCCAAGCTCCCGGAACAGTCTGCGGTGGGCGAACGTCTTGCCGCTGACCTTGTAAACGGTCTCTCCGGAGGATGCGGCGTGCTCGCTGACCGTCAGGCCGGCGGATTTCAACGTCGTATCCAGCGAGCCCGCCATGGATCTACCTTTTCGCGCCCCGCCGGTTGTCGCGCCGCCATTTCCACGGTTCCAGGAAATCGGCCCTCCAGATCCCCCGCAGCGCGTCGCGAGCCGCGATTTCATCGGCCACGTAGTCCTTCGCGAACCGCCGGTACGCAAGCGCCCAGCCCTCCCGCACCATCATCGCGTTCAGGTCGCGGTCGCCCGAATAGCAGACCGCGATAATCCGTCCGTAGCGGTCCCTCTTCTCCCCCTTGCAGGTCACCGGCCGGCCGACGGTTTCGTGTTGGAGCGCAAGCGTCGCGCTCTCGCCGCAGAGCCACGGAAGGCCGCCCACCTCGCAGGTCTGGCGCGTTTCCGGCGCGTCGATCCCATGAAGCCGGATGCGTTCTCCCGCGATTTCAAGGGTGTCGCCATCGATGACCCGCGCGTCGCCGACGATGTCGGCCCGCGCGCCGGCGCCCAAAACCAGCGCCAGAAGGGCGGCGGCGATGAGGCCGGCTCCAGTGCCCGCCGCGTTCAGGCGAAGCGGATTGCGCATAGAAACGGTACCGACCTCGATGGTCATAAGCCGTACACCCTGTTCCGAGCCCCTCGTTTATAACCCTAATGGGTAATTTTTTACAATGGCCGCGCTACCGGCGCGGGACACCCGACACCGCCGATGATCGTCGATGTTTTGAATTGCGACTGTGAACCATGTCACATTCGCGGGTCAAATAGAGAGATTTATACCCTGAATAGGGGTCTTTCGCTCCCCTACCGGACGGCGCACGCCGGTTGGGCCGCTCAGAATACCGGCGCGGCGGCCAGGGTCCGAACGAGGAACAGGATCCAGACGAGCAGGCACACCACCGCGACGGCAATGATGACTTTCTTGATCAGGTCGGCGGACATGCCATTCAAGCCCCCGGAATACCGTTAAATCGATGCCAGCCGACGCACCGCCTCGTCCAGCTTTTCGCGGGCGCTCATGGCCTCGGCGCGCCGCTCGCGTTCGGTTTCCACCACCTCGGCGGGCGCCTTGGCGATGAATTTTTCGTTGGCGAGCTTGCGGTCGAAACGGGTGATCTCACCATCGAGGCGGGCGATTTCCTTATCCAGCCGCGCCCGCTCGGCCTCCACGTCGATCACCTCGGCGATGGGCAGGACGATGGTCGCCTCGTCGAGAACGGCCTCCACCGCGCCTTTCGGCACGCCGCCCGCGAGCACCTCGGCCGACGACAGCCGCGCCAGGCTGGCGATGAGTTCGCGGTGCGCGTCGAGACGCGCCAGGGTCGCCTCGCTGGCGTTTCTGAGCAGCAACGGGATCCGGGCACCGGGCGGCACCCGCATTTCGGCGCGCACGCCGCGAACCAGCGAGATCAGCCGCACCACCCAGTCCATTTCCGTTGCCGCGTCCGGGTCCACCCGCGACGCGTCGAACCGGGGCCACGCCTGATCGATCAGCATCGCTCCTCCCCGGTCGGCGGTCTCCTGGAACAGTTCCTCGGTCACGAACGGCATGATCGGGTGCAGGAGGTGCAGGATCTGGTCGAGGGCCCACGCGGCGGCCGCGCGTGTTTCGGCCTGGGCCGAGGCGCTGCCACCCAGGAGGACCGGTTTCGCGAACTCCAGATACCAGTCGCAGAAGGTCCCCCAGGTGAAATGATAGAGGCCCTCGGCGAGGTCGTTGAAACGATAGGCGTCGAGAGCTGCCGCCGCCCGGTCGGCGGTTTCGGCCAGTTTGCCCACCAGCCAACGGTTGACGGTTTCCGAGCAGGAATGGGGGTCGAAGCCCCGCACCGGCCGGGCTCCGTTCATTTGGCAGAAGCGCGCCGCGTTCCAAATTTTCGTGGCGAAGTTCCGATACCCCTCCACGCGGCTTTCCGACATCTTCACATCGCGCCCCTGGACGGCCATGGCGCAGAGCGTGAAGCGCATGGCGTCGGCCCCGTAGGAATCGATCAGGTGAAGGGGGTCGATGACGTTGCCCTTGGACTTCGACATCTTTTGCCCTTTTTCGTCCCTGACGAGGGCATGGATGTAAACCGTGTGGAAAGGGATATCGCCCATGAAGTGAAGGCCCATCATCATCATCCGGGCGACCCAGAAAAAGATGATGTCGAAACCGGTCACGAGCACGTCGGTCGGATAGTAGCGCGCCAACTCCGGCGTCTGGTCGGGCCAGCCGAGTGTGGAGAACGGCCAAAGCGCCGACGAGAACCACGTGTCCAGCACGTCCTCGTCCCGGCGGAGCGGCGTGTCCCCGCCGTAATGCGCTTTCGCCGCCGCCAGCGCCTCCTGTTCGGTCAGCTCCACGAAAATGTACCCGTCCGGTCCGTACCAGGCCGGAATCTGGTGCCCCCACCAGATCTGCCGCGACACGCACCACGGCTGAATATTGCGCATCCACTCGAAGTAGGTCTTGGTCCACTGCTCGGGAACGAAGCGGGTGCGCCCCTCCTCCACCGCGCGGATGGCGGGCTCCGCCAGGGTCTTGGCGTCGACGAACCACTGATCCATCAGCCACGGTTCCACCACCACGCCCGACCGATCCCCATAGGGGACCATCATGACGTGCTCCTCGACCTTGTCGAGCAGGCCGAGGGTCTCCATTTCGCGAACGATGGCGTCGCGCGCCTCGTAGCGGTCCAGTCCCCGGAACCGCTCCGGCGCGTTCTCGTTCATGCACGCCCTCTCGTCGAGGACGTTGATCATTTCCAGGTCATGGCGCCGGCCGACCTCGAAGTCGTTGAAGTCGTGGGCCGGGGTGATCTTGACCGCGCCGGTTCCCTTCTCGGGATCGGCGTGTTCATCGGCGACGATCAGGATCGGACGATCGACGATGGGCAGGATGCAACGCTTGCCCACCAGGTCCGCGTAGCGGTCGTCGTCCGGATGAACGGCCACCGCCGTGTCGCCCAGCATGGTCTCCGGCCGCGTGGTCGCGACCGCCACGAAGCGGCCCGGCTGCCCCTCCACCGGATACTTGAACGTCCAGAAATGCCCGTGAACCTCCCGCTGCTCCACCTCGAGATCGGAAATCGCGGTGTGCAGAAGCGGATCCCAGTTGACCAGCCGCTTGTCGCGGTAAATCAGGTTCTGCTTGTAGAGATCCACGAAAACCTTGCGGACCGCCGCCGACAGTCCCTCGTCCATGGTGAAGCGCTCGCGCGACCAGTCGCACGAGGCACCGAGGCGGCGCAACTGCCCGGTGATGGTTCCGCCGGACTCCGCTTTCCACTTCCAGACCCGTTCGACGAACGCCTCGCGGCCGAGGTCGTGGCGGGTCAGGCCCTCCGCTTCCAGTTGGCGCTCGACGACCATCTGCGTGGCGATGCCGGCGTGATCGGTGCCGGGCTGCCAAAGGACGTCGCGACCGGTCATGCGCGCGTGCCGGATCATGATATCCTGCAGCGTGTTGTTGAGGGCATGCCCCATGTGCAGGCTGCCGGTCACGTTCGGCGGTGGGATGACGATCGCGTAGGATTGGGCGTCGGCCCGGGCATTGCGGCCGCAGGCGAAGGCGCCGCGCCGTTCCCAGGCCGTGTAATGTTTTTCCTCAACCTCGCGGGGCTGATAGGTTTTCTCGAGCATGGGGGCTCTGCGCTTTTCTCAAAGGGGTTTCTTCGGAAACGCCACCGGCGATGGCTCCGGAAGGCGTTGTTAACCCCCGCCAACCGGATCCGTCAATCCTACAGCCGTTCGGCCCTGTTGATCATCAGGTCGATCTCCTTCTTGACCAGCCGCTCGATCAAGTAGGGAAGATTGCGGTCCAGCCACTCCTTGAGAAGCGGCCGGAGCATCTGCCGCACCATGGTCTCCAGGGTGACCTCGCGTGTGCCGATGTTGATATCGCGATGATCGAGGATCGCGCGGGCAAGCTGGGACAATGCGTCGGCCGAGGCCTCCGCCGTGGCCGAGGACATGACCGGATCCCCCGCCGGCGCCCGCATCTCCGGGGTCAAAAGCAGAATATTGTCGTCCTTGGGTTTCGCGCGGCCCGCCGGCGCGGAAGCGGGCCCGACGGGTGGCATATGCCGCGGTTGGTCATCGGACTCGATCTCGGTGAAGTCGATGCCCACGTCCGGCTGGCTCTCGGGGCTCTGTTCGCGCGCCATTGTTTCCTCTTCTTCCGGTGTCGCGGTGTCTTCGCTCCCTTCCTCCGACAGGATCCGCCGGATCGACGTGAGAATATCCTCCATGGAGGGTTCGTCATGCACCGCGGGCGGTTTCATGGCTTCGCCGGTGGATCTGTTCTTCTCGTGGTCGGTCATGGCGTTATTATCCGTCAGGACAAACCGACTGTCGAGGCCGGTTGGAGCCGGAGACGGGCTTCGAACCTTGCGGAAAGACCACCGGCTCCGCGAGTGTGACCGCCACGATCAATCGGGCTTACCGAAATCTTCTTCGTTGACATCGCCGATGGACGACGAACCGAACCAGAGACCCCGCACCTCGTCGTAGTGCTTTCGCGGATTGTAGATGTCCACCGCCAACGCCAGACGGTCCGCCGACAGTTCGCCCACCGCCCGCTTCAGATCGAACGCCGAGCTCACCTCGTCGGCTTGAGCGCGAACGAGTTCCACTTGCGCGTCCACCAGTTCCTGCTCGGCGTCAAGAATATCGAGCACCGTGCGGGCGCCCACCTGGGCCTCCTGCTGCACGCCCTCCAGGGCGACCTCGTTGGCCTTCACTTCCTTCTTTGCGCGAGCGAACCGCGGCTCTCGCCGCCTCCAGGCGGGCCCACGCATCCTTCGCGTCCTCCACCGCTTGCCGGCGGCTGGAGTCGATCTCTCGGCGCCTCTGGGAGGCAACCTGCTTTTGCTGACGAAGCCGCGAATAGACCTGGCCTTGCTGATAAAACGGCACGCGCACATTGACCAGCGCGGACCACGCATGCTGGGTGCCATTCTCGATGGCCTGCTCCTTGCCCGTCTCCGCGCGCGCCGTAAAATCGACTTCTGGAAGCAACTCGCCACGCACCTGATCGATTTGGTCGAGCGCGGACCGCTCTTGATATTCGGCAAAGATAACGACGGGGTTCTGATCGCTTGCGAGGCTGACGGCCTGATCGCCATTAATCGGCAGATCCGGCGGCGGCGCCGGTTGACCAAGGAGCCCCGGCATTTGCCCGACCGCTCGGCGGTACCGGGCACGGGCCCCCTCCAGGTTGCCCTCCGCTTGGACCCGGTCGGCGGTCGCCCGGGCCAGACGCGCCTCAGCCTGAAAGACGTCGGTTCGCGTGACCTCGCCAACCTCGAAACGGTCGCGGGTCGCCTCCAATTGTCGAGCGAGCCGCTGCTCGTTGCGGATCCGAAGGTCCAGGACCGCCTGATCCCTGTAGACTTCCGCGTAGGCCGTGCCCGCGTCGCGGAGCACGTCCTGCTCGACGCTGAACAATTGGGCACGTCGGGCCAGCACTTCATTTTCGGCCGCTCGCGTCGCGGCCACCGTCTGGCCGCCTCGGAACAGCGGTTGTCTGAATTCCACCGCAGCCGATCTGGGGTTGAGCCTTTGAGTTCCCCGCACGGAACTCGCGTCGCTGTCTGGATCCGTTTTTCGCCGTCCCGCCGACGCCTGGCCATCAATGCTCGGCCGCCACCCGGAGAGAGCTTGGGGAACCCGCTCGTCGGTCGCTCGAAGGGCCGCGCGTTGTGCCTCAAGTTCCGGATTGTTCCGATAGGCGTCCGCGAGTGCCTCGTCAAGGCTCTGAGCGGACGCGGCGCCACCATGCAAGGCTGCACCGGATAGCACGCTCAAAACCAAGGCCCACCCTGCAACTTTCACCCCAACGTCTCCCTGGTCAAAAAGCCGAGTATGCTCAACCCGCTATCTTATCGAGCGAAATGGATCAGATACGCTCGTTTCCGTCAATCGCTTATCGTCCTCAATGAGTATTCGAACATTTAGTCCGTCATTGCAACCCTGAGGATATGCTTTAAAAAGTGAACTCCCGGACCGGCTCGAAACCGGGAAGAAAAGGTGTCGACGCATTGAAAACCTCTCGACGGGAGACCCCGCCGCCCGCGCGCAGGTACAAGGTCCCCACGCCGATTCCTTGTTTATCTGTAACGACCGCCACCATGCGTCCGCCCTCCGCCAACTGGGCTACGATGACATCCGGAATCTGGGCCACCGATCCGCCGAAAAAGATCACGTCGTAGGGAGCTTGGCGAACATAGCCCTCCTGGAGCGGTCCCTCGACGACGGCCACGGTATCCAGCCCAAGTGTCGTAAATGCGGCATTGGCGCGCGCGGCCAATTCGGGGTCGCTCTCGAGCGCGACAACGACGCTCGCCATGCTCGCCATGACGGCGGACACGTACCCGGTGCCGCAGCCGATATCCAGGATCACATCCTCGGACTTGATTTCGGCGGCCTGCAGCAGCCGCGCGATGACCAGCGGCTCCATGAGGTATCGCCCGCCCCCGAGCGGGATGTCTTCGTCCAGGTAAGCGACGCCCTTCAAGTCCGCGGGCACGAATGCCTCGCGCGGCACCGTGTTCATGGCTTCAATGACCAGGGGATCGGTAACTCGATTGGTGCGAATCTGATTTTCGACCATGCTGTGGCGGCACGCGGCGTAATTCATCTTGGCTCCATCGGTGAGGCGTCGAACATGCGTTGGCCCATACGATAGGCTGTATAAAAGGTTGCGGGCGCGGGCACAACCTGTGCGCTGCCGAGGAGCGGTGCTCGCCGCCTTGACCCGCGAACCATCAGCGACTAAGTTCTGGCGGCTGAAACGGCGGGTAAGGCCTCATCGGGAAGTCTTGGCCGACGTTTCAAGGCGGGCGCGGTGGCGGAGTGGTTACGCAGCGGCCTGCAAAGCCGTGTACACCGGTTCGAGTCCGGTCCGCGCCTCCAATGTTGATCCGGAGTAGCTCAGTGGTAGAGCAAGCGGCTGTTAACCGCTGGGTCGGGGGTTCGAATCCCTCCTCCGGAGCCATTCGAAAGGGCCGCGTCCGCGATGGCGCGGCCCATTCGATTTCGGCGGTTGGAACAGGGGAATACGTTTGGGTTGCCAGGAGATGACACCGGAGTGATCGCGGCTTGCCAAGGTCCGTTCGAGGGATCAAGGATCCGCCCCATCCGGTAGAAGACGCGCGAACCAACCCGGCGTCGGCAAGAAAAGCACGCAAGGATCGTTCATGTCGCTAGGCTTGCGAGAAGACAAAAGGCGTCGAAAACGCCAGTTCCGCACGACGTTGTTCAAATGGATCGTGGCCCTGTGCCTCATCGTCGCGGCCGGCACGTATGCGTATATGTCCGGGAAGGAACTTTCGCGGGGAGAGGTCAATATCCTGGAGGGGAAGATTACGTCGCTGGAAACGAGCGTGGCCGATCTGGAGCAAAAGAACGGCGCGCTGCGCGCCGAGATCTCCGAGGAAAGGTCCCGCGCCGAGGAATGGCGGCAGAAGTACACCCGCGAGGTGCCGTCCGGGGACCTGAAGGATCTGTTCGACCTCACCCAGCAGAGAATCGAATCGGGGGTCGGCGTCGACCGTCTGAAGTTTGTGATCGGCGCGGCGGAAAACCGCCAGAGCTGCGATCAACAGCCGGTGACGAAACGGTTTGTGGTGCAGACCCCCCTCGCCTCCGGCGCCAACGGCTTCGTCGCCTTTGCGTCCGGCGCCATCACCCTCACCGCCGTCGGCGTTCCAGCCCGCGACTCCCAGGGAAACCCCGAGGCATGGTTCGATCCGGCCGAGCCCGTGGAGGTTCGAATCGTTCCCATCGGCGGCACGGCCTCGGAGTTCTCGGGACAGCTCCCGCTCAGTCCGTCGATCGTCGTGGGTGACAGCGAATACCACTTCAGCATCGTCACGGGAGCCAGGGGATTCGTTCAAGTCACCGGCACGCGGTGCGACTATCCCTGACATCGAAGGTCAGGCCGCTTGATCCGTTGGCGGTCGGTCAGCGCTTCCGGTACGGATTTTCGAGCAACTCGATGATCGAAAGAAACACGTCGCGGATCTGCGCTTCGTCGCACTCCATAAGCAGGGCGTCCTCGAACGCGTCCTGACAAAGCTGGCGCAACTCGTCCAGGTTCTCGTTGAGGACTTTCAGTTTCTCCTCGCAGGAGACAGGTCTGCCGTCTTCCGTCCGCCAGGTCACGGCCCCCTCGAGATTTATCCGCCGCTTCATCGGTTCCAATAAGCCACGTCCAAAAGCTGTCCGAGATCACGCCATTTCATTAATTTCGTTACGATAGTCGGGTGCCCGGCTTGCCGCAATCGCCTAGTCCGCGAGCGCGCGGCTGGAAGGACTGGATGATTTTCTTCAAATCCTTCTCCCTGACCCGGGCGGCGGCGACGGTGAAGGTCACCCATTCGCGACGCCGCAAGTGCCGTTCCGGCCAGTCGGGCAATTGGGCGGTGACCTTCATGGGATAGACCTTGACCGCGCAATAGGCGCCCTGCTTGTGATTGGCCTTGTGATACCCGTATATGCCGATACATGTCCGGGAGATCCGCCCCAGGATCCCGGCCTCCTCGAACGCCTCGTAAGCGGCCGAACTCGTGGGCTTTCAACCCCGACTTGACCCCCCCTTTCGGAACCACCCAGCGACGGGTCCCTTTCGAGGTGACCAGCATCATCTGAGGACCGGCCTTGGTCCAGCGGTAACCCAGCACCGCCGACTGGGCAATTTTGATCCGGCTCGATATCATTTCGGGGGGTGCGCTTCTCGACGTTCAGGAAACATGTTTGAACCGCGCTCCCAAGGACAGCCTTGGAGAAGGACCGAGAAATACGCGACAGTTAGGTTGCGTTCCGGGAATACGCGTATCCGTTGCTTTTTGGATGCAACTCGGTGTAACCACGTCTATCGTACAAACATGACGTTTCCTGACATCGAGGGCCACGACGATGAACGACGATTTCAAGAAAATGAGCCAGGACATCCAGAATAGAATAAGCGAAATGGCGTATCTCATGTGGGAAACCGCCGGACGCCAGCAGGGCATGGCCATGGAATACTGGTTGGCGGCCGAAAAGGAGGTCATGACGACCGCCCAGAAAGCAGCGGAAAGGATGATGCCGCAGGAGAAAAAGGCGCCGACCAAGACCGCCAAACCGAAAGCGGAGACGGCAAAGCCGGCGGCGAAACCCGCGGCGCCCAAGCCAACCGCTTCCAAGACCGCCGCGCCCCGTAAAACCTCCTCGTAGCCTTGTATCGACGGGTCGCTCGACCCATCGCCGGAGTTTCCTCGGAGATACGTGGCGGCACACATACCGGGTTGCCATCGGCAAGCCCGGCCCATCCTGACATGCCCTCTCCGGACCTCCGGAAAGGTCGTTTGTCCTTCACCCCGTTACCCGCGCCTTTTTGGGCTTCACGATCCGGAACCCGGCGTTTCGACGCCCCTCGATCCGATGAAGGATCTCCAGCCGCCGCCCATCGGTGGCGCCGCCCCATTCACCGATCTCCTGCCCCGTACGCAGACATCCAAGACAGAACCCCGTGTCCGCCGCCAGTTTGCAAACGCCGGTGCATGGAGATGGGGTCGAGGGCTGATCAGACATCGTCATTACCAAAATCGTAACCAGAGCCGTGGATAATGCCGGCGGATTACGACTTAGGCCACCGGGGTTGACTGGCGCCAACCATGGCGCGCCCCTGAAGAAGTAACGCGAAACACGCGGAAAGCCAATGGATGATCGACCGATGGCATCCACCGCGCTCCACCGTCAAGGGAAACAAAGTCCGCGTCATGACCCAGCCTATGGATCCGCGACCATCTCCCCGGGACAAGAACGAGACCGGCGAGCCGGCACGTCCGGTCGTCCGGACGCCTCATGACCTCGCATCCATAACGCGCGGCACCCACGCAGCCATGCCGGAAGCCGCGCACGGCGGTGATATCCAGATCCTCGAGTTACGCGGAACCATCATTCGTCTGCGCGAGCAACTGGACCGGATCAATGCGGACTGCGAGCAACGGATCCGGGAAATCGAGAGCACGCACCGGGCCCAACGCGCGCACCTCGAGGATACGATCCGTCATCTGCGCGACCGTCTGCAAACGCTGACCGATACCGTGAACGGCGGCTAGAAATCATGGGATACGCGCCCCCACCCATTTCCGAGTCGGACGAACTGGCCGCTATTCTCTCCACCGAGGCCAAGCTTCGGCTTCACCGCGCCGAGACCTTGCTCGGCATCACTCAGATTCTGGCCTCGGCCGAGTCCCTCGACGAAGTGCTGGAAGCGTTGGTGGACGTCAGCGCGAAGGTCACCGGGGCCGAGCGGGGATCGCTGTTTCTGTATGACAGCCAAACCCGCGAATTGTATTCGCGGGTTGCCCAATGCGCCTGCATGCGGGAAATCCGGTTCCTGAGCACCGACGGCATCGCCGGGCACACGTTCACGTCCGGCGTTGGAACCATCATCGACGATCCCTATTCCGACCCCCGGTTCAATCGCGGGGTCGACGGGCAGACCGGTTTCCTTACCAAGACCATTCTCTGCGCGCCCATCCGGACCACCACCGGCGAGATCATCGGCGTGATCGAATGCCTCAACAAGCTCAAGGGCCCGTTTACCGCCGATGACCTGGACTTGCTCGAAGCCCTGGGCACCCAGGCGGCGACGGCGCTGCGGGACAGCCAACTGGTCGACCGGCTGCGCAGGCTGCGCAAGCAGGAGCTGGAATTTCTCGATATCGTCGCCGACATCACGTCCGAAATTAACCTGACGCCGCTATTGCGAAAGGTCATCCGCGAGGTCACGGGCTTGCTCAACGCCGAGCGTTCGACGCTGTTCCTGCACGACGACAAGTCCGGGGAGCTATGGTCGAAAGTCGGCGAAGGGCTTGGCGCCGGTGAGCTCCGCATGAAGGACGACGCCGGAATCGCCGGGCACGTTTTCACCACCGGAGAGGTCGTCAATATCGCGCATGCCTACGCCGACCTGCGGTTCAATCCGGCGTTCGACAGGCAGACCGGTTACTTCACCCGCTCTATCCTGTGCGTTCCCATCGTCAACAAGCACGGAAGAACCATCGGCGTCACCCAGGTGCTCAACAAGACGAGCGGCCCCTTCACGCCGGAGGACGAATCGCGGCTCAAGGCTTTCTGCGCGCAAGTGTCCATCGCCCTGGAAAACGCCACGCTCTTCGAAGACATCCAGAACATGAGGAACTACAACGAGTGCATGCTGCAATCCATGTCGAACGGGGTCATCACCCTCGACGAGGACCTCCGGATCGTGACATGCAACAGCGCGGGCTTGCGCATCATACAGCGCCGTGTCACCGACGTCGTTAAACAGCCGGCCGCGTCGGTTTTTTCCGAACCGAACGCCTGGGTTCTCGAGCGGATCGAGCGGGTCGCCGAGTCCCGAGCCACCGATATCGCAATGGGCGCCGAGCTCGTCTTCAAGGGAAGGATCTTTTCGGTCAACGCGACTGTTCTCCCTCTCGTCAACGCCGAGAAGGTCAAGATCGGAACGATGATCGTCATAGAGGACATCAGCTCGGAAAAGCGCGTCAAATCCACGATGTCTCGATACATGGACCCAAGCCTCGCCGATGAACTCCTGACCCACGGCGACGAGATTCTCGGCGGCAAGAGCACGCTGGCGACCATTCTGTTTACGGATATCCGGGATTTCACGGCGTTGGCCGAGGAACTTGGTCCCCAGGGCACCGTCGCACTGCTCAACGAGTACTTTACCGTCATGGTGGAGTGCCTGCAGCGCCACGGCGGCATCCTCGACAAGTTCATCGGCGACGCCATGATGGCCGCCTTCGGCATTCCGTTCGCGAGGGACGACGACGAGGATCGCGCCGTCCGCACCGCCGTTTCCATGATCCGCGCGCTGGCCGCGTGGAACCGGCAACGGTCGGAAAACGGACTGGCGGCCGTCGACATGGGCATCGGCATTAACACCGATATTGTCGTATCGGGAAATATCGGTTCGACGAAGCGGATGGATTACACCATGATCGGCGACGGCGTGAACCTGGCCGCTCGCCTGGAGGGAGCCTGCAAGCACTATCACACCCGTATTCTTATCAGCGAGAACACCTTGACGCGGCTCAAGGGGGTCTACCGGATCCGCGACGTGGACCGCGTGTTGGTCCGCGGCAAAACCGAGCCCGTCGGGCTTTACGAAGTTCTCGACTACCACACGGAAGCCACCTTCCCCGACATCGCGCGCGCGCTTCGCCTCTACCATGACGGTCTCGAGTTCTACCGGAGCAAGCGGTTCGAAATCGCCCTCCGGTCCTTTGCGAAGGTTCTCGAGATCAATCCGCGTGATGGTCTGTCCCGCCTCTACGTCGATCGCTGCCAAGCGTTCCTGGAAGCGCCGCCGGACGGAAACTGGAACGGGATCTGGGTCCTCAAGGGGAAATAGCGGTTCCCGGATCACGATGCTGCACTGCGGCATTAGAGGTTGCCGGTCTATCCCGCCCATGTCATACAAAAAAGCATGGCGCGGCTATGGGGAACGCTCCCATCTCAGAAGAGATCCCGCCAGCTCCCCAGTCACAAGGCCATCCTCGATCATGCCGATCCAGCACCTCAAGAAACTGTTTCACCCAGAATCGGTCGCGGTTATCGGCGCCAGCAACCGCGTCGGTGTCCCGGGCAGCGTGGTCATGCACAACCTGCTTCAGGCGGGCTTCGAAGGCCCGATCATGCCCGTCAGCGCCGCGGAAAAGGCCATCGGCGGTGTTCTCGCCTACCCCGACATCGCCACCCTGCCGGTAACGCCCGACCTGGCCATCATTTGCGAACACCAGGATGCCGTGCCGGCCGCCATCGACAGCCTGGCGAGAAAGGGGACCCGCGCGGTCATCGTCATGAGCGAATCGACGGTACCCGCCACCTCCCTCCGCCTGAGCCGATCCCATGATGCCGCCCTTGCCGCGGCGAGGGCGCATGGGGTCCGGATGGTCGGCCCCAACGGCCTCGGCGTCATCGTCCCGAGCGCCGGGCTCAACGCCAGTATCGCCCACACCTCGGCGCGCGCCGGCGGGCTCGCCTTCGTCTCGCAATCATCGGCCATTTCAGCCACGGTACTCGACTGGGCTCACGACCGTGGCATCGGCTTTTCCCATTTCATTTCGCTTGGCGATACGGTGGACACGGACTTCGGCGACATCCTCGACTACCTGGGCAGCGAACCGCAGACGCGGTCCATCCTGCTCTACGTCGAAACCATCCGCGATGGCGCCACGTTCATGTCGGCGGGTCGCGGGGCAAGCCGAAACAAGCCCATCCTCGTGATCAAGGCCGGACGAGCGGAAGAGGGACAGCGGCTCACGACGGCGCGCACCGGTATTCGTATGGGCGGCGACAATGTCTTCGACGCCGCCATCCGGCGCGCCGGCATGCTGCGGGTGTACAGTTTCAGCGAACTGTTCGCGGCGGTGGAAACCCTCGGCCGGACCCGCCCTCTCAAGGGCGAGCAACTGGCAATCGTCACTAACAGTTGCGGCGTCGCGGTCATGGCGATCGACACGCTGGTTCTGAACGAAGGCCGCCTCGCCGATCTGTCGCCGGAAACGGTCGGCAAACTGGGTCCCATGGTGGCTACCGGCTGGCCACAGGCCAACCCCGTCACTCTGCGCGGCAACGCGCCTGCGGACCACTACGCCAAAGCGGTCGAGACTCTGCTGGAGCCGAGAGAGGTGGACGCCGTGATGGTTCTGCATGCGCCAACCGCCATGGCCTCCAGCACCCGCGCGGCGGAAGCGGTCGCGAAAGCGGCCGCGCATGGCCGTGGCAACGTTCTCACGTGCTGGATGGGCGGCGAGCAGATCACCGGACGCCGGGTATTCGCGGACGCGGGGATCCCCACCTACGATACCCCCACGCAGGCGGTGAACGCCTTCATGCACATGGTTCGATACCGGCGCAATCAGGAAATGCTGATGCAGACGCCGCCGTCGAAACCCGCGGAGTTCAGCCCCGCCACCGAAGCGGCGCGTGCGATTGTCGAAGACGCCCTGGCCGCGGGACGGTGGACCTTCGGCGGCCACGAGGTGATGGCCATCCTGCGCGCCTACGCCATTCCGACGGCCGAGTCGCGCGTCGCGGAAACACCCGATGACGCAGTGGCCGTGGCCCGTGACCTGGGTTTTCCGGTGGCCCTGAAGATTCTGTCTCCGCAGATCACGCACAAGGGCGAGGTCGGTGGAGTCGACCTGTTTCTCGAAACACCCGATGCCGTCAAGACGGCCGCCGAGACCATGCTGGCCATCATCGCGGAAAAAAAACCGGACGCCACGATCGAGGGTTTCACGGTCGAGACCATGGTTCTTCGCCCGGGCGCGCGGGAGGTCAGCATCGGCATCTCCGAAGACCCAGTGTTCGGACCCGTCCTCACATTCGGACAAGGAGGTCCGGAGGGCGAAATCCTTGGCGACCGCGCGGTCGCACTGCCGCCGCTCAACATGAACCTTGCCTACGAACTGATATCCCGGACCCGCGTCTCCCGTCTTCTTCAAGCATACGGCGACCGCCCGAGCGCCAACATGAGCGCGCTCTGCCTGACCCTGGTTCAGGTCTCGCAGATGATCGTCGACATCCCCGAACTGGTTGAACTGAATATCGATCCCCTCTTCGTGGACGAAAACGGGGTCCTGGCCATCGATGCGCGCATGCGAATCGCGCCCGCCGCCGAGATGCCGCGGCCGCGGATGGCCATTCGCCCGTACCCGAAGGACCTGGAGGAAGAGTTCGAGCTGGTCTCGGGCCGGAAGGTGTTGCTGCGTCCGATCCGTCCGGAAGACGAACCGAAACACTACGAGTTCCTCTCCAAGATCACGTCGGAGGATATTCGATTCCGCTTTTTCGGGCTCGTGAGCAAGCTGCCGCATTCGGAAATGGCACGGCTGACCCAGATCGACTACGACCGCGAAATGGCATTCATCGCCACGGCGCCGGCCCCGGACGGAAGCGGCCTGGAAACCCTTGGGGTGGTCCGTACCATTACCGACCTGCACAATGACAAGGCGGAATACGCGATCCTGGTGCGCTCCGACCTCAAGGGACAGAGGCTCGGCTGGAAACTGCTGGACAAGATGGTCCGCTATTGCCGCTCGCGGGGGACCAAGCACATTGTCGGTCAAGTGTTGCGGGACAACAGACGCATGCTCGACTTGGTCTACAGCATGGGCTTCACCGGCCACAAACTCCCCGACGAGGACGTCGTCGAGGTGACGTTGGTGCTGTAACGCTTGGCCGGAACGCCGGATCGGGCGGATTCGGCGGATCGAGGGAATTCGTTCTCGAACGCTCTACTGAATGACGCCCCGGGTGTCGATCAGCACTTTCTCCTTGAGATCGCAGGCTTTCAAGGCACGGAACTGTTTGTGGTCGACCAGCACAAGAACAATGTCGGCCCGGTCGATGGCTTCGTGCATGCCCATCAACGGGAATTCCGAATGCTTAACAATGTTTGGTTCACAGATCACGAGTTCCGCCGCAGCCGACTCCCGAAGCGCGCGGACGATCTGAAGCGCCGGCAATTCCCGCAGGTCGTCCACGTCGGCCTTGAACGCCAGCCCAAGGCAGGCAATCACCGGGTTTCGGAATTTCGCCGCCCGCTCCTTGACCTTGTCGATGATCCAACCGGGCTTTCGGTCGTTGACCTCCCGCGCGGTGCGGATCAAGCGCGCGTCGTCGGGATAGCCATGGACGATGAACCACGGATCGATGGCGATGCAATGCCCCCCCACTCCCGGTCCGGGCTGGAGGATGTTGACACGCGGGTGCCGGTTCGCCAGCCGGATGAGGTCCCAGACATTGATGGACGCGCGCTCCGCGACCATGGAAATTTCGTTGGCGAACGCGATATTGACGTCCCGGTAGGCGTTCTCCACCAGTTTGGCCAGCTCGGCGGTTGCGGCGGTGGTCTTGAACACCTCTCCGCTCACGAACTCCGAGAGAAATTCTGCGGCCGCCTCGGTGGACGCGTCGTTGACGCCGCCCACGATCCGGTCGTTGTGAATCAGTTCGGTCAGAATTTTCCCGGGCAGAACCCGCTCCGGACAGTGAGCGACGAAAACATCCTCGCCGACCGCGTGACCCGCCTCCCGCAGGATGCGGCCAACCAGATCCGACGTGGTGCCCACGGGACTGGTGGACTCCAGCACCACGAGGTTTCCCGGCTTGACGAACGGCGCGATTCGCCGGGCCGCCGCCTCCACGCACGAAAGATCGGGCGACCGTTCGGCGGTCAAGGGCGTCGGCACCGCGATGATGAACACATCGGCCGCCGCCGGTTCCAAGGAGGCCGTCAGGTTTCCCGACTGAACCGCCGATTTCACCAGGATATCCAGATCCGGTTCGACGATATGAATTCTGCCCTGGTTGATGGTATCGACCACTTCGTCACGGGTGTCGACGCCATGAACTTTGTAACCCTTGGTGCCCAGCAAGGATGCGGTCGGCAATCCGATATACCCGAGCCCGAGCACCGTGATCTTTTTCGCAGGTTTGTGCATGAATTCTACCGCAATGGTTTTCCGGATCGGCGGAGAGTTGAGAAAACAATTGCCGCCTGAACAACACTATCGGCGGAAAATTTTAAATTTCCGTCACCCGGACCGCTGGCTCGCCAGCTCGTCATTGTGGTTTTTTTTTACGCCCCCCTCCACGGAGAGGTTCTTGATCACGAACTTCTTGATCTCGTCGCGGGATTTTCCGGCCACCTCTTCCGGGAGATAGCCGAGCATCGTACTTGCCCTCGCCTTCGCGACCTCCAGCACCGTATCGATGTCGACCCGGGATTTGTCCTCCGCGTATCCGTAGACCAGGGTCAAGTCGCACAGCACGTTGATCAGCCGTGGAATCCCGCCAGAATAGAAGTAGACTGCGCCGCACGCGTAGTCGTCGAAGATATCGCGGTCGCCGCCGGCCACCACCAGCCGATGGCGGATGTATTCGACGGTATCTCGGCAATCGAGCGGCGACAGGTGGTAGTCGACGCCGATGCGCTGCACGAACTGCCGCAACTCCGGCCGTCTCAATTTTTCGAGCAGCTCCGGTTGACCGACCAGTACCAATTGCAGCAGAAAGTCCTTCTCGGAATTGACGTTGGACAGCATGCGGAGCTCTTCCAGGGTCTCGATATCGAGGTTCTGGGATTCGTCGATCATCAGCACCGTTCGCCGGCCCGACGCATACTGTTCAATGAGGAACTCAATGAATCGCTGATAGAGCTGGACCTTGCTCTTGCCCTCGTACTCCAGTTCGAATGCCAGGCAGATCCACTGCAACAGCTCGCCGAAGGAGTGGTGCGGATTGGTGATCAATCCGATATGGATTTCGTCCTCGACGCTGTTCAGCAGACTGCGCACGAGGGTCGTTTTCCCGGAACCCACTTCTCCGGTAATGACCACGAACCCGGTTTGCTGGGTGAGACCGTACTCGAGCAGGGTCAGAGCCATTCGGTGACTCTGGCTGAGATACAGAAAACCAGGATCCGGTATCAGCGAGAACGGCTTTTCTCGAAATCCATAATAAGCTTCATACATTCTGATATATCCGAAAGAGTATTTCTCAGTGTGCTTCGCTGACGCATCCGGTCACTCTCAATAGTAATAGGTCTTCTCGTGATTCTTGGATTTGTTGAGAACCGTCCCGATCAGATTGCAGCCTTTCAACAACTCTATACTCTTGCGAATGTCTTCCTTGTTGGTTTCGCCTTCTTCGATAACAAGAAGGCAGGCGTCGACATATTGCAGAAAGACGAGTGAGTTGTCGGTCGCCAGAAGCGGCGGAAGATCGTAGACCACCAGCCGGTCCGGGTAGCGTGTTTTCAATTCCCGCGCCAACGCCACCATTTCCGGCGACGACAAAAGTTCGGAGGAGTTGCCGACGCGCTTGGCCGCCGGCAGGACAACCAACCGCTCTATTCCCGGATTGACCAGGCAATCGGAGAGCGGCGCCTTCCCGGTCAGGTAGTCCGCCAGGCTCACCTCCGGCTTGAAACCGAAGAAATCATGAACGCTCGGACGGCGCAGGTCCAAGTCCACGAGCAGAACCGTGTGGTTCACGTCCATGGCCAGGCTGATGGCCAGATTGACCGACGTGAGCGACTTGCCTTCCTCCGGATTGGGGCTGGTGATTGCCAGGGTCGACTGCTTTTTGGCCGACAACCGCTGCAGAACCTGCGTGCGCAGGATCCGGAACGCATCCGCCAGACGTTCCTGCGGAGCGCCCGCGATCACGCGGTTCTGCCGCAGCACATGGTTTTCCGTCTTGGAAATCCGGGTCTCGCGGTAGGCGATGGGCGCGTTCACGTCTCGGGCGGTCGACCGTCCTGGGGAGCGCTCTCTCGGACGCGACGGCTGGGTTCCAAGTACTTCTCCCCGCTGTTCGCGGGCTTTTTCGAGTGCCTTCTGGATTTTTTCCACTGGTCCGACCCTTTGCCGCCTCGCGGTATGTTTGAAATGCGGTCTGTTAGAAATACTGAACGAGGAGTGTATCGATCCGTCGCTGCGCCACCGACCACAACACATCCAGTGGTTTGATATTGTAGTGGAAAAAAGTCAGGCCCACGCCCAACACGACGCACCCGGCGGCGGCGTAGATGGCGCCGCGCCGCCACGTCTTGATAGTGTCGTCCCGCGTCTTGATGTAGGGAACCACCGCGAGCGGAGTCGCCCCCGTTATGGCCGCGAGTTGCCGCGAATTGTGGACGGACTGGTCCAGCATCTCGGACAATGCCGCGCCGCCGACGCCCACTCCGAGCGACAGGATGAAACCGAGGACCATGATCGCGAGCCGGTTCGGCGACGCCGGTTCGGTCGGAACCTGCGGCGGCTCGATCAGGGTGAAGCGCTCGCTTTTGCGTTCCGTCTCCAACGCCTCGCCGAGCTGCGCCGCCATCTGCTTTCCCTTGATATCCTGGTACTTGCTGTTGGCGTTCTCGAGTTCGCGCACGATCCGCATGTACTCGCGTTCCACCAGCGGGATCGCCATGATCCGTTCTTCGTATTCGGCAAGCTTTTCCTTGGTCCGCACTTTCTGCTGCTCGACGGCCGCCAGTTCCGAGCCGATGGATTGGACCTGTGCGTTCATCTGAATGAACAGCGGATTGTCGGCGCTCTGACCGCCTCGCAACCCGCCCGGCGCCCGCCCGGCCTTGGCCAGCGAGTTCTCCAGCGCCGAGAGCTGGCGGTTGAGCTTGATGACGTCCGGGTGGCTGTCGGCATACCTCTCGCGGGCGACGGCAAGGTCCGTCTCCACTTTCCGGATTTCGGCGCGGATCAGGGCCGGATCGGGTCCCACTCCGGTTTCCCGCTCGAGCGCGGCGATTTCACGGCGCAACTTCACCACATCGGGATGTTCCGGTCCGTATCTGCCGGACACGGTGATGAGTTGCGTCCGCAGCGCCTTGAGCTGATCCGTGGCGCTCAGCACCGGCACGCCGCCAGCCTGATAGGAGCCGTACGGACTCACCTGCGACAATTCGGATTGCAGATAAATCTGTTGCTGGCGGAGCGCCTGCGCCCGCCGTTCGAGATCGCGCAGTTCGGTCTCGCCCCGCTCGATCAGTTGCATGTTATAGTGGAGCTGCTCCGGCAGACTTCCGAGATTGCGTTCCTTCAACTCGGCGAGCTGACGCTCCAGATCGGCGATCTCTTTTTCCAGTAGATCCGCCTCGTTGTCGAGAAATGTCGACGTCTCCGCGGCCTTTTCCTGCCGCGTCCGGATGTTTTCGCCGAGATACAGGGTGACGAGCTCGTTGGCGACCTTCTGCGTCACCGCCGGATTGTCGTGCTCGAAAGCGAGGCTGAACGCGATGGTCGCCTGTCCGGGGCGGCCCGTCTTCGGATCGATAACGTCGGCGCTGATCAGGTCCATGCTGACGTTCTTGCGCATGGCATCCACCACCTCGGTGACCGGCAGCACCTCGCGGGCATCGGGATACAGATCGAACTTGTTGATGATCTGCATCAGGTTCTGTGTGGTGGTCGCCCGATGATAGATGGTCTGGAGACGCTGATCCGCGTAGCTCGTAATGGTCGAGAAGACCAGTTCACGCGGGACGTCGGGCTCCTCGATCAGTACCACGGCCGCGGACCGATAGACCGACGGCAGCAGAAACGCGATCGTCGATGTCAACAGGAAAACGGCCAGCGCTGGCAACAGGAAGTGCCACTTGCGGCGCATTGCGAGTGCCAGATAATCCTGCGGTGTTTTGACTTCTTCATCCATGACTATGCTGCCTTGACGACTATGCTACCAACGACCGACCGGTCATTCGACGACGAGGCTCCTGGCGACCTTCCCTCTAGCGGGAGGCGGATAACACCGGCAGATCATAGATCAATCTGGCGAACACGGCATTGGAATTGCCTTGAGTTCCACTGTCGCTACCGAGGCTGTCGTAACGTTGCCAACGGAAACGATAGTAGCAATTCAAGCTGAGCTCCTCGAGGAAGCGCCAACTCACGCCTGGTTGAACGGAGACGTAGTGCCGGGTTGCGTTCGAGTTATCCTCATCGGGGGCGTTGTTTGTCGGAATATCCTGCATAAAATACCGCGCCGTGAGGTCAATTGCAACCTTTTCAAGCAATTTATATTGACCATACAACCGAAACTCATCTTTTTCCAGGAGCGCTCCGGTGCTGGTGTTCGGTTCTGTGGTCCGCGTGTACTGGCCTTCCAGAAACGTGCGTTCGGTGGGCTGATAGTTGATGCTTACGTCGGCGATGTAGCCTGCGTCGGTGCTGCTGTTCGAGGAATTGTCAGCTTCGCCCCTGATTTCCTGGCGAACAACCCGCGGCCCGGCCAGGGCCGTCAGGCGAACCTGCTCCGTCAGACGGTGGCTCGCGCCCAACAGCACTCCGATAAACTGGCTATCCAGGGAGCCGAACTTGTTGGAGTCATAGTAGTAACCATTGACCGAACCGAGCAATTGCGTCCGTGGGGTCAGCACGTGGTTATAATCCACGGTTCCGCTGAATTCCTCGTAATCCCTCAACCGCGCGCCATCTTCGACTTCCGAAGTGCCATTGGGATAATTGACGTTGGTATACGTGGCGGACGTCGCCACGTTGTCGCGCGGAGTCAACTGGTACGACCATGACGGACCGACCCGGAAGACCTGTCGTCGTTTGTTTTCGAGGATGAACAGGCCCGTGCTGTCCACGTCGCTCGTGCGGGTGGTGTCGTTGGCGAATTCCCCCTGCAGCCCCCAGACGCTCCGTCCATACTGGTAGTCGGTTCCCAGGACAATGAACTGATCGTTGGAGCTTAACTGATCTTCATTGGGGAACACGACGAAGGTGAACCGGGTGTCCAGCAGGATGTTGAGATTGGGTGTTCGCGCGCCGGCGTTCGCCAGGATCGCGCTCGTGAAACCCACATCGGAAACCACGTCGTCACTCGAGAGGTCGAGGCCGATGTTGTCGTCGTACTCGACCTCCTGACGGATCTCGCCGGTAGCGAACCATTCGGCCGCCCGCGCGCCTCCAGCGCCCACGGCGGAGCAGAACACAGCGCCCGCGAACAGCGTTGCCGCCGCACGCGCGGCGACGCCCCGCCGCGCGAACGTCTCCGGCGAAAACGGTTCCCTAGAACAGGGACTGACCCGAAACAACGATGACATCCCCGCTCTTGAGCTTGATATTCATGTCCAATTTTTCGCCGCGCTTCACGTCGGAATAATAAAACGGATACGACGTATCGGCGCCGTTTTCGCGCCGCAGGATCCGGATGCTGTCCTCGCCCGCGAACGGAGTCAGTCCACCGGCGAGGCTCAAAGCCTGCATCACGTCGATGGAGCGGGTCACCTGGAACTCGCCCGGGTTGTTGACCGCGCCAATTACGTAGATCTTGTTTCCCGACACGTTCAGGACCGACACCGTCACCACGGCACCGGGTATGTATTTCTCCAGCCGGTCGGAGATGGCGAGCTGGACGTCCTCGGTGGTGCGCCCGGCGGCATCGATCTGTCCGGCGAGAGGAAAGCTGATGGTTCCGTCCGGCAACACCAGCACCTGACGTTGAAGATCGTCTTCCCGCCAGACGGAAATATCGAGAACGTCGCCCGCGTTGAGGGTGTAGGACGAATCGTCCATTGGCGGGGTCGCCGGGTTCTGCGCCACGGCGGCCATCGGCAAAACCGCCAGCAATGCCGCAACCAAAATCTTTCTCATCGTGCCTCCCAACAATAAGCCCAACAGGTAGAAGGAAACCCACTGTGTCTCGGCGCTTGATTTCCGCCCCGCACCCGGCTTCCGAGTTGAAAGCTCTTAATACCAATTCCTTTTAAAGGGTTTAGCTCGATTTTAAACTATCACTAACAGGAAATGCTTCAGAATTCACACACTTGTGGCAGAAACAACACCATCATAGGCCACATCGTTCTCTTACGGAGCCATGTCACGGGCCATGAGAAGCCTCTCCTCCCACCGCAGGGCCGACCGGATGATCAGCTCCAGGTCGTCGTGGCGTGGCCGCCAGTTGAACAGCGCCTTGATCCTGCTCGCGTCGGCGACCAAGCGCCCGGTGTCGCCGGGCCGGCGGGACGCGATTCGCACGGGCAGCGCCTTGCCGGTCACGGCCTCGACCGCCTCCACCACCTCGCGGACGGAATAGCCGCGACCGTAGCCGCAATTGAGCACGAGGCTCTCGCCGCCGCTCCGCAAATGCTGGACCGCACACACGTGGGCATCGGCGAGGTCGGTCACGTGAATGTAGTCGCGCACGCACGTGCCGTCCGGGGTTTCGTAATCGTCGCCGAAAATCTCCATGTACGGCCGCAAGCCGACTGCCACCTCGCTCGCCACCTTGATGAGGTGGGTGGCCCTGGGCGTCGACTGTCCCGCCCGCCCCTCGGGATCGGCTCCGGCGACATTGAAATAGCGCAGCGCGATGAACCGGAAATCGTGCGCCGCGGCGGTGTCGCGAAGCACCCATTCGGTCATCAGTTTGGAGCGCCCGTAGGGGTTCTCGGGACGGGTCGCCTCCTCCTCGGCGATGGGCACCCTGTCCGGCTCGCCATAGACCGCCGCCGTCGACGAGAACACCATGGAGCGCACGCCCGTCTCGACGCATGCCTGGATCAGCTTGCGGCTGACCTCGGTGTTGTTGTGGTAGTACTTCAAGGGATCGGAAACGGACTCCGGAACGACGATGCTGCCCGCGAAGTGCACCACCGTATCGACGCCATGGCGGCGCAGGAGCGCCTTGGTCAGGTCGAGATCGCCGGCGTCGCCCTCGACGAACACGACATCCTCGGGCACGGCGCGGCGGACACCCGTGGACAGATTGTCCAGCACCACCACCGGACACCCCGCGTCACGGAACGCAAGCACGGTATGGCTGCCGATGTAACCGGCGCCGCCCGTCACCAGAATCGTCGCTTTATCCCGCATGTCGGCTGAGTCCTTCATAAATGGGACCCCAATCATTTTCCAATCCGGTTAAGGTTCCCTTAGGATCGGTTGAAAAAGTGCCTCGGCACATCACGCCGCCTCTGTTTTCGCCCATTCCGGGCGCCGTGACCACTCCCCTTTTCCCCCAAGGTGGCCTCATCGGGATCATGGGGGCCGGCCTCACGCCCCGTCCAGTTCCTTGGTCATAATCGATTCGATCCTTATTTGTAATCGCGGGCGCGCGCCGTGGAGGGGGGGGGCGTAACGCGTTTTTGTCAAAACAACCCCATGCACAGTAGATTCTCGCCGGCAAAGCCGCCCGCCACCATGCCGGAGGGTCGAAAAATCAACGGTCCAGAGCAAGACAGCGCGCCCGAAAGACAGGGGTCATCAGGGCCGCAGCGGGGCGCGGGGCGGGAAGAACCGGTTGACGACCCACTTCATGACATAACCGCGTGGTTCGTCGACACCGCTGATCAGGTAGCCGAGCGTGTACTCGTCGTGAAGGGTGGCGTCCAGGAGGTGGTAGGCCTCCCTGCGGCCACAGAACAGGATCTGGTCGCCCGCCTCGAGGACGTGCGACAGCGCCGGCATGATAATCACGCGTCGGTCCGAACGGATCACCATGGGCACGCACGGAAGGTGACGGCCGCGGTCCGTGGGATCGCGGATGATCTCGCCCAGGGTGATGATGCTGCCCTCGCGGAATCGCGCCATCAGCGCCGGCGCGGTTTCCTCGCGGAGCGCGATCGTCCACAGGCGCGGATTGCCCCCCCCCACGCGGTCGTGCAACTGCTCCACCACGTTGCGGAGGAATACGTCGCGAGCGTCGAGCGGGTGTTCGCGAAGATGCTCGAAAAACGTCCGCAGCAGCGGCGCGATCAACTGGAACAGGATACGCCGGGCGCTCACGAGGCTCGGCTGCATGATCAGGTCGGCCTCGGCGGCGCTGAACAGCATTTGGTTGCGATGGCGGTTCTGGCGCACCAGGACGAAGATCCCGGGGTTGAGCGCCCGCGCGTTCAGCACAACGCTGAGATTGGCGGGATCGCTGTTAGTGCCGACGACGATGCCGGCGGCTTCCTTGATTCCGGCCTGCAGCAAAGCCGCCTGGGAAGCCCGGCCGGCAATCCGGTCGTCCCGTCGCGCGGCCTCGCCGGGGTTGATGTCCGGGTCGATCACGACGGTTGAAATTCCGAGGGCTGTCAGCGATTCGTCGATGCACCGGCCCATGCGGCCGAACCCGCAGACGATCCACGTCCCTCGCGGTACGTCCGGATACATGGCCAGGTTGGCGCCGGGCGCGCCGATCAGCCACTCGTTCAACATGTGGATCAGCGGATTGTGGATGGTGCCGCCGAGATAGCGGGCGTAGGTTTGGAACGGGTCGATGATATGGACGTCGCCGCCGAGGGTCTCCAGCGTTTCGTCGTAGACCTCGTGGGTCGACTGGGTGATCACCCGCGCATCGGGATTGAGCAGACGCGCGGTCACCGAAATCTTGACGTTGAGATCCTCGTCGCCGGTGAGCGCCACAACCGCCTTGCAATTGGGCATCATCAAGCCGGCTTCGATCAGATGGTCGGGAATACGAGCATCGGCCTGCAGCGCATACATGGCGACGCGGTAATCCCGCAGGTAGAGGGCGATGATCCGGTCCTCGTCGTTGTCAAGAATGACGGCCGTAATGCCGTTGTCGCTTAGTCCCCGGGTAAGCAGGCTGCCGGTGTTGCCGAATCCGCACAGTATGACGAACGGCTCGCGGAGGCGGGCCACGTTTCGGGCGAACCGCGCCTCGGCGATCTCGCGCCGGAAGTGCGGGTTCTGCACCAGTCGGATGATCGCCCCGACCGCGTACAGCCAGGCGACGACGCCAGCGTAAAGCGAGATCATGCTCCACACCCGTTGCGCCTCGGTGAACGCATAGGGGATCTCGCCGAACCCCGTGGTCGTGGCCGTGTAGGTCAGGAAATAGAAGGCGTGGAAGAAGCTCAGGGGCTCTCCGGGATTCAGGGGGTCGCCGCCGGGAATCATCACCCAGCCGGCCATGGAGATGGCGTACACGCTTACCACCACCAGGATGGGCCGGCGCATGAAACGCAGGATGATATAGGTGACCCGGTGAGAACGCGCGGTTCCGGTCATGACGGCTCCCCGGCCCGGCGCTAACGCCTGAGCATCAGCGTTTCGCAGACGACGATGGTGACGGATATGAAGTTGGCCAGCAAGGCCCCGGCGGCCAGCGAGACGACCAGAACCATGACCTCGGTGGTCAGCCCCGTCCCGGACACATGCTCCGCGTAGCCCCAGACCATGGCGGCGGCGATCAATTGCAGGTCGGCCACCAGGCTTGTCGCCAGCAGAAGCGCGCCGATCTGCGAGCGGTCTCCGAGCTTCAACGTGGTGGCGATGATGTTGACGACAATGACGAAAAAGAAGTCGAGGACGTGGTGATGATCGGGGTCTCCGATCTCGCCGTAAACGAAGCTGAAATTTAACGTCAGCGCGAGGACGATGAAAAACCCAAAGACGACCTTTTCAAGGTTCATGGAACGCCTCCCTCATGCGTTCCCGAATACTAGAACATTCAGGCCTTTCCCGCCATGCCGCTCGAATCCTCACTCTTCGGGGAAGGCGCGAACGGTGTGGGCATGATTGAGGGGTCCGTGTCCGTGACCGAACCCCGGCGCCGTCGAAATGGCCTCAAGGACATAGGCGCGCGCGCGGGTCACCGCCGAACTTAAGGTCAGTCCCTGCGCCAAGCCGGTCGCCAACGCCGACGCCAGCGTGCAACCGGTGCCATGGGTATGCGGGGTGTCGATGCGCGGCCCCTCGAAGGTCTGCGTGGCCTGACCATTTTCGGCGAGGATGTCTGTGAGCGTCGGTCCGTCGCCATGCCCGCCCTTGAGCAGCACCGCTCGCGGGCCGAGTTCGAGGACCGCGGCCGCGAGGTCCATCGGACCGAGGTCCTCGCGGCCGGCCAGGACTTCCGCCTCGGGCAGGTTGGGGGTCAACACCCACGCCAGCGGGATCAGGAGGGTTTTCAGCGCCGCTACCGAGTCCGGGGTAAGCAACGGCGACCCGCCCTTGGCCATCATCACCGGATCCACGACGATGGGAATACCGCCGGCGGCGGCTTTCAGGAAACCGGCGACGGCCTCGACGATTTCCGGCCGATGGAGCATGCCGATCTTGATACAGTCGGCGCCGATATCGCTCAGAACCACGCTCATCTGCCGAACGATGAACTCGGGCGGTACGTCGAAAATGCGATCGACACCCATGGTGTTCTGGGCCGTCAGCGCGGTGACCGCGGTCATGGCGAAACCGCCGAGCGCGGTCACCGTTTTGATGTCCGCCTGAATGCCGGCCCCGCCGCCGGAATCGGAACCGGCGACGATCAGAACCCTGCCCCGCATGACCCTTCCGCGGCCGCTATACCGCAGCCGCCTGGATGACACCGCAGATCCGGTCCACCACCGCCCCGACCAACGCCTCGTCCTCGCCCTCGGCCATGACCCTGATCAGCGGCTCGGTTCCGGACTTGCGGATCAGCAGCCGGCCGGTTCCGCTCAGTTCCTTCTCGCCCTCGGCAATGGCGTCCATGACGCATTTTTGGCTGAGCGGCTTGCCCTTCTGGTAGCGCACGTTGCGCAGCAGCTGGGGAACCGGTTCGAAAACCCTGCACACCTCGCTGGCTTGCCGCCCGGATCGGACGATCACCGCCAGGACCTGAAGCGCGGATATCAATCCGTCACCGGTGGTGGTGTAGTCGCTGAGAATGATGTGTCCCGACTGCTCGCCGCCAAGGTTGTAGCCGTTCTTGCGCATGCATTCGACGACGTAGCGGTCGCCGACCTGGGTTCGCTCGAGCCGAAGGTTCATGCCGGCCAGATGCCGCTCCAGGCCGAGATTGGACATGACCGTCGCCACCACCCCGCCGCCTCTCAACTGGCCGCGCCGCGCCCACTCGTCGGCGATCAGGCCCATGACCTGGTCGCCGTCGATCAAGGTGCCCGTCTCATCGGCGACCAGCACCCGGTCGGCGTCGCCATCGAGCGCGATCCCGAGATCGGCGCGGTATTCCTTGACTGTCCGGCACATGGTCTCCGGAACGGTGGAGCCGCAGTTGGAGTTGATATTGAAACCATCCGGCGCAACGCCGAGCGGAATGACCTCCGCCCCCAGTTCCCAGAGCAGTTCCGGGGCGACATTGTACGCGGCGCCGTTCGCGCAGTCGACGACGATCCGAAGACCGGCGAGCGTGAGCCCCTTGGGAAAGGACCGCTTGACGAATTCGGTGTAGCGGCCGTGGACATCGTGAAGACGTCGGGCCTTGCCGAGATCGGCGGGCGACGCCAATTCCGAGGACATGTTGCTGGCGACCTTGGATTCGATCGCCCTTTCCATCGCGTCTGTGAGCTTATAATCCATCGGGTCCGAAGAGCTTGATGCCGTTGTCTCCGAACGGATTGTGCGATGCCGACAACATGAGCCCGAGATCGCATCGCATGGACCGGGTCAACATGCCCACCGCCGGCGTCGGCATCGGACCCACCAGGATAACGTCCATCCCCATGGACACGAAACCGGCAGTTAGGGCGGCTTCCAACATATAGCCAGAAAGGCGCGTGTCCTTACCGATGAGAACCCGGCTCCCCTGGTGCCCGTTCCGGAATTGCAGGCCCGCGGCCATCGCGACTTTCAACGCGGTCTCCGCCGTCATCGGCTCCCGATTGGCCGCGCCGCGAATACCGTCCGTGCCAAAAAGCTTTCTTCCCATAGCCAGCTCCTTGCTCCCCCAGATAACAGCTGGATTTCTGGAGTAGAATTAAGTCGTGAAAAAATGTCTGATCCGACCCCAAACCTAACACAAAGTCGTTAGTCACTCGTTAGCGATACCGCTGCCGGTGTCGGCGATGGCGCGCCAAACGCGGAGTGCTTGGCGCGTGGCGGCGACGTCGTGGACCCGGACAATGTGTGCGTTCCGCTGAACCGCCGCCAGAACCGCCGCCAGGGAACCGCCCAAACGGTCCTGGGGAGGTTCGCCCTCACACAGCCGGGCGATAAAGCTTTTGCGCGATACGCCAATTAATAGCGCACACTCGAGAGATTGATAATTCCCCAGATGGGCCAGAATCTCCAAGTTATGCTGAACTGTCTTGCCGAAACCAATCCCGGGATCGACGGCAAGACGCCTCCGGGGGATGCCGGAGGCTTCGCAAACGGACACGCGGCGGGACAACCATTGGAGAACTTCGGCGGCCACGTCGTCATAGCGCGGGTTGGCCTGCATGGTCCGCGGATCGCCCTTCATATGCATCAGCACCACGGAAACATGGGATCCGGCCACCACCGCCAACGACCGGGGGTCGCCGGTCAGCGCGGTCACGTCGTTGACGATCCCGGCGCCGGCGTCGATGGCGCGTTCCATGACCGCCGCGTGCCGGGTGTCGATCGAGACCAAGATACCTGCGGATGCGAGTTCGCGCACCACGGGCAATACCCTTGAAAGCTCTTCGGCCCGGGAAATGGGCTGGGCGCCCGGCCGAGTGGACTCTCCGCCGATGTCGATGATGTCCGCGCCGTCCGCCGCGAGGGCCACGCCCCGCTCGATCGCGGCCGAATGATCGAAGGCCTCGCCGCCATCCGAGAAGCTGTCGGGGGTGACGTTGACCACCCCCATGATTTTCGGCCGGTCGAGAGAGAGCCCGGCAAACTCCATGTCTATCCCCACGGAAGCCCCGACCCCCGGGCCCGAACCTGCATCAGTATCGGGGCCGGCCGGCCGGGATCAACTCTCGGGTTGCGGCTCGGCCTCAAATCCCCCGCCGCTCTTATCCGTGCTCGGCTTGTGACCCGAGGACGGAACCGAGGACCGCCGCCCCGTCGGCTTGGGCCCCTGTTCATCGAGGTCGGGGCGAACGATCGGCCTGCCCTCCAACAACGCCTTCACCTCTTCGCCGCTGAGCGTCTCGTATTCGAGCAGGGCTTCCGCCACTGCATCCAGGTCGCCACGGTGCGCGACCAGGATTTCCCGCGCCTTCACCTCGGCTTCGTCGACGAGGCGACGAACCTCGTCATCGATAAGCTTGGCGGTCGCGTCGGACACGTTCTTGTGTTGCGTGACCGAGTGACCGAGAAACACCTCTTCCTGGTTGTCGGAGTACCGCAGCGGGCCCAATTTGTCGCTAAAACCGAATTCCGTTACCATGCGGCGCGCCATGTCGGTCGCCTGTTTGATATCGTTGCCAGCGCCGGTGGTAACGTTTTCCTGCCCGAACACGATCTCCTCCGCCGCCCGGCCACCGAACATGACCGCCAGCTTGGACTCGAGCTCGAGCTTGGAATAGCTGTACCGGTCCCGCTCCGGCAGGGCCATGGTCACGCCGAGAGCCCGTCCGCGCGGGATGATGGTCACCTTGTGCAGTGGATCGTGCTTGGGCACGCGCAACCCGACGATCGCGTGCCCCGCCTCGTGAAATGCGGTCAACCGCTTTTCATCGTCGGTCATCACCATGGAGCGGCGCTCCACGCCCATCAGCACCTTGTCCTTCGCGGCCTCGAAATCGATCATCGCCACCACCCGCCGGCCGGCGCGGGCGGCAAGCAACGCGGCTTCGTTGACGAGGTTGGCCAGGTCGGCGCCCGAGAAGCCCGGCGTGCCCCTCGCGATGACGCGCGCGTCGGCGTCCGGCGCGAGCGGAACCTTGCGCATGTGCACCTTGAGGATCTGTTCCCTGCCGAGAATATCGGGATTGGCGACAACCACCTGACGGTCGAACCGGCCCGGCCGCAACAGCGCGGGATCGAGCACGTCCGGCCTGTTGGTCGCGGCGATCAGGATCACGCCTTCGTTGGACTCGAACCCGTCCATTTCCACCAGAAGCTGGTTGAGCGTCTGCTCGCGCTCGTCGTTGCCGCCCCCGAGACCCGCGCCGCGGTGGCGTCCGACGGCGTCGATTTCATCGATGAAGATGATGCACGGCGCGTTTTTCTTGCCCTGCTCGAACATGTCGCGCACGCGCGACGCGCCGACGCCCACGAACATTTCGACGAAGTCGGATCCGGAAATGGTAAAGAACGGCACGTTCGCCTCGCCGGCGATGGCGCGGGCGAGCAGTGTCTTGCCGGTGCCGGGAGGTCCGACCAGAAGGCATCCCTTGGGAATCTTGCCGCCAAGGCGCTGGAACTTCTGGGGGTCCTTCAGGAATTCGACCACCTCCTCAAGTTCCTGCTTGGCTTCGTCGATACCGGCGACGTCGTCAAAGGTGACCCGCCCGGTCTTCTCCGTCAGCAGCCGCGCCCGCGACTTTCCGAAACCCATGGCCTTGCCGCCGCCCGACTGCATCTGGCGCATGAAAAAGATCCAGACCCCGATCAGGAGCAACATGGGGAACCAGGATATTAGAACGCTCCACAGCGTCGGCGATCCCTCGTCCGAGGGCTGGGCGGAAATTCGAACGCCGTGCTCCTCGAGTTTGGGGATCATCTGCGGGTCGTCGGGCGCGAACGTTACCAGCGAGCGTCCGTCACGGAACTTGCCGGTGACCTGCTGCCCCTTGATGGTCACTTCCTTGATGTCGCCACTTTCCACCTGCGCCATGAAATCGGTGTATGCGAGCGGTTGCTGCGCGCCGCGTGGGGACGAACCCTGAAAGAGATTGAAAAGGGCGAACACCAAAAGCGCGACAATCACCCATAACGCCAAGTTCCGGCTGATATTCACTCTAGCTACCTATTGCAATGGTCAATGTAAGTGTGCGGTCTTTCCCAAAACAACTAAACGCCATCGGGGAGATTCAATCAGTCTAACAGATTGACCTCTCGTTGTATGAGATAATACGCCGCAAACCTCATGCAAGATACCGTCCGGATCCCATTGGGGTATGGCGCGGCCGGAACAGAACGGTGCGAAATCGAACGGGCGGGCACCCGCGATCGTCCCGCGCATAGCGGAGATGCGGCACCGATACGATTCCGTCGCCGTCCGCGAGGGCGGGAAGCGCGGCGCGGGCTTGGCGGGGCACGCGATAAACCCGGGGCCTGCAATGCCCACCGTCGCGGTCGATTTGGCCGACGCCGGACGTTCCGAGCGCGACGAGGCGGATCTCCTCGGTCCCGGCGCCGCCCGCCGAACTCAGTTCGATCAGGAAGCGGCCGTCCCATGCCACGGGACCATCCGCGCTGGCCGCCCGGGGGGCCGGCAGACCGCGCGCTTCCCGCCAGACCGCGATGGAACCACCGTCGCGGGCCATCGCGCATCGCCCAAGGGTCGCCGCGTCGAGCGAGGTTCCGCGGATCAGGTTGGCAAGCAGCCGGTCCAGCTTTTCGACGGGCGGAGGGAGCGCGCGGCCGCCGACCGCCGCCAGCAACCACCCCAGCGCCCGCGTGGCCACGGTGTCCGGAGCGGACGCCATGGACGCCACATCGATCCGCGCATGTCCCTCCGGATACAAGTGGCCCGACCGGGCGAGCAACGCCGCCGCCGCGGCATCCAGCGCCAGCCGGGCCCGCGCCATTCTCGCCGAGGCCGCCATGATCGACGCCACGGCATCGCCGCTTTCCGCCAATCGCGGCAAAAGGGCCCGGATCCGGTTCCGGGTGTAGGCGGGGTCGATGTTGGAGGGATCCTCGATCCATGGTTGATCCGATACGGACAACACCGCCCGAAGACGCTCCCGCGAGGTCGTCAACAGCGGTCTCAGCAGCCGGACATCGGCGGTCTCCACGACGGCGGCCATCCCGGCGAGACCGTCCAGGCCGCTCCCCCGGCAATGCCGCATCAGGAGCGTTTCGGCCTGATCCTGTTCATGATGGCCAAGCAGCAGATGCAGAACGCCCGCATCCCGGCACCATCGCGACATCAAGGCATAACGGGCCACACGCGCGGCCTGCTGCAGCCCGGTGGCCGGTTTGTCGCCTACCCAGGACAAGAGCCGGTGTTCGATCCCCCGCCCGTTCAGCCATCGCCGCACCTGCTCGGCCTCGGCGCGGGCACCGGGCCTGAGTCCGTGATCCACGGTGAGGGCGGTCACGCATCCACCGCGCGATCTCGCCCAGCCGTCGGCGAGAAGGCAGAGCGCCATGCTGTCCAGGCCCCCGGATACGGCGACGGCGAGACAGGGACGGTCCTCGAACGGTCCAACGGCGGCCATGGCGCCGGCGAAGTCCCCCGAGTTCAAGGGGGCCGGATCGCGCATCCGACCGCGGACTCACTTGCAGCCGAGACGGCCGCGCTCCTGCTGCGCCTTCGTCTGAATGCTGACCGGCACATCGGGAAGCGCCGTCTTCAGTTCGTTGTAGGTGGCGCAGGCTTCGGGGATCTTGTCGAGATTTCCCAGGGACATGCCAAGCTTGAGCAGGGCATCGGGGGCCTTGGGACCCGCCTTGTTCGTCTGGTAGGCATCGAGAAAAGCTTCGGCGGCCGGCGCGTACTGTCCGCGAGCGTAGTAGCTCTCCCCCAGCCAGTAGCGGGCGTTGTCCGCCAGGGGATCGTTCGGATTCTGCCGGAGGAACTCCGTGAACGCCACTTCGGCCTCGTCATACTTGGCCGTGCGCAGGAGTCCGAAGCCATGAGCGTATTGCTCCCGCGGGGTCCCCGTGGACATCACTGAAGCGGTGCGCGCCGAACCGGTGGCCGAGGGCTCGGGTGCCGGAGGCAGCGCCGTGGCGGATTTCACCTCGGACTCGGGAAGCCGGCCCAAAACCGTCGGACCCTCCCCGATTCCGGCCCCGGCCGTGGACCGGGGGACGGGCGGCGGCGCGGGTTGAGGCTCCGGAGTCCACTCCCGCGCGGACGGTTGCCGAGCGGCCGCGGGGGCCTCATCAATGGCTCCAGTGGCGCCCGCGCCCGCGCCGGCGCTGCCAGAGGCCGCCGCGCCCGTCTGGGAAAGCCGGTAATCGACGTCCGACGACAGTTTCTCGAGGCGGTCGGTGAGCTGCCTCACTTTGTGGCGCAGTTCTTCGACTTGGCCCGTGGATGCTCGCAAGTCCCGCTCGAGTTCGGACAACCGTACCTCGAGGCGCGCGACCGCGGGATCGACAGCCGCGCCTTGAGCAACAACAATCGCGCCCGAAGCCCCGGCGGTGGCCGGCAGGTCCTCCCCGCCCCGAGAGACGTCCGCGTCCAGGCCCCTGGCGAGCGCGCCCTGACCGGACGACGGGAGGCCGGCCCCGACGGTCAGCGCGACGCCGACAATGAGCAGCCGCGCGGTCCGCCACGGGGCGGCGTACCTCCTCATGTCCGTTGCTTCACTTCCGAGTAAACCCATTGGACGCCTTTCGATTCCGATCAGCTGGACGCCGCGCCGCCCACCACGACGGTCACCGCGCGCCTATTCTTGGCGAAGGCCGAATCGTTCGAACCGACCACCGCCGGACGCTCCTCGCCATACGACACCGTCTCGATACGGTCCGGGTTGATGCCGAGGACGATCAGATAGTCCATGACGGCGGTCGCGCGCCGTGCCCCGAGCGACAAGTTGTACTCGCGGGTGCCGCGTTCGTCGCAATGCCCCTGGATGAGAACATTGGCGCCCGGGAGCTTTTGCAACAACGCGGCCTGCTTCGCCAGGGTCTCGCGACCCTCGGCGCTCAGATCGTACTGATCGTAACCGAAATACACGCGGTCCCCCACGTCCACCAGGGCTTCCTCGAGGGCCGTGATGGATTCCCGGCTGACGGCGCCTGAGCCGGAGCCGGAGCCGGACAGCGACGACGCATCGCCCATTCCGCCCATTCCCGCCTCCGATCCCATGCCACCGGCCCCGCCGGTGCTCGAACTGGCGGCATCGTCGGAGCCGGTTTCGCAGCCCCCGACCAGAGCCACCAGCGCAACCAAACACATAGCCTTCAAATTCAACGACACTTCTGTTTTCGGAATGTTTAGGAACACTAAATGAGACTCCCATCAAGAGAACGGCAACGCAGCCTCGTAACTATTTAGCAAATAATGGAGGCGGCCCGGCCGCGGATTTTCGTTACCTATACTCAACGTTGAAGACTTTACCAACAACCATTTACGGCCCCCTCAGGACGGCAAGGGAGACCACGCCGGATCCGACGCGTCGACCGGCGTCATGATTTCGCGTTCGTTGCTGCCAGTGAGGTCGATGGAGAACAGCCGCGAGCGGCCGCCGGTGCCATCGGTGCGAACGGGTTCCTTGCGGAAATACATCAAAACCCGGCCGTTCGGCGCCCACGTGGGGCCTTCCACGTGGTACCCCTCCGTCAACAATCGCTCGCCGCTGCCGTCGGGCTTCATGACGCCGATAAAGAATTGGCCATCCTTGATCTTGGTGAACGCCACCAGATCGCCGCGCGGCGACCATACCGGCGTGGCGTAGCGGCCGTCTCCGTGGCTAATCCGCCGGACGTTCGAGCCGTCCGAATCCATGGAATACAATTGCTGGGAACCGCCCCGGTCCGAATTGAAAACGATCTGCCGGCCATCCGGGGAATAGCTCGGAGAGGTGTCGATCGCGGAATTGTTGGTGAGGCGCTTCTTGGCGCGGGTCCTCACGTCGATCGAATAGATTTCCGAGTTGCCGCCGTTGGCCATGCTCAGGATCAGCTTCTCGCCATCCGGCGAAAAGCGCGGAGCAAAGCTCATGCCGGGGAAGTTGCCGACAAGTCCCTGACGGTCCTCGTCCACCTTGCGGACGTACACCTTGGGAATTCCTCCCGTGTAGGAGAGGTAGGTAATTTCCTGCAAGGTTGGGGAGAATCTCGGCGTCAGGACCAAACTCTTGCCGTCGGTGAGAAAACGGTGGTTCTCGCCGTCCTGATCCATGATCGCCAAGCGCTTGATCCGGCGGTCGTGCGGGCCGGTTTCGGCGATGTAGACGATCCGCGTATCGAAATACCCCTTCTCGCCGGTGACCCGCTGGTAAATGGCGTCCGCGATAATGTGCGCCACGCGGCGCCAGTTCTTGGGCGTCGTCGAGAACGCCGATCCTTCCAACTGCTGCTCGGCGAACACGTCCCACAGCCGGAACGGGACCCTGAGCCGGCCGTCGTCCAGACGCTCGACCTTGCCATGAACCAGCGCCTCGGCGTTGATCACGCGCCAGTCCCCGAATCGCGGGAGGGTATCCATGGATACCTTGTCCTCGATAAAGGCCTTCGGGTTTACGGCCCGGAACAGACCGGACCGTTCGAGATCGGCCATCACCACGGCGGTGATATCGCGCCCCAGGCGCTTCGTTGCCTCGTCTTCTCCAGTAAAGTCCAGAATCGCGATGGGAAGCGGCTCGACCACACCCTGGGTGATGTCGATTCGCAATTCACTCTTCGCGGAGGGAGCAAAAACAGCCACCAACAGGCAGGCAAGCGCAGCCAGCACCGCGCCGCGAGGGAGTCGTCTACGTTCGTTCATGTTCCAAACATCTCTTTCGGATCGAACACCAAGGTCATTGTTCTCCAGCTCTCGTACTTGTCCCTGGGCAAGCCAAACGGATGACACCGGGGATTGAGCACGGCTCGCAGGGCGCTCTCGGCGGCGGCGCGGAAGGACGGATCGCCGCGCATCCGCTCTTTCTCCACGACCGCCGCCACGCCCGGCGTACCGTCAATATTCATTTCCACGCGGATGGAAACAACCATGTTCTCGGCGCCGCGGGCGCCCGCGGGCAGATTCCAGCATCTTTCGATCTGGCGGCGCACCGAATCGATTTCGCTGATGGTCACCGGTTGCGTGGAATCATATCTTGCCGACTTTGAACGCGACGGCGCGTCGTCGGTGGATTGTTCCGACGGTTTGCCAGGCTTGCTCTCCCGTGCCTTCAGCGCCTCGACCGTTTTCAAGACCGAATCGAATGAACTTGGCGGCGTTTCCGCGGTGTCCGGTTTCAGCTTAGTGTCGGCCACCTCGGTATCGGGCTTCGGCTGGGGTTTAGGATCGGGTTTCGGGGCCACCGCTTCCTTGGCCTTCGGCTTGGGAGCTGGTTTTGGCGGCGTCGGTTCGGGCGGCGCTTTCGTGGCCTTGGGTTCCGGCGCCGGTTTCGGCGGCGTCGGTTGGGGTGTCGCTTCCTTGGCCTTGGCCTTAGGCTGGGGAGCCGGTTCGGCGGGAGGCCGGTCGACCTTGGGCTTGGGCTCGGGTTGCTTGAGCGCCGCCGACTGATTCGGCTTGGCGGGTGGACGCGTCTTGGTCTCGGCCTTCGCGGCCGCCTCCGGCGGTTTGCGGACGGGGACGTTGGTCTTCTCCGCCACCGGGACAAGTTCGACCACCACGGCGGTCTCCATGAGCGGTGCCTTCGTGGTCCAGAAGACTCCGCTTAAAAATCCGACCGCGGCCACGGCGACATGCAGGGCCAGCGAATATATCAGGGCTCGACGCATGGTCCTTACCTGGCGCGTTTCCCCTCCGCCGGGCTCGCGTCCGGCGGCTGGGTTATCAGCGCCACCTTGGTGAATCCCCCCGCGTGAATGGCACCCATAACCTCCATGACGCGGCCGTAGTTGATGCCCCCGTCACCTCGAACGAAGATGCGGATGTCCCGGTTGCTTTCCGAAACAGCCTCGAGACGGGCCGCCAACGTTTCCAGTTCGATCCCCGTGTCCTGCACGTAGATCCGGCCATCGCGGTCGATGGTGACCGCCAGCGGTTCGTCCTGGCCCTTTATCGCCGGACCATCCGCTTTCGGCAGGTCCACCTCCACCCCGACCGTCAGCAAGGGCGCGGTCACCATGAAAATCACAAGCAGAACCAGCATGACGTCCACCATGGGCGTCACATTGATCTCGCTCATCGGCCGGGTCCGGCGCCGCGCGTTTCGCGAACCGCCGTCGCGCCGCCCAACGGGTACGGGCATGGTCAGGGGTTCTCCTCCTTCTGACGCGACAAGATAGCCAAAAACTCCTCCGAAAAGCCCATCAACCGGCTGGAATAGCGATCGATCTCGCGTGACAGCATATTGTACGCGAGCACGGCGGGGATCGCCGCCAACAAACCCAGGGCGGTCGCGAACAACGCCTCGGCGATGCCCGGCGCGACGACCGCCAAGCTGGTATTCTTCGTAAGGCCGATGGACTGGAAACTGTTCATGATACCCCAGACCGTCCCGAACAGGCCGACGAAGGGCGCGGTCGATCCGGTCGACGCGAGAAACGTCATATACCGTTCGACCCGCTCCAATTCGCGACTCGCGGTGATGTGCATCACCCTGTCCATCCGCTCCTGCAGGCCGAACGACGACGACCGGCCTTCGGCACCGCCGCGCGCGAGCGCCCTGCGCCATTCCCGCATCGCCGCGACGAAAACCGCGGACATGGGATCGCGCGGCTGGGCGCCCATCCGGTCGTAGAGATCGTCGATGGCCCCACCCGACCAGAACGACGATTCGAACTCGCTCGCCTGCGCATTGAGCCGGCGAAGACGGAAGAACTTCTCGAAAATGATCGCCCAGCACCATATCGAGGCACACAGAAGTGCCAGGATGACGGACTTCACTACCATGTCGGCCTGCCAGAACAACGACCACATGGACAGGTCGCTGGCCACCTCAACCACGCTATTTTCCATCAAGGCTTGCCATTTCCCGGTTGATAAATTTCTCAAAATAGGTTCGCGCCGAAGCCGGAAGGCGGGACGGACGCCCGGACGGGGACATGCACGCCAGCCTGACCCGCAGACGCACCAAATCGGCGCCGTCGCGCCTGATCGCCTGGTCCATCTCGATCGATGCCCCCTTGATATCGGTCAGGCGGGTATGAACCGTCAATGGGTCGTCGAGCCGGGCGGGTTTGATGAAGTCCGCCGCGCAATGGCGCACCGCGAAAGCGACCCCCGATTCTGCCATGAGGTCCGAATGCGTGATTCCCGCGATCCGCAGCAATTCCGTTCGCGCCCTCTCCGCGAACTTCAAATAGTTGGCGTAATAGACGATGCCGCCCGCGTCGGTGTCCTCGTAATAAACCCGGACCGGAAAGACATGAACGCCGTCCGCGACCATGCCGGAATGCCCCCTATTCATCGATCTCTCCGCCGATCAGATCGAGTTGGCTCGAGGGCGCCAGGCTCGGAATACCGAGATGGCTGTAGGCCTGGTCGGCCAGCATCCGGCCCCGGGGGGTCCGCATGATGAACCCTTGCTGGATGAGATAGGGCTCGATCACTTCCTCGATGGTGTCGCGTTGTTCGGAAAGCGCGGCGGCCAGCGTCTCGACGCCCACAGGCCCCCCCTTGTAGTTGTCGGCGATACAGAGCAGATAGCGCCGATCCATCGCGTCGAGACCCCGCTGATCCACATCCAGCCGGCGGAGGGCGGAATCGGCGGCGGCCGAATTGGTGGGGCCCGATCCGTCCACTAAGGCAAAATCCCGGACACGGCGGAGAAGGCGGACCGCCACGCGCGGCGTGCCGCGGGAGCGCCGCGCGATTTCGTGAGCGCCATCGTCGGTCAGGTTCAGGTTCAGAAGCGCCGCAGCGCGCCGAATGATGCTCTCCAGCTCGGAAGGCGTGTAAAAATGGAGCCGCAGGGGAATTCCGAAGCGCTCGCGCAGCGGCGTGGTCACCAGACCGGCGCGGGTGGTCGCTCCCACCAGCGTGAAGGGCGGCAGGTCGATGCGAATGGAGCGCGCGGCGGGACCCTCGCCAATGATCAGGTCGAGCTTGAAATCCTCCATCGCCGGATACAGCACTTCCTCGACGACGGGCGAGAGGCGATGGATTTCGTCGATGAACAGGACGTCCCGTTCCTGCAGATTGGTCAGGATCGCCGCCAGATCGCCGGGTTTTCCGATCACCGGCCCGGACGTGGCCTTGAAGCTGACCCCCATTTCGCGGGCCACGATCTGTGCCAGCGTGGTCTTGCCCAGACCGGGAGGGCCATGAAGCAGGACGTGATCCAGGGCTTCACCGCGCCGGCTGGCCGCGGTCAGAAAGACGCGGAGATTGTCACGCAACCGCTGCTGTCCGACGAAGGTTTCGAGAGTCCCCGGGCGGATCCCATCCTCCGCCACGTCCTCCTCCACGGCGGACGCTCCCACCAGGCGGCCGTCCATGGTCCCGTCCTCCTCGGACCGGGGATCGCTCATGGGGCGTGACTCCCCGTTGTCAGTTCCGCGAGACTGCCGCGGATCAACGCCTCAACATCCGTTCCGGTTCCCAGCCGCGTGGCGGCCCGGGTCACGGCGGTCCTGGCTTCCAACGGCTTGAACCCCAAATTGACCAGCGCGGAAACCGCCTCGCCCTCGGTGGTGGCCGGCACCGCGCCGCGAACCGGAACGGCGGCGGACGGCCCGCCGGCGGCGAGCGCGGGAACCTTATCCTTCAGTTCGCCGATCACCCGGGCCGCGAGCTTGGGACCGACGCCCGAGGCGCGGGTGAGCGCGGTCCGGTCTCCCATGGCAATGGCATGGACAAGCTCTTCCGGCGCGAGAACCGAGAGCACCGCGAGCGCTCCCTTGGCGCCGACGCCCTGAACCGTCGTCAGCAAGCGGAACCAGAGCTTCTCGTCGGCGAGAAGGAAGCCGTATAGCTGAATGGCATCCTCGCGGACCTGTGTTTCAACGAGAAGACTGACCGTCTGACCGGCGTTCAGCCGCGACAGGGTCCTGCCGGAACAGGACACCAGATAGCCGACACCGCCGACATCGATCACAACCGAGCCCTCGCCAACGGCATCGACAAGACCGGACAGCTTGGCGATCACACCGCCGACCTCGCGAGCCGTCGCGCGGTCTGGCGATGGTGGGCGTGGCATATGGCCACGGCGAGAGCGTCGGCCGCGTCGGCGGTCGCGATCTCGGCGCCCGGCAAAATCGCGCGAACCATCATCTGCACCTGTTCCTTGCCCGCGTGACCGCTGCCCACGACCGATTTCTTCACCAGATTGGGCAGGTATTCGGCGACCGCGAGCCCGGCCCGCGCCGGAACCATAAGGACAATTCCCCTCGCTTGCCCCAAGCGCAGCGTCGTCACGGCATTCTTGTTGACGAAGGTTTCCTCGACCGCGGCCTCGACCGGCCGAAACCGCTCGATGACCCCGACGAGGCTATCGGCCAGATGCACCAGACGCCGGGGCAGCGGCATGGACCGGTCGGTGCGAACGGCCCCGTCCGCCACATGGGTCAAACGGTTGCCCACCACGTCGATGATCCCCCAACCGGTCACTCCCAGCCCGGGATCAAGTCCGATCAGCCTCATGGCGCGTGCTTCTTGTGAAACCCGTTACATCCATCATGATATCCGCCGTGGCCAGCCTCCGGCGCGGCCGTTCGGACGGATGGCATCAAGCGCTCAACCGCTCCAGCACATCGTCGGCGACGTCGAAATTCGCCACGACCCGCTGAACGTCATCGTTGTCGTCCAAAACATCCAGGAGCTTGAAAAGGGTGACCGCATCCTCCTCGCTCATGGGCACGAGCGTTTGCGGTTTCCAATCCAGCCGCGCGGCTTCCGGTGGACCAAAATGCTTTTCGAGCGCGTCCCGGACGATGTTCAGATCATCGGGACCGCAAAAGACGTCGTGCCCCCCCTCACCGGACTCCACGTCCGTGGCTCCCGCCTCCAGCGCGGCCTCGAACATTTCGTCGCTGGTCGCGACATCGGCGGCATAGTGGACGAGCCCGATGCGGTCGAACAGAAAGCTGACGCTGCCGCTGTCGCCGAGCGTCCCGCCGTGCTTGCCGAAGGCCGAGCGGACCTCGCTGACCGTGCGATTGCGGTTGTCGGTCAGTGCCTCCACGATCATCGCGACACTTCCGGGGCCATACCCTTCATAGCGGATCTCTTCGTACTGGGCGCCGCCGTCCTCCCCGGATCCCCGGCGAATGGCGCGCTCCATGGTGTCCTTCGGCATGTTGGCCGTCTTCGCGGCGGCCATGGCAACGCGCAGGCGCGGGTTCATTTCCGGATCGGCCATCCCCGTCCGGGCGGCCACGGTCAATTCCCGAATGATCTTCGTGAAGACCTTGGCGCGCTTGGCGTCCTGCGCGCCCTTCCGGTACATGATGTTCTTGAATTGTGAATGACCCGCCATTCTAGCTGACCCGTACTCCTTGGAAAATAACGCGGATGAACCCAGTTCGTTATACCACATGTAGCGAAAAGCAAGTCACCAAATGATGGATCCGGGCTTAAACCCCAGTATCCCGGCACTGTGGCTTCAATACGGCCACCCCAGGCGTCGCGAACCAGGCCGGGTCATGCGGGCCAATGCGGAGAGAGGCGTCCACCGATTCGCAACGGAGCCAGCCGAACCGCCAATCCCGTCTCGTCATCGGTCTCCAGATACACCGCGCACAGGGTCGCCTCGCCCTCGGCGGGCTCCAGCCTGCCCTTGGACATTTTTCGGGTGAACCGGGCCGTCGCCTCCTCTTTTTTCATGCCGATCACCGAATCGTAGTCGCCGCACATTCCGATATCCGTCACATACCCGGTTCCGCCAGTCAGCACCTGGGCATCGGCCGTCGGCACGTGGCTGTGGGTTCCCATCACCAGCGAGACTCGGCCATCCAGCATATGCCCCATGGCCATTTTCTCGCTGGTGGCTTCCGCGTGGATGTCCGCGATAATGCAGTCGATGGACCGTCCGAGCCGATGATTGAGGAGCGCGACCCGCGCGGCGGCGAACGGATCATCGAGCGGATCCATGAACAATCGGCCCATTACCTGCATCACCATCACCCGCCTGCCATCGTCCAGGCGGTAGATGTTCGCCCCGGATCCGGGCGTTCCCTCGGGATAGTTCAGCGGCCGCAGCAGGCGCGGGTCGGCACTGATGTGATGCACGATTTCGCGCCGGTCCCAAACGTGATTGCCGGTGGTGATGACATCCACGCCGACGTCGTAGAAAGCCCGGCACATGGCCTCGGTGATGCCGAAGCCGTGAGCGGCGTTCTCGCCGTTCACCACGACGAAATCGAGATTAAGCCGCTTCCTGAGATCCGGGATATGGGCGAGAATGGCCTGCCGGCCCGATCTGCCCACCACGTCGCCGCAACAGAGGACCCTCACCGCGGCACCCGCGCCAAACACTCTTCGGTCAGAACCCAATCCAGCGGCTGATCAAACGCCTCTCGCGGCACATGGGCGATCCGCTGCAGCGAAAATCCGACCCCCACCGCCTTGACCGGTCCGTTCGCGCGAAGGGCGGCGAGCGTCCTGTCGTAGTAACCGCCCCCCTGCCCCAACCGGAACCCGTCCTCGTCGACGGCCAGCAACGGAACGAGGAGAACCTCGGGAATCGCGACCGGGGCGGTGGCGCCCGGGTGCGCCGTGGCGAGAGGTCCCGGCTCAAGATCGTCGAGCGGATGCCAGCGGCGAAACTCCAGTTCCGCGTCGGGCATCGTCACCACCGGCAAGGCACAGATCGCGCCGCGTTCGCCGAGACGGGCGAGCAGCGGGCGAACATCCACCTCGGTGACAATGGGCCAGTATCCGGCCACCACCGTGCCGGGACCGATCCCGAGATCGTCGAGGGCCGCCATGCAGTGCCCCACGATCGCGCGGGCCACGTTGGGCCCTTCCTTCTGGTCGGCGACCAGACGCAGTGCCCGCATTCGCTTCCGCAGTTGTTTTTTCTGTTCCGCGATGGATGTCATGAGGACATGGACCAAATCGCTGGCCCGGCAAGCCAGCTCGATGAAAGATGAAATAACAAAGAACGCGGCTCAAAAGTCGAGCCGCGCTCCGGTATGAACGGCGCCGCGTTGGCCGATGGCCATGTGGTCCTCTCTGGCCTGCTAGCGCAGGTGGGTGCCATATACCGGATCCACGGACCCGGCAGGGACAGCTCCCTAGAGATCACTGTTGGCCCGAGGGATGGTGAGGCCTGTCAAACCGCGCAGCAACCGTCCCTTCAAATCTATGAGGGTTTGAGGCGTTCCGCAATGTTCTCCAAACGGCTGGCAAGCAATTCCAGGTGAAGACCCACCGCTTCGTCGAGTGATTCCCGGCCCCCGGGTTCCGCTTCGCGCCCGTCTCGAAGCTCCCGCAGACCCGCTTTCGCCTCCATCAATTCGTCGGCGATCAGAAGGCTTGCCATCAGCAGCACCCGTGCCTCGCCGATCTGGCCGGCGCCGCTGATCAACTCGCTGACCCGGCTGTTGACGTAGTCCGCGAGTTCGTAGAGGTGAGATTCCTGCCCATCGTCGCAACGCACCTCGTATTTCCGCCCGTTTACGCTGAGAGAAACCTGTCCCATGACCTTTACCCACCCAGCGCGTCGCGAAGCCGGGCGATGGTCGTATCCAGTCGCCCCATGACCGCCTCGTGCGCCCTTCGCAGCGCGTCGTTTTCATCCTTTACCGCCGCAAGCTCGCGGAGAAGGTTTTCCTGGTTCTGGAGGCTTTCCGCCGGCGATGCCGCGGCGGCTGCTTCCTCCAGGCGGAGCACGGCCGCCGATAGCCGTTCAATCCGCCGCTCCAACTCTGTTCCCATCTGCAAGGCCGTGTTTTCTTCGCCAAATTCTGGCTTCGTTGTGGACGGGAGGGAGCATAAGCGCGGCCCGACGAAGCCGTCAACTCCTGTCGAAAAACCCGAAAAAGCCGTTGACGCCGGGAGCCAATCCGACGATTGTGCGCCATTCTATAAATAAGACGCCACCCCACGCGAAATGGGGGCTAAATGGGTTGATCTGGTGAGGAAATCCACTTTCAACACATTAGCGTGAGATCCGAATTCTGGCGTCACAGCAATTCCAAGGAGAGAACGAATGGCGGTACGGGTAGGCATTAACGGTTTTGGCCGCATTGGGCGGCTGGTATTGCGCGCGGCGGCTGAAGCCAGCCGTAACGATGTCGAGTTTGTCGCGGTCAACGACCTCGGTTCCGTGGCAACCAACGCGCATCTGCTCAAGTACAACTCGGTCCACGGCACCTTCCCCGGGGACATCAGCTCCGACGACAAGAGCATGACCGTGAACGGTCACAAGGTCCAGGTCTTCGCCGAGCGCGATCCCACCAAGTTGCCATGGGGCGACCTGGGTGTCGACGTGGTGATGGAGTGCACCGGCATTTTCAGCGCGCGCGACAAGGCGGCGGTGCATCTCGAAGCGGGTGCGTCCAAGGTACTTGTTTCGGCTCCGTCGGCGGGCGCCGACGCCACCATCGTCTACGGTGTCAACCATAGTGCCCTGAGCAAGGAGCACAAGGTTGTGTCCAACGCGTCTTGCACGACCAACTGCCTCGCGCCGCCGGTTTCCGTGCTCAGCAAGGCAATCGGCGTGGAAAGAGGCTACATGACCACGATCCACGCCTATACCGGCGACCAACCGGTGCTCGACACCCTGCACTCCGATCTCCGCAGGGCCCGCGCCGCCGCTCTTTCGATGGTTCCGACCAGCACCGGCGCGGCCAAGGCCGTCGGCCTCGTGCTTCCGGAACTGGCCGGCAAGCTCGACGGTTCGGCCATGCGGGTTCCGACCCCGAACGTCTCGGTCGTCGATCTGAAGTTCGTGTCGTCCAAGCCGACGACCAAGGATGAAGTCAACGCCTTGATCAAGGAAGCCTCCGAAGGCCACCTGAACGGCATCCTGGGCTACAACGACAAGCCCCTGGTTTCCATCGACTTCAACCACGACCGGCGCAGCTCCATCTTCGATGCCTCCGGCACCACGGTGATCGATGGCACGCTGGTTCGTATCCTTGCCTGGTACGATAACGAGTGGGGCTTCTCCAATCGGATGTGCGACACGACGGTAGCGTGGGCGGCCGTCTAAGCCTGAACCCAGTCGCGACAAAAGGTGGGCGGGGCCGCGGGGCTCCGCCCATTTTTTTTGACCCGCGCCGGGCGCCGCCGCTACAACGGCGGCCATGCGCGATCCAGCCGAGAGGCGTGCGTTCATCATCCATGGCCTCGACGATGCCCGCGCGGTCCTGACAGCGGCCGCGGAAACCGGCAGGCCGGTCGCGCTATGGAGCGCCCCGGGAGCGGCGGCGTACCTTGGCGCTCTCCTGTTTGGCGAAATCATCAAGACCGCGATGGCCGAATGTCCCGGAGTTGACGCCATCGGCGTTCTCGATTGCGGCCAGGACGCCGGGTACGCGCTCGCCGCCGTTCGCCACGGAATCAGGTTCCTGAGAACGGATCTGCCGCCGGACACCCAGGCCAGGGTAGCCGACATCGCGGGTCAGGCGGGCGCGACCATCATCGGCCAGCGGCCCCACGCGCTCGATCTGGCCGACTGCCCAGAACCCGTTGCCGCCTGCCGGACGTGGCTGTCCGAGCCCGGCGGCTGAACCGCGACGCCGCCGACGGCCGAGTTGCCAAGCGGAAATGCCTCGTGTACTTGAACCCTGCGGGGGATTCTATATCCGGGAGGACGAGAGATGAAGGTCACGCAGCGCGTCAAAAGAATTCTGGCGAACTATGAGAGCGACAACCCGGGTACGAAAGCGAACATCGCGCGCATTCTCTGCACCGGCAAGCTGGCGGGCACGGGTAAAGTTGTCATCCTCCCCGTGGATCAGGGTTTCGAGCACGGACCGGTCCGCAGTTTTGCCCCCAACCCGGCGGGCTACGATCCCGCGTACCATATCCAGATCGCCATCGATGCCGGCCTGAATGCCTACGCCACGCCGCTCGGCATGGTGGAGGCGATCGCCGATACCTTCGCCGGGCAGATCCCGCTGATCCTCAAGGTCAACAGCTCCAACACCCTCTACCGATCCAAGGAGGCTCCGTCGCAGGCCATCACGGCGTCGGTGGATGACGCCGTCCGTCTCGGCTGCGCCGCCATCGGTTTCACCATTTATCCCGGCTCCGACGACTCTTTCAGCATGATGGAAGAGATCCGGGAGATGTCGAAAGAGGCCAAGTCCAAGGGGATCGCCACCGTGATCTGGTCGTACCCCCGGGGCGGAGACCTCTCCAAGGAGGGCGAACTCGCCATCGACATCAGCGCCTACGCGTGCCACATGGCGGCCCTTCTCGGCGCCCACATCATCAAGATCAAGCTGCCCGGCGCTCATATCGAACAGGACGAGGCCCGCAAGGTCTACGAGGCCGAAGGCATCGATATCTCGACCCAGGCGGCCCGCGTCCGTCACTGCATGCAGGCCGCCTTCAACGGACGAAGAATGGTGGTGTTTTCGGGTGGAGCCAAGAAAGGCGCGGACCAAGTCTATCAGGATGCCCGCGACATCCGCGACGGGGGCGGCAACGGTACCATCATCGGCCGCAATACCTTTCAGAGGCCGCGCCAGGAAGCTCTCGACATGTTGAACCGCATCATCGGGATCTACCTTGGCAAGGAAGCGTCGGCGGGATGAAGGACGGTCTCGCGTGACGTCCGAAACCGGTTGCCGGCTGTATCTGATCACGCCGCCGCGCCTCGACCCCGCGGCGTTCGCGCCGGTCCTCGAAAGTGCGCTTGAGGCCGGTGACGTCGCTTGTGTCCAGTTGCGGCTCAAGGACGTGGACGACGACACCATTCGCCGCGCGTGCGATATCCTCCGCCCCGTTGTCCAGGACCGGGACGCGGCCATGATACTGAACGACCGTCCCGATCTCGCCATCGAGACCGGCTGTGACGGAGTGCACATCGGACAGGCCGATCGACCCTATCGGGAAACCCGGGACATGGTCGGACCCGACCGCATCGTCGGCGTTACCTGCCACGACTCCCGCCACCTGGCCATCGACGCGGCGGACGCCGGCGCCGACTATGTGGCGTTCGGAGCGTTCTATCCGACGGCGACAAAGCAACCGCCGAGCTGGGCGAAGCCCGAGCTTCTCCGGTGGTGGGCGGACGTGATGACGGTGCCGTCCGTCGCCATCGGCGGCATCACCGTCGACAATGGCCGGGTCCTCGTCGAGGCCGGCGCCGACTTCCTCGCGGTTTCCGCCGGCATATGGGACCACCCAGATGGCGCGGCCGCCGCGGTCCGGCGTTTCAACGAAATATTCCGTTGACCCGTTGACGGCCCGGTTGCCGCCGTCGGCGCCGCACGCCCATTGCCCCGGTCTTTTCGACCTGCTAGCTTCCGCGCCTCAACCCGCACGCCTTTCAGTGACACGGATACCTTCATGAAGATCAACGGCAACGCCATTCGTCCTGGAATGGTCATCGAGCACCAAGGCCGCCTCTGGCGCGCGGTCAAGATCCAACATACGCAGCCGGGCAAGGGTGGCGCCTACCTTCAGGTGGAACTCAAGAATCTTCTAGACGGAAGCAAACTGAACGAGCGGTTCCGGTCCGCCGAGACCGTGGAAAGGGTTCGGCTCGACCAGAAGCCGTATCAGTACCTCTACACGGACGGCACCAGCTACACGTTCATGGATACCGAGACGTTCGAGCAGATGGATCTCCTACCCGAAGTGATCGGCGAGGACCAGTTGCCGATGCTCCAGGAAAACATGACGGTCACCATCGAATCCCACGAGGGCTCGCCGATCAGCGTCCAGCTCCCCGACACGGTGATCCTCGAAGTCACCGAGGCGGACGCCGTGGTCAAGGGCCAGACCGCGTCATCGTCCTACAAGCCCGCCGTTCTCGAAAACGGGATGAGGGTTCTGGTGCCGCCGCATATCGAGGCGGGCACGCGCATCGTCGTCAATACCGCCGACCGCTCTTACGTCGAACGCGCCAAGGACTGACCACGGGGTCTATACCATTTTATGACTTATCGCTCGGCACTGCTGAACGTCATGACGGCGGCCGCACAAAAGGCCGCGCGCGGCCTGATCCGCGACCTTGGTGAAATCGAGCATTTGCAGGTCTCCAAGAAGGGACCCGGCGGACTTCGTCAGCAAGGCCGACAGGAAGGCGGAACAGGTCCTCCGAGCGGAACTCATCAAGGCCCGGCCCGCCTACAGCCTGTTGATGGAGGAAGGCGGCGGCGTCGAGGGCAAGGACTCCTCGAACCGCTGGATCGTGGACCCGCTTGACGGCACCACCAACTTCCTCCATGGCATTCCGCACTTTTCCATTTCCATCGCGCTCGAACGCGACGGCGGCCTTTTCGCCGGCGTGATCTATTCGCCGGTGCACGACGAGATGTACGTGGCCGAGAAAGGCCTGGGCGCCTATCTCAACGGCCGGCGCATCCGGGTATCGGCCCGCAAGAACATGAACGAGGCAATTTTCGCGACCGGCATTCCTTTCATGGGGATTCCCGACCACGCCTTGTTTCTGCGACAATTGAGCGCTGTAATGGAGGTCTCGGCGGGTATTCGCCGATACGGTTCGGCGGCGCTGGACCTAGCCTATGTGGCGGCCGGACGCTACGACGGCTACTGGGAAAACGGTTTGAACCCCTGGGACATTGCCGCCGGGATCGTTCTGGTGCGCGAAGCCGGCGGCTTCGTGACCGATCTGTCGGGAGGCAACGACATGCTTGCCGGCGGCGGTATCCTTGCGGGGAACACCATGCTGTACGGTCCGCTCAAGACCCTGATCTCAAGTGCCCGGGATCCCGTGCGGCCATGAACGGACAAGGCTCGCGGGCACGGCAGGGGTATCGAAGTCATGAGCTTGGGAACGCCTGAAACCGTAAGACCGTTGTACCGAATTGGCGATTTGGCTAGCTTGGTCGGCGGCTGGTAGCATCATTAAGGGTATGTTGCGCATCGTGATCTCGCAACGCGGATTTTTCGGCGGAGCAAGGAGTGTCTTGATGGCGGGCGTTGCCGCGACCGTGTTGTCGGCCTCCCCGGCTGGGGCCCAGAGCGACGCCGCCGAGCCGACACCCCACGCGGGGAGCGACGTGCGACCCCCTACCCCGGGCGTCATGCCGCGATCTCAAATACATATCCCGGGCGGGACGATTCCGCCTCGAACGTCCGTGAGCCCGCCTCCGACGCGGGCGGGGCCTCCGCCACCGACCCAAGCGGACGCTCCCTTGCCGCCACGGGCCGTGCCATCGGCCGATGCAAACCGGCCTCTCCAGCAGATCCGTCCAGTGCCGGTACCCCGCCCCCAAATCCAGGCAGCGACGCCCCCGGCCGCGTCGGCGGGCGTCGAGCGGGTTCCCTTGGTGGCCCCGGCAGAGGTCAATCCGCCACCGACACCGGGAATGGTCTCGACTCCGGCGGCATCGGTCGAGGAAAGCATCGCCCCTTTGCAACCCGACTCGCCGAGCGAGAGGGCGGCGCCTCCGCCGTCAGGCGGCACCGTGTCGACGGCGGACCTCGTCCAGGTGGCGTTCGATGCGTCGGGGACCACTCTCGACGATACCGCCCGATCGGAACTCAAGAGCCTGGCAGACCGGCTTGGAGCGCGGGAGAGTTTGCGCCTGCAACTGCTGGCATACGCGCAAGCGGAGGGGCAGTCCGCCAGCCAGGCGCGCCGGATGTCGCTGTCGCGCGCGTTGTCGGTTCGCTCCTATCTGATCGAGAACGGCATCAATACCAGCCGGATCGACGTGCGCGCCCTCGGCAACACGGCCCCTTCCGCCCCATTGGACCGAGTTGACGTAAAAGTTGTGCAACGATAATGCGTTCATCGAATGTTGTTTAGAAACGTGAAAGGTCTTTCGTGATGACCCGGCCGCGACGTTTCCTGGTTCGGATGGCCGTGTTCCTGGCCGCGGTGGCGGTCATTTCGGCCCTTCTCTACCCGCCGCTGCGAGACGCGTTTCTGGCCAATGCCGCCCTTAACGGGCTGATCCTCGGCGTCCTGGTCTTGGGTATTCTGTATAATTTCCGCCAGGTCATCAGGCTCGGCCCGGAGGTGACCTGGATCGAGAGTTTCCAGAGCGAACGGATCGGCGCCGTCAGCGGCAAGCCGCCGAAGCTCCTGGCGCCGATGGCGACCATGCTGGGCAAACGCAAGGACCGGTTGTCGCTGTCGACGATGGCCATGCGCTCGTTGTTGGACGGCATCGCCTCGCGGCTCGATGAATCCCGGGATCTTTCGCGCTATACCATCGGGCTCCTGATCTTCCTCGGCCTTCTGGGCACGTTCTGGGGACTGCTGCAGACGGTCGGTTCCATCGGCGATGTCATCCAGGGACTGTCGGTGGAAAGCGGCGATCTCGCCAGCGTCTTTACCGACCTGAAACAGGGTTTGGAGGCGCCGCTCACCGGCATGGGAACGGCGTTTTCGTCGTCCCTTTTCGGCCTCGGAGGATCCCTCATCCTCGGTTTTCTCGACCTCCAGGCCGGTCAGGCCCAGAACCGGTTCTACAACGACCTGGAGGAGTGGCTCTCGGGCGTGACTCGGTTGTCCAGCGGCGCCCTGTCGGGCGACGGCGAGCATTCCGTTCCGGTCTATGTTCAGGCCTTGCTGGAGCAGACGGCCGAAAGTCTCGACGGACTCCAGCGAACCCTGGCTCGGGGCGAGGAAAACCGGGCGTCGACCCATTCCCAACTGATCGCGCTCGGTGAAAACATCAGCACCCTCACCGACCAGATGCGCGCCGAACAGGGCCTGATGCTGAAGCTGGCGGAAGGTCAGAGCGAATTGCGGCCGATCCTGGCACGGCTCGCCGACAGCACGGGACAGCCCCCCGGCGCCGTCCTCGACGAAGCCACGCGCACGCACATCCGCAACCTTGACGTTCACGCGTCCCGCCTGGTCAAGGACGTGAGCGCCGGGCGGGAAGACATCATCCAGCAGGTGAGAAGCGAGATCCGTCTGCTGGCCCGAACGATCGCGGCGCTCGCCGAAGACGCCGAGCGCTGACGCGCGGACCGGATCGCACTCATGTCCACCCTCGCGCGCCGCCGCCACCGTCCGGACAACACCTGGCCAGGGTTCGTCGACGCCCTGGCGACCTTGCTGATGGTCATCATCTTTCTTTTGATGGTGTTCGTCCTGGCGCAGTTTTTCCTCTCCCAGGCGCTGTCCGGCCGCGATACGGCCTTGAAACGGCTCCAGGGGCAAGTGGATGAACTGGCCGAACTACTGGCGCTCGAGCGCAAGGCCAGCGCCGAGTTCAACACCGATATCGGACAACTCTCGGCCGAACTGCAAGCCTCGCTGCGCGCCCGCGACGACCTGAACACGGCGATCCGTGTCCTGAACGAACGCGCCGAGGGAGCCGAGAGCCGCAACAGGGATTTGCAGCGGGCCTTGACGGACGCGTTGGCCGCCGTCGAGTCCAAGGACAAGGCTCTTGACGCGCAGAGGCAGGAATTGGCCAGGCTGGCCAACGACATTGCCGCGCTGCGGGCATTGAAAGAAGAGCTCGAGCGGGAAACCGCCGCCCTGGCGGCCACGGCCGAACAAACGGATTCGGCGCTGATCGAGGAGCGCCGGGTATCGGAGAGCGCCCGTGCCCAGATCGCGCTGCTCAACCAGCAGACCGCGGCGCTGAGGGAGCAGATCCGGCAGCTCGCGGCGACCCTGGAATCCGCCGAGGAAAAGGCAAGGGAACAGGAGGTCCAGATCGTCAACCTCGGCCAGCGTCTGAACGCGGCGCTCGCGAGCAAGGTTCAGGAGTTGAAGCGCTACCGCTCCGAGTTCTTCGGAAGGCTGCGCGAGGCGCTGGGCGACCATCCCGACATCCGCATCGTCGGGGACCGCTTCGTCTTTCAGTCCGAAGTCCTGTTCGGATCCGGCTCGGCTGAGCTCGAAGAGGAGGGCCGGCTTCAGCTCCTCCGCGTGGCCGATGTCCTGAAAGACGTGAGCGATCGGATTCCAGAGGATATCGACTGGGTCCTTCGGGTCGACGGGCACACCGACACGCGGCCGATCGATACCATTCTCTACCCGTCCAACTGGGAGCTTTCAACGGCTCGGGCGATCTCGGTGGTCCGGCTCTTGATCGAGCGCGGCATACCGGCCGACCGGCTGGTGGCCGCCGGTTTCGGGGAGTTTCACCCGCTCGACGACCGGGATAGCGAAGCCGCGTTCCGCCGCAACCGGCGCATCGAGCTCAAACTCACGCAGCGTTAGGGGCTTTCGGGACCACGGTCACCATGCCGGTTCTCCGGCCTGACGCCGGTTGGCGCGTTCACGCGGCTTGAGTTCCGCCCGGGGACCGTCTACGCACAGACGAGCAGTTGCAGTATCCAGTGCCGGCAGTACGTTTTCCCATGCCCGTTCTGTTCCTTATCGTGTTCGTCGACCTGGTCGGCTTCGGGGTGATCATTCCCCTGCTGCCCTTTTTTGGCGAGCACTTCGGCGCCAGCCCCGCTCAGGTGGGCCTGCTCATGGCCGCCTATTCATTCACCCAGTTCCTCGCGGCTCCCCTCTGGGGCCGGCTCAGCGACCGGATCGGACGGCGGCCGGTGCTGATCGCGAGCCTCACCGGCGCCGTGGGAGCGTACGTCTGGCTGGGATTCGCCAACTCCTTGTGGATGCTGTTCGCGGCGCGGCTGGCGGGCGGCGCCATGGCCGGAAATATCTCGACCGCGTTCGCGTACGTCGCGGATATCACCGGGCCGTCGAACCGCGCGAAAGGCATGGGCATGGTTGGCGCCGCGTTCGGTCTCGGCTTCATTTTCGGACCGGCGATCGGCGGCATCCTGGCGGGTCCGGACCCGCTCGCCGCCGATTATCGCACACCCGCGCTCGCCGCCGCCGCGCTCTCCGGTCTTGCGTTGGTGTTGACGGTGCTGATCTTGAAGGAGTCCCTGCCCCCCGACGTCCGCTCCCGCCACGCCGCAATTCCCTCGGCGACACGGTGGCGCCGCTTCAGGATCGCAATAACCCAGCCGTCCGTGGCTTTGCTTCTCGCCATATCCTTTCTGGCCACCTTCGTCTTTGCCGGCATGGAGACCACCTTCGCCATGTGGTCGCGCCGGTCGTTCGGCTGGGGCCCGGAGCAGAACGGCTATCTGTTCGCCTTCGTGGGCCTACTCAGCGCGATCATCCAAGGCGGGCTGATCGGACGGCTCGCCAAGCGGTTCGGCGAGGGACGGCTGGTCGTATTCGGTTCGACCTTGTTGGCCCTGGGAATGCTGATGATCCCGTTTTCCGCGTCGCTGGCTTCGTTGCTGGCGGCGATGGTGATCGTCGCCCTTGGGTTCAGCCTGCTGTCGCCGTCGCTCAACAGCCTCATCTCCTTGCAGGTCGGCGCCGAGCTGCAGGGCGGAACCATGGGCGTGGCCCGCTCCGTCACCACGCTGGCCCGTGTCCTCGGACCCGGATGGGCGGGCGCCCTGTTCTATTATATCGGCAAGGACTGGCCGTTTCTCGGCGGCACCCTGGTGATGGCGGCGGTGGTCGCGTTGAGCTTCTGGTCCCTCAGGCTGGTCGCGCGCGGCCCTCGGGCCGACCGGCCGAGTGACCCCGGCTGATCCCCACCGTACCCGAGAAAACGCCCGAAGACCTCAATCGAGATTGACGCTTCGACCGGTGGCGGCGGACAGCTCCCGCACCAGGATCTGCTTCAGACTTTGCGTATCCCGAGTTCCCACCCAACCGGAGTCGGCGCGGTATTCGAAATGCGACGCCCCGCTCACCGGAGACGACAGCCAGATCTGGCGGTTCGGCGCGTGCTTGTTGATGACATACTGGCCGCCCGAGTCGAGTTCGATGGAGAGGATCCCTTGCTCGAGGTCCACGTCGAGCTGATCTCCCAGCGCGCTTTCGAGCGTGTCCATCAGGTGCTCCAGGATCTCATCCGCGCGTATCTCGAACTCGCTCTCGCTGACGGTCACGACTCTATCTCCCTGATTTCGGCGCGCACGCTTCGCACAAACGTTGCAACCCGGCCTTCCGGTCAGTATATAGGGCGCTCCTTGTGGAGCGATGCGATGAAAAAAGACATACACCCCGATTATCATGAGATCACCGTCGAAATGACGGACGGCACCACGTTTACCACGCGATCCACGTGGGGAGAACCCGGTGAAACCTTGAAGCTGGGCATCGATACCAAGACCCACCCGGCCTGGACGGGCGTTCACCGCTTGATGGACAGCGGCGGCCAGTTGGCCAAGTTCAACCGGCGGTTCAAGGATTTCGGCATCAAGGGCTGATGGATGACGGACCGGCACCGGTCCGCTTTCAACCCTGTGCGATTTCTCTTTCCACTTCTCCCTGTCGAGGTCTCGGCGCGGTCACCCTGTTGGCGACACGGTTTGGCTGTGCCAACGGGCCGGTGAGGTGTCCTCGGATGCCATTCCGAACGGGCTAAACACCGTCCAGATACGCTTCGTGGAATCCCTCGAACTCGCCCTTGGCGAATCGGAACTGCTCCTGAATGGTCTCCACCGCCTCCCGGTTCGATGACAGCGCGCAGACGCAGTCGGGGTCGAATTTCTTTCCACTCAGATCGTCGAGAAACCGGAACGCGTCATCGTTCGACCATGCATCCTTGTAGGGTCGCCGGGTGGTCAGGGCGTCGAACACATCGGCGACGCTGACAATCCTGGCTTCCAAGGGAATGTGCTTGCCCTCCAGGCCGGTCAGATAGCCGCTTCCATCGTAGGATTCGTGATGAAACCGGACGATGTTGTACAGCACGTCCATGTGCTGCCCGACACCGATGCTGAAGCTTTTCGCCATCTTGTCGACAATCGCCACGCCCTTCGCCACATGGGTCTTCATGATATCGAACTCGTCCGGGCGTCAACTTCCCCGCCTTCAGGAGAATTCGATCCGGAATGGCGATCTTGCCAACGTCATGAAGCGGAGCGAACAGGAAGACGAACTCCACGAACTCGTCGTCGAGGTCCTCCCGGTCGGCCAGGGTCTCTGCTAATCATCCGCGCGTATCGGGACATTCGATCCAGGTGCGCTCCCGTTTCCTCGTCTCTCAGGTGGCTCATGGCGCGCGCCACGTCGACGGCGGAACGGAGCACGTTCGCCGAGGCCATGGCATTGATGATCAGGAGCGAAATCAAATGGGAGTAAATGTCGAGATGCCGAACCACCGAATTGCTGAAATAGTCCCCCTTCTCGGAGTCGAAAAACATGAAACCGGACAACTCTCCGCGGTCGAAGAACGGTTTCGTGTAACTGGATGAATAGCCGCTTTCCAGCAAGTGACGATCATGGCGCCCAAGGGTGGCACGGGACGCGTGCAGGTCGCCGATGATCCGGTCGCCGCGGGTTTTCGCCAGCTCGGCGAGAGACGGGACGTCGGCCAACTTGGCCTCGTAGTGGGTGAACGGCGTTTCGCCGCGCGTGCTGTGGACGAAGGTTTTCAGGGTATCGGTGCGGCCGTCGTAAACCGCCACGGCAACGCGGCCGATCTCCGGAAGATCCTCCAGCAAACTCGCGTGGACAGATTCAACCTGAGATTGAATTGAGGCGGAGTTGCCCGACACGTCGATCACCAGTTTCTCCCAAGTAACAGTCTGCTATCGACAGTTAAAGGTATACCTCTCAAACGCGCTTCGCTAGTCTGCAAATTAGAGGAATTACATTGTCGGTGTTGAACGCGATCCGGGAAACAGCACCGCCACGTGACGACCGGATCCGTGGAAGTCGACTTTCGAACCGTCGCCCCACACGGGAACCCCGACTGACGGAAACAATCGATGAGCCTGCTCGAAAACGAGTCCGTAAAACGCGTGCAGTCCGCCCTGGACGAGGCGGGTGTCGAGAGCCGGGTCATCGCCCTTGCCGCGACCGCGCGCAGCGCCCAGGACGCCGCCAATTCCATCGGAACCGATCTGGGTTCGATCGTGAAGTCCCTGGTTTTTCTGGTCGGACAGCAACCGGTCATGGTTCTGGTTTCGGGAGACCGCCTGTGCCGCGAACAGAACCTGCCGGCCTTGCTCAACCTCGACGGCCGTGTCAGACGAGCCGACGCGGATACGGTTCGCGCGGTCACGGGCTTCGCGATCGGTGGCGTCGCGCCGGTGGGGCTCAAGCAGAAACTGCCCGTTGTCATCGACGCGGGTCTTCAGCGCTTCGATACCCTTTACGCGGCGGCCGGACACCCTCACTGCGTGTTCGCGACGACCTTCCTCGGCCTCGCGCGGGCGACCGGAGGCACGATTTCCGAAGACATCGCCAAGGAGGCTTGATTGACAGGCTGCGTGGCGCTCTTATACAACAACTCGTCGACGACACCTCGATCGGGCGTGAAGGCTTGCCCGGATCAGCGGACAGAAGGATGGGTGGCCGAGCGGCTGAAGGCGCTCCCCTGCTAAGGGAGTATGGGTCAAAAGCCCATCGTGGGTTCGAATCCCACCCCATCCGCCACCCGCGTCGCGAGCGGCTGTCAGCCATGCCCCACCCAATGGATCGACCGGCGCCGGATTTCGATCAGAACGTTTCGTGGAAGGTGGGCAGCCGGAGAGTGACCTTCAGACCCGGGTTGTTGTCCTCGAGGCGAAGGGTGGCGCCGTGCAGCTTGGCCACCGCGGCGACCAGACTGAGTCCCAGTCCGGTTCCCGGCCCCTGGCGGCTGGGCTCCAGTCGAACGAACCGTTCCAGGACGCGCTCGCGGTCGGCTTCGGGAATGCCCGGGCCGGTGTCGGCGACGGTCAGAGTTACGAAGTGCTCGTCGCTTTCGATGGACACCGAAATCCGTCCGTCCGGGGGCGTATTCTTGACGGCGTTGTCGAGAAGATTGGCGACGGCCTGCGCCAGCAGTTGCGCCTGACCGCGAACCCGCGCCGGGCCGGGCGCATGGATCGCGAGAGCGATTCCCTTGTCCTCCGCGACGGGTTCGTAAAGCTCCGCCGCGTCCCTGGCGAGTTCGGCCAGATCCAGCAGCGTCGGTTCCGTCGGCGCCACGCCCGCCTCGGCCGTCGCGATCTTCAGAAGACTGTCGAACAGCGCCAGGGCGGCATCGGTCTGGGCCAGCGCGTCGGCGAGGGCCTCGCGATCCTGGCCCGCCGCCGGTGGATCCCTGAGCGCCAATTCGATCCGGGTGCGGAGACGCGTCAGCGGGCTGCGCAGGTCGTGGGCGATGCTTTCCGTGGCCCAACGCATCCCCGTCATCAGGCGTTCGATCTGATCGAGCATGGCGTTCAGGCTCTCGGCCAGCCGGTCGAATTCGTCGTCGCTTCCGCTTTTCCGCATCCGGCGCGAGAGATCGCCCTGCATGATCCCCTGCGCCGTGTGCGAAACCTGGTCGACCCGCCTCAGCATCCTGCGGCTGACGAACAGGCCGCCGATCAGGCCGAGAACGACGGTCGCGGCCAGCGACCAGGCCAGTGTCTCCACCACGGTGTTCCTGAACTTGGTTTTCTCGTTCATGTCGCGCCCGACCAGCAACTGGTGGCCACCCGGCAGGGTAAAGGTGCGGGCCCGGATCTCGTGAGGAACGAGACGGTCGTCCTCCTGTCGTTGCAGGCCGAGGCGCACCCACTGGCCCTCGGCGTCCGCCCCCGTCGGCCAGCTTCGAACATTGCCGGCGAGGCGGGTGAGGTTCGCGTCCGTCAGAATGTAGACGTTGTTGCGATCCCCCTTTTCGCCGCTGCGCTCGCCGATGACCTGGACCAGTCGGTTGACGCCCTGCTGGCGGTACTGTTCCGCGAGCCCGCGGATTTCCGATTCGATCGTTTCGGCGGTTTGACGTTCGATCACCGCGACCGTCGACCAGTAGATGAAGCCCAGCAGCACGAGGACGGAAACCGAGAAAACGCCCGTGTACAGCAGGGTCAGACGAAACGCGGATGTTTGCGCGAGATTAACCGGACGCACGAAGCGTGTACCCCGCGCCCCTCACCGTGTGGAGAAGCGGTTCGCCGAAATCCTTGTCGATCTTGGCGCGCAACCGGCTGATGTGAACATCGATCACGTTGGTCTGGGGATCGAAATGATAGTCCCACACGGCCTCGAGAAGCATGGTCCGGGTGACCACCTGGCCGGCGTGGCGCATCAGGTATTCCAGCAGCCGGAACTCGCGCGGCTGAAGGTCGATGGGCTTTCCCGCCCGTGTCACCATGTGCGACAGCAGGTCCATCTCCATGTCGCCCACGCGCAGGCTGGTCACCACCTTTTCCGACGAGCCCGAACGCCGGGCCACGGCCTCCAGGCGCGCGAGCAGTTCGGAAAAGGCAAACGGCTTGGTCAGGTAGTCGTCGCCGCCCGCCTTCAACCCGCGCACGCGGTCGTCGACCTTGCCCAGCGCGCTGAGAATCAGCACCGGCGTGGTCACGTTCTGGTCCCGCAGCGTCTGGATCAGGGTCAGACCGTCGAGCCCGGGCAACATCCGGTCGACGATCAGGGCGTCGTACGAGCCGGCCATCGCCATCACCAGTCCCTCGGGACCCGTGGGGACGTGATCGATGACGTGGCCGCTTTCCGTCAACCCCTTGCGCAGGTATTGAGCGGTTTCGAGATCGTCCTCGATGATCAGGATACGCATGGCGGAACTGTACACAGAATGCCAATCGCTTGGAATGAAAGAGTAAGGGCCCCGATCCGGGGGGACAGGATCGGGGCCCGCTGGCGCATTTGATGTGAGGAGGGCTACGCCAGTTTTCGTCAACACGCGCTTGGGCTGCCGCCGGCGGGGAGCCACGGTCCTGGGTTCCGGCGGCCACGCGATGACAAAGATGTCGACGCCGGCTTATCGCCAGTCGAGACAACAAGCCGGGCAGGAAGGGTGTCCATGGCCGGAACGACGCCGGTTGTCGCGCCATCCCGACCATGGTGGGTACGAGCGTTGGAGGGGTTGGGGATAGGGGTCTGGTCCAATGAACCGCTCGTTCAGTGAGTTGGCGAGGAAAACATGTTGGAGAGGATCGCAGATTGGACCTTACCCCGCCGTTACCGGGAGATTACGATTTTTTAATCTTGGGAACGCGAGCGTGCCCCCCTCCCCCGCATAACAAATGGAGAATTTATGATGGAGAACGGCGAGCGGAAAGTGTTGGATTCTGGCCGGCCGGTGACTACACCTGGGGGTTCAACGGACTGCGGCGGCGGACGGCGACATGACCACGGGAACCCATGAATACCGCGAGGATCCGCGCAACGAGACGGTGCTGGTTTACGTCAATGGCGAACTGGTACCCCGAGCGGACGCCAGGATATCGGTTTTCGACAGCGGTTTTATCCTCGGCGACGGCGTTTGGGAGGGGGTGAGGCTGCACCATGGCAAGCTGGCGTTCCTCGACCGGCATCTGGATCGTCTGTTCGAGGGGGCCAAGGCCCTGGACTTCCCGATCGGCCTCTCGCGCGAGGCGTTGAGCCGGGAAATCCATCGCACCCTCGCCGCCAACGCAATGACCACCGACGTGCACATCCGCCTGATGATCACCCGCGGGCTCAAGGCGACCCCGCACCAGGATCCGCGCGTCAACATCGGCGGTCCGACCATCGTCATCGTTCCGGAGTACAAAGTCCCGGTGGACGCCGCCGCGCGCAAGGGGGTCCGGCTGTTCACCGTGCACGTCCGCCGCGGCGAGCCGGACGTGCAGGATCCCAAGCTCAACAGCCATAGCAAGCTCAATTGCATTCTGGCCTGCATCCAGGCCACCAAGGCGGGTGCCGACGAGGCGCTCATGCTGGACCCGCACGGGTTCGTGGCCACCTGCAATTCCACCAATTTCTTCATCGCGCGCAAGGACGAGGTCTGGACGTCGACAGGACGCTATTGCCTCAACGGCGTCACCCGCGGCAACGTGATTTCGCTCTGCCGCGACAACGGAATTCCCGTGTTCGAAAAGGATTTCAGCGTCACCGAGGTCTACGGCGCCAACGAAGCCTTTGTCACCGGAACGTTCGGGGGTGTCGTTCCGGCCGTTGAGGTGGATGGCCGGACCATCGGCGACGGCGGCGTTGGGCCGATGACGCTCCGGCTGCGGCAGCTGTACCGCGAACTGCTGGACAGGGAGTGTCCGCCGCCCGGACCGGGCGTTCCAGCGCCATGACACCTGGTCTCCGGATCGCCATGTGGTCCGGACCGCGCAACATCTCGACGGCGATGATGCGCGCCTGGGAAAACCGCCCGGACACGTCTGTCTGCGACGAGCCGCTGTACGCCCACTACCTCCTGAAGACCGGTCTGGACCATCCCGGACGCGACGAGGTCATCGCCTCTCAGCCAACGGACTGGCGCGCGGTGGTGACCACGTTGACCGGGCCGCCCCCCGGGGGCAAGGCGGTGTTCTATCAGAAGCACATGACCCACCATTTGCTTCCCGGCATCGATCGGGAGTGGCTGGATCGGGTGGTCAACTGCTTCCTGATTCGCGACCCCCGGGAGGTGCTGGCCTCCTACGCGCGGACCCGGTCCAACCCCACCGCCGACGATCTCGGCTTTTCGCGGCAGATGGAGATCTTCGAACTCGTGCGGTCGCGCACCGGCCGGGTGCCGGCGGTGCTGGACAGCCGCGACGTTCTCGAGAACCCCCGGCGCCTGCTCGGCTTGCTCTGCGACGCCGTCGGCGTACCGTTCTCGGAAACCATGCTGACGTGGCCGCCGGGCCGGAGGCCGACGGACGGCGTCTGGGCCAAGCATTGGTACGCCAGCGTAGAGGCGTCCTCGGGGTTCGCCCCCTACCGCCCCGGCAAACCCGTTATCCCTGATGCCCTGCGGGCCATCCGCGAGGCCTGCGAGCCGTATTACCGGCGGCTTTACGATCTCCGCCTCGGCCGGTAGGCCACCAACGGACCCCGGACGGGGGATGCTGGAAGCGGCGAGGATTGCTAGCGGTTGATTCTGAACCCGACCTTGACGACCACCTGATAGTGGGCGACCTTGCCGTCGGTGATGTGGCCTCGGGTTTCGACGACTTCGAACCAGTCCATGTTCTCGAGCGACTCGGCGGCCGTGGTCACGGCGTTGGAAATGGCGTCCTCGATGCTGGTGACCGAGGTGCCGACGAGTTCCACCTTTTTGTAAACGCGATTTGGCATGAGGATCTCCCCTGAATGACTCGAACGGTGCTGTGAGGGAGATGGTCGATCGGGGGACGTTCGTCAACGCGAGATTGAGTTGGCGGCGGCGGTCCGGGTAAACAGGGTCGCGTTTCGGACCCACCGCTTGAAGGGACTTCGGGATGAGCCACATTCGCTCCGTGTGTGTTTTGTGCGGCTCGCGGGTCGGAAAGGACCCGCTCTACGGCGACGCCGCGCGGCGCCTCGGGCACATCATCGCCGAGCGCGGCGTTCGTTTGGTGTTCGGCGCCGGCTCCATCGGCCTGATGGGAGTCGTCGCCGATGCCGTGCTGGAAGCCGGGGGCGAGGCGATCGGCATCATTCCCGAATTCCTGATGCGCCACGAGGTGGGCCACCGGCGGCTGACGGACCTGGTGGTGACCGACAGCATGCATGACCGGAAACGCCGGATGTTCGAAATGGCCGACGGGTTCGTCACCCTGCCGGGCGGCCTGGGAACGCTGGATGAAACCTTCGAGATCGTCACCTGGAAGCAGCTTCGGCTGCACAGCGCGCCCATCGTGGTCCTGGACACCGGGGGCTACTGGGCTCCCCTGAAATCCCTGGTGGACGCCACCATCGCGGCCGAGTTCGCCCACCCCGCCGTCGCCGGCCTGTTCACCATGGTTTCCGCGCCCGAGGACGTCTTCCCCGCCTTGGAGGCGGCTCCCGAACCCGATGAACAGGTCCTGACCAGCCACTTGTGATCGTCCCCACGTCTTCGCCGACGCCGGTTTTCGCCCATGGGATCGCGGCCGCCCGCCGGCCGTCCTTGCCAAAAGCGGTTCGGCTGCGTAATTTGCCGCCGTCCGAGCGATGACCGTCGCCTGGCACGGGGCGCGCCCCGGCGGACACCCCGTTTGGACACCGCTGGATGGAGATCTGCGAAATGGCGAAAATCAAAGTGAAAACTCCCGTCGTCGAACTCGACGGCGATGAAATGACCCGGATCATCTGGGCGTTCATCAAGGAAAAGCTGATCCTCCCCTATCTCGACATCGATCTGAAATACTACGACCTCGGCATCGAGAAGCGGGACGAGACCGACGACCAGATCACCATCGATTCAGCCAATGCCATCAAGCAGTACGGTGTCGGCGTCAAATGCGCGACCATCACGCCGGACGAGGCGCGGGTCGAGGAATTCAAGCTCAAGCAGATGTGGAAGTCGCCCAACGGCACCATCCGCAACATCCTCGGCGGCACGGTCTTCCGCCAGCCCATCATCTGCAAGAATGTGCCGCGGCTGGTTCCCGGTTGGACAAAGCCCATCGTCATCGGCCGTCACGCGTTCGGCGACCAGTACCGGGCGACGGATTTCGTCGTTCCCGGGGCCGGCAAGCTGACCATCAAGTTCGTTCCCGCGGATGGCGGAGCCCCGATCGAACGCGAGGTGTTCGATTTCCCGGGTGGCGGCGTCACCATGGCCATGTACAACCTGGACGAATCCATCCGCGGCTTCGCCCGCGCGTGCATGAACTACGGTCTCGATCTCGGCTGGCCGGTGTATCTCTCCACCAAGAACACCATCCTCAAGGCCTATGACGGCCGCTTCAAGGACCTGTTCCAGGAGGTGTTCGACGCCGAGTTCGCGGACGCCTACAAGGCCAAGGGGATCACCTACGAGCACCGGCTGATCGACGACATGGTCGCCGCCGCGCTCAAATGGGAGGGCGGCTTCGTCTGGGCGTGCAAGAATTACGACGGCGACGTGCAGTCCGACACCGTGGCGCAGGGTTTCGGGTCGCTCGGCCTGATGACCTCGGTGCTGATGACCCCCGACGGCAAGACCATCGAGGCCGAGGCCGCCCATGGCACGGTCACGCGCCATTACCGCATGCACCAGCAGGGCAAGGAGACGTCGACCAATCCGATCGCGTCCATCTTCGCCTGGACAAGGGGGCTCCACTACCGCGGCCTGTTCGACGACACCCCCGACGTGGTCGAGTTCGCCGGCGATCTCGAAGCGGTGTGCATCGACACGGTGGAAAGCGGCGACATGACCAAGGATCTGGCGCTCCTCATCGGCCCGGATCAACCCTGGCTAACCACTCAGGGCTTCCTCGACAAGCTCGACGAAAACCTGCAAAAGCGGCGCGGTTGAGAACTTCACCCTACCGTTTGAACCGTTTGCCTTGACGAACCCGAGCGGGGTCGCTTAGAAACACGGCTCTTCTCGGAGTCGAGGCGGCTCCGTTCAGGTTTCAGGAGGAAGTACAACATGGCCAGGCGCTGCGGCCTCACCGGCAAGGGTGTTCTCGCTGGCAACAATGTCAGTCACGCCCACAACAAAACCCGCCGTCGGTTCCTGCCCAATCTGCAGGCGACCTCGGTGTTGAGCGAATCGCTGGGAACCATGGTGCGGCTGCGGGTCAGCACCAACGCGCTCAGGACCATCGAGCACAAGGGCGGGCTGGACGCGTTCCTGCTCGATACCAGCAGTCTCAAACTGACCCCCGAATTGCGGCGGCTCAAGAAGCGTATCCAGAAAGCCAAGGCCGCCTAGCGGCCTTCGGCGGGGGCGACGCCCCCAAAATCAATGGACCCCAGCCTCAGAACACGGCCCACGCCGGCTTGAGCGGCGTCACGCGCGCGTTGTCCGCCGTGAACGCGGAACCCGCGTCGGCCGCCTGTTCCAGCGCGCTCAGCCTGATCAGGGCCATGGCGACATCGCCGCCTCCGGAGCGGATCTCGCCCACGTCCTTCCCCTCGAACATCACCGGGGTACCTGGCGGCGGCATGGGGCCGTCCACGTCCACGGGCACCAGCCGTCTCTTGACCAGGGCCCGGTACTTGGTCCGGGCAGTCAGTTCCTGCCCCATGTAGCAGCCCTTCCCCCAATCGACGCCGTGCAGTTCGTCGAAACCGCTCTCCAGCAGGATCGCTTTCTCCACTTCCATGTCCCGGCTGCCGTCGGGAAGTCCGAGGCGGATTCGAAGCCGGTCATAGTCATTCCGGTCGAGGGCCTCCAGGCCCGTGCCCTCGAGGATGGCGGTCGCGCCGTCCGACGGTAGAACCGCCCGGACGCCGATGGCCGGCAGCCGGGGATCCACGTAAGCCAGCCCGGAACCGAGGGGAACCGCCGCTCCCGCCCGCTCCGAAGGCACCCCCACCCTTTCGGCGGCCCCGTCGCCGATCAGGGCGGCAACGGCATAGTCCGCCGTTCGATCCGCAAGCGTCACTTTCGCCCGCAGACGGTACATGCCCAGCCTGCGTTTCAGATCGTCCAGGCGCTCCTTCTCGCAATCCAGCAGCAGGGCACCACCCAGTTCGAGCACGAAGAAATCATGCAGATACTTGCCCTGCGGCGTGAGGAACGCCGCGTAGATCACGGTATCGGGGGCAACCTTGCCGACGTCGTTGGATATCAGCCCCTGCAAGAACTGACGGTTGTCCGCGCCCGCGATTTCGAGCAGGCCGCGGTCTTCCAGTCGAATGTATCCTGTCTTCGTCATCAGCCGTTCCTGCGTTGCGACAGCCCATAATATGGCAAATGGGAGGCCGGATGGTCTACAGTGAGCAACGGTCGGGGTCCGTGTTTCGAACGCCTCCCCGTGCTGGCCGGAACCCGCGCCGGATGACGCCGGCGGCAGGACCTAACGTAGTGTGTCGATGCCGGAAAAAAAGCGACCTCCATGCAACATTTCGTGACCGACGACGGGGAGCGCGTCTTCTACCGTGTCTCCGGCTCGGGGCCGCCCCTCGTCCTTCTCCACGAATGGGGGTCGAGCCATCGCATCTGGGAGCCCCTGGCGGGCCTCCTGCAAGCGAGCTTTACGGTATACCGCTGGGACGCGCGCGGCCATGGCGGGCATCCCGCCCGGGGTTCCGAGGCCCCGTCGGTTTCGCGAATGGCCAAGGATCTGGCGGCGTTCCTGGACCACCTGCGAATGGACAAACCCATCGTCGTCGGCGCGTCCATGGGCGCCCTGACCCTTTGGGAGTATGTCCGGCGCCACGGCTGCCACCGGCTCTCGGGACATCTGCGTGGTCGACCAGTCGCCCCGCCTGCGAACCGACGCCACCTGGTCGCTGGGCATCTACGGACACTGGCCGCCCGACCGCGACGCCGCGTTCGTCAGCGGCCTCGAGACCGACTTCGTGGACACGGTCCTGCGGCTGATCGCGTTCGGCAACAATCGCCAGGCCCGCGAGAGCTACGAGGCGGACGGGCCGGGCACGCGACGGCTGCGCGCGTACCTGGCGACGCTCGATCCCAAGCCGCTGATCGCCATCTGGCCGAGCCTGACCGAGGCCGATTACCGCGCGGTCCTGCCAACCATCACCGTGCCGGCGCTTCTGGTGTACGGCTCCGAGAGCAACTACTACGGCGTCGAGACGGCGCGATACGTGCAGCGGTCCATACCCGGGGCCGCGCTCCACATCTACGAGGGCGCGGACCACTCGCCCCACGTCTGCCAGCCGAGGCGCTTCGTCGCCGACCTCCAGCGCTTCGCCGCCCGCGTTCACGCAACCCGCGTCGGATCTTCGGGAACGGCGGCGGTTTGAGCCCTCCGGAAGGCGTCGAAACGATCGGCGAAATCGGCAGAGCTTGACCGAAGGCGACGTTGATTTCGTTTTCCGGCCCTTCGAGAAAAGCGGCCAGGGTCGATTTAGGTCCCAACTCTTATCGGTGCCGGCCGAGGAAAGGAGATGAGCAGTGCCGGCACCAGAGCAAAAAATCGACCCTGACCGAAAGGTACGTTTCCTCCCGCTACAGGATGAAGTCCTCGTGGTCAAGGTCGAACAGATCGACGTCCTCCAGCAACGCGTCGTCGCCACCGGCTTCGCTCAGGCGGATCAGTGCCTCCGTCGTCACTCGGGTCAGCGCGGCAACGGCATCGAAATCCGGGAACGCGAACGCCGTCAGGTCAAGTGGTCCTCGCCGGGGGTGAAGTCGGTGATGGTGTCGATGCCGAGCGACGAGCTAACGGGCGACCTCCGAAATCCCGTGGAATCTTCATCGAGAGCCGAACATTCGGTCAAGCATCGCAGTTCCCAATCGTCACTCGTGTCGAACCAAGCCAGCGGTTGGTTACGAGTCGAGCTGAACGTAGCGTATCGGTCGTCTGCGGACTCGGGCAGTTCCCATCCCCAACGCCGTTCCGCGTTTCACCTTCCACTGGAATCGACTCGCCGGGCGGTCCGCCGCCCCCGCCATCGCCGGTGAGCCCGAACACGAACACATCCGCGCCATCGCCACCTTCCAGGGTGTCGGAGCCAGGGCCGCCGTCGAGGGTGTCGTCGCCCGCGCCGCCCATGAGCGAATCGTCACCGGGGGTGCCGGGGTCGGCGGAGCCGCACCCCAGGGTCACGTCGAACACCGCGTCGTTGAAGTCCTGGTCGCCGAGGCCGGGCAGGTCCTCCCAGTTGTGGGTGACCGCTCCGTCGGCCAGCAGGTCGCCCTCTTCCATCACATGGTCGTTACCGGCCGTGTTCTTGTCCGCCTCGGTGAAGTAGGCCGGGGCACCCAGGCCTTCGAACACACGGCCGGACGCCATGTCGCGCACCTGCCACACGCCGTTGGTCTCGACCACCTCCAGATCCAGGTCCGTGCCATCGCCATTGGCGAGCACGCCGTTCTGGTTATAGCCGTCGGGGATCAGGAAGAAGCCCAGATGCTGGATTTCGTCGGCGGTCAGCGACAGGGTGGCGGTGAAGTCTTCGATGTCCGGATTGGTGGCCGTGTCCACGTTGGCCACCAGGATCTCGGCCTCTCCGGTCCCGGTATGGTACCAGCCATAGGTGCTGCGGTATCCGGCGGCTTCGCTGGCGAAGCTCACCTCCACGGTGTAGTCCGTCTCCACCTCGAACACCACGTCGTTGAAGTCCGCGTCGCCGAGGCCCGGCAGGTCTTCCCAGCTGTGGGTGACCGAACCGTCGGCGATCAGGTCGCCCGTCTCATCCACATGATCCAGCCCGTCCGGGTTCATGGCCGGATCGGTGAAATAAGCCGGGCTGCCCGCGCCCTCGAACACATAGCCCGAGTCCGTATCGCGGATCTTCCACGTATCGCCGTCCTTGAACACCTCCAGATCCAGGTCCGTCGGATCGCCAAGCGCAAGAAGTTGCAGCGCGCCAGGGTTCCGGCCAAAGCCGTCGGGAATGAGGAAGAAGCCCAGGGTATCGAGTTTGTCCGGGGGTACAGCAAGCCCGGCGGTAAAGTTTTCCACGTCCGGGTTGGTAACTGTGTCCACATTGGCCACGAGGATACCGGCCTCCAGCGTCTCGGTGTCGTACCAGCCGTAGGTGCTCCGATACCCCGCCTCCTCGCTGACGAAACGGACCGCCACACAGTCCGCGGCGACTTCGCCGTCGCCGTAAAGAGCATCGTCGCCGCTCAGACCGTTGATGGTATCGTTCCCGGCAAGACCGATTATGGTGTCGTCTCCCGACGAGCCGTCGAGCAGGTCGTCGCCGTCGGTGCCGGTCTTCTCGACGCCGGGCGTTTCGATTTCATAGAGGGTCGTGCTGCCGCTGAGTTCGTTGGCGACCGCCAAAAGCGGGGCCCCGGTCGGCGAGTCGCTGGCGGAGATGAACGTCACTCCCTCGGGCGCGAGGTCGCTGGCGTCGCCATCACCCGGCTCGATGCTGAAGTCCCGATCGTTGCGGTAGGTTTGGAACACCGGAGCGAGTGGATCGGTGACGTTGTAGACCATCACTCCACCGATGTCCTCGAGCCCGATGAAGGCGTAGGTCTCGCCGTTGACCTGGCCCACGGTGACTCCCTCGGGTTTCGGTCCCTGGGCGTCGCTGTGCGAATCGAAGGTATTCTCGTCGGCGTCCGTGTTGAAATAGTCGGGAAAGACGGTGGCGGTGACCTGTTCCAGTTGGTCGCCGCTGTCGAACACCTGGTTTCCAAATGCGTCCCAGATGGAGAAGGACCGGGCGCCAAAGGAAAAAAG
>CAVPAM010000026.1:0-63629 GCA_963701445.1 uncultured Alphaproteobacteria bacterium
GGCGCGAAGATATTTTCCCGGAACGGTTCCAGTTCGGGCGGTAGGCTCCAATCGAGAATTTCGAGGTTCCTGATTGGAATGTGGTCGCCGACCACGAAGAAGACGGCCCAGGAGGCCATCGGTGAAATAGGGATCGCCCTCCGCGTTGACCTTGGGCAAGTCGGCGGCGGCGGGACCGACGCCCGTGACCAAGCCGAACCGCCATACATTGTAGCTGTAGAGCAAGTCCTGCTCGAGGTAGAAGCTAGAGTCTCGTCCACGGCGGGGTCAATCACATGGGTCGTCGGGGGCCGTCCCGGCCCGACAGCTTGATGCCGGCATCGCGGCTGATGCTGTTCCAACCCACACCGGTATCCCGATGTCATTCTGACCGGCGCGCGCCACAGGCGGATGTGGTTGCGCTCATCGATGACCGCGCGCGCCTTCTGAAAGGTCATGTCTTGGACGCGGTCGAACAGATACAGGCCTGAAATCGGAGCATAGCGATAGCGTGAGCCGAAAACGAAGGCACCGAGGATCCGCCCGAGGGACTGGCTGTTGATTTCCGCAGTCACATCCCAGCCCTAGACTCACCAGGGCAGCCCTGATCGCCTCCACATCGCCGACGAAAACAACGTTGAGCGGGTCGCCGGGAAGCCCCTCCTCGGAAGAGGTGCAGCAGTCCAAGGACTGTAGCCACGCCCGCAAACCCCCCTCGTTGAGCGATTGGAAGCCTTGCAAGGCGAGCCAGACGGATGAAGTCGGCATAATCCGTAGTCAACCCCGGAACGCCGACGACAACGTTGAAGGAATGATGCCTCTTGTTGCCGACAAGATCGACGTTGAAGGCCTGAGCCCCTCGTCGCCATGCGTGTAAACGAAACCGGAAACGTCGGCGCCGGGCGGGATGTAACGGTCGATCTCCTTGTCGCGGATGGCGGTATACAAAGCCTCCGGCGGCAATGGGGACACAATGGACGACCGGCGCGCCACCTCGTAGGGAGAAAAGTAGTCGGGGTCGATGCTTTTCAGAAACAGGACGTAACCGTGGGGCTGGAGGTTCTTGATCCGGAGCCACACCGGCTGAATGCCGACCAGATCAAGGCGCGCGCCGAACTCCTCCTCGATTTCGGTGTCCGCCAACACCGAAACAGTCGCAATCACCCGGTCGTCGGCATGAACGACGGCGCGGCTGATATAACCCTCGTCCGGCAAGGCCCCCGGCGGGGTCGCGCATCCGGTGAGCGCCGAGAGGCCGATGATCAACAGACAGAGCCAGACGCGAGGTAATTTTGCCCGGAGGCCGCGATAAACCAGGGTCGCGGCATGGATTGAAATGTCACTGGCATGATGTTCGATTCGACCACTGCGCGCATTCAAGAAATTTTGCTTGTCCTGATTGTATCAAGCCGCCGAAGGGGCGTGCAACTCAGCCAGTACCGCGCGCAACGCGGGTAACGCCGAATTCGCGCCCGCCCACGTTTCGAAGCAATACATCACTTTACTTTACGACGGGTCCGGCGGGCGATGTCAGGAGTTGTTCCTCGACAAGCCGCACGGCCGCCTCAAGGACAACTTCCCTCGGAAACTCGTTTCGATCGATAACGTAGGGACCCAAGGTTGGATGCTCGATCGACACCGGCATCGCAACGGCCCAATGATCGGATTTGACGAACCCGAGTAACGCGCCGCCGGGAATTATCTGATCGTAAAAGAGCATCTGGCCGTCGTTGCGTGAATCGATTTTCGACAGTTCGTCGTAGCCACCTCGCAATGGGGCGGAGATTTTTTCACGAGGGGCGAATGTGCCAAGGGAGTAGTAACGTATTCCCTCCGGGAGCTTGTGAATTGACGCAAACTGGCGTCGGGTCGACGGTTTCAGGCTTTCAAGGGCTCCCCCGTCGCCTTCTTTGCATTCCGAACCGGGCAAGTACTCAAGCATGGACAGCATCCATTCCGGCGCATCGTTGCTGAGCGGCGAACCGTTAACGGCTCCGGCGATCGTGATGACGGCGGCAACCCGCTCTCGCAACTCGGGATAGGTGACCAGACCCTCGATGATATCGGGCGCCCCCTTTGAATAGCCCACCAGTATCAAACGCTCATTCGCGGTATCGAGATCCAAATCCAGAACCGCGTCCCTGATCTGTCGGCCGTTCCGGGCACTACTCGAAAGGCCATCCACCCTAATGTTAGTCGTCCGGTAACCCAGGCTCCGGAGATGTTCGAGGGCGAAGTGGAAAGGTTGGATCAGGTGGGCAAAACACTCCGCTCCCAGGCCGGCAACGACCGCGATGTGAAGCTTCGATCGGGCGGTTCCCAAGGTTACGGCATTCCCCGGACCGGGCGGCTCGTCATAGAAGCCGTTGAAAATCTCGCTACACGGCCGGTATCCGGGAAAACCACGGCCAGACTCCTCGTTGATCGCGCAGACGATTTCCCGAAAGCGGCCCCGTTGGTCATCGGTCTGTACACCGGCCCCGTCGACGTACGCCAATGGGGAGGCGTCAAGGCTGTACGGTATTCCGGGCCGCGAAGCGCATCCCGCGACGATCAACGGCGCCAGGGCCAACAGGGCCGACGATACGCGCAAGCCACCGGATCCAAACGTTGTCCGCCGGCAGTTGCCCCCGAAAACGGCCTGGATTGCACGGACTGCGTTGATATCCCGGATCCGCAACGCGCCTATACCTCCGTTTCCCCCAGGTTTACTCCGCGGCCATCACTGTCAACTCCTTCGGTGGGAGGTCGCGCGCCAGAGAGAAAGCCGACCGCTCTCGCTCCACAAGCGTCACTTCCACCGTCGAGGGCAAGCGCCCGATCAGTGTCCATGGGGTACCGCCCCTCTTGCTATCCAGCAATATGCAATACGCCGTCCGGTCGAAAAAAACGGGGCGCCGTTTCGGGCGCCCCGTTTCCGGTCTTTGGGACCGGCGATCGTCCGGAGATTACATGGACGGCTTGTTCACGATGATCTCCGCGCGACGGTTCTGCGGCTCGGCCACACCGTCACCGGTGGGAACGAGCAGATCCTCCTCACCGCGCAATTCGGCGGTGATGGGGCCTGAGAAACCGGCCGCCATGAGCTGGGCGGCAACGGCGTCGGCCCGCTGCTGGCCGAGACGCATGTTGAACGCCGCGGAACCAACGGTGTCGGTGTTACCGATCACCGTGATGGCGGTGCCGGGGGCGGTGGCGCCGGCGGCGGCCGAATTCACGATGTCGGCCGCTTCGGGCGTCAGGTTGTACTTGGCGAAGTCGAAGAACACGAGATAGCTTCCCGGAGGCACGTCCGCGACCGGGGCCGGTACCAGGGCGGCTTCGACCGCCGCAATGGCCGTCATGTAGGCGTCACGGCAGGCTGCGATATGCTTGTCTTGAAAGCCCTCCGTCGCCTGTTCGAGCCAGCAGTCGTACATCGCCTGGGCGCGCGCCGCTTCGGCGGGAGCCTTGGTGCGGCCGCTGGCATCCAATGCCGAAACCAGTCGCTGCCGTTCGGATGTCAGTTCCCCTTTGTACTTGTCGTGCAAAAGGGTCCGCAACTCAGGCGAGTCGGGCTGGGTCGGATTGCCTTCGGCCGCCGCCATGGCGCGCCTGGCGTAGGCGTCGGCATCCTTGTGGTCGCCCGACTGCTTCTCGACCTGAGACAGCCCCACGTATTCTTGTGATAAACTGTTGTCGAACGCGGTTCCTGCCGGCGAAACGCTGCCCAGCTGGTTCATTGGCCTATTGGCACAACCGGCAAGGGCGACGACGGCGGCGGTGAGAACCGCGAATTTCGCTGTCTTATTCATCGTCTATATACTCCCGCATAACGATGCCGATGGCTGGCGCGAACACGCATTCGTTCGACACTGTGCCCCGGCATGGCCACGCATTTTTCCCTTGCCTAGAAATTGAAGCCGACACCGAGGGTGTAGTTCAGTACGGCATCGTCGAAAGCTTCGTTGAAGGTCGGCGTGTAGGATGCTCCCAGGTCGATGAACGTGGCCTCGGCGACATAGTACTTCACGCCGCCCCGGAAACCCCAAAGGCCTTCGGTGTCGATGTCACTATTGCCATAGAGGATGCCAAGGGTGAGACCGACGTACGGCCGCCAGCGGTTCAGGGGAGCGACAAAATCGACAAAAACCGACGACACCCCGGCGACCGTGTCCTTCACGTCGGAGCCAACACCAAAGGCTATGGACTGCTGGAATCCAGGCTCGATCCAATCGGTCGCGTACCAACCGATGCTGCCCGTCGCGCCGAACGCGTTGGCATCGAAACTGTTTGTGGATGTACCGCTACCGGACAGCTTCGCTTCCCAGTCGCCGGCGCTCGGACCGACCTCGGGGGTGTACGGTGGCGTGCTCGCCGATTGCGCAAATGCCGCTGACGTCGTCAACGCGATCACCGGCAGTGCCAGCAAAATCTTTTTCATGGTGTCCTTTCCTTCCTCGCCCTTCGCAGATAGCCCATTTGGTTTGGGATGCGATAAAAACACTGAAACGACCATCAGCCGTCATACTTTAAGCTTGCCGTATCATTGCACCTTGTTCCCCCTCGTTACCATACGTTCGGTTGAATTATGAAACGATCATAAATGAGTGTTGCCCATTTGTTACAGAGTTCTGTCTGTTCCGACACGGCACCATAGACGACGACCCCTTTGGAAACCGTACTGGTTGCAATTCCGACGCACATTGACCTTGAAACGCGACGCTTTGCGCGATCCCTTTTTTCCAACGCCTGATGGGGTTATCGCCGCCGCCGGGCGCGATGTCTCCAACCAGTCCCTGATCACGATGAGCCGTGACCGGCCGTGACGAAGGGCCTGAACATCTGGCGATACTGCCCCGGAGTGAGGCCCGTGGAACGTTTGAACAGGCGCCGGAAGAATGCGGGATTTTCGTATCCGACGCTGGCGGAGATTTCTTCGGAGGACATGTCGTCCAGCTCAAGAAGGCGCTTCGCCGCCTCGACACGCAGGTTCTGCGCGTAACCGATCAGCGTCGATCCGGTCGCCGCCGAGAACCGCCGCTTCAAACTGCGTTCGGGTATGCCGCACGCGGCCACCACGGCGGCCACCGCATGCGGCGCCCGGAAGTTCGCGGCGAGCCATTCCTCGGCGAACCGCACGACCGAGTTCGCGTGGGGCTGACGCCGCACGAGGCTGGCGTAGGGCAGTTGTCCCTCTCCGTGCCATTTCAGCAGATAGACCTTGGCGATCCGAAGGGCTTCCCCGGGGCTGCAATGGCGCGAGATGATATGGATCGCGAGGTCATGCCACGACGTTGTTCCGCCGGCCGTCACGATCCGCCCTGTCGCATCGGCGAAAACCAAATTCGGCTCGGGACGGAAGCGCACATCGGGGAAGCGCGTGCGAAACAGGTCCGCGTACCCCCAGTGAGACGTCGCCTCGCGTCCATGGAGAAGTCCGGTCGCCGCCAGACAGACCGAACCGGAGCATGCGGAATAGATGATGCTGCCGGCGCGATACCGGCGGCAGATCCAGTCCGCCAGTTCCGGGTACCGCCCCCGCATGTCGTCGTCTGGCGCCAGCCAGAGTTCGGGCAGGATGACGATGCCGGACCCGCAGTCATCGTCGATGCTCAGATCCGGACTGACCGGGATATGGTTCCCGCAAAAAAACGGCTCGCGCGAGAGGGCCACGATCCGCGGCCGGATCAGGCTCGCCGACGGCTCCTCTCCGACCAGTTGCCGCCACAGGCCGCCGGTCGCGGCCAGAACGTCGACCATTCCGTAGAGCGCCGAGCCGGCGGTCTCCGGCAACGCGACAATCAATGCCTCGACGGCAGGGGGATTCGGCCGGTCCATGTCTCATCCTCCATTTCCTGGCACAAACGGATCTATTTTGACAAAAATCGACCTGATGGCGTGCGATGTCCAGTCCTATCATGGGCCTACCCGTCACGCGAAACGCCCCCAGCGGGCCCCGTGGCGGATCCCGAAAACGGTCAACAGAGGAGAGCGCATATGATGACACATCAACAAACAGCAACACGGCAACCGACACACATGAACGGGCTGGACGTGCAGGCCGCCTACGACACCATCGACGCGATCAAGGCAGACAGCGGCCTCGCCAGGTTCCAGTTCCGTGCCCGCAACACCTGGATCGACGGCGGAACGAACCGCTCGATGATCCGTGATTTCTACGGCGCCGGGCGCGAGGACAATTCCCGGACCACGAGCTTCGAGTTCACCAACGGGGAGCCGCCCGTCTTGCTCGGCAATAACGAGGGGGCCAATCCCGTCGAGTTCCTTCTGCACGCCCTGGCCGGGTGCGTGACGACGACGTTCGTGCTGCACGCGACGGCGCGCGGCATCACCATCGACGAGCTGTCGACGGAGCTCGAGGGCGACATGGACCTGCGCGGGCTGCTCGGTCTCGACGAGTTCGTATCGCCAGGCTACGAGCAGATCCGCATCCGAATGAACGTCAAGGCGGATTGTTCGGACCAGCAGCTTGACGAACTGCTCGACTACACGCAGCAGCATTCGCCCGTATGCAACACGGTGTGCAGGCCGGTGCCGGTGAAAGTCGAACGCGTCGGTCGCTGACCCCCCAGCCCCCGTGGCGGCCACGCCTCGCGACTCCCCGCGCGTCCATTTTGGAACGCGCGGGGAGCCGGTCGAGTTCGAGTTGGGTGACCCGAAATAGCCCAAACGGCGCCGGCCGCCGAAACGATGCGGAACTTACAGGACGCCGACGCTTTCCAGCACTTCCCGCACCTCCTGGCGGCCGGCGGCGTCGAGGGGGGACTGCGGCGGAAGCGGGTTGCCGACCGGGAAGCCCATCAGTTCGAGGCCGCCCTTGACGCAGGCGGCGAGGGCGTATTTGGCGAACACCTGGTTGACCTTCCAGAGTTTGCGTTGCAAGGCCATCGCCTCGTCCCACCGGCCCGCCGCGCAGAGGTCGTACAGGCGGACGCTCTCGGCGGGGATCAGGCAGGCCGGTCCGGCCATGAAACCGGCGCCGCCGATCAGCATCACCGTCGCCGGTATGTGCGACGACGCCGCGAACACCTTGATCCGGCCGTCCACCCGCTCCATGATCGACAGCAGCCGGCCGGTGTTGGTGGACGCGTCCTTGATGTAGCGGATGTTGGGCACCTCGGCGAGGCGCGCGATGGCCGCCAGGCTCAGGTCCGAGCGCTGGAAATTCGGGTTGGTGTAGATCACCACCGGGCACGATACCGCCCCGGCCGCCTCGGTGAAGAACGAGACGACGCCGTCCTCGGAGATGGGGAAATAGGCTTCCAGCGTCGCGATCACGCCGGCGACGCCCATGGCCTCGAATTCGCGGGCCTGGCGGCACGCCTCGGCGGTGGTGGTGGCGGCGACGCCGGCGATCACCGGCACCCGCCCGGCCGCCGCTTCCAGCGTGACTTCCACCACCCGCTTCTTCTGTTCCCACGAAAGGTACGCGAATTCGCCGGTGCTGCCGAGCGGCGCCAGGCCGTGGACGCCGGCGGCGATGACGTGCTCGCAGAGCCGGCCGAGAACCCCGTCCATGACCGCGCCGTCGTCGTCGATGGGCGACACCAGATAGGGGAAGACCCCGAAGAAATCGCTGTCCGTCATCTTACAGTAGCCCCAGTTCCTTGAGTTCGGTGACCATGTGGTCCGGCATGCCGGTTTCGGACGTCCGGGCCGCCGCGTCCGGCGGCGCGTCCTCGGGGCGCAGGTAGCGCCAGCCCTGGAAGGCCCTGTGCGGCCGGAGGACCGTCGGCGCCAGTCGCGGATCCAGGATCAGGGCGCAGCGGGGCCCCTCCTCGGGGTCGGTCACCGCCTCCACGCCGACGAGCCGCTGGCGAACGCGGACGGCGCCCTTGATGACCCAGTACATGGACCCGCCATCGAGCAGTTCCGCCGCCCGGCGCGGCGTGTTCCGCGTCACGTGGCGGAGGATCGCGGGGCCGCCCCGGTCGAGCGCCTGTTTCAGCCGCAGCGCCTGGACGGTCGCCAAGTGGTCCACGTCCTCGATCCCCACGGCAAGCTTGATGATGTGAAGGGTCATGCGGTCAGTCGCGCCTCCAGCGCCCGGGCCACCTTGGACGCCGGCCGGCGTCCCAGCGCGCGGCAGATGAACCGGCCCGCCGCCGCCAGCCGGTCCAGGTCGACGCCGGTGTGGATCCCCAGCCCGTTCAGCATGTAGAGCACGTCCTCGGTGGCGACGTTGCCGGACGCGCCCTTGGCGTAGGGGCACCCGCCGAGGCCGGCGGCCGAGGCGTCCACCACCGCCACCCCGCGCTCCAGTACCGCCAATATGTTGGCCAGCGCCTGTCCGTAGGTGTCGTGAAAATGCGCCGCCAGGCGTTCCACCGGCACGACCCGCGCCACCGCGTCCACCATCTCCCGGGCGCGGCCGGGAGTTCCCACGCCGATGGTGTCGCCGAGCGAAATTTCATGACAGCCGAGACCGCGCAGCCGCCCGGCCACGCGGGCCACCGCGTCCGCCGGCACCTCGCCCTCGTAAGGGCAGCCGAGCACGCACGAGACGTAGCCGCGCACCGGGATCGCGTGGACCCGGGCGGCCTCGCAGACGGCGGCGAAGCGCTCGAAGCTGGCGTCGATGGAGCAGTTGAGGTTGCGCTCGGAAAACGTCTCCGACGCCGCCGCGAACACCGCCACCTCGTCGGCGCCGGCGGCCAGCGCCGCCTGGAACCCCTTGAGATTGGGGGTCAGGACGGCGTAGCGGGCGCCGTGCCGGCGATCGACGCGGGCGAGCACCGCCTGGGTGTCCGCCATCTGGGGAACCCACCTGGGAGAGACGAAACTGCCGGCCTCGATCTCCCGAATCCCCGCCTCCGCGAGCCGGTCGATCAGTTTGACCTTGAGGTCCGTCGCGACGGTCGCGGGCTCGTTCTGAAGGCCGTCGCGCGGCGATACCTCGACGAGCTTGACGTTGGCGGGAAGCCGCATGCCCTCACATCCGAACCGCTCGCCGGCGACCCAGCGCGCCGGCGTCCGGTCCGAGCATAGCCCTCCTACGCCCGCTTGCGAAGAGCGGGATGCCCCGGGTCAGGCCTTGTTCGCGTTCAGGCCTTGTTTTCGATCGGGCAGGTGCGCAGGCCGAGCAGCCGGTAGACGGGGCACCAGCCGACCAGCCCGGTCACCAGCGGGATCACGCCGATCCAGCCCCAAGGGGTCTGCGGCCCCACGAACACCAACGCGATCAGGACGACGCCGGCGGCGATCCGGAGCGCGCGATCGATCATTCCCTCGTTCTTCTGCATGACAGTCCCTTTCAAATGCGCACAAATGGTCAAGTGCGGGACCACAACAGCAGATTCCAACGGCGCCGTCTGTGACTTGGTCACACAGCGCCGCCCTCCATCACATGGCGGAGCGCGCCAGCGTCGAGAACGTCGATCCGGCCCCGGCCGAGCGCCACCCAGGACTGGCGTTCGAACTCCTTCAACTGGCGGCTGATGACCTCGCGCACCGAGCCGAGCTCCACCGCCACCTCCTGATGGGTGAGGGTCAACCGCCCGTCGGCGTCCATGGCGTCCAGCAGGAACCGCGCGAGCCGGAGATCGATATTGCGGAAGGCCACCTCCTCCACCAGCAGCGTCAGATCGAAGATCCGCCGGCCGTAGGTGGTGAACACGAAATCGCGGAACACGGCGGACCGCGCCACCAGTTCACGGAATCCCGCCGCCGGCAGCACCGCCGCCCGCACCTCGGTTTCGGTCACGGCCTCGGCCGGATAGTCCTCGTTGGACATCAGGCAACAGGTGGTGAGGATGCAGGTCTGCCCGTCCTCGACCCGGTAGAGCACGATCTCGCGCCCGGTCTCCGACACCATGTGCACCCGAACGGTTCCGGACAGCACGAACAGGAAGCTCTCGCAGGAATCCCCGTGGCGGAAGGGCACGGCCCCCGGGCAAGGCGGCGACCATCGCCGCGCGCCGCAGGATCACCCTGGCGGGCGGCTCAAGCCTCGCCAGCCGGGAAAGGCGTCGATCCAGTCTTCCGTCATGCTAGTGGTCCGTGTCTAACCTATGGTACCCATACGAAGGCCTTCCGAGGTCGCCGGTTAGGCGCGTGGCGCGGCGTGATGCTGTCCGCATCACAAGCGCGCCGCAACGACACCGGGGGGCTCGGAAGGCCGCCCTTCGGGTCGCGTTTCCCACTGCCTCGGGGCGTCCGACGCGCTTGACGATGGGGCCCCATCGCCGGCACGCGACCTCCTGCCGAGGCAGTGGGAAACGCGATCGTATGGGTACCACAGGTCAGATACGGACCGCTAGGGTCCTCGGCTAGCGGTTTGATTTTGGTAGATTATCAGCGGCCGGGTTTCAATCACGACGAAAAAATGATACAATTCTCGGGCTAGCTCGGGGGGACGTTATGCAACGCAAACGGGCCGCCATCTTATTCGCCGACGTTGTCGGTTACAGCCGGCTAACGGAGCTTGACGAAGAGGGTACGCATAGGACCCTGACGGCGTATCGCGATATCTGGTCGAACATCATTCGTGAACATCGGGGACGCGTCGTAAACTACGCGGGCGATTCGCTTCTGGCCGAGATGCCCAGCCCCACCAGCGCGCTCCGCTGCGCCGTTGACGCGCAGAGAACCATAAAAGAACTCAATAGCGACGTACCGATGGATCGCAAACTCCGCTTCCGCGTCGGTATCAACACCGGCAGCGTGATCGTCGATGGCGACGACATCTTCGGCGACGGCGTCAATATCGCCGCGCGTTTGGCCAGCCGCGGCGACGCCGGGGGCATCTGCATTTCGGAAGCCGAGTTCGAGCAGGTGCGGCCTTCCGAGGACCTGGGTTTCGAATACCTCGGGGAAATAAAGGTCAAAAACATTGCGAAACCGGTCGGTGCCATCAAGGTCCTATTGCGGCCGGAACACGCCGGCCAAATCATCGGTCATAAGCCAACAAACACCAAGCTATCCCCATGGGCGACGGCGGCCCTCGCGGCGGTTGCAATTGTCTCCGCCGGCATCGGGTTGAGTTCCTGGCAGCACCGCGAGGCGATCGATCTCGCGCCGGCGGCCGGATACGGAGCCCACTCGCTGTTTGAGAAACCCTCCATCGCTATCCTGCCCTTCAAAAATGCCACCGGCGATCCCGAGCAGGACTACTTGGCGGCGAGCATTTCCGATGGGATTTTTACAGCCCTTTCCAAATTTCCCGATCTCCACGTATTTCTTACCCGGCCGGTCGGCGGCGAAAACGCCGAGCAGACGGCCGCGGATCTCGGCACACGGTATCTGCTGCTCGGGACGGTCCGGCGGACCGCCGACCGGGTCCGCATCACCACGCAACTGTTCGATGCGCATGGTGAACGCCAGGCATGGGGAGGACGCTACGATGCCGCGTTCGCGGATGTCTTCGCGTCGGAGGACGGCCTGATCGGCACCATCGCAACCGGACTGTGGGCCGAACTCACGCAGATGATCGAGGCCGGCGCCTGGCGGAACGAAACCAACAGCGCGGAGGCCTACCGGCTGGCGATCATCGGACTGCAACACTACCGGCGCTTCACGCCGGCCGACAACACCGAAGCGAAGTACTTTTTCAGAAGCGCGGTCAGCCTCGATCCGGCGTTCCTGAGCGCCTGGGCGGGGCTCGGATGGTCCTATTTCAACGAGGCGCAATATGGTTGGGGCGACGATGCCGAGCGGTCGCTGGACCGCGCCGCGAGCTTGACGGCGAGGGTACTGGCAATCGATGGATCCCAACCCGAAGCGCGGGCACTTGACGCCGCGATCGAACGGAGCCGAAAGCCCGCGCCGGCGGTTCTTTACTGATCATCGCCCGCCTTCGTCTTCGTCTTCGTCTTCGTCTTCGAAGGACACCAGTACCGCCCCCTCCTCCACCTGCTCGCCCAGGTCGAAGTGGACGCGGGCGACGGTGCCGTCGGTGGGGGCGGTTACCGCGTGCTCCATTTTCATGGCTTCCAGCACCATCAGCGTGGCGCCGCGGCTGACCGTGTCGCCGGCCTTGACCTTGATCACCGTGACGCGGCCCGGCATGGGCGCCTTCAGGGAGCCGCCGCTGGGCTCCTGGAGTTCGGCGCGGGCGGCGGGGTCGTCGATCTCGAGGGTATGGCTGGTTCCGCCGCAGACGATGGTCAGCTCCTTGGCGTGACGGACGACGGTGGCCTTGAGACGCACCCCGCCGAGATTGGCGATCAGGTCGCCGGCCTCGTCGATCTCGCCGGCCGCCTGCGTGCGCTCCGCCTCGCCCGGAAGCTGAAGCAGGATGCCGTCGGGCCGGTAATGCACCGTCACCTCGACCGGGGCGTCGCCGTCGCGGAAGGTCAGCACATGGTAGTTGTCGTCGTTGAGCCGCCAGCCGTTGGTGAAATGCCAGGGCGAGTTCGGGTCGGCCGAGCGCCGGGCCGCCGATTGCGCCTCCCGGTCGCGGCGGAGAAGCACGTCGAGGCAGGCGAGCGACAGGACGCGCGCCGACGCCGGGCGCCGCTCCGGGAACAGGTCGCCCCGGTGGCGCTCGATGAAGTTCGTATCCAGATCGGCGGCGGCGAACGCGGGGTGGCCGGCGAGGCTGGCGAGAAAACCGGTGTTGGTGGTCACGCCCACCACCTGCACGCCTTCGAGCGCGCGGCGCAGCCGGGCGAGCGCGGTGGCCCGGTCGGCGTCCCAGACGATCAGCTTGGCGATCAGCGGGTCGTAATGAATGCCCACCTCGTCGCCCTCGCGGACGCCGCCGTCGATGCGCACGTGCGGGCTCTCGGCGGGAAACCGGAGATGGCGGAGCGTGCCGGCGGCGGGCAGGAAGTCGCGCGACGGATCCTCGGCGTACAGCCGCGCCTCGAAGGCGTGGCCGTTGATGGCCAGATCGTCCTGACGCAGCGGCAGCGACTGGCCGAGGGCGACCCGGAACTGCCATTCCACGAGGTCGACGCCGGTGATCATCTCGGTCACCGGGTGTTCCACCTGCAGCCGCGTGTTCATCTCCATGAAGTAGAAATCGCCGCCGTCGAGCAGGAATTCCACCGTCCCCGCGCCTTCGTAGCCGATGGCGCGGGCCGCGTTCACCGCCGCCTCGCCGAGACGCCGCCTGAGCGCGGCGCCGATGTCCGGCGCGGGCGCCTCCTCGATGATCTTCTGGTGACGGCGCTGCACCGAGCAGTCACGCTCGAACAGATGGACGGCGTTGCCGTGCCGGTCGGCGAACACCTGCACCTCCACGTGGCGCGGACGGACCAGATACTTTTCCACCAGCATGGCGCTGTCCCCGAACGCCGCCTGGGCCTCGCGCCGCGCCGACTCGAGGGCGGCTTCCAGCGCGCCGGGCTCGTCCACCACCCGCATGCCCTTGCCGCCGCCGCCGGCCACCGCCTTGAGCAGGACCGGATAGCCCACCTCGGCGGCCGCCTTGGCGAGCGTTTCGAGGTCCTGGTCGTCGCCGTGATAGCCGGGAACCACCGGCACCCCGGCCGCCTCCATGATGGCCTTCGCCTCGCTCTTGGAGCCCATGGCGCGGATCGCCTCGGGCGGCGGACCGATGAAGATGAACCCCGCGTCCCGGCACGCCTCGGCGAACTCGGCGTTCTCGGAAAGGAAACCGTATCCGGGATGGATGCCCAAGGCTCCGCTTTGCGCGGCCACTTCCAGGACGAAGTCCGCGTTCAGGTAGCTCAGCCGCGCCTCGGCCGGCCCGATGCAATAGGCCTCGTCGGCCATGGCGACGTGCTGGGCGTCGATGTCCGCCTCGGAGTAGACGGCCACCGTGCGGACGCCCAGCCGCCGCGCCGTGCGGATCACCCGGCACGCGATTTCGCCCCGGTTGGCGATGAGGATCCTGTCGAACATCAGCGGCTGGCCTTTCGCTTGTCGAGAAACGCGGTAATCCGCTCGCGGCCCTCGTCGGAGGACCGGGCGCGGGCGATGCGCTCGGCGGTGTCCCGCATCAGGGCGTGGTCGATGGGCCGCCCGGTCACGGCGCGGATCAGGTCCTTGACCTCGGCCATGGCCCGGCGGCCGTTGCCCGCGAGCGTCGCGATGAATCCCAGCGCGACCTTTTCCAATTCCGCCGCCGGCGCCACGTGGTGAACGAGCCCGATGCGGAGCGCCTCGGCCGCGTCGAAGGTTTCGCCGGTGACGAAATAGCGGCGCGCCTGCCTGGGACCGATGGCCGCCAGCACGTGCGGCGAGATCACCGCCGGGATCAGGCCCAGTTTCACCTCGGTGAGCGCGAACCTGGCGGTTTCGGCGGCGGCGACGGCGATGTCGCAGGCCGCCACCAGGCCGACGCCCCCGCCGTAGGCCGGGCCCTGGACGAGGGCGATGGTGGGCTTGGGAAGTTCGTCCAGCGCGCGGATCATTTCCGCCAGCGCCATGGCGTCGCCGACGTTCTCGTCGAAGGTATAGCCGCCCATCCGCCGCATCCAGTTGAGGTCGGCGCCGGCGGAGAAGCTCCGGCCCGCGCCCCGGACCACGACGGCGCGCACATCCGGGTCGGCGCGCAGCGCCGCGATGCTCTCGGCCATGCGGGCGATCAGAACATCGTCGAAGGCGTTGTGGACGTCCGGCCGGTTGAGGGTCAACCAGCCGGTGCCCTGGTCGTCGATTTCCCTGAGGACGGACATATCGGACATGGCGCTGGCCTGACCCCCCTGGCGGTCAAGAATGCTTGAACGCGGTGGTCGGGACGATGGAGAAGGCGCTTTCGCCGGGCTTTTTCCAATGCAGTTTGAGCGCCGCCGATCCCTTCTTCTCGTAGTAGAGAATATCGAGCGGGTACCAGCCCGGCTCCTCGATCCGCACCACCAGCGGCGGCGACGCCGTATCGGCGTGGATCTCCGGATCCTCGAACATCATCACCCCGCCCAGCGTAACCCGCACGCCGTCGTTGGACGTCACCGTCAACTCGTAGGTCCCGGGTTCGGGGAAATCCATGAAGCCGGTGATATGGGCGCCCACCAGATCGGCGGACGTGGTCGTCAATACGTTCCCCGCCCCCATCTGGTAATCCAGATTGGGAAGGGGCTCGCCCTCGATACCGTCGTCGCTGTTCATCCACGCGGCGAGATTGTCGATGTGGGTGAATTTGGAGAAGTAGTAACGCACCGCCAACCCGTCCTTCAGCGCGGCGGCGTCCGGTTGCGGGTCGGCCGGCGCCACCGGCGGCACCGCGATGGGCGCCTTCGCCTCGTCGCCCATCGATCGAGCGGGCGCCCCGGCGATGGCCAGGCACAAGCCCGCGATCCAGAACCATTTCCCGCCGCGCGTGAAGACGTTCGTGTTTTTCATCCTCGTCCCTCCATCCGGTCTACATCCGGCCTACATCCGGAACACGCCGAATTTGGTCTCCTCGATGGGCGCGTTGAGCGCCGCCGACAACCCCAGGCCGAGCACCATTCGCGTCTCGGCCGGGTCGATGATCCCGTCGTCCCACAGCCGCGCGCTGGCATAGTACGGGTGGCCCTGGGTCTCGTACTGCTGGAGAATGGGCTTGCGGAAGTCGGCCTCCTCCTCCGCCGTCCACGTCTCGCCGCGCGCCTCCATGCCGTCGCGCTTGACGGTGGCGAGCACGCCCGCCGCCTGCTCGCCGCCCATCACCGAGATCCGCGCGTTGGGCCACATCCACAGGAACCGGGGACCGTAGGCGCGGCCGCACATGGAGTAGTTGCCGGCGCCGAACGACCCGCCCACCAGCACCGTCAGCTTGGGCACGCGGGCGCAGGCCACCGCCATCACCATCTTGGCGCCGTCCTTGGCGATGCCGCCGTGCTCCGCCTTGCTGCCCACCATGAAGCCGGTGATGTTCTGCAGGAACACCAGCGGGATGCCGCGCTGGCCGCACAACTCGACGAAGTGGGCGCCCTTGAGCGCGGATTCCGAGAACAGGATGCCGTTGTTGGCGACGATCCCCACCGGATAGCCGAAAATATGGGCGAAGGCGCAGACCAGGGTGGTGCCGTAGAGCTGCTTGAACTCCTCGAAGTCCGAACCGTCGACCACGCGGGCGATGATCTCGCGCGCGTCGTAGGGTTTCCTGAGGTCGACGGGAACGAGGCCGTAGATCTCCTTGGGGTCGTATTTCGGGTCGCGCGGCTGGCGCAGCGCCAGGCCCGGGCTCTTCACGCGATTGAGGTTGGCGACGATGCGCCGGGCGATGGCCAGGGCGTGGCCGTCGTCCATGGCATAGTGATCGGTGACGCCCGAGACCCGCGTGTGCACGTCGGCGCCGCCGAGATCCTCGGCGCTCACCACCTCGCCGGTGGCGGCCTTCACCAGCGGCGGCCCGCCGAGGAAGATGGTTCCCTGATGGCGCACGATGATGCTCTCGTCCGACATGGCCGGAACGTACGCCCCGCCCGCCGTGCACGAGCCGTGGACGACCGCGATCTGCGGCACGCCGGCCGCCGACATGTTGGCCTGGTTGTAGAAGATGCGGCCGAAGTGGTCGCGATCGGGGAACACCTCGTCCTGCTCCGGCAGGTTGGCGCCGCCGGACTCCACCAGGTAGACGCACGGCAGGTCGTTTTCGAGCGCGATGTCCTGGGCGCGCAGGTGCTTCTTCACGGTCATGCCGTAGTAGGTTCCGCCCTTCACCGTCGGGTCGTTGGCGATGACCATGCACTCGATACCGGCGATGCGGCCGATTCCGGTGATGATGCCGGCCGCCGGAACCTCGCCGCCATACATGCCGTGGGCCGCCAACTGCGACAGCTCCAAGAACGGCGAGCCCACGTCGAGCAGCCGGCGGATGCGCTCCCTGGGCAGCAGGCGGCCCCGCTCGGCGTGTTTCGCCCGGGCGCGCTCGCCACCGCCCAGCTTGATCGCCGACACCTCGGCGCGAAGTTCGCCCACCAGCGCCTCCATGGCGGCGGCGCCCTCCTTGAAGCCATCCGAGCGGACATCGACTGTGCTCTTGAATACGGTCATTCCGTTCTCACCACCCTCCCCCGGCCGTCTCCGCGCCGGGCCTTTCCGTGCCCGTCGGTCCGGTTACCAGGGCAGCTCCATTCCGTCGTAGTTCATGAACCGGCCGCTGTTCTCCACGGTCATGGCGTCGATCACCTGGCGCATTCCGGAGACGCTCTCCGGCGCCTCGATCTTGCCGCCGGGTCCGCCCATGTCGGTCTTGACCCATCCCGGATGAAGCATCGCGACGGAGATTCCCTTGCCGCGAAGATCGGCGGAGAGGCTCTTCATCACCGCGTTCAACGCCGCCTTCGACGACCGGTAGATGTAGGAGCCGCCGGAGGTGTTGTCGGTCATGCTGCCCATCAGGCTGCTCAGGGCGACGATCTTTCGCAGCTTGCCCCTCGCCACGTGCGCCTCGAACACGGCGCTCATCTTCAGCGGCGCCATGACATTGGCGCGCAGGACCTCGGCCCAGGCGGCATAGTCGACGGAGGTGTGCGGAACCACCCTGGGGCCGTAGATCCCGGCGTTGTTGACCAGCAGGTCGATGGCCTCGCCGCTCAGTGTCTTCGCCAGCGCCTCGATCCGCGCGAAATCGGTCACGTCGAGGGCGTGGACCTGGACGTCGCCCTCCAGGGCCTTCAAGTCATCGGCGGCCTCCGGCCGGCGGCAGGTGGCGATCACCTTCCAACCGTCGGCGGCGTACTGTTTGGCGAATTCCAGTCCAAGCCCGCGGTTGGCCCCGGTGATCAAACAAGTCGGCATCGTCCTTCCCCTTTTACTCTTGCACTCTTCAAGCGGTCTGTTCGAACAGTTCGCGGCCGATCAGCCAGCGGCGGATTTCACTGGTGCCGGCCCCGATCTCGTAAAGCTTGGCGTCGCGCAGCAGACGGCCGGTGGCATATTCGTTGATGTAGCCGTTGCCGCCAAGGCATTGAATCGCCTCCAGCGCCATCCAGGTGGCGCGCTCGGAGGCGTACAGGATGACGCCGGCGGCGTCCTTGCGCGTGGTTTCGCCGCGATCGCACGCCCGGGCGACGGCGTACACGTAGGCCTTGCTGGCGTTCATGGTGGTGTACATGTCGGCGAGCTTGGCCTGCATGAGTTGGAAGGCGCCGATCGGCTCGCCGAACTGGCTGCGCTCGTGGACGTACGGCACGACGATATCCATGCACGCCTGCATGATGCCGATGGGCCCGGCCGCGAGCACCAGCCGCTCGTAGTCAAGGCCGCTCATCAGCACGTTGGCGCCCCGGCCGACGGCGCCGAGAACGTTGTCCGCCGGCACCTCGCAGTCCTCGAACACCAGCTCGCAGGTGTTGGAGCCGCGCATGCCGAGCTTGTCCAGCTTCTGCGCCGTCGAAAATCCCTTGAACCCCTTCTCGATCAGGAACGCGGTGATGCCGCGGGGGCCGGCGTTGGGATCGGTCTTGGCGTAGACCACCAGCACGTTGGCCTCGGGACCGTTGGTGATCCACATCTTGGTGCCGTTCAGCACGTAGCGGTCGCCCTGCTTGTCGGCGCGGAGCCGCATGCCCACCACGTCGGATCCGGCGCCGGTCTCGCTCATCGCCAGCGCGCCCACGTGCTCGCCGCTGATCAGCTTCGGCAGGTATTTGCGCTTCTGGTCCTCCGAGCCGTTCCGGCGGATCTGGTTGACGCAGAGGTTGGAATGCGCGCCATAGCTCAAGCCCACGGAGGCCGAGGCGCGGCTGATCTCCTCCATCGCCACCACGTGCTCCACGTAGCCCATGCCGACGCCGCCGTACTCTTCCTCGACGGTGATCCCGAGCAGGCCGAGGTCGCCCATCTTGGTCCACAGATCGGCCGGAAACAGGTTGGCGGCGTCGATGTCGGCGGCCCTCGGCGCGATTTCGGTGTCGGCGAACCCGCGCACGGTTTCGCGCAGCATGTCGGCGGTTTCGCCGAGATCGAAGCTCAGCGACGGAAAATCTGTTGCGCTCATCGTTCCTCCCCGAAAGCCCCGCGTTCATTTCCCGGGGGCATTGATGTCGACTATACGCCCGCCACCGCCAGTCACAAGCGCCGACTGCGTCGGCGGCCGGCCAGACGGCGGCCGGTGTTCTATCCCATCACGTCCCTGCGCCCAATGACCGTCATCAACGTCTGCTGCAGCACCGCGCACACGTGCTCGCGGCCGTCCTTGCTGACGGCGACCTCGGCGCGGCTCACCGTCAGCGTGCGGCCCGGGCGGACGACGGATCCCCGGGCGATCAGAAGATCGCCGTGGGCGGGCGTCACCAGATTGATCTTGAACTCCACGGTCAGCACGCCGGCGTCCGCCGGCATCAGCGAGAAGCCGGCATACCCCGCCGCCGAATCGGCGACGGTGGCGACGATGCCTCCGTGGAAAAAACCATGCTGCTGCGACACGTGATCGCCATAGGGCAGACGAATCTCGCATTCCCCGGCCGCGACCCCGGCCATCGTCGCGCCGATGTGACTCATGATTCCCTGGCGCGCGAAGCTGTCGCGGACGCGGCGTTCGAAGTGGGGATCCGAGGGCGCGAAATCGGGCATGGCGGGTCGTTCCGGCCGTTTTCCAGTGGACCATGGCCAACACGGTAATTTACGTTTACGTAAACGTCAACTCGGTTCCGCCGGTTGCCGGCTCTTCTCTCGGGCGGATCTTGGGCGGACCGCGACAAACCCGTTGCCCGTCCGCGCGGCAAATTGCATCTTGAGCCGATCGGCAACGCCGACCATGATGGGACAATCGACACCAGGGAGGACACCATGCGAGGACGTTCGAGACTGTTAACCCTCTCCGCCGTGGTCGCGGTCGCGCTGGCCGGCGCCTGCGCCTCGGAGGAAGATGCCTTCGAGGTCACGCCGACGCTGCCGAGAGCATGGAGCCCGTCGGCGACGGATGGACCTGGAAAGGCGAGGGCGAGGCGCCGAGCTTCGCGGCCGCCGACAGCTACTGCCAACGGTTTACCGCCACCGCCAACCCCGGGCTGGCGAACCAGCTGCAAAAGGAGCAGGAGGGCGGAACCATCGCCAGCGCGCGGATCACGCAACGCGACCGGCGGTCCTACTGGTCGTGCATGGAAGAGCCGCGGCTGGGGCCGCGCGGGCGGCTGACGAGCCCAGCTCGGCATTGACGAGCCGGCGGCCGGAGACCGGCCGCTTGCGCTCCGCCGGCGGACGCGGGACGCCGCTGTTGCGCCCATGCGCCGCACGGAATAAGAATGGCCCCGGCGCAGCATGCGTTTCGGCCGGCCGCCGCTTTCGAAGAGATCTTCCAGCCAAGGGGACGTCCGCGACCATGACGTATTCGAAACCTCCGTTCGGAACAGGGTTCCGGCATGGCGGGAGACTGTCCTCCGCGATTTCCCTGGTTCTCGTCTCCGGGTGGCTGAGCGCATGCGCCGTGGGGCCCGATTACGCGCAGCCGCAAACACAGATGCCCGACACTTGGCACGCGGAACTGACCAAGGGCCTCAAGACGGGCCAAGCGGACCTGCGGACCTGGTGGAAGACCTTCGACGATCCCCTCCTCGACAGCCTGATCGAGCGATCCACCGCCGGCAACCTCGGCGTCAAGCAGGCGGTGGCGCGCATTCTCCAGGCCCGGGCCCAGGTCGGCTTCGCCGCCGGCGAGGCGCTGCCGGCGTTGGACGGCCTCGGCGTCATCGACACCAGCCGCGTCAGCGAAAACGTCCAGGAGGTCATTCCCTCGAACCGACAGACCAGCACGCTCTACAGCACCGGCCTGAGCGCCGAATGGGAAGTGGACATCTGGGGACGGATCGCTCGATCGGTGGAATCGGCCGACGCCGGCCTTCAGGCCACCGTCGAGGACTACCGCGACGTCCTGGTGTCGCTCTACGCCGAGGTGGCCAACGCTTACGTGAACGTCCGGACCGCGCAGGCCCGCATCATCGCGGCCCTCGAAAACGTGGAGAGCCAGAGGAAAACCCTCAATCTGGTGAAGGACCGACGCGCGGCGGAGCTGGCGTCCGACCTGGAAGTGGCGCAGGCGGAGTTGAACCTGTACACCACCGAATCGAGCGTTCCGCAACGCCGCCAGGAACTGGCCCAGGCGGTTCACGCGCTGGGCGTGCTGATCGGCGAGCGGCCCTCCGCCGTGTGGCCCGAGCTGGCCCAGGCGAAACCGATCCCGCAACCGCCCGCCGAAGTGCTCGTCGGCCTGCCCACCGAGTTGCTGCGCCAGCGCCCCGACGTGCGCTCGGCGGAGCGGACGCTGGCGGCGCAGACGGCGCGGATCGGCGTCGCCACCGCCGAGCTCTATCCCCGCTTCTCGCTCAGCGGGTTCTTCGGCCTGCAGACCATCGGCACCAGCGATTTCTTCAACTGGGAGAGCCGCGCCTTCTCCATCGGCCCCACGGTCCAGTGGAACCTGTTCGACGGCGGCCGGGTGCGCAGCCGCATCCAGCTCGAGGACGCCCGGACCCAGGAGGCGCTGTTCACCTACGAGCAGACCGTGCTCGACGCGCTCCGCGAGGTGGAGGACAACATGGTCTTCTACATGCAGGAAAAGGACCGGCGCGAGTCGCTCCGGCGCTCCGCCGAGGCGGCGGCGAAATCGGTGGAACTGGTCAACACGCTCTACGTCACCGGCCTCACCGACTTCCAGAACGTCCAGGACCAGGAAAGCCGGAAGGCCCAGCAGGACGACCAGTTTTTCCAGAGCGAGGGCCAGGTGGCCAGCTTCCTGATCGGCATCTACCGCTCGCTCGGCGGCGGCTGGGCCCCGGCCAGCGCCCAACCCGCGCCCCCCGCCACCACCACCAGCAGCACCGGCCCCACTCCCGTCGCCACAAGCCCCGCCACCCCTCCGGCGGCCGCCACCCCCGCCACCCCCGACGACAGCGTCGTCATGGTCCACACCCCCCGCCCCCGCCGCTGACCGGCCGGCGCGCCGCCTGTCCCAGCCCCGGCGCTTAGAAGCGGAGCGAGGCAAACCGGTAACATGGGCCGTCGGAAGACGCCTTCGGCCATCCCAACCTCCGGTCTGGTTCGCGAACCGGGGTGGTGTTAACATCGCGTCATGGATGCACTGATGGACACGGAGCGGGATGACGCGGCGCTGGTCGGGATCGGTCTGTACACCGTGCCCGAGGCGGCACGCTTGTGCGGAGTGCCGCGCCGGACCATTCGCCGATGGATGCTCGGCTACCGGACCGGCCGGAAAGGAGCGCCCCGCGACCTGCCGCCGGTCTGGCACGGGCAACTGCAGCGAATCGACGGGACCGTCGGGCTCGGTTTCCTCGACCTCATGGAGCTTCGCTTCGTCCGGGCATTCCGCCAGCACGGGGTGAGCCTGCCGGTCATCCGACAAACGGCGGAGCGCGCCCGCGATATCTTTAAGCGGGACCACCCGTTCACGCGCGCCCGCTTCCTGACGGACGGCCGATGGATCTTCGCCGAGACCGTGGAGGCGACCGGCGAGGCCAAGCTGCTCAACCTGGCCAGGAGCCAATACGCGTTCCAGGACGTCATCAAACCGTCGCTATACAAGAGTATTCGATTTTCGGACGACGACGAAGCCGTCACCTGGTTTCCCATGTGGCCGAAAAAGCAAGTGCTCGTCGATCCCCGCCGTTCCTTCGGCCGGCCCATCGTCGCCCATGGCGGCGTGCCGACGGAAACATTGGCCCAAGCCGTCGCGGCGGAGGGCTCGGAGCAGCGTGTCGCCCGCTGGTACGAGGTGCCGGTGGACGCGGTCAAGGCCGCCGTCGCGTTCGAGCGTGACCTCGCCGCTTGAGATACTTCTTCGACAACAATCTCTCCATCCACCTGGCCCGCGCCATCGCCGCCCTTTGCAGGCCCGAGGGAGTCGAGGTGATGCACCTGAGGGAGAAGTTCCCACCCGACATTTTGGACGTCGAGTGGATTGACGTCCTCGCTCGCGGAGGGCAACTGGGTGGTGATCTCCCAGGACCGGCTGACCCGGAACCTCGCTCGAAAAGGAAGCCCTGCGCCGGTCCGGACTGATCGCCTTCATTCTCGTCAAGGGATGGACGCGGCACACCCGGTGGGACGTCGCCGCCCAACTCGTCCGGTGGTGGCCGACGGATCATGGAAGGCGCGGATCTCGGTCGAGGGCGGCGCCGCCTTCGAGGTGCTCGGCTGTTCGGCGGCAAGGCGAAAGTTCAAGTCGATCCGGTTGTAACCGCCGACATTCCGCTTCCGTCGCGGCCTCTGAAACCGCGGTCGTCCAGAACCCAAGCGTCCCAGGCCGCGCCGGCCGCCGGAACTCAGCCGCCGGCGCGGGCCGCTTGGGCGGGGGCGGCGGGGTCCTGTTTGGTTTCGAGGAGGCCGGAGCAGCGGCGTTCCAGGTCCACCAGTTCGCCGAGCATGGAGGCGATGTCGCGTTGCTGCTGGGTCAGCGCGGCGCGGCGCTCGGCGATCCTGTCCAGGACCAGGCGAAGCTGCGCCCGCTCCGTGCGGTCCACGTCGTAGATGTCGATCATCTCGCGGATCTCCTCCAGGGAGAAGCCGAGGCGTTTGCCGCGCATGATCAGCTTGAGGCGCACCCGGTCGCGCGGCGCGTAGACGCGGCGCTGGCCGTCGCGCCGGGGCGTGATCAGCCCCCGGTCCTCGTAGAACCGGATGGTCCGGGTGGTGATGCCGAATTCGCGAGCCAGTTCGGCGATGCCGCAGGTTTCCGCCATGGCGGCAACAGTACTTGGTGTTTCCGTTTACGTAAAGGTAAAGCTGGCGGCCGCCGGACCGGCGGTCCGAGCGTTCAGAGGATCAGCCACGCCGCGAGGCCGAGGAAGGCGAAGAACCCCACCACGTCGGTGACGGTGGTCAGAAACACCCCCGACGCCACCGCCGGGTCGACGCCGAACCGCTCCAGCGCCAGGGGAATGACGGGGCCGGCCAGCGCCGCCACCACCATGTTGATGATCATCGCCAGCCCGAGGACCAGGGCGACGGCGGCGTCGCCGAACCAGAACCACGCCACCAGGCCGGTGAGAATGGCGAACAGGACGCCGTTGACGCCCCCCACCAGCATTTCCTTGCCGATCACCCGGCCGGCGTTGGCGGCCGTCAGCTCCTTGGTGGCGAGGGCGCGCACCGCCACGGTCAGGCCCTGGGTTCCGGCGTTGCCGCCCATGGACGCGACGATGGGCATCAGCACGGCCAGCGCCACCATCTGTTCGATGGTGGCGTCGAACAGGCCGATCACCAGCGAGGCGAGGATGGCCGTTCCCAGGTTCACCAGAAGCCACGAAAAGCGCGAGCGCACCGTCTCGATGGCGTCGGTGTAGAAGTCGTCCTGGCGCACGCCGCCGAGGCGCATGATGTCGTCCTCGGCCTCCTCGTCGATGACGTCCACAACGTCGTCGATGGTGATGACGCCCACCAGCCGGCCGCCGCCGTCCACCACCGGGGCCGACGTGAGGTCGCGCTGGCGGAACAGGAAGGCCACGTCCTCCTGGTCGGTTTCGATGCCGATGACCTTCATCTCCGGCTCCATGACGTCCGTTATCGGCACCGGCCGGCGGTTGCGCAGCAGATGGCTGAGCGAGACGACGCCCACGGGGCGGTGGCCCGGGTCGACCACGAAGATGTCGAAGAAATCCTCCGGCAGCCGGTCCGGGTCCTCGTCGGCGGTGCGCCGGAGGAAATCGATGGTCTCGCCCACCGTCCAGAAGGTGGGCACCGCCACCAGCTCGCGCTGCATCAGGCGGCCGGCGCTGTCCTCGGGATAGCCGAGCCCCTGCTCGATCAGCGCCCGGTCGGCCGGCGGGATGGCCTCGAGAACCTGCGCGCGGTCCTCCTTGTCCATCTCGGCGATGACCTCGACCGCGTCGTCGGTGTCGAGGTTGGCGAGCGCGGCCGCCGTCTCCACCGGCCCGAGGTGCTCGATGATCTCCTCGCGGATCTGTCCGTCCACCTCGGAGAGAAGGTCCGGATGCTGGTCCATCCGGATGGCCTTGACGAACTGGCGGCGCTCGTCGGTTCCGAGTTGCTGAACCAGGTCCGCCACGTCGGCGTCGTGAAGCGGTTCGACGAGTTCCCGCACGCCCTCGGTGTCGTCGCGGTCGAGCGCCTCCCCGACCGCCTCCACCAAGGTGGTGTCGAGCTCGTAGACGTGCCGTCGGATCGGGCGTCGGATCGGCCGCGTCCGTCTGCCGTGCGTCGTCGGCCTCTCGCTCCTGCTCGGTCACCTCGTCCGCCTCCTCGCGTGATTCGGGGACCCCGCGCCGGGTCCGGACCACATGCCCTCGCGCGTTACGTCGGGACGCCGCGCGTTATTCCCATGGCACGGTCCCGAACCATCGAGAACCGCGCGATGAACTTAACCGATTCGACTGCTTGTCATGTAGAATGTAGGCCCGTCCGGCGGCGGGCTTCAAGGAATGGTGCGGTCGAGAAGACTCGAACTTCCACGGGGTCTCCCCCACAGCGACCTCAACGCTGCGCGTCTACCGGTTCCGCCACGACCGCACGATCCTTGCAATAGCTGGGCATCATACAGATTTATTGTGCCCGGGATATCAAATCATGGCCCCAGGATCAAGCGCCGGGCACCAACAATGAAAGGCAGGGCGCCAGTGCCGAACCCAGCGTCACCCGAAAACCGCGTAACGCCACCGCCAGAGGCGCCCGAAATCCGGCCGGAGGGCCGCGCCGGCCGGGTCCAGTGGCTGGTCAGCGACCGCCCGGTGGCCTACCCCGACGCCGTCCGGTTCATGGAAGGCCGCGTCGACGCCATCCGCGCCGGGCTCGGCGACGAGGCCGTCTGGCTGCTCGAACACCCGGCGCTGTATACCGCCGGCACCAGCGCCCGGGCCGAGGAACTGCTCGACGCGAGCGCGCTGCCGGTCTATCCGAGCGGCCGCGGCGGCCGCTACACCTATCACGGCCCGGGCCAGCGGGTGGCCTATGTCATGCTGGATCTCCGGCCGCGCGGAAGCGACGTCCGCGCCTACGTGCACGCGCTCGAGGGATGGGTGATCGCGGCGCTGGCCCGCCTCGGCGTCGCCGGGGAAACGCGCTGCGACCGAATCGGCATCTGGGTGGACCGGGGCGGCGGACGCGAGGCCAAGGTCGCCGCCATCGGCGTCCGCGTCCGCCGCTGGGTCACCTTTCACGGCATCGCCATCAACGTCGATCCGAATCTCGATCATTTCGGCGGGATCGTCCCGTGCGGAATCGCCGAGCACGGGGTCACCTCGCTCCGCGATCTCGGCGTCGGCGCGTCAATGGCCGACGTGGACGCGGCGCTCCGCGCCACCCTCCCCGAGCGCCTGCGGACGGCCATCGAGGACCCGGAAACCGGCAACCGCTGATGACGCGCGGAACCGCCGATCGGCGATTCCGCTGGTCGATAAACCATGGAAAGATACCGAGTCAGTATTCTCTACCTGAAATAGTATTTTCGTGAAAAATCCATTGTTTGGTCGTTGATTGCCCCTTCGATCCGTGGAACATTCCGGCTGACCAACCGATGGTCCAGGATCAACCGGAAAAGAGGTCGCGTTGCACGCTTCCGAAGAACATGCGCCATGGAGCGCCGCGCGATGACGGCGGACCCCGTCCCCAGCGCGGAAACCGACGCGGGCGGCGGCGAGTCGGCGTCGGCCGACTGGCACCGCGTGGCGGCGCCGTCCAGCGACCTGCCCGCCGCCCTGTCGGGAACCGACCAGCCCACCGAGATCCTGCGCGCGCTGCGCGAGGTCGAGGCCGCGTCGTCGTCGCACGCCGACTGGCTGAAGGACTGGCACGTGCACGTCCTTGGCCGCCTGGACCCCGCCGCCGCCCCCGGAACACCGCCGGGCTTCGACTTCGCCGACCGGTTCGAGGCCCTGCGCGCCTCCGTCCTCGGCAAGGAAGCCGAATTCGCCGACATCAAGAGGCGCTTGACGCGGACCCGGAAACAGGCCGAACGCATCCTCCGGACCGTGGAGGCGGAGAGGAAACTGCCGCCCGCCGACTACGACGCGCTGATGAGCGAGGTGCATGAATTCAACCGCCTGCTCCGGCAACTGCAGAACAACTCGTGGAACCGCCTGGCCAGTATCGACCCGCTCACCGGCCTCGGCAACCGGCAGGCCATGAACCGCAAACTGGCCGTGGAGTGCGAACGGCAGGCCCGCAACCGGCAGCCCTGCTGCGTGGCCCTGGTGGACCTCGACCGCTTCAAGGCCGTCAACGACACCCACGGGCACAAGGCCGGAGACACGGTTCTGAGGAGCCTGGCGTCGCTGCTGGCCGCCAGCATCCGGCCCTATGACGAGGTGTTCCGCCTCGGCGGCGACGAATTCGTCGTCTGTCTGCCCAATGCCGATCCCCGCGCCGCCTGGGCCATCGTCGAACGCCTGCGCCTGCGGGTGGCGCGGTGGTCGATCCCGCTTGCCGGCGACGAGCGGGTGCAGATGACGGTTTCGGTCGGCGTCGCGCCGCTGGTCGGGGAACGGGGCGTGGAGGCGGCCCTGGAGGCGGCGGACCAGGCGCTGTACGCGGCCAAGGGCAACGGACGCGACCGCGTTCACGTGCGCGGCCTCGACACCGCCTGACCCCGGACCCGGGTGCTTGGCGCAGGGCGACGAGCGTCCGCGAAGCCCGGGTGCATAACCCCTTGATCTCGTGCCCGTTTCCGGCGCACCATCGCCGTCATGGCGCATTCTCCTCCTCCCTTGACCACGCGCGACGTCCTGGCGGAACTGGACGAGGCGTTGAACGAGCACACGGCGTGGCTGAAGGCCTGGCACCGGCTGTTTCTGTACGGCGAGCCGTCCTCGCCCGGCGATCCCGCCGGCGACCCCCGCGACCTCGGCCGGTTCGGCGCGTGGTATGTCAAAAACCAGCACCAGAGCCTGGTCAACCAGCCGGCCATTCGAACCCTCGCCAACCTGCACCAGGACATGCACGAGCGCGCCCACGCCCTCGGCCAGGACGCCCGCGACGGCCGGCCCATCGCCGCCGCCCGCTACGAGGCATTCATGGACGCCGCCGCCGCCTTCGTCACCCACGCGCGGCGCCTGGAAAAGGCGTTCGCCAGCGCCAACTCGGACCTCGACCCGCTGACCGGACTGCACAACCGCCAGGCCATGGGCCGCGACCTCGAACGCGAACGCGCGCGGGCGCTCCGCCTCGGCCGGCCGTCCTGCCTGGCGCTCGCCGATCTCGATCACTTCAAGGCGGTCAACGACACCCACGGACACGCCGCCGGCGACCAGGTGCTGATGGCCACGGCCGAATGCCTCCTCGGCGCGCTCCGCCCCTACGATACGGTGTACCGCCACGGCGGCGAGGAGTTCCTGATCTGCCTGCCCGACGTCTCCGCGCCCGTGGCCGCCGGGATCATCGAACGGCTGTTGAGGGCCGTGAGATCCCGGTCCGTGGCGCTTCCAGGCGGCGGCGCCCTGTCGGTCACCTGCTCCTTCGGCGTCGCCGAGATGGAGCCGGACGCCACCGTGAAGCAGACCATCGAACGCGCCGACCAGGCCCTGTACGAAGCCAAGCGGTCCGGCCGCGACCGGATCTGCCTGTGGCAAGGCGGCGGCGCCCCGGAGACCGCGCGGTAATGTGACGCCCAGACGTTATTCCGTGGCGAGCGGGTGGAACCCGGGCTTGTCGGGAGCGTCCGCGGGTCGGGGATGGACCGCCGTCACCCGGGCCGAGGGCGGCCCTTTCCAGCACGCCTCGAGCATGTCGTCGACCGCGCCCCTTGGGCCGGAAAACACCGCTTCCACCGAACCGTCCCGGCGATTGCGAACCCAGCCGGCCAGGCCGCGCCCGGACGCCTCGGCCACGGTCCAGCCGCGATACCACACACCCTGGACCCGGCCCTCGATCCGCACCCGGACGGATTTGCGCTCGTCCGCTCCGCTCATCGCCCCGCCTCCGCCGGCGATCCCGCCAGCGCCAGAAAGGCCGCCGCCGAGCGCATATCGTCGCGCAGGCGCCGGCGGCGCTCGGCGGCCTCCTCGTCCGCGCCCCAGCGTTCGATCTGATAGCTTTCGTCCAGTTGCGAAAGCTCGAAGGCGGTATCGGCGTCCACCCGGCCCCGGACCAGGGCGAGCGCGATCACCAGCGACCCCGATGTCTGCATGGCCGTGACCAGGACCGTCAGTTCCAGGTCGCACAGCTCGGCGAGCACATCGCGCAGGGTGTCGAGGGCGGCGGCCGGCTGACGGAGGGGGACGATCCCCTGGGTGGCCTCAAGCGTCGCGCCGCACGCCTCGGAGAGCCAGTCGAGCAGCGGTTGCCATCCCGCTTCCTGCCGGTCGATCAGATCCGGCGGCGCCTCCGCGCGGTAGCAGAGCAGATCGGTGGACGCATAGGAGAGCGCCTGCCCGATGATCGCCTCGCGCCTGGGCGCGACCCTGTCCAGCGCCGTCGCGGCGAGCTGGGTCAATGGCATGGTGTGCGGTTGGATGGTTTCCCGCTGGGCCAGCCACTCCTCGGCCACCGCCGCCGCCAGCGCCTCGGTGGGCAGAACCAGCGGCGCGCCGACCGGCGTCCTGACCGGGCGGCCGTCCAGGGTGACCGAGAATCCGCCGGGCGCCGTGGCCACCTCCGCCGTTTTGTAGAACCGCTTGCGGACTTGGCTCATGGCGATGGCGCCGGGCCGGCGACCCGCTCCACCGCCGCCTCCAGATCGGCGAAATCGGCGATCACCGCCTGCGCCCCCGCATCCCAAAGCAGCCCCTCGTCGTGATAGCCCCAGGCCACGCCGACAGCGGCGGCGCCGGCGCTCCGCGCCATCTCCATGTCATAGGTCGTATCGCCCACCATGACCGTGGCGCGGGGATCGGCGCCCGCCTCCTCCATGGCGCGCAGCATCATGTCCGGATGGGGCTTGCTCTCGGCGATATCGGCGGTCTGCAGGGTGACGAACCGCTCATGCAGGCCGTGGCCGGTCAGCGTCGCGATCAGCCCCGCCCGCGACTTGCCGGTCGCCACCCCCATCAGCCAGCCCGCCGCCTCGATGGCCGCGAGCGCGTCCAGCACTCCGGGGTAGAGCGGTTCGTGTACGGCGCCGCCCCGGCGCATCACGGTGAAGGCGTCGCGGTAGCTTTGCGCGATCCGTTCGTGGGTGAGTTCGTCCGCGTCGGGAACCAGCCGCGCCACCGCCGGTGTCAGCGCCAGACCGACGATATGGCGGATCGACGCCGCCGTCGGCCCGGGCAGGCCGTTGGCGGCGAACGCCGAGGTCATGCACGCGACGATGGCGTGCTGGCTGTCGATCAGCGTGCCATCGCAATCGAATACGCAGAGCTTGATCATACAAGTGTCCCGAACCCGGCCGCCCGGCGGCGATCGCCGGACGTGTCCGAAACATATACGTCCCTCCCCTCGCCGAAAAGAGCGGGCCGAGCATTTGTGACCCGCCGGCGCCCTGTTCGCCTTGGCGTGGCGCGGGGCGGGATCTACAGCGCCTCGGAGCCGGTCTCGCCGGTGCGGATGCGCATGGCGGCGCCGAGATCCACGACGAAGATCTTGCCGTCGCCGATGCGGCCGGTGCGGGCGGCGCCGGCGATGGCCTCCATGACCGACTCCACCTGGTCGTCGTCGATGGCCAGATCGATGCGGATCTTGGGCACGAACTCGGTCCGGTATTCCGATCCCCGGTACAGTTCCGTGTGCCCGCCCTGGCGCCCGAACCCGTGGACCTCGGTCACGGTGAGGCCCTTGATGCCGAACACGGTCAGCGCCTCGCGCACCGTGTCCAACTGCGTCGGCTTGATGATCGCCGTCAACATCTTCATCTCGTGGGTCCCTCCGGTCCATGGGTTCTACAAACCGCGCGCCATCGCGCCGACGGCGCTTTCCATACCGCATTCCACCGCCAATGTGAAACGGCGTCTCGCGCCCCCGGAGGCGTCCCCCGCACACCGCCCGCATGGGTCTTGGCCTCGTCGTCGCCACGGCTTAGACTTGGGCAACAATATGGGGGCGCGGGGAGAGGACGTCGAATGACGCATCGGTTGCTGGCGGGGATAAGCGCGCGGACGATCGTGCTGGCGGTCGCCATGGCGGCCAGCATGGCGGTCGCGTTGGCGGCGCGCGCGGCGGATCCGGCCCAGGACATCCGCTTCCTCCGCATCGGAACCGGCGCCACCGGCGGCACCTATTTCCCGGTGGGCGGCCTGATCGCCAACGCCATCAGCAATCCGCCCGGCTCGCTCGACTGCCTCAAGGGCGGCAGTTGCGGCGTCCCCGGACTGATCGCCACCGCCGTCGCCACGCAAGGGTCGGTGGAGAATGTCAGGGCGGTGGCGGCGGGCGCACTGGACATGGCCCTGACCCAGGCCAACGTGGCCTTTTACGCTCATTCTGGCGCGGGGCCGTTCGCCGACCGGGAACCGCTCGTCGAACTGCGCGCCGTCGCCAACCTTTTTCCCGAAGCCGTTCAACTGGTGACGCGGCGCGACTCGGGCATCGAGTCGGTCCGCGACCTCAAGGGAAAGCGCGTCTCCCTCGGCGAGCCCGAATCGGGGACCTTGGTGATCACCGACATCGTCCTTGGCGGCTACGGTCTCGGGCGCGGCGATCTGACGGCGTCGTTCGAGCGGGTGGGCACCGCCGGCGACATGCTGGTGGCCGGCGAGATCGACGCCTTCTTCATGGTCAGCGGCTATCCTATGACCGCCATCTCGCAGACCGCCGAGAGCATCCCGATCCGGCTGGTCCAGATCCTCGGTCCGGAGGCCGACAAGATCCGCAAAAGCTATCCCTTTCTCGGCGCCGACGTCATCCCCGCCGGAACCTACGACGGGGTCGGCGGCACCGTGACCCTGAAGGTGGGAGCCACTGCTGGTGGTGTCATCGTCGGCCGGCGACGACTTGATCCATGACATCACCCGCGCGCTCTGGCACCCGAACCACCGCAAGCTGCTGGACGCCGGCCATCCCCTCGGCGAACGGATCGAGTTTCACAAGGCGCTCGACGGGATCGCCATTCCGCTTCATCCCGGCGCGGAGCGCTTCTATCGCGAGGCAGGGTTGATACCGGGCCGCTAACGGCACCAACCGCGTTGGGAACTACTGGTATTGTTCCGCCGTCGTCGCCGCCTCGGCGACACTTGCGTACCATTGCTTGCGGTCTTCCCGATCCAAGGCGTCCAAGGGCACCGGAGCGCCGATGGCGTTGCCCTGGGCGTAATCCACGCCCATTTCCGACAGCCGCTCGACGATGGCGGCGCTGTGGGCGTATTCGGCGACGGTCCTCATGCCCATCACCCGGCCGATGCCGTTGATGGCCGCCACCATGGCATGGTCGATGGAGTTCTCGATCATGTCGCTGACGAAGCGCCCGTCGATCTTCAGGAAATCCACCGGCAGCGTCTTCAGATACCCGAAGGACGACAGCCCGCTGCCGAAATCGTCGAGCGCCAGGAAACCGCCGTTGCGCTTGATGTCGGCGAAGAACTCCCGGGCGTGGTCCATGCTCTGCACCGCCGCGGTCTCGGTGATTTCGAAGCAGACCCGCTCGGGCGACAGGGAATGTTTGCGAAACTGCTTGCAAACGTAGTCCAGGAACGTCTCGTCGTTGAGCGAGTGCCCGGAGATATTGACCGAGATCCTCGCCCCCGGCAGATGACCGAACCGCTCGTCGAATTGGCCGAAGGCCGTCTTGATCACCCAGCGGTCGATCCCGCCGATCAGGCCGTAGCGCTCCGCCGCCGGGATGAACGCCCCCGGCAGAACGAGCCTGCCGTCGCTATCGATCATCCGCACCAGGATCTCGAAGTGCTCGGCGCCGTCGCCCCGCTCCGACAGCGCCATGATCGGTTGGCAATACAGACACAGGCGATCCTCTTCCACGGCGTTTCGAAGCGCCGCCGCCCGAAGGATTTCGCCGTGGTGAAGGGCGGACTCGGTTCCCTTCTGGTGATAGACGCGAATGCGGTTGCGGCCGCGTTCCTTGGCGGCGTAGCAGGCGACGTCGGCCTGGGACATGGCGAGGGTCGCGTTCTCGGTCTTGGCGGTGATCGGCACCAGGCCGATGCTCGCGCCCACCTGGAACGTGTGCCCGCCCCAGCAGAACCGGAGGTCCTTCAGGTTGGCGATCAGCTTTTCGCAGATCTTGCGCGCCCGCTCCACCCAGCAATCGTCGAGCAGCAGGGCGAACTCGTCGCCCCCCAGCCTCGCCAGCGTATCGCGTCCCTTGAACATGGATTTCAGCAATCCCCGGATCTGCTTGAGCAGTTCGTCTCCCGCGGCATGCCCGGCGGTATCGTTGACCACCTTGAACTGGTCGAGGTCGATGAAGGCCAGGATATGATGGCAGCCGTGTTGCTTGGCGCTGGCGACCGCCCGTTCCAGCCGCCGTTCGAACTCGCGGCGGTTGACCAGATCGGTCAACGCGTCGTGGGTGGCGTCGTAGGCCATCTGTTGTTCCAGCAGCTTCTGCTGGGTGATGTCGTGCTGAATGCCGACGAAGTGGGTGAGCACGCCGTTCGGATCCTTGACCGGCGCGACGGCGAGCAGATCCCAGTAGATCCGTCCGTCCTTGGCCTTGTTGGGCAACTCCCCGTGCCATGTGCGGCCACTTCTGATGGTGCGCCAGAGATCGGCGTAGACCTGCTCGCTGGCCATGTTGGATTTGACGATTCTCGGCGTCTTGCCGACGGCTTCCTCGAGGGTGTAGCCGGAGGTGTGGGTGAACGCCGGGTTGACGTACTCGATGACGCCCTCGGCGTCGGTGATGATGATGGTGCTGGGGCTGTGCTCGACCACGTTGGACAGCTTCCGCAGCGCCTCGTCGACGCGCTTGCTCTCGGTGATTTCGGAACCCACCGCCTGATAGGCGGCAACGGTTCCGTCTTCGTCGAACAGGGCCCGCGTGTTCCAAAGATGCCATCGCACCCCGGTGGCGCCGCGCGCGCGGCACTGTCCGCTCCGGTGTTCATACCGGCCCGCCGGCTGGTCGGGCGACAGGGACGCCAGATGGGCGCGCACCGCGCGGGCGTCCTCCTCCGACAGCAGGTCCAGAATTCGCCTGCCGACCAACGCCTCCGGCTTGCGGCGGAACAACGCCGCGCACGCGGTGTTGACGAAGGTCAACTCGGTGTCGGGTAGGAAACGGCAGATGGGATCGGGCTGGTGCTCCACCAGGTGGCGGAACGTCCGGTCATCGCTGTCCCGCCCCCACCGGTCGCCCGCCACGGCCGCCGCGCCGCGATGGATGGCCAGCCAATGTCGCGCCCGGCCGGTCCCGTCCGCCAACGGCATGATCTGCCATGCGCTGACGTCGCGAGGACCCGCATCGGTTGCCGGCTCGGTCGCCGATGTTTCGCCGGCCGGGAGCATGGCGCCAAGCCGCCGCCCGAGGTCCTCGAACAGCCCGCGCCCGGGTTCGCGGGCCGCCGCCCGATCCCCCAGCATGCGCGGCGTCTTACCCAAGGCGTCGGCCGCCGGGCAACCGGTCAGCCGGGTGAACGCCCCATTGACGAACACCACGCTCGGTTCCGCCTCGGCCGTCGTCGCCACCACGGCCTCGCGCATCAGCTCCAGGCTCGGCTCCAGCGACCGGAGCAGGCCGTGCTCGCCAGGTATTCGCGGTCCCGGGTCGGCCATACGCCTGTTTTCCTGGGTTGTGGAGCCGAGATTTTCTGGTTTAACCCCCATTTGGGGAATGTGGTACTTTTTTCCCGGCCGCGCAAGCCCCCCAATGTGAAGATGAGCTTCGCGGCGGGTCCGCCATCCGATTTGCCGCGCGCGGAGGCATCTGGCGCGGGCGGAACTGAGGCTACGCGGCCTCGAACCGCTCCACCTTGATCCGGTGGGCGTTCCTTATGGCCTTGGCGAGAGTGTACGGCGGCGTTCCGGATGAAGCGTCCGGGATGGGGCGGGTTCTTCATGGGCATGGCGTCAGGTCCTTAATGATCGTCCATGAGATCGACATCGCGGACGTGTCCGTCCTCAAAGCGGAAAACAATACGCCAGCTGCCGGTCACGATCATACTCCAGAAGCATTCGTCGCGACCGAACGCTGGTGACGCCGCCCGGGGGCGCTATATGATCGGGAGGTTAGCCTTTCTCCCGCCACCTTGGTGATCATGCCCGACGGACGCGAACCCGGAACCCCGCCCGAGGCCCGCACGGTCAAGGTGCTGAATTCCATCCACGACGTGCCGGCCGGGGCGTGGGACGCGTGCGCCGGCGGGGACGATCCGTTCCTGAGTCACGCATTCCTGGCGGCGCTGGAGGACAGCGGTTCGGTGGCGCCGGAGACCGGATGGATGGCCCGCCACCTGGCGGTGATGGGCGACGATGGCGATACCGTGGCCGGCTGCGCGCCGCTCTACCTGAAAAGCCACTCGTATGGGGAGTTCGTGTTCGACTGGGGGTGGGCGGACGCTTACGAGCGCGCCGGCGGGCGGTACTATCCGAAGCTCCAGGCCGCCGTCCCGTTCACCCCGGTCACCGGCCGCCGACTGCTTCTCGGCCCCGGCGCGCCGCCGGAAACCGGCGACCTGCTGGCTGGCGCCATGATCCAACTCGCCGAACGGCTGCAAGTATCCTCGGTGCACGTCACCTTCCCCACCGAAGCGGAATGGGAACGGCTCGGACGGCTCGGCTTCCTGACCCGGACGGGCTCCCAGTATCACTGGCAAAACCCCGGATACGGCTGTTTCGAGGATTTCCTCGCCCAATTGTCGTCGCGCAAGCGCAAGGCCATCCGCAAGGAACGCGCGGCGGTGGCCGAACAGGGCGTGACGGTCCGGACGCTGACCGGCGGGGACATCGAGGAGCGCCACTGGGACGCGTTTTACGGCTTCTACCGCGACACCAGCGGACGCAAGTGGGGCAAGGCCTATCTCAACCGGGCCTTCTTCCGGCGTCTGGGCGAGGTCATGGCCGACCGGGTGGTCCTGGTGATGGCCGAGGACGGCCGGGGCCAACTGGTGGGCGGCGCCCTCAACCTGTTGGGCCGCGACACCCTGTTCGGGCGCTACTGGGGATGCCAGGAGCGATACCGGTTCCTGCATTTCGAGGCCTGCTACTACCAGGCAATGGACTTCGCCATCGCCCGCGGCCTCGGGCGGGTGGAGGCCGGGGCCCAGGGCGAACACAAGATCCAGCGGGGATACCTGCCGACCCCCACCTACAGCGCGCACTGGATCGCCGATGCCCGGTTGCGCGAGGCGGTGGAGCGGTTTCTCGCCGGCGAGCGGGTGGCGGTGGACCACGAGATCCGGATGCTGTCCGGCGAGTCGCCGTTTCGCAAAACCGAGTGAGCGGGCGTGCGCTTACCTGGTGTTAACCCGCGTCCGGCTAGCCTGTACGGGCCATTGGATCAGGAAAGCCCGCCATGTCCCGTGCCCTCCTCGCGGCTCTCGCCGTCCTCGTTCTCGCGTGGCCGGCCGTTTCGGAAGCCCGGAGCGCGTCCAAGTGCACGCGGGTGCTGCGCGATGCCAGTGGCGAGATGCTACAGAACGGCTGCGGAGGCTGCCGCCTGGTGAGCGTCCAGCGGACGCGCCCCGGCGCCGACAAGCCCACCGCCCAGACCCTGACCGTGCCCGAGGGAACGCGCCAGCCGCTGCCCTTTCTCGGCCCCGGCCGCACGCGGATCACCGCCGAGCGTCCCTGCCCCGGCGCCGCGCCGGAGCCGGAGCCGTTGCGGGCCGGCGACGCGGCCGCCGCCCTCCAGTCCGCCGACCGGAAATGCGTGCGGTTCCTCAAGACCCGGACCGGCGACGCGGCCCTGGTCAATCCCTGTCCGGTGTGCCGGACGGTGAAGGTGGAATTCGTCGACACGGCAGGCAACCGCAACCACCGGGCGTTCGCCATCGCCCCCCGCGCGCCGATCACGGTCCCGTCCGAGGGGCTCGCCAAGGCGCGGATCCTGACGGATACGCCCTGCGGCTGACGGGAGACCCGGTCAGGCCGCGTCCCAACCCGCGATCACGGACTCCGCGTCGGCTTCCCTCAACGGCGTCCGCGCCTCTGGCGGCTGACCGTCCACATAGGCCGGGAACAGCACGTCGATGAAGGAACCGGCATCGCGCACCAGACCGCGCGCCCGGGTATGGGGATGGTCGGGAACCTCCGCGTAATCGAGAACCGCCTGATAACAGCACTCCACCCCGGCGAGCAGCGCGTCCCAGTGGCTCAGCGGCTGGCCGGCGAACAGCGCCGCCACGTCCGCGATCAGCGCCGCCTGCGGCAGCGGTTCGAACTGGCGCGCGATCCAGTCGGCGCGGCCGATAGCGTTACAGAAATTCACCCAGAACTTGGGCTCGAGCGGGCTCAGAGAGACGAACCGTCCGTCGGCGGTGCGGTAGATCTGGTAGAACGCGGCCCCGCCGTTGATCACGCCATCGCCCCTCGGCGGCGGAACGGTCAGCCCCGGCCCCTGCCACGACAGCAGCGACTCACTCAGGCTGACATCGAGAAACGCGCCGCCCCGGCCGCGGTCGCGGGCGATCAGCGCGCCGAGGATGGTGATCACCGCCTGGTTCGCGCCGGCGTGGTCGGCCATGGGCGGATAGGTGATGGTGGGGGTCTCGGCGGTGCCGGAGGCGCTCAGGCCACCGGTCATGGAGACGTAGCTGATGTCGTGGCCCGGGACCAGCCGGTAGGGCCCGGTTTGGCCGTAGCCGGAGAGCGCGCAATGGATCAGCGCCGGGTTCAGGGCGTTGAGACGGTCCGCGCCGAACCCCAGACGGTCGAGCACGCCGGGCCGGTAGGATTCGAGGAGCACGTCGGCGCGCGACACCAGCGCCTCGAAGGCGTCGTGGCCGGACCCCGATTTCAGATCGAGGGTGACCACGGTCTTTCCGGCGTTGATCATTTCGTAGAACGGCGACGTTCCGGCCTCGCCCTCGGTCCCAAGGTGCTTGAGCGGGTCGCCGGCGGGCGGCTCCACCTTGACCACCTCCGCTCCCATGTCGGACAGCAGCCGTGTCGCGAACGGACCGGGCAGGTACTGGCTCAGGTCGAGGACTCGGGTTCCCTTGAGAAATTCGGACAGCATGACACCCCCTGACGGCAAGAACGCGGCCACCCTGGCCGCGTTCCTAGCAGATCGTCAACGCCCGCAATGTCAAGCGAAATGACGCGGCGTCAGCGGATGGGGGCCGGCTGCTTGGCGCGCCGCTTGCGTGTTCCAGGTTCGGTCTGGGGAGGCTCGACGTACTCGAACGACAGCTTGCGGTCCTCGAGTTTCACGCGCACCACGCCGCCCTTCTCCAGTTTGCCGAACAGCAGCTCCTCGGCCAGCGGCTTCTTGATGTGCTCCTGGATGACACGCGACAGCGGCCGGGCGCCGAACCTCTGGTCGTAGCCCTTGTCGGCCAGCCACTTGCGGGCCTCGTCGGTGAGCTCGATGCTGACCTGTCGGTCGGCGAGCTGCACCTCCAGCTGGATCACGAACTTGTCCACCACCATGCCCACCACCTCGGGCGGCAGGCCGCCGAACTGGATGATGGAGTCCAGCCGGTTGCGGAACTCGGGCGTGAACATCCGCTCGATCGCCTCGAGGTCGTCGCCCTGGCGCTCGTCGCGCTCGAACCCAATGGCCGGCTTGGCCAGCTCGGCGGCGCCGGCGTTGGTGGTCATGATCAGGATGACGTTGCGGAAGTCCACGCTCTTGCCGTTGTGATCGGTCAGCTTGCCGTGGTCCATGATCTGCAACAGGATGTTGAACAGGTCCGGATGCGCCTTTTCCACCTCGTCGAGCAAAAGCACCGCGTGCGGCTGCTTGTCCACGGCGTCGGTGAGCAGGCCGCCCTGGTCGAAGCCCACGTATCCCGGCGGCGCTCCGATCAGCCGCGACACGCTGTGGCGCTCCATGTACTCCGACATATCGAAGCGAACCAGCTCCACGCCGAGGATCAGCGACAACTGCCGCGCCACCTCGGTCTTGCCCACCCCGGTGGGGCCGGAAAACAGATAGCAGCCGATGGGTTTTTCCGGCTCGCGCAGCCCGGCCCGCGACAGCTTGATGGCGCTGGCGAGCGCGGAGATCGCCGTGTCCTGACCGAACACCACCGTCTTGAGGTCGCGTTCCAGGGTCTGCAATGCCTTGCGGTCGTCGGTGGAGACGCTTTTCGGCGGAATGCGGGCGATCTTGGCCACCACCTCCTCCACGTCCCTGACCGTCACCATGGTGCGGCGGCGGTGCGGCGGCAGCAGCATGCGCGCGGCGCCGACCTCGTCGATGACGTCGATGGCCTTGTCTGGCAGCTTGCGGTCGTTGATGTAGCGGGCCGAAAGCTCGACCGCCGTCCGCAACGCCTCGGCGGTGTAGCGGACCTTGTGATGCTTCTCGAAATAGGGTTTGAGCCCGCGCAGGATCTTGACCGTGTCCTCGACCGACGGCTCGTAGACGTCGATCTTCTGGAAGCGGCGGACCAGCGCCCGGTCCTTTTCGAAATGGTTGCGGAATTCCTTGTAGGTGGTCGACCCCATGCAGCGCAGGTTGCCGGCGGCGAGCGCCGGCTTGAGGATGTTGGAGGCATCCATGGACCCGCCGCTGGTGGCCCCGGCGCCGACCACGGTGTGAATCTCGTCGATGAACATGATCGCCCCGGGCATGTCCTCGATCTCGGAGATCACCGCCTTCAGGCGTTCCTCGAAGTCCCCGCGATATCGCGTGCCGGCCAGCAGCGACCCCATGTCGAGGGCGAAGATGGTCGCCTTTTCGAGAACTTCCGGAACTTCCCCGAGATGGATCCGCAAGGCCAGGCCCTCGGCGATGGCGGTCTTGCCGACCCCGGGATCGCCGACGAACAGCGGATTATTCTTGTTGCGACGGCAGAGGATCTGGATGGTCCGCTCGATCTCCATGTCGCGGCCGATGAGCGGGTCGATTCGGCCCTCCTCGGCCTTCTGGTTGAGATCGACGCAGTAGGCTTCCAGCGCCTCGCGGCCCTTGCTCGGCGTCTTCTCGGCGGCGGCGTCCTCGTCGGCGCCATGAACGGGGCGCGAGCGGCCCTCGCCCGGAACCTTGGCGATCCCATGGGAGATGTAGTTGACCGCGTCGAGGCGGGTCATCTCGTGCGACTGCAGGAAGTAGACGGCGTGCGACTCGCGCTCGGAGAACAGGGCCACCATGACGTTGGCCCCGGTGACCTCCTCGCGGCCCGAGGACTGCACGTGAATGACCGAGCGCTGCACCACCCGCTGGAAGCCGGCGGTGGGCTTGGGATCGGATCCCGCCCCGCTTTTCAGGCTCTCGAGTTCGGTGTCCACGAATTCCGTCACGTCCTGGCGCAACCGGTCGACGTCGACGCCGCAGGCGCGGAACACCGGGATCGCGTCCTGGTCGTCCACCAGCGCCAGCAGCAGATGCTCCAGCGTGGCGTATTCGTGCCGGCGCTCGGTGGCCAACGCCAGGGCCCGGTGCAGTGTCTGTTCCAAATTGCGTGACAGCATGTTCGGCCCCTACTCGCTTCCGTCTTTTTCGATGGTACACTGAAGCGGGTGCTGATGCTGGCGCGCCAGCTCCATCACCTGGTTCACCTTGGTCTCCGCGATCTCGTATGTAAACACGCCGCAGACCCCGACGCCGCGCTGATGCACATGCAGCATGATCTGCACCGCCTCCTCGTGGTTCTTGCCGAAGAAGCGCTCGAGCACATGCACCACGAACTCCATGGGCGTGTAGTCGTCGTTCAGCATCAGGACCTTGTACATGGAAGGCTTCTTGGTCTTCGGCCGAGCCTTCGTGACAACGGTCGTGCTGGGCGAGCCCTGGTTGCCGCGCTTGCCGGGATCGCTCATTCCTTGCCTGTACTCCTGCAGTGTGGCTTAAGTGGACGCGGTTCCAAGCGCCGATGTGACCGTAACACCGCAAGGGCGCCACGGCACTCTACCGAATATATTCGATTTTTTTCGTTAAAAAAGGGCGGAAGCGGGAAGGCCCCACGAAAAGCCCCTCAGGCGGCCATCGTTCTCGCGGCGAGGCCAAACGACGCGTTCATCCGCCGGATCAACGGAAACAGCGCCTCCTCCGCGAGCTGAACAGTCATGACGGACAGCAGCAACGCGCGAATCGCCGCCCGGCCGCTGTTGAGCCTGACCAGTTCGGCGTGAAGAGCGATCCATTCCGAAACCGCCCGGCGGTCCATCAGCGCGCGGGCGGCGGACACGCCGTCATTGAAGGTCATGTTGGCGGTGCCATCAAGGTTATGATGAAGGGCCTGGAAACCACGGGACAGAATTTCGGCGGACTTCAGAACCGCGTCGGCATTTTGCGCCACGAAGTCATGAAGGAACATGACCTGATGGGAATACGTGCTCGGCACGGCCAGGCCGCCGTTCGTCGGTGTCGGATCGGTGTTCAACGGTTCTTATCAACCCTTCATGTATAACGAATGGCAACAGTGCTAGCGACAATCTACCCGCAAACGCCCGGGGCAACAACCATATGCGAACGTCCACGAACGCACGGCAGCATTGCGTTCGCGTGTCAGCCGCGGACGCGTTGCTCAACCGTGACGCTTGCATCCGTCGTTTCGCCGGGGCCCGCGCCTTGAACGGCGCGCCACCCCAGTTTAAACTTGACCCGACGACGTGGCGCTCCCCGCCATGATTTCACCAAGGCCACGGACCGGCATGACCGACCAGCGAGAACAACCCGGCGAAGATCCGCGTATCGAGACGCTTCGCGAACAATGGTCGAAGGAGTGGGGCCCGGAGATCCCGGCTTGGAAGCGGCGTCTGTCCGCCCTGTTCATCGTCGTCGCGTTCGTCGTCGTCATGGTCGCCGTGTTCCTGACCGTTTCGTGAGCTGGACCGTCGCCGGGCGGATCCTCAACCAAGCCTCGTTTCAACCAGTTTGGCCCAATAACTGGCGCCCAGCGGCAGGATCTCGTCGTTGAAATCGTAGCGCGGATTGTGCAGCGCGCAGCCGCCATGGCCGTGTCCGGCGCCAGCGCCAGCGCCGTTGCCGATCCAGACATAGCTTCCGGCCTTCTTCTCGAGCATGAAGGCGAAGTCCTCGGAGCCCATGCTGGGCCGCCGGTCCCGCTCGACGTTGTCCTCGCCCACCACCAGGGCCGCGGCGATCGCCGCGTTTTCGGTTTCGGCGGCATCGTTGATGGTCGGCGGGTACCGCCGCTCGTAGTGAACGCGGGCTCCGGCGCCGTGCGCCGCGGCGATGGACTCGACCATCCGGCACAGCGCCGATTCCGCCTTGTCCTGAACCTCGGGCGACAGCGCGCGGACCGTGCCGCGCAGAACGGCCCGCTCCGGAATGACGTTCCAGGTATCCCCCGCGTGAAACTGCGTCACCGAAATCACCAGGGCCTCCAGCGGATCGGTTACCCGGCTGGCGATGGACTGCAGTCCCGTGACGATGGCGGACGCCGTCACCACGGGATCGACGCCCAGGTGCGGCATGGCGGCGTGGGTTCCCTTGCCGACGACGGTAACCTCGAAGATATCGAAGGCGGCCATCACCGGCCCGGCACGAAGCGCGAACCGGCCGCTCGCCAATCCCGGCCAGTTGTGCATGCCGTAAATGGCCATCATCGGAAACTGCTTGAACAGCCCCTGCTCCACCATGACCCGGCCGCCGCCCTCGTTCTCCTCCGCCGGCTGAAAGATGAAATGCACGGTTCCCTTGAATTGCCGGGTCTCCGAAAGATAGCGCGCGGCCCCCAGCAGCATGGCCATGTGGCCGTCGTGGCCGCAGGCATGCATGCACCCGGCGTGAACGGAGCGATGGGGAAACGCATTGGCCTCGTGGATGGCGAGCGCGTCCATGTCGGCGCGAAGACCGATCGCCGGTCCGTCGCCGGCCACCAGGGTCCCCACCACCCCGGTGCCCGCCATCCCGCGCCGCACCTCGATCCCCCATTCCTCGAGACGGGCGGCGACGAACGCGGCGGTCTCGTGTTCCTCGAAGGCGATCTCCGGATGAGCATGCAGATGCCGCCGCCATTCCGTCATCTGTTCACGAAACGCGGCAATGGAGTCGATGACCGGCACGATTCCGTTCTCCTCGATAGCTTGTTCGTTTTCTTTGTTTTCCCGTTCCCGGGCTTGCCGCGCTCACAGTGAGCCGACTTCAAGGCAGTATAAGGGCAGCGGACGCCGGCGGACAGGAGAGTGGCGGGCTCGGGCTGGCGCACGGCCGCCCTCGGGCTTATATGTGCCGGTGATCCGATGGCCATGGAAGGCGAATGATGAGCACCGTCGCCGTTCTCGAAACCACTCAACCGGCCGTGTCCGCCATTGCGCCGGCCGCGCGCGGCGCGAACCCCCTGGTCGAGTGGCTGATGAGGGACGGCTGGGACATGCCCTGCCCGCGAGAGCTGGTGGCCGGACTCGCGGCCCGGATGACCGGCGCGGGCATTCCGGTTTACCGGTCCGCGTCAACATCCGCACCCTGCACCCGCAATTCATCGGAATCGTCTATGCTTGGCAACAGGACTGGGACGAGGTCAGGGAATTCACCCCGGAGCACGCCATCGTCGAGGAAGAACGCTACATCCGCAGCCCCTATGCCGCGATCTTTCAGGGAGCCGGCGGTATTCGCCGGCGCATCGACGCGCCGGGCGTGGTTCTCGACTTTCCCGTCCTGACCGAATTGCGCGACGAGGGCGCGACCGACTACGTGGCCATGCCGCTGGTGTTTTCCGATGGCCGGATCAACGCCGTCACCCTGGCCAGCAAACGGCCCGGCGGGTTCTCCACCGCCGAACTCGAGATGACCTACGGCATGCTGCCGGTGCTGGCGCGGGTCATGGAACTTCATGCCACCCGGCGAACGGCCCAGACCATTCTGGAGACGTATCTCGGCGCGCAGACGGGACAACGCGTGCTCGAGGGCCAGATCCGGCGCGGCGACGGCCAGGACATCCACGCGGTGATCTGGTTTTCCGACATGCGCGGCTCCACGGCGCTGGCCGACCGGATGCCCCGGCCGGACTACCTCAACCTTCTCAACTCCTACTTCGAATGCATGGCCGGGGCGATCCTCGATCACGGCGGAGAGGTGCTGCGGTTTCTCGGCGACGCGGTGCTCGGCATCTTCCCCATCGGCGCCGTCACCGACCAGCCGAAACTGTGTCCCGAACACACCGGCGCGTGCTCCCGGTCCCTGGAGGCGGCTCACGACGCAATGACGCGTATGGAGGCCCTGAACGAAGCAGCGCGTCGCCGGCGGGGAACCGCCGCTGGGTTACGGGATCGCCCTCCACCTGGGCGATCTGATGTACGGCAACATCGGCGTCGCCGGACGCCTCGACTTCACCGCCATCGGCGCGGCGGTCAACGAAGCCGCGCGCCTGGAGGATATGTGCAAGTCGCTGGACAAACCGATCCTGATCTCGGCGGAACTGGCCGGGCTGGTTCCCGAGCAGTTGGTCTCGCTTGGCGTCCATGGCTTGCGCGGCGTCCGCGAACCGCACGAGATCTTCACCCTGCCCGGTCTCTGATACCGTCGGTCATCGACGCGGCAACGGCGCTACAGCGGCCACGGGTCGACCCCGAACAACCAGCCGTGCGCGGCCAGCAGGACCACGTAGAGGACAACTCCGCCGGCCAGCCGGCCGTAGCCGATTTCGCGGAGACCCACCCGCGTCCGCCCCGCCACGACGGCCGCGAATGGAATATATGACGTCTTTGCGCAATAGGCCGCCCACTCCGTCCCCGGGAGGCCGCGCTTCCGGGCGTCGATGGCGAGCGCGCCGCCGAGCGCCAGCACGGTCATGCCGCCGAACAGGATCATGCCGGCGGCATCGCCGTTGGCGAGCAGGTGGGTGATGCCCCAGAGGGCAAAGCCCCACATCATCGGATGGCGGGTAATCTTCAGAATGCCGACCGGGCCGCGCCTGGCGATGGTGGCGCCATCCACCCCCGCGAGAGACGGATTGGGCGTCGTGAGCGCCGCCACCACGAGGATGCAGGCGAAGGGCATCACGCTCAGCGAGAGATGGCGGAGCCCCGTCGGCGGCGTCCAGATCGCGAGCGAGGGAGCGGCCGCGTAGGCCGACAGCACCCAGGCGAGCGATACCAGCGCGATCAGGGAATAGAGGCCGAGGAAAGGCCATTCTCCCAACATCCCAACCAGCGGTTTCCTGACCGGCGGCGCCGACAGGACAAAATGAGCACCAACGAACAGGGCCATCGCGAGGGCTAGGTGTCCAACGGTTCCCGTCATGGTCCAGATCCTTGTTCAACCCTGCCATGCGCGATCGGCGGTTGATCCGTGAGCTGCACGTTTCGTGAGCAATTAGAGTACGTTAGCATTCCCGCGCGGATCACGCCGATGGCCTTGTCTGGTACGGAGAACCGGAGTATGGTCCGGAACCGTTCGGGATCGGAATCGAAATTCGCGGATGCGCGCTTTTTTGGCGCGGTTGTTCGCTATCGCGCTCCCTGGGGCGGAACATCATTTTGTTGGGTGGACGACGCACACTTTGTGTTGATTTGTCGCTGTCCACTTGGCATTCAGTCACCCGGGCCTTGCATGAGCCGGGGTTGGACAAAGAAACCGCGCAACGCGGTGAGAATCGTAACCGCGGTCTCGCGCAACCATTAGCCCGTACCGAGCCAGGCGACGACAGATCGCGCGTTTCGGACCAACAGAGGAGGAGGACTATCTCGATGAGCCAGCCGGCTGATCTTACCCGCCCACCAGATTCAACGCCAAAGCGCATGGCCGGGCCGACCCGGACGCGGCGCCCGATTTACCACGACATCCTTCCCCCGTGTAACAACGCGTGTCCGGCGGGCGAAAACATTCAGGCATGGCTGGCCCACTCCCAGGAAGGGCGTTTCCGCGAGGCCTGGGAAACCATCCTCCAGGACAATCCCCTGCCCGCCGTTCACGGCCGGGTCTGCTACCATCCGTGCGAAACCGACTGCAATCGCAAGAACCTGGACGGGACCATCAGCATCCACGCGGTCGAGCGCTTCCTCGGCGACATGGCGCTGACCGAGGGCTGGGTGCCGAACATCGACGCCAAGCCGTCCGGCAAGCGCGTGCTCGTGGTCGGCGCCGGGCCCAGCGGACTGTCCGCCGCCCACCACCTGACCCTGATGGGCCACTCCGTGGAGGTCCACGACGCCGGCCCGGTGGCCGGGGGCATGATGCATTTCGGCATCCCCGCGTACCGCCTGCCGCGCGACATCCTCGACGGCGAGATCAAGCGGATCGAGAACATGGGCGTCAAATTCGTCCTCAACCACAAGGTCGAGGACGTGGTCGCGGAAAAGGAGAAGGGCAAGTTCGACGCCGTTTTCGTCGCCGTCGGCGCTCATCTGTCCAAGCGGACCGACATTCCGTCGCGCGACGCCGGCAAAATGCTGGACGCCGTGAGCTACCTTCGGGAAGTTGAAGCCGGCAATCCTCCCAAGCTGGGCCGGCGTGTCGCCATCTACGGCGGCGGCAACACCGCCATGGACGCGGCCCGCGTGGCCAAGCGCCTCGGTCACGAGCCGCTGATCATCTACCGCCGCGACTACGAGCACATGCCCGCCCACACCTTCGAGGCCGACGAGGCCATGGAGGAAGGGGTCAAGATCCACTGGCTGCGCACCATCAAGTCCATCGAGGAAAGCAATTTCCAGGTGGAGGTGATGGAAGTGGACGAAAACGGCCGTCCGCAACCCACGGGAAAAATGGAAACCATCGAGGCCGACGACCTGATCATGGCGTTGGGCCAGGACACGGACACCGAGTTCCTGCGCAAGGCCCCGGGCGTCGAGTTCCAGTGGGACGGGACCGTCGAGGTGTCGGAGAACATGATGACCGGCTATCCGGGCCTGTTCGCCGGCGGCGACATGGTGCCGTCGGATCGCACCGTCACCATCGGCGTCGGACACGGCAAGAAGGCGGCCCGCAATATCGACTGCTACCTCCGCGGCGAAAGCTTCAAAAAGCCTCCGAAGGGAAGCTTGGCCACTTTCGACAAGCTGCACCTCTGGTTCTACACCGACGCCGCCCAGCGGCCGCAGGGTCATGCCACCCTGGCGCAGCGGCAAACCTCGTTCGAGGAAGTGCTCAAGGGCCTGTCCGAGAAGGAGGCCGTGTACGAGGCCAAGCGCTGCCTTTCGTGCGGCAACTGCTTCGAGTGCGATGGATGCTACGGCGCCTGTCCCGAGGACGCCATCATCAAGCTCGGTCCGGGAAAGCGGTACGAATACGATTACTCCCGTTGCACGGGGTGCGCCGTCTGCTTCGAGCAGTGTCCGTGCCACGCCATCGAGATGATCCCCGAGCCCAGCGGACGGGAATAACCGCCCGGCCGCCCGCTCATTCGACATGAAACATAAGCGACTCAATACCCCGGCGAAGCGGGCCTGGACACCAAGTCCAGGCCCCGGCTTCCGGACCGGCAGTGGAGGAAATCAATGGCCGAAGCGCAAGTAACGACACTTGACGGGAACGAGGCCGCCGCATACGTGGCCTACCGTGTCAACGAGGTCTGCGCGATCTATCCCATCACCCCATCCTCGACCATGGCGGAATTCGCCGACCAGTGGTCGAGCGAAGGCAAGAAAAACATCTGGGGCAGCGTTCCCGACGTCGTCGAAATGCAGAGCGAGGCCGGCGCCGCGGGCACCGTTCACGGCTCCCTTCAGGCGGGCGCCCTAACCACCACGTTCACCGCGTCGCAGGGGCTCATGCTGATGATCCCCAACATGTACAAGATCGCCGGCGAACTGACGTCGGCGGTGTTCCACGTGGCGGCGCGGTCCCTGGCCGCCCAGGGGCTGTCCATCTTCGGCGACCATCAGGACGTCATGGCCATCCGCCCCACCGGTTTCTGCCAACTGGCGTCCAGCTCGGTGCAGGAGGCCCACGACATGGCCTTGATCGCCCAGGCGTCGACGTTGGAAGCGCGCATTCCGTTCATTCATTTCTTCGACGGCTTCCGCACCTCCCACGAGGTCAACAAGATCACCCTGCTCAGCGACGACCAGATGCGGGCGATGATCGACGACAGTCTCGTTCTCGCCCACCGCCGGCGCGCGCTCAGCCCCGACAACCCGTTCATCCGCGGCACCGCGCAGAACCCGGACGTCTATTTCCAGGCGCGCGAAACCGTCAACCCCTTCTACGCGCGGATCCCAGACGTCGTTCAGGCGGCGATGGACAAGTTCGCGGACATCGCCGGGCGCCGCTACAACCTGTTCGACTACTACGGCCCGGCCGACGCCGAGAACATCCTGGTGATCATGGGATCGGGCGCCGACAACGCGCGCGAGACCGTCGAGTTCCTGGAAAAACACGGCGAAAAGGCGGGCGTGGTTCAGGTCCACCTGTTCTTCCCGTTCTCGGCCGAGCATTTCCTCGCGGCGGTTCCGAAGACCACCAAGAGGATCGCGGTGCTCGACCGGACCAAGGAGCCCGGCAGCGTCGGCGAGCCCCTCTACACCAACGTCCTGACCGTGTTCGCCGAAGCGATGGCGGCCGGCACCTGCCCCACGGACGGGATGCCGAAGATCATCGGCGGGCGCTACGGGTTGTCGTCCAAGGAATTCACGCCGGCGATGATCAAGGGCGTGCTGGACAACCTCACGAAGGAGCCGTCGAAGAACCACTTCACCGTGGGCATCGTCGACGACGTCACCAACACCAGCATCGATTACGACCCCTCCTTCACCACCGAATCCGACGAGGTGTTCCGGGCCATGTTCTACGGCCTCGGCGCCGACGGCACGGTGGGCGCCAACAAGAACACCATCAAGATCATCGGCGAGGATCCCGACTTCTACGCCCAGGGCTACTTCGTCTACGACTCCAAGAAGTCCGGCTCCCAGACGGTCTCGCACGTGCGGTTCGGACGCAACCCGATCCGCTCCGCCTACCTGATCGGCGCCGCCAACTTCGTCGGCTGCCACCAGTTCAACTTCGTCGAGAAGATGGACCTGCTCTCCAACGTCGCCCCCGGCGCGACGTTCCTGCTCAACAGCCCGTATGGCCTTGACGAGACCTGGGACAAGCTGCCCCGGAACGTCCAGCAGCAGATGATCGAGAAGAAGCTGAAGGTGCACGTCATCGATGCCGCCAAGGTCGCGCGCGACACCGGCATGGGCACGCGCACCAACACCATCATGCAGACCTGCTTCTTCGCCATTTCCGGCGTGCTGCCCCGTGAGGAGGCCATCGCCAGGATCAAGACGTCCATCAAGAAAACCTACGGCAAGAAGGGCGACGAAATCGTCCAGAAGAACTTCCAGGCGGTGGACCACACGGTCGCCAACCTCCACGAACTCAAGATCCCCGACCGCGTCACCAGCACCATCGAGATGCTGGCGGTGGTGCCCGCCGAGGCGCCCGAGTTCGTGCAGAAGGTGACCGCCATGATGATGGCCGGGCGCGGCGACGAACTGCCGGTCAGCGCCATGCCGGTGGACGGCACCTACCCCAGCGGCACCACCAAATGGGAAAAGCGCAACATCGCCCAGTTCGTGCCGCTTTGGGAGGAGGACATCTGCATCCAGTGCGGCAACTGCGCCTTCGTGTGCCCGCACGGGGTCATCCGCTCCAAGCTCTACCACCAGGATCACCTGGAACAGGCGCCCGAGGGCTTCAAGACCGCCCCGATCGACGCCCGGGGCTTCCCGGACACCCGGTTCACCTTGCAGATCTACGCCGAGGATTGCACGGGGTGCTCGTTGTGCGTCGAGGTCTGTCCGGCGAAGAGCAAGGAAATGTCCGGCAAGAAGGCCATCAACATGGTCTGGAAGGACGACGTCCTCGAGGCCACCAACACCAACATGAAGTTCTTCGAGACGCTGCCGGTGAACGACCGGTCCCGGGTGGACTTCTCCACCATCCGCGGAACCCAGTTCCTCGAGCCCCTGTTCGAGTTCTCCGGCGCGTGCGCGGGCTGCGGCGAGACGCCTTACGTCAAGCTGGTCTCCCAGTTGTTCGGCGACCGGATGATGGTGGCCAACGCCACCGGATGCTCGTCGATCTACGGCGGCAACCTGCCGACCACGCCCTGGACCGTCAACAACGAGGGCCGCGGGCCGTCGTGGTCCAACTCGCTGTTCGAGGACAACGCGGAGTTCGGCCTGGGAATGCGGCTCGCCGCCGACAACCACCTGAAGCTCGCTCACCAGTTGTTGCTGGACCTCCAGCCGCAGATCGGCGGCGACCTGTTCGACGAACTGATTTCGGCGCCGCAGCGGGTGGAATCGGAAATCCGCATGCAGCGGCAGCGGGTGGCGGCTCTCAAGGAAAAGCTGAAGTCCATCGACTCGGACGCGGCCCGGCATCTGTTGTCGGTGGCCGATCATCTGGTCCGCCGCAGCGTCTGGATCATCGGCGGCGACGGCTGGGCCTACGATATCGGCTCATCGGGCGTGGACCATGTCATGTCCACCGGACGGGACGTCAATATCCTGGTGCTGGACACCGAGGTGTACTCCAACACCGGCGGTCAGGCGTCCAAGTCGACGCCGCTGGCGGCGGTCGCCAAGTTCGCCAACGCCGGCAAGCAGGTGGGCAAGAAGGACATCGCCCTCCAGGCGATCTCCTACGGCAACGTCTACGTGGCCCGCGTGGCCATGGGCGCCAATCCGCAGCAGGTGCTGCTCGCCATGCGCGAGGCGGAGGCGTACCCCGGCCCGTCGCTGATCCTCGCCTACAGCCACTGCATCGCCCACGGCATCAACATGCAGAACGGACTGGACCAGCAGAACCGCGCGGTTCAGTGTGGTCACTGGCCGCTGATGCGCTACAACCCGGATGTCAACCACACCGGCGAGAACCCCTTCGTTCTCGACTCGCCGCGGCCGACCATCAAGCTGCGGGACTACGCCGACAACGAGCTTCGTTACCGCATGCTCGCCCGCACCAACCCCAAGGCCGCCGAACAGATGATGGCCGCGGCCCAGGACGCCATCGACCGGAAATGGAAGCTGTATGAAGACATGGCGGGCCTGCAGGACTAGGCCCCGCCAGGACCGCCCTCCGTCGCTTCGAAAGCCTCGCGGTTTTCGAGCGGCGCAGGCGGCGGGCCGGCTTTTTGGGAGCTCCGCCGATGTCTCCGCCGGCGGGGAAAATGGAGCGTATCAAGACTTCTGGTCGCCAAGACCGAAAGGATTAGAAAAATGGATCTGCGAACGAAATACTTGGGGCTGGACCTGAAGCACCCGGTGATCGCGTCCGCCTCGCCGCTGTCGAAGACGCTCGACGGCATCAAGCGGTTGGAAGACGCGGGCGCCTCCGCGGTGGTCCTGTTCTCGTTGTTCGAGGAGCAGCTTCGCCAAGAGAACGAATCCTTCAACTACCTGATGGAGTCCGGAACGGACAGCTTCGCCGAGTCGCTGAGCTATTTCCCGGAAGTGGAAGAGTACAAGGTGGGGCCGGACGGCTATCTCAACCTGATCCGGCAGGCTACGGCCGCCTCGGATATCCCCATCATCGCCAGCCTGAACGGCGTCACCAACGAAGGCTGGACCGAATACGCCAGGGAAATGGCCAACGCCGGCGCCAGCGCCATCGAGCTCAACGTCTACTATATCCCGGCCAATCTCGACATCACCGGCCGCGAAGTCGAGCAGCGCTACGTCGACATCGTCAAGGCGGTCAAGAGCGCCGTGGACGTCCCCGTCGCCGTCAAACTCAATCCGTTCTTCAGCGCCATGGGCGAAATGGCCACCCGTTTCGTGGACGCCGGCGCCGATGGCCTGGTGCTGTTCAACCGGTTCTACCAGCCGGATTTCGATCTCGACGAGTTGGAAGTGGTCCCCGACCTCGAACTCAGCACCCCCAGCGAGATCCGCCTTCCGCTCCTGTGGATCGCCGTGCTCCACGGCCGCATCAACGCCTCCATCGCCGCCACCCGGGGCGTTCAGACACCCACCGAGATCATCAAGTACACCATGGCCGGCGCCGACGCGGTGATGACGGCCTCGGCCCTGCTCCGGAACGGCGCGGGACACATCAAGAGCCTGGTGGACGGCATGAGCGAATGGATGGACCGGCGCGGTTACGAGTCCGTGGAGCAGATGAAGGGCTCCATGAGCCAGAAGAACGTGGCCGATCCCGCCGCCTTCGAGCGCGCCAACTACATCAAGGTCCTGGGAAGCTTCAAGAGCCCTTACATGTCCTGAGCCGCGTTCTCGCGGCCGGCGGCGTCCGGATATCCGCCGCGCGGGTTCGCGGCGGAACCGGCAACGCGTTTGGCGCGTTGAATGAACGGCGCTATACTATCCCGGCAACGCATCGGTCCCGTGCGAGAAACCCATCGGTGAGTTCCATGCTGACCATCGACCACGAGAAGATCTGCTATCTGATCATCAAGGCCCGCGAATTCGACGTCAAGATGGAGCCGGAAGTACCCGATCCGGGCGACAATCCGGGCGACGACGCGGAACGGGTGATACTGTTCGACTATCCCGACGATCCGACCGCCGAAGAGGTCAGGGCGTGCCTCGACGGCCTCAACGACGACGAGGCGTGCGAAGTCCTCGCCCTGGTCTGGCTGGGCCAGGGCGACTACAAAAGCGACGAATGGGACACCGCCCTCGCCGACGCCCAGGACGCGCCGGACGAACGCCGGCCCGAGGCGCTGATGAGCAATCCGCTGCTCGCCGACTACCTGGAAGAGGGTCTCTCCCAACTCGGCTATTCCTGCGAGGACATGGAGATCGGGCGGCTTTAGTGATTGGGGTCCGGCATATGCGCGGCATTTTCGCGCTCGCGATCGTGTTGATGGTCTTCGGCCCGATCGCCCGCGCCGCGCCAGACCGGAACCGGCGGCGCCGCTTCCGGCGAACGCGGCGCGGACGCGCCACGCGGCACGATCGCCCTCGACGCCGACTCGGCCGACGACCGCGCCATCGAGAAACGCCTGCGCGAGATTTTCGCCAACCTCGACGGCCTCGACCAAGTCACGATCGACGTCTCGGCCGGCGTGGTCAAGGTCGGCGGCAACGTCGGTTCGAAGGAGGCCCGCGACAGGGCGCTCGCGCTCGCGGACAAGGTCGAGGGCGTGGTCGAGGTCATCGACAATACCACGTCCGAGCGGGACCTCGAGCGGCGGCTCGCTCCGACCATTAAACGGGTGAGCGGCTGGACCAGCGATCTCGTCGCCAATCTACCGGTGTTCCTGATCGCGGTGCTCGTCGTCGCCGGTTTCTGGCTGCTGTCGCGTCTGAGCGGCCGCCTTGGCCCGCTTTACGACCGGCTGACGCCCAACGCGTTCATCGCCGAGTTGCTCCGCCAGATCGCCCAGGGCGCCATTCTCCTGCTCGGCATCGTGCTGGCGCTTTCGGTGCTGGACGCATCCGGGCTGGTCCAGACAGTGCTCGGCGCCGCCGGTCTCCTGGGCCTCGCGCTCAGTTTCGCGCTCCGCGACACCGTGGAGAACTACATCGCCAGCATTCTCCTCAGTCTGCGCCAGCCCTTCCAACCCAATGACGAGGTGCTGATCGAGGGACACGAAGGCCGGATCGTCCGGTTGACCTCTCGGGCAACGGTGCTGCTCTCTTTCGACGGCAATCACGTGCGGATTCCCAACGCCACCGTTTTCAAGGGCGTGATCGTCAACTACACGCGAAAGCCGGAGCGCCGCTTCGATTTCACCGTCGGCGTCGATACGGGCGCCGATCTGCTGGCCGCGCAACAACTGGCGGTGGCGACGTTGCGCCGCGCCGACGGCGTGCTCGACGACCCGCCGCCGGTGAGCCAGGTCCAGGCGCTCGGCGATTCGAGTATCTTGCTGTGGATCGCCGGCTGGGTCGATCAGCGCTATTTCGACCACCGCAAGGTCCGGAGCGAGGCTCTTCGCCTGGTCAAGGAGGCGTTCGACGCCGCCGGCATCGAAATGCCGGAACCGATCTACCGGTTGCGCATCGACGGCGGCGGCGGACTCGATCTGCCCGAGGGCGCCAGAGCGACGCCGGGCGGCCCCCGCGGTCCAGACCGGGCGGTCGATGTAACGGTCGACATCACCCGCGACGCGGAGTTGGACGAACAGATCGCCAAGGAACGGGCCGATCCCACCCTCCCCGACTTGCTTAATCCCCGGGCGCCACGAGAATGAATCGCGGGCTCCCTGAATATGGAGCAAGGAAATCAGGTGGCGGAGCTTGATCTACCGATATCTTGGGACGCGTTCCGGGATCGCTGATCGCGGTCTTGTTGGCTCTGCCCACGGCATGGCATCGCGAAACCTCCGGCCGCATCACGGGCGCCCTCGACGCGGCCGTCGCCTTCAAACCGTGGGGACTGGAGCTGGCGTTTTCGTGCATGAATTTTCTTCTCGCGTGGGTGATGAGCTATCTGAAACAGCCCGTCCCGACCGGGAAGCCGACCGGGAGGGAAGACAGTTGATGGGCGCGACGCTCACCCGTCACCGATTCTCGACCCACGGCGCAATGGTGATCACTGAGATCCCGCTCCTCGGGCTGCCCTCGATCACCCGGTCCGACCAGACGAGATAAACCAGGGCGTTGCGCTTGGCGTCGTACATGCGGCTGACCTGAAGCGTCTTGAAGATGATCGAGGTGCGGGTCTTGAACACCTTTTCGCCGCCGCCCTCTGTTTCCTCGACGAGCCTTTTCCGCAGTTCGGCGGAGATCTCGATCGGCCCGCGTTGACGGCAGGCCACCGAACCGTAAGACGGATCCTCGGCGATCCCCACCGCTCCCTTGACGCCGCCGGTTTTCGCGCGGCTGATCCAGCATGACACATTGGGGATGTCCGGATCGTCAAAGGCCTCGACGACGATTTTGTGGTCGGGCCCGAGCATTTTCCAGACGGTGCTGACCTCCCCGATCTCGTCCGCCCGGCCCCACGCGGTGATCAACAAGGTAAACGTTGTGACCGCCGCCATCAGCAGTTTTTGCACGTTGTGTATTCCTATTCAGACATAGTTCCAAGCGCGCGGCTTGCGCGCCCGCGTCGCCGATACGGAATGTACCGCTCACTGTCACGGGTGCCACACATTTCCAAGACACACCGTTTCGCTCGTATGAAACGCTCCAGACGGCGGGCCAGTTCCATGCGGGCGATCGACGTCTCGGCCGTTCCGTCGATGGGAGGGCTGCAATAAATTTTTCCGTTGCCCTGCGATCTCTTCTTGCTGTGAAATGGGAAGTATTTGAGGCAACCGCGAGTCGGGAGAACAGAGGATGAATAAAGAGCAGTTGGAGCAAATGACCAAAAAGGGCGGGTTCATTGCCGCTCTTGACCAGAGCGGCGGCTCCACGCCGAAGGCCCTTAAACTCTATGGTATCGAAGAGTCGGCCTATTCCAACGACAAGGAAATGTTCGAGCTGATGCACCAGATGCGGTGCCGGATCATCACCTCGCCCGCGTTTTCGGGCGACAGGGTGCTCGCCGCGATCCTGTTCGAAATGACCATGGACGGCACGGTCAAGGGGAAACCGGTTCCCGAATTCCTGTGGAAGGATCGCGGCGTCGTCCCGATCCTCAAGATCGACAAGGGCCTTGCCGACGAGTCCGACGGGGTCAAGCTGATGAAGCCCATGCCGGACCTGGACGCCCTGCTTCGCCGGGGCGTCGCCGCCGGCATTTTCGGCACCAAGGAACGCTCCGTCATCGAAACCGCATCGTCCACCGGCATCGCCGCCATCGTCGAACAGCAATTCGACGTCGGGGCGCAGGTCCTGGATCATGGCCTGGTGCCGATCCTGGAGCCGGAGGTCAACATCAAGAGCCCGGACAAGCAGGCGTGCGAGGATATCCTCAAGGCCGAGATCCTGAAGCACCTGAACAAGCTTTCCGGCGATCGCAAGGTCATGCTGAAGCTGACCATCCCCTCCAAGACGGGTTTCTACAAGGAGCTCATCGCCCACGACAAGGTGGTGCGCGTGGTGGCCCTGTCGGGCGGCTATAGCCGCGACGAGGCCAACGCCAAGCTGGCTCAGAACCCGGGGATGATCGCGAGCTTCTCCCGCGCCCTGACCGAGGGACTGAGCGCCCAGCAGTCGGACAAGGAGTTCGACGCGGCCCTGGACGCGGCGATCGAGAGCATCTATCGGGCCTCGATCACCTAGAGCACGGTCCGATCGGATCGAGTCGATCGGATCGGCCGCTTCCAGGGGACAGAAGACAAAGTACGGTTCGAAATGCCTGGGCAACGAAGGTTGCCCAGGTCCGTTTTCGCGCTGGCGATTTCGGCGATCGAGCCGTGGACACAACAAAATACAGGCGGCGGGCGGCGCGGTCCGGATCATTCACTCCTACCCCTCAAGAATACTCGTTTTAGTAGCATAACAATTTATTATAATGACTTTTGATTGCATTTATCCCTGAAATTGAGTATCGTGCCGGAACTCGTCACCGAGGTCTGAAGACGAAAAATGTCCGTGTCCGTGTCATTTCTGGGGACTACCATATGAAAAGCCGTTTTGGCGCGGGCCTCGCGGTCCGGGCGATGGCGATCGGTGTCTTGGCGCTTACCGCGCAATCGGCGGCGGCCATGACGGTGGATATTTTCGCCGTCGGCAACGACAAGGAATGGGCGGCCAACCACCGATCGAACTTCAACCGGACATTCGGCTATATGGTCAGAGAGGGAACAGCCGGGAATCGGGGCTGGGAACGGGCCATTGTCCGGGCAAACGGCACCGCCTCCACCAAAGGCCAGATCGGCTGGACGGACGCGGCGGACTCCCATCAATTCGACTTCGGCTTTGCCGGCGGCGCGGCGTCCCTGGAATTGACCAACGCGCCGACGTCGGGCGCCAATCCGCTGACAACCACCGCGGTCGCCCCCGGGGCCGATGACAACGCCATCGTCGTCCGCGCCATCGCGCGCAACAACAAAAAAGCCGGCGAAACCGATGCCCGGGCCGACCTCGGCAATCTTGTCCTGACCGTCGGCGGCATCTCCATCGACCTCGGGGAGTTCACGTCGCTGATCGGCGACTCGAACGCCAACTATCTGGTCATCACCGGACTCGATCTGGCATCCGGGTTTTCCCTGACCGGAAACGCCGTGTTCGATATCGGAAATGTCCAGGACGGCTCGCGAACCGCATACCAGGTGAGCGTGGGAACCTACGTACCGGTCCCGGCGGCGCTCGTTCTGTTCGCCACCGCCCTCGCCGGGCTGGGCTTCGCCGCCTGCCGCCGGAAACCCGCCGTCTGACACGCTCGCGCGAAAAAAACCGTTAACCGCTGGCGCCCCCGCCCCTATGGTGGCGCCCATGCCGATCACCCCCCTCCGCACGTACGACGACGCCCAGATCCGGCAACTGTCCGAGATCACCATCGGCCACTACGACCGCATGGCGCGGTCCTACCGGGACGGCACCTGGGACCACGACGTCGCCCAGAACCGCGCCGCGTTGCTGGAGGCCATCGAGGGCGAGCCGCCCTTTTGCATCCTCGATTTCGGATGCGGGCCGGGCCGCGATCTGTGCCACTTCAAGTCCCTGGGCCACGAAGCCATGGGCCTGGACGGCTCGCGGGAACTGGCGGCGATGGCGCGCGACGCTTCCGGGTGCGAGGTCCTGCAGCAGGATTTCCTCGCGCTCGACCTCCCGGAGAACCGCTTCGACGGCGTGTTCGCCAACGCGTCGCTGTTCCACGTTCCGAGCCAGGAACTGCCCCGGGTGTTGCGCGCGCTGCATGCCGCGCTCAAGCCCGGCGGCGTCCTGTTCAGCTCCAATCCACGGGGAAACAACCAGGAAGGCATGAGCGGCGACCGTCACGGCTGCTTCTTCGATCTCGACACCTGGCGCGCCCACGTCACCGCCGCCGGGTTCACGGAGATCGGCCACTATTACCGTCCCCCCGGCCTGCCCCGCCACCAGCAGCCATGGCTCGCAACCGTCTGGCGCCGGGGTGGACCCGCGCTCGACGCCCTTTCTGACTCCAAGCCGGATCTCAAGGACCTTCTTCCCGCTCCGGGCGCGCGGACCAAGGCGCTCACGCCGCCGCGCGGGACGCACCGCCATCGGAGCACGCCGGTCGTCGAGTAGGTTACGTCAGCATCCGGATGGCGGTGACGGCGAGGAACGCCGCGAAGCAGCGCTTCAGCCACGTGCGATCGAGGCCGTGGGCGATTCGGGCGCCGAGCGGCGCGAACAGCACGGTCATGGCGATCAGCGGGACGGCGGCCAATAGATTGACATAGCCGAGACTGTACGGCGAGCGCCCGGGAACGTCCCATCCGGCCTGGATGTACCCCGCCACCGCGGGAACCGCGATGGCCAGTCCGAAGGCCGACGCGGTGCCGACGGCGCGGTGAATGGGAAACGAGAACAGCGACAGCGTCGGCACCGAGAGCGTCCCGCCGCCGATGCCCATCAACGCCGACACGAACCCGATCGCCGCCGCCATCAGCCGGTTGACCGCCGCCGAGCCGGGGATCGCGTCGGCGAGAATCAGCGGCTTCGGCAGCGCCATGTTCACCGCCACGATCAACGCCACCACGCCGAACACCCCGGCCAGCGCCTTGCCGTCCAGGTACCCGGACGCGATGCCGCCGAGCGCGGCCCCGACGAACACCGCCGGCCCCCACAGTTTCAGCAAGCCGACGTCCACCGCGCCCCGGCGGTTGTGGGCGCGAACCGAGGCGATGGAGGTGGGAATGATGGTGGCGAGCGAGGTCGCCACGGCGGTATGCACCACCACGTCCGGCGCCAGCTTCAACAGCGGCGAGATCCAATAGAGCATGGGCACGATGACGATCCCGCCGCCAACCCCGAGCAGCCCGGCGGCGAGCCCGGCGACGGCCCCCGTCGCCAGCAGGATGGCGACGATCTCCACAAACGTCCAATCGATCGGGGGCATGGTTTTCGCCTGAAAGGGTCAAGGATCGGGGCCGACGGTCGGCGATGGTAGCCCATCGCGAGCGCCCGCATAACCTCACTTCTCGCCTCCCGGGGCCAATCCGCCCTTGCCCGCCGGCGCCGTCGGCGATAATCGGTGCGCTCGCGGGTTCACGGGAGAGGAACGGGATTTTGCGCTTGTACCAATGGACGAAGGTTCGGCCGGCGCTCGCCGCGGCCGCGATCATGACGCTGCCCGCCCTCGCCGCCTGCGGCGAATTCGAGGATCCTCCGGCGATCGACGCCGAGGACATGGCCGGCGGCATCCCGCTGAAGGGCGAGCACTACACCATCGCCGACACCGTGCCCACCGACGGCTTCATGGCCGAGTTCACCATCGTCTCGCCGTTCGGCACGTTCACCGCGTCCGGCCCCGGCATGCTGGCGACGCGGGTGAACGAGATCCGCGCCCTCGCCGCGCTCGAGCACATCGAACGGGACGAGCAGTTCCAGAAAGGGGCCACCGAGGCGGCCAAGGAAACCGCGTCCAACCTCGAGCAGCTCGTCACGAACCCCGGGGACACCATCAAGGGCATCCCCGAGGGCGTCGGGCGTTTCTTCGAGCGCACCTACCGCTCGGCCAAGACCGGCCTGCAGAAGGTGGACGACGTCCGCCACGGCCGCGCGCCCGGCATCGCCGAGGACGCTCCCGCCTCGCAACTTCCCGGCGCCCCGAGGACGCCCGCCGCCGCGCCCGCGGAGAGCCTGTCGACGGTCGCCGCCCGCGCCGCCGGCAACACCGCGCTGAATACGCTCGGCTTCGACGACGACCGCCGCCGGCTCGCCAAGGAGCTTGCCGTCGATCCCTACACCACCAACCCGGTGCTGTCGGCCAAGCTCGACGAGGTCACCTGGGCCGCCTTCGCCGGCAACCTGGGCGTCGACCTGCTCACCAGCATGATCCCCGGGCGGCATGATCGTCTCGACCTCGTCGCGGCTCACGGACTGGGTGTGGGATACGCCGCCCGGCGATCTCCGGCTCGAGATCGAGGCGACGCTTCGCTCCATCGGGGTCGGCCAGGAGGAGATCGACCGCTTTCTCCGCCACCGCTGGTATCCCCTGAGCCTCCAGGCGGCGCTGGCGGCGTCCCTCGCCGCGCTGGACGGTCCCGACGGTGGTGTCCAAGGCCGGGCCGAGGTCATTCCGCTCGCGCTCGGCGTCGGCTCCGAGGGGCAGGCCCGCTTCGTCGTCCAGACCCTGGCCATGCTCGCGCGCTATCACAAGACGGTCGAGCCGCTCGCCACGCTGGCCGTCGGCGGCACCGTCTACGGCGAAACCGGGGACGGCGCGCTCGCCGTCATGGCGCCGGTGGACTATCTGAGCTGGACCCCGCTCGCGAGGACCTTCGCCGAGCGCAAGAGCGAGCTGGGCTCGGAGCGAACCCTATACATCGCCGGCCGCGCCACCCGCCGCGCGCGCGACGCCCTGGAAGACCTCGGCTGGAAGGTCGAGGAACGGAGCCCGCTCTTGGTCCCCCTCCTCGCCCCCGGCGCCGACGCCAAATAGCACCCCCTCCCCGCGATGCGCGGGCTTTTGCGTTCGAGAATGGCGGGACCGGTTGACAGCCTTTCCGGCCGGTCAGCTCGCAAGCCAGAAAAGCCGTTAACGAGCCCAATTATTGTCCGCCAACTTGCCTCTGATACAGAGCACCGCAAGAAGTCCTCGTCGCCACCAAAATTGGTGCACTTCCAATTTGAAGCAGCCGTTTTTACGGCAATGTGTCTGGCGTCCACCCGGTGAAGGACCAAGTGCCGTTGTCAATCTCTACCTTCCAGTGTTTGTTCCCTCGGCCAGGGGTATACTTTTCGGGCAAAACCAGCTGTCGACCATTGTATCCGTTGCCAGTGATCGTGATGGTATTGTCAGGTTCGGAGTTCTGCGGCACGAACGATATAGTTCGTCCAATCTTCCAGTTGGTCATTGTTGCGGATGCAATTGTTGAGGCTAACTGCCTGTGCATCCTTGATAAAGATCGCATTGTACCCTGAACCCGAATAGACAGAGTCGAACCGGAACCCGTTGATCGTTACCCCTTTACAGTTGCTCGCTTCGATGCAGCCCGTGGCGTTGTCCGCCCACCCCTGGGACGAGGCGTCCAACTGGGTTTGGCGACCGCCGTTGATGGTTGTCGCGGTTGCTCGATCAAGCGGGTTCTCGGCACTCCCGAGCCGCACTGGGATTTGAGTGAGTTCCGTGTATAGGCCGTTGACCGTGACGCTGCGGCACCGTTTCAACCAGAGTCCGACCTGGTGCCGCTGGAGGACGATCTGGTTGAAGACTTGAGTCGCCGAGACGCCGCCGATTTTTCCGTTTTCGGCACAACTGACGATCCCATATTGTGTCCGTGCCGTCGTATGAACATCCGACACGTGCAGCCCATGCATATCGCCGTCAAGCCACAAAACCGACCGGCCGCTCGTCGTATAGGCATGAATGTTCTCGATTTTCGAATCCCACGACTCCCCCATATGAATGCAGTCATGGGTGAGGCCGGCACCAAATGAAAACCGCAGCCGCCGGAGGTGGGTTCCAGTGCATTTCGGCATATAGATGCCGTAGTCCGCCGAACCGGCAATCCGAAGGTTGTCAATGGTGATTCTCTGTTTGCTGGACGCCGAGTAATCGGCATTGCCCTGAATAATCCCGCCCGAGACTCGTGCGCCGAAAATCGTCGTTTCTTCCCAGCCGCCCGACCCAAACAATGTCTGCTTGTCCGCCGGCACGATCGAAGATGTCACTTTGTACGTACCGGGAGGGAAGACAACCAATCCGGCGCCGCTATCGATCGCCGCCTGAATGGCCGGTGTATCATCCGCTTTGCCGTCACCGATTGCGGCGAAATCCCTGACATTCGCGGCCTCAGCAAATCGCGCCGCCAGAGGTCGGGCTTTGGTGGAACCTCTCGCGGCCACCATGTAATCGGATATATTTGGATTGGTGAATTCGAGCGCGTCTTCGCCAGAGTTTACGGCAACAAGCTTACCCGCCTGCCCAGTGAAATCCACCGGAGTGTCCTCAAGAGCTGTGAAGCGGGAACGGCTACCACCGTTTTCACCGTGTACACGAGCCATATCTGCGATATCTTTGGGTGAAAATCGGCGCACGCCAATCTCGGTTCCTGCGGAAATCTCACCCTCGGAAACCTTACCGACCCGTTTGTTGTAGGCCGCTTCAATCTCAGTGTCTGACTGATCCCCGGTGGCCCCCGCTTCGATAGCAGCCAATTTTTCACGTTCAGAAGCGGTCATGATTTTGCGGGCAACGGTCTCCGAAATGTTGTCGGCCGTGTAGTCGCCAGTCTGGGCTATCACGGATCCGACACGACCAAAAACTTTATCGACAACACCGCCGCCTGAAGGCGCGTCAACAAATTCCGTGCCGTCCTCTGTCGTCTTGACGGCGACAAGCTTGCCTCCGTGCCCCGTGTAGTCGGGCGGTGTGTCCGTCAGGCCCGCAAAAGTTGTATGATTCTCTCCACCATTCATACGCTTAAGCGAATCCAAAAGGGATTCTGAACTACCATTTATAGTTAAACTCAAATTATCCATGGGCTTTAGCTCGCAATTTTTCCATATAATTTCGAAATTTCTGGCTTCTTGGGGCCGGGGTACCCTCAAGGACTCGTTCGCTGGGCCGCTGATTGGGAATTGATGGCTTTTTTGCCGACTATCCACTGTGCATCTGTATTGTTTGCCGAAAATGGGCCGGAGGTTGATATCCTTCTGACACGGACTGGCGGCCGGCAGCATGGGGGTTCGCTGCGGCCACCGAGTTGAGATATCCGTGTTCGCCAAAACACATGTGAAGGTCCGACAGAAAACCGTGTCGTCCAATCCGCTCAGGGTGCCGCAACGGCTGGCGTGAATCTCAAATGCTAGAAGGAGACCGTACCTGCGGGCGAGAGAGCAAAATTATCTTATATTAGGTTATTATACCTATTTTTTAGCTAAGTCAAGTGGAGATTCCTGCGCAAGGAATGAGCCTCATGCCCGCTCTCGAACGCCCATCGGTGGAAAATCGGGATTTACCGCCTTTATATCCGATGTATCGTCGGCCACACCGTCTCCGATTGCGTCAAAATGCAGAACATTGGCGACTGCGGCGTGAACGGCGATGAGACCGAAAAGCAAATCGAACACGAGCTTCACGGACGCCGCCGGGCGTAGTGGTCCGATTGGATCGGGTCGATTCAATCGGATGGCTGTGCTCTAAACCATTGATTTTTAGGGCAAGTAAATCCGATCACGTGATTCCACTTGAATGGATATTGCTCTAGAACAGCGGCGACGTGGAGAACGCGTAGCCGACGCCGATGCCGAAGAACCAGGGGTTGACCGTGAGGTTGCCGATCCTGTTGTTGTCGAGGTCGACGTTGGTCGGCTTCAGCCACCACTTCTTCGCGTCGACGGCGACGCTCCATCGGGTGTCGGGGATCTTGACGTTGACGCCGAAGTTCACCAGTCCGCCCCAGGTATCGTGGACCTCCACGTCGGCCCCGCCCAGCTTGCTGTCCTTTTCCCACAGCGTGGCGTAGGTGAGCCCGGCGCCGATGTAGGGGGAGACGATGCCGTCGCTGAAGAAATGATACTGGGGAATGATGCTGAGCGGCAGCACCCACTGCTCGGTCGCGGCGGTCGTCTTGTCTCCCGTGTTCAAGTCCACGTTCAACTGCGGGACCGCCAGGACCGTCTGCACGGCGATGTTCTGTGTGAAGAAATAGGAGAGGTTCAGCGCGGGGTTGGCGGTCATGGGACCACTGTCGTAGTTCCAGCCCGTTCCCTGGCCGACACTGCCGCTGGCGTCGGAGTAAAATCCCTGGCCCATCAACTGGACGAGAACGTCGCCCGGTTCATGGGACTGCGCGCCGGACGCGGCCAAAAGCGTGCTCGCGGACGTCAGGACACCTGCCAGTAAACCGATCGTCCTCTTCATCGTTTCCTCTCCGGGTTTCAAGAGCGATGTTGAGCCAAGCCGTCCTGGACGGGTCTGGCCGTTGCGCGCCATTCGACCGGCTGGCGACCGATCTTCGGAGAATTCACTTATTTTTGTTATGGTTTTTTGTCAATTGAATTTGCATGCCGAATTCGATTCCGGT
>CAVPAM010000027.1:0-190048 GCA_963701445.1 uncultured Alphaproteobacteria bacterium
CATTTTGCGGCCGGGGCCAAGGATTACGCCGAGCGGATTCCGCAGAAACTCATCCTCATCGACGGCGATATGCTCACCAGGCTGATGATCCGCCACGGCGTTGGCGTTCGCACAACTCGCACCATCGAATTGAAGAAGCTCGATGCCGACTACTTCGACAATGAGGGCAACAGTTGAATGTTAAGGGGACGTACGAAGACGTTGCACGCGATCCCTTTTCCATGAAGCTACTTTTGGAGAAGGATCAATACCCCGGGATTGACGATCCTCCCGCGTCGTAAATACCTTTATGCACACCTGTCTCGACTTTGCCGTGGGTACACAAAACCCCGCCCTACGCCGCCAGACACGTGGGCTTCCTGGGCGAGCCAGTGCCAGAGGGCGAGGACTTTCGGGGCGGCCTTGCCGTCGGGGTCTGTTTCCACCGCCGCGCGGCCGGTTTCGAAGGCCTCGGAGAAAGCGCTCCGCTCCGCGACGACGCTGGGCGCCACCGGCAGGCCGTAGCGCCGGGCCTCGGCGAAGGCCTGTTTGAGCAACTGTCCGCGAATGCCGCCGCCGAGCGGAATGCACGCGTTCAGCACGATGGCGCTGGCCCGTCCCGCCGGCTGCACCATGCGCACGATTTCACCCAGCGCCCCCAGATGGGCGGAGCCCGAGCGCGTGGGTATCAGGGTCACGTCGGCGGCGGCGATGGCGGCGCGGACGATTTCCGGATGCGCCTGCGCCGAGGTGTCGATGAACACCCAGCGAAACCGCTGATCCCGCGCCCAGTCCAACGCCGCGTCCAGCACCTCGAGCCCGATCGGCTGAACCATGGGTTCCGGCGCCTCGCGCCGTTCGGCCCATTCGGTGGCCTTCCGGCGCGGATCCAGATCCAGGATCAGCGCGTGTTCGGCGCAGGTGGCCAGTTCCACCGCCAGCGTGGTCTTTCCCGCGCCCCGTTTCCGTCCCGCCAAAGCGATCGTCTGCATGACTGCCTCCCTATACCAACGAAACCCGATCCGTCGCCGCTGGCATCGATGCCGTTGAACCGAATCGAATCATTTATGGCGAAACGTTGAAAGAAGGAATCAGATACACACTGTAACTATTTGATAAAATTGAATAATAAATCATGGAATTCCAGCCCCCGCGCGCCGGCTTCTGGCCAGCCGGAACGAATTGGCCGAATCGAACGCCCCGAGCCCCGAACGCGCCCGCCCGCTACCAGCCGCGCAAGCGGATCAGCGCGATGGTGGCGGCCAGCAGGACAACCCACACGATCAGGTTCAGCCTCCACGACTGGCGGGCGTTCTCCCTCTCCAGCCAGCCGCGCGGCCTGATCCCCTTCCACAGGAACACGACCTGGGCTGCGAGATTGACGCAGATGATGTTGACGCCCAGGAGGATCGCCGCGCCCGCCGCCTCCTCCCAGCGGCCCTCGCCGGCCATCAGGCCCGCCGTCGCCGCCGGCGGCAGCAACGCCACCGCCACCATGACCCCGACCAGGTTGGTGGACAGGCCGGTGGTCAGCGACAGCGCGGCCGCCGCGCCCGACGCCAGCGCCAGCACGATCCCGTCGGCGCCCACGTGGGTTCGCATCATCAGCTCGGCGCTGTCCAGCGGAATGTCGACCAGGGCGCTAAACGCGGCGCAGAGCCCGACGGCCAGGCCGACCCCCACCACGTTGGTGCGCAGCGCGCGGACCATGAGCGCGCCGTCGCCCAGCGACGTGGCCAGCGCGAAGGCGAGGTTGGGGCCGAGCAGGGGCGCGATGACCATGGCCCCGATCACCACCGCGACGTTGTCGGTTTTCAAGCCGATCCCCGCCACCAGCGTCGACAGCACGATCAGTAACAGGAAGTTGATATTGAGATCCGCGCCGTTCGCCACCGAGCCGTAGAGCTCCTCGCGGGTGGCGGTGAGGGCCTTCTGGCTTTCCCGGGTTTTTTCCTCGTCGCTCGGCTCCACCTGCGGCAGGCTGCCGTCCACCGGAAGGATCGAAAGCCGCCAGTCCTCGCCGCCGCCCAGCAGGGATTCGAGCTGGTCGACGATGGGCTGGCGGTCCGAGCGCCCGGTGAGAATGCGGACGCACTCGCGGTCCTGCTGGGGAAGGTCGATCACCTGACAATCGACCGCCTCCATCTCCTCGGCGATGGCGACGATGGTGTCGGCATTGCCTTTCCTGGCCGTGACCTCGATGACCTTGAGCTGCATGGACCGATCCTCCCCTCGACAGCGCCGGCCGGACGCGCCGGCCCCTCGCTTTACCGCGTGGCGGGCGCCGGGAAAAGCGGCGTTTACTCGGCCGCCTTGTCGGGCGCGGAACGGAACACGGGTTCCACCTTGCGGAGGTCGTCGAGGGGGATATGGCAGGCGATGACGTGCTCGGACGCCACCGCGCGCTGGGGCGGCGGCTCGTCGTCGCAGATGGCCCCAAGCTTGCGCGGACAGCGGCTGGCGAAGGGACAGCCCTTGGGCGGGTCGAGGGCGCTCGGAACGTTGCCCTCGAGGACGATGTCGCGCTTCTCCACGTTCGGATCGGCGATGGGCACGGCCGACAGCAGCGCCTCGGTGTACGGGTGATAGGGCGGCGCGAACACCTGGTCGGTGGAGCCGGATTCCATGATCCGGCCCAGGTACATGACCACCACGCGGTCGGCCAGGTAGCGCACCGTGGAGATGTCGTGGCTGATGAACAGCAAGGTGGTGCCGTGGTCGCGCTGGATGTCCATCAGCAGCTCGGTCACCGCCGCCGCCACCGACACGTCGAGCGCCGAGATGGGTTCGTCGGCCACCACCACCTTGGGATTGCCGGCGAAGGCGCGGGCGATGCCGACGCGCTGCTTCTGGCCGCCCGAGAGCTGGCGCGGCCGGCGCCGGTAGAAATCCGCCGGCAGCTTGACGATGTCCAGCAGTTCGAGGACCCGCCGGCGGATCTTGGGGCCGTCGCTTTCGACGCCGAACTTGCGGATCACCCGCTCGATCTGGGCGCCGACGGTATGGCTGGGATTGAGGGTCTCGTTGGGGTTCTGGAACACCATCTGCAAGGACCCCAATTGCGCCGGCGAACGGTCGCGCACCGCCGTCTGGGCGATGTCCTCGCCGTCCAGGTGAAGCTCGCCGCTGGTGGCGGTCTCCAGCCCCATGAGCACCTTGGCGAAGGTGGACTTGCCGCATCCGGACTCGCCGACGATGGCCACCGTTTCGCTTGCCCGAGCCCGGAAGTCGAGGGCCTCGTTGGCCTTGACCCAGCGAACCTCGCCGCCGGAGATCAGCGCGCCGATGGACCGGTCGTGCACCGGATAGTGCTTCTGCAGATCGGCCACGCGGAGCATTTCCCTGCCCACGTCCAGGGGCTCGCGGGCGGCGGAGGACCGCTCCAGGTTCTCCGTCGAGACCTCGCGCCAGCGCAGGCAGCGCACGTTGTGGCCGTCCTCGCCGGTGGGCTCCATGGGGATGGCGCCGCCGTCGCACAGCCCTTCGCGGACATAGTCGCAGCGGGGCGCGAAATTGCAGCCGCGCGGACGATCGTGGGGCAGCGGCAACTGGCCCCGGATGGGCGTCAGCGGCCGGGCGTTCTTGTCGCAGCTCGGCAGCGGAATGCAGCCGAACAGGCCGCGGGTATAGGGATGGCGCGGATCGTTGAACACGTCCAGCGACCGGCCGTCCTCAACCACCTCGCCCGAGTACATGACCGAGACCCGCTCGCAGGTCTGGAGGATCAGCCCCATGTTGTGGGAGATGTAGAGTTGGGCGGTGCCGTACTTCTTGCTGATCTCGCCGATCAGGTCGACGATCCCCGCCTCCACGGTCACGTCGAGCGCGGTCGTCGGCTCGTCCAGCAGCAGCAGCGACGGGTTGGACAGCAACGCCATGGCGATGACCACGCGCTGCTGCTGGCCGCCCGAGATCTGGTGCGGGTAGGCGTCCATGACCCGCTCGGGATCGGACAACCGCACGTCGCCCAGCAGCCGGATCGCCCGGTCGCGCGGCTTCGCCCCGGCCCGCGCCGTCGTGCACCATGGGCACCTCGACGAGTTGGTCGCCGATGGTCAGGCTGGGGTTGAGGGCGGCCATGGGCTCCTGGTAGATCATGGCGATCTCCGCGCCCCGGACCCGGCGCAACTCTTCCCTGCCGAGCGAGCCGAGGTCGCGGCCCTTGAACCGGATGGAGCCGCCGACGATGCCGCCGTTGTGGCCCATGTACTGCATGATCGCCATGGCCACCGTGGACTTGCCGCAGCCGGACTCGCCGACGAGGCCGACACTTTCGCCGGCGTCCATGCGGAGCGAGAAATCGACCACCGCCGGGATCTCGCCGGCGCGGACGAAGTACGAGATGCAGAGGTTTTCGATTTCCAGCAGCGGCGGATCCACGCGGTCTGTCATGCGGCGCCTCAGTCCCTCAGCGATATTTCGCGCAGCCCGTCGGCGAGCATGTTGAAGCCGAGGATCAGCGACGAAATGGCGATGCACGGAAATACCGTCATGTACGGAAAGGCCAGCGCCAGCGGCCGCGCCTCGTTGATCATGCCGCCCCAGTCGGGGTCGGGCGGCGGCAGGCCGAGACCGAGGAAGCCGAGAACGCCGATGGTGATGATGACGTAGCCGAGGCGCAGGCACGCGTCGACGATAAGAGGACCGCGGGCATTGGGCAGGATCTCCACCAGCATGATGTACCACGACGATTCGCCCCGGGTCTGGGCGGCGGCCACGTAATCCCGGTTGCGCAGGTCGAGAACCAGGCCGCGCACGATGCGCATGATCCCGGGCGCGCTGGCGAAGGTGATGGCGACGACGATGTTGATGCCCGACGCTCCCACCGTGGTGATCACCAGGATGTAGAGCACCAGCACCGGAAACGAGAGGATGACGTTGGCCACGAACGAGAGAACGGCGTCGGCGCGGCCCCGGTAGTATCCGGCCGCGAGTCCCATGAGAATGCCCACCACATAGGCGCACGCGGTGGCGACGGGAGCGTAGAACAGGACCGTTCGCGCGCCCCACATGATCCGGGACAGGATATCCCGGCCGATCTGGTCCGTTCCCAGCCAGAAGGTTCCGCCCCCGGCGTATTCGGTGCCGGGCGGGGCGAAGGGCTGGAGCGTGGCGTTGGGGTCGAACGGCGCGATCAGCGGCGCCAGCACCGCGACGATCACCCAGAACGCGATCAGGCCGACGCCCACCATGCCGGCGCCGCTCTCGCGCAGCAGCGCGAACGACCGGGCGGCGCGCATGACGGCGGCACCGGCGGATCCGGCGGGATCGATGGTCTTGGCGAGGTCGGTCATGGTCCCGTCCCTCAACTGAACCGGATGCGCGGGTTGAGATAGGTATAGCCCAGATCGGCGATGGTCTGGGTGGCGGTCGCCACGAACACGGCGACCATGGCGCAGGCCTCGATCAGGAAGATGTCCTGGTTGAGCGACGCCTCCAGGAGCAGCGCGCCGAACCCCTTGTAGGCGAAGAAGAACTCGACGACGATGACGCCGGACAGCAGCCAGTTGATTTGCAGGGTGATCACCGTGAACGGCGCGATCAGGGCGTTGCGCAAGGCATGGCGCAGGATCACGCGGCGGTACGGAAGCCCCTTGAGGACCGCCGCGCGGATGTACTGCGTGGTCATCACCTCGGCCATGGACGCCCGGGTCATCCGCGCCACGTAGCCGAAATCGTAGAGCACCAGGACCATCACCGGCAGCACAAGCTGGGTCCAATCGAACCCGTCGGTCATTGTGCTGGTCCCCGGCAGCCACCCCAGCCAGAACACGAAGATGGCGGCGAGGAACACGGCGCTGGCGAACTCGGGAATGGAGGTGGTGACGATGCTCGTCACCGAGATGATCCGGTCGAGCAGGGAGCCCTCGCGCATGCCGGCGAGAACGCCCAGGATCAGCGACAGCGGGATCATCACCGCGAAGGTCCAGAAACCGAGAATGGCGGTATTCCAGAGCCTCGGCCACAGCACGTCGGCCACCGGCACCTTGAAACGGATGGACTCGCCGAAGTCGCCGGTCACGAACTTGCCGAGCCACGTGATATAGCGGACCCACAGCGGCTCGAAGTAGCCGTGCGCCTCGAGCCAGAGGGTCCGCTGCTCCTCGCTGCTGTAGGGGCCGAGCACCTTGGTGGCGACGCTGCCGGGCGTCAGCTCCAACAGCAGGAACAGCATCACCGACACCACCAGCATGGTCAGGACCATGGCGCCGAAACGCCTGAGGATGAACAGGGCCATCAGTCACCCGTCTCGCGGTCTACCCCGCCAAGGTGTCGGCCCCGCCTCAGGACAGCCACACCTTGTTGTAGTGATGCTCCTCGGCCGGATGGGCGTAGATGTTCTTGACCCGCTCGCTGGCGGTGATGAACACCGACCGCCACGACGACTGGGAAATGATCGCGTCGTCCTGGAGGATCTTCTCCAGCTTGGCCATCACCGCGCGGCGCGCCATGGGGTCGAGAATGCCCTCCGCCTGGTCCAGCAGCCGATCGAATTCCGGATTGGAATATCCGGTTTCGTTCCAGGTTACGCCGCTCCGGTAGGCCAGGCCCAGCGTCTGAATGCCGAGCGCGCGGTGCGCCCACGCGGTGAAGCCGAACGGCGTCGACAGCCAGCGATCCCAATAGGTGCCGCCCGGCATGATATTGATGGCGATCTCGATGCCGGCGGGCAGGCACATCTCGCGAAGCGCCTTGCAGGCGTTCTGCTCCCACGTGGGATTGGCGACACAGTCGATGGTCAGCTTGATGCCGTCCGGATAGCCGGCCTCGGCCAGGCGCTTCCTGGCGAGATCGTAATTCTGCTTGAGCATGGGCAGTTCGGCGTATTCAGGATGGATCGGGGCGACGTGGTGATCCTCGCCGGGCGCGCCGTATCCTCGATAGACGATCCGCAGGATCTTCTGGTGGTCGACGCAGGCCTGGATCGCCTGGCGCAACAGCTTGTTGTCGAACGGCTTCTCCGTCACGCGCATGCGCGCCACGCCGCACTGGGCGGTCACCGTCTGGTAAAGCCGCAGGTTCGGGATGGCCTTGATGGTCTCCACCTGGTCGTTGCTGGTGCGGAAGTTGCAGTCAACCTGATCCGAGGCCAGCGCGGCAATCTGCGCCGCCGGATCGTCGCCATGATCGATGTAGGTGATCTGGTCGAGATAGACGTCGCCGCCCCACCACGGCGCATCCTTGCGCTTGACCAGAACCGCCTTTTCGCCGATCGCGAACTCCTTTAGCGTGAACGCTCCGGTTCCGACCGGGTTCTTGGACAGGTCTCCGCCTTCGTCCTCGAAACGGCGGTTGACGATCAGCGCCGGGTAATCGGCCATGCTTTCCGGCAGCGCGAGGTCGGGCCGGAGCAGATTGAAGCGAACGGTGTGGTCGTCGATCTTTTCGATGACGCCCTCGGCCGCCACCGTCGACATCACCGGCTTGCCGTCCTTGTCCGTCTTTCCGGTGTCCACCGTGGAGGTCATGGAACTGAACCGGCCCTGGTTGGAGGACCCTGTTTTCGGATCGAGCCAGCGGTTGAAATTGAACACCACGTCGTCGGCGTTGAAGTCGTCGCCGTTGGACCATTTGACGCCCTTGCGCAGATGGAAGGTCCAGGTTTTCAGATCTTCCGAGGCCTCCCAGCTCTCCGCCAGATACGGTTCGGCGAAGTTTTCGTGGTTGATCCGCACCAGCGGTTCGACCATGTGGCGGGCCACATTGCTCTTCTCCGACCAGTCGTAGGTGGCCGGATCGGTAATCTCCTTCACGTTCATGGAGCAGCGCAGGTTGCCGCCGGCTTTCGGCGCATCGGCGGCGGCGTGCGCGCTCGCAAGCGGACCGTCCCCGCCAAGGACTCCCGCCATGGAATAGGCGGCGCCGGAGGAAACGCCGAGCAGCGTTGCCGTGCGCAAGAACTCGCGACGGCCGATCGCGCCCTTGCGCAGCAATTCCCGGAGTTCCGGGATGTACGGGTGCAGTTTTCCGGGCCGGTTATCCGCCATGCGCCTTCTCTCCCTCGTCTGCGGCTGACAGTAAACCATATGCCCTCCATCCGATAAAACAAGCACGATGGTCGCCTTGGCATCAGGATCGCGGGGGGAACGATGGAATACGTCGCCGGGGGACCCGACATGGGGGCGTGCGCGGACGCACTCATTCCGCTATGGTCAAGGCGTGAACCGCAATCATCGCGGAAACGCCGTTTGAAAGGTCCTGTCATGACATCCGTCCCGAAGTTCATTAGGGCGGCGCTTGTAATTGCGCTTGCTTTCACGCTGTTCCACGCGGCCCCCGCGCCGGCCCAGACCGAGTACAGCGACGCCAAGCTCGAGTCCTTCGTCCAGGCGGCGATCAAGGTCGAAAACCTCATGAGGGAATACGAGCCACGCGTCCAGGCGGCGGAAAGCCCGCAAACGGCCGACACCCTGCGCGCCGAGGCCAGGGCCAAGATGGAGGCGGCGGTCGTCGAGACGCCCGGGATTTCCCTCGCGGAATACTCCCGGATCGTCGAGGAAACGATGAGGGATCAGGCGCTAAACGACCGCGTCGATGTCCTCTACCGCGCGGCGAGGGGTCAATGACGGACCGGGCGGCGGCTCCCGGCGCCGCGCCGGGAGTTCCACGATCAAGGTCTGCCAATCCTCGACCGTGACGCGGCGGCGGAGCCGCAGCCCCGTGGCGCGGTGGGCGGCGAGAACGCCGTCGGCGTCCCGCGCCAGGAATCCCGAGAGCACGGCCACGCCGCCGGGAGCAAGGTGAGCCGCAAGATCGCGAGCCATCCGCTTCAACGGCCGCGCGAGGATATTGCAGACAATGAGATCGAACGGCCGGCCCCGCCGGATGGCCGGCGCCGCGTAACCGTCGGCCGAAACGGCGCGAACCCGGGAAGCCACGCCGTTCAGGCGGGCGTTGGTCCGGGTTACGGTCACGGCGGCCGGGTCGATGTCGGCGGCCAGCACCGGCACCCGCCACAGCTTGGTCATGGCGAGGGCCAGGATCCCCGAGCCGCATCCCACGTCGAGCGGCCGCTCGAACCGCCGCCGCGACAGGTGGTCAAGAGCCTCCAGGCAGCCGCTGGTGGACGCGTGGCGCCCCGAACCGAAGGCGACGGCGGGATCGACCCGGAGCGCGATCCGGGACGCCGGGAACGGACCCCGGACATGCGAACCATGGATGAAGAAGCGGCCGATGCCGATGGGCGGAAACTCGGACTGGTTGTCGGCCACCCAGTCGCGGAGCGGCACGGCTTCGACGCGGACGCCGGGCACCGCGACACCCGCCGCCGCCGCCGCGAGGTCGAGCGCGACGCCAAGCAGCACCGGATCGGGCTCGGTTCCGCACACCCCTTCCACGTACCACTGCCCGGCCCCGGTCTCGGTACGGGACACCGCGTCGCAGAACGGCTCGAGCGCCGCCTCGAAGATGCCGGCCACGGCATCGGACGCCGGCAGGCCGATCCGCCAAAGGCCGCCCGCCATCAGGCGGCTTCGACGAAACTGTGAAGGACCTTCTTGGAACCGGCTTTCTCGAAATCGATGTCCAGCTTGTCGCCGTCGACCGCGCGGACCAGGCCATATCCGAACTTCTGATGGAAAATGCGCTGGCCGACCTCGAACGGCCGCGCCGGGGCATCCCGGGGCTCGACCCGCAGCGACGTGCCGTCGATCAGCGGAGCCGTCCGGCGTCCGCCCCATTTCGCCCCGCCGGACAGGCCGCCCGCCGGTTCGTCCAGGGCGCCGCCGAAGCCGGTGTCACGGCCGCCGTACATGCCGCGCGGCGCCCTCTGCTCCGTATGGTCGGCCGGCAACTCGGCGATGAAGCGCGACGGCGCCGCGTTCTGCCAGTAGCCGTAGACCCGCCGGCTGTCGGCGCACGACACCACCGCGCGCTTTCGCGCCCGGGTGAGCCCGACATAGGCGAGGCGGCGTTCCTCCTCGAGCGCGGCCGTCCCGCCCTCGTCGAGCGCGCGCTGGTGCGGGAACAGTCCCTCTTCCCAGCCCGGCAGGAAGACGGTGTCGAATTCCAGGCCCTTGGCGCCGTGCAGGGTCATCAGCGTGACCTTGTCGTCGCCCGCCTTGTCGTCGTTGTCCATGACCAGGCTGACGTGCTCGAGAAACGCGCCCATGCTCTCGAACTCGGAGAGCGCGGCCACCAGTTCCTTGAGGTTCTCCAGGCGGCCCGGCGCGTCGGGGCTGCGGTCGTTGCGCCACATGGCGGTGTACCCGGACTCGTCGAGCATCAGTTTGGCCAGTTCGGGATGGGGCATCGCGCCCAGCAGTCCCCGCCAGCGGCCGAAGTCGTCCAGCAAGCGGGCCAGCGTCTGGCGCGCCCGGGGCTTGAGTTCGTCCGTTTCCACCAGCCGCCCGGCGGCGGCGCCGAGAGACGAGCCCTCGGCCCGCGCCAGCAGGTGGATGCCGCGCAGGCTCGCCGAGCCCAGGCCGCGCTTGGGCACATTGACGATCCGCTCGAACGCGAGATCGTCGTCCGGCTGAACCAGAACCCGGATATAGGCGATGGCATCGCGGATTTCCTGGCGCTCGTAGAAGCGCGCGCCACCGACCACCCGGTAGGGCAGACCGATGGTGATCAGCCGCTCTTCGAACTCACGGGTCTGGAAACCGGCGCGGACGAGGACCGCCATCTGGTCGAGGGAATGCCCCCGGGACTGAAGCGCTTCCATCTCCTCGCAGATCACCCGCGCCTCGTCCTCGCCGTCCCAGGCGCCCTGGACCACCACCTTCTCGCCTTCGTCGACCGGCGTCCACAGGGTCTTGCCGAGGCGGCCCTGGTTGTGGGCGATGAGGCCGGAGGCGGCGGCGAGAATGTGCGGCGTGGACCGGTAGTTGCACTCCAGGCGGACCACCTTCGCGCCCGGAAAGTCCGTCTCGAACCGCAGGATGTTGCCGACCTCGGCGCCCCGCCAGGAATAGATCGACTGGTCGTCGTCGCCCACGCAGCAGATGTTGCGATGGCGCTGGGCGAGCGCCCGGATCCACAGATACTGGGCGACGTTGGTGTCCTGGTACTCGTCCACCAGGAGATACCGGAACTGGTTCTGGTACTTGGCGAGGACCTGGGTGTCTTCGCGGAACAGCGTCAGGCAATGCAGCAGCAGATCGCCGAAATCGGCGGCGTTGAACACCCGCAGCCGCTCCTGGTAGTCGCGATAGAGTTCGAGCGCCCAGCCGTCGGCGGCGTCCGCGCCCTCGGCCTTGGAAACCCGGTCGGGTGTCAGGCCGCGATCCTTCCATCGCTGGATGACGCCCATCACCACGCGCGGCGGCGATTTCTTGGCGTCGATGTTGCGCGCTTCCAGCAACTGCTTGATCAGGCGCAACTGATCGTCGGTATCGAGAATCGTAAAATTGGGTTTCAGGCCCACCGCTTCCGCGTGGGACCGCAGGATCCGCGCCGCGAGGGCATGAAAGGTTCCGACCCACCAGCCCTCCACCGAGCAACCGAGGATCGCCGCCACCCGCTCGCGCATTTCGCGCGCCGCCTTGTTGGTGAAGGTCACCGCCATCACCTGCCACGGCCGCGCCTTGTTGCCCGCGAGAATATGCGCGAGGCGGGTGGTCAGCACCCGCGTCTTTCCGGTTCCGGCGCCGGCGAGAACGAGGACCGGGCCGTCGGTGGCTTCCACCGCCTCGCATTGCGCCGGATTGAGGCCGTCCAGGTGAACGGACCGGGGCGGCGGCGCCAGAGGCGGCTGGGCATTGTCCATCAGATCGAAGGGATCGCGCATGACTCCTATATAACACGCCGCCGGCGCGAGCGCCGTCCGGAAATGAACCGATCGCGTCTCTCTCAGTTTCTCGAAGGGGTTACGCCCGGGTCCGGCGTTGTCCCGCCGGGCGACGGCCGGCCCGGTTCGGGGTTTCAATTCGCCGCCGGCGCGCGCCCCGTCCCTATTGGTGCTCTTCCCGGCGGTTCATCAGCAGTGCCCGGTTGTAGGCGCCCAGCGCGTCCGTTTCGCGCAAGCAACCCGCGAACTTCATGGTTTCGAGATCCTCGACCACCGCGACGTGGGTTTCGCCGGATGTCCGAATGAGCTTCAACGCGGCCTCCAGATGGTCGGTTTCGGCCAGCACCGGCGGCTCCCGGCGCACCACGTCCTCGGCATAGACCAGGAGGTCGATGATCGGGTCGTAGGCGACGACGTTGAGGTCGGCGAGGCTCACGGTGCCGAGCAGCTTTCCGTCCCCGTCCACGACGAAGAGCTGTCCCGACATGGACTGCTGCAGCATCAGTTTGAGGTCGCGAAGCCCAACCTCGGGACCGATGACCTCGCAGCGCATGGTCCTGACCTGGCTGACGCAAATTCCGCGGAGAAGCGTGGTCTCGAAGCCGCCGTGAAGGTCGAGCCCCCGTTGCTCCAACAGCCAGGTGAAGAACGATTGACCTTGAAGCGGCCGGTAGATCAGCTCGCCGACGATGACCGCCAGCATCACCGCCATGGTGATGTGGTAGTCGCCCGTCATCTCGAAAACGATCAGCGTCGTGGAGATGGGCGCGCCGAGGATCGCGGCCGCCATCGCCCCCATGCCGATGACGGCGTAGGCGCTGGGACCGGCGGAGAGATCGGGAAAGATGCTGGTCGCGACGATCCCGTAGGCCCCGCCCAGGGTGACCCCGATAACCAGCGACGGGCTGAATACGCCGCCGCCGAACCCGAAGCCAAGACTGATGGCCGTGGCGAGCAGCTTGGCCACGCATACCACCGCGAGGACCTGGAGGCCCAGAGAACCGGCGAGCGTGGCTTCCGTCACCCCGTAGCCGATGCTCAGCACCTGCGGCAACGGAATGGCGATCAATCCCACCAGCGCGCCGCCGATGGCGGGATGCACCCAGGGCGGCACGGGGATCCTGTCGGCCACGGCGCGAAACAGCCTCACCGCCTGGACGAACAGAATGGCGGTCAGGCCGGCCAGAACGCCGAGCCCGATGATGGCGGGAAATTCCCAAAACGAGACCATCTCGTGCAGCGGCAGGGCAAAGGCAGGGTAGTTGCCGAAATAGGCGTGCGAAACCATGGTGCCCACGACGCTGGCGATGACCACCGGCGCCAGCGCGCTGAGCGCGTAGTGCCCGATCACCACCTCGCTGGCGAACAGCACGCCGGCGATGGGCGCGTTAAAGGACGCGGCCACCGCGGCCGCCGCGCCGCACCCCAGCAGGGTGCGCGACAGCGGGCGGTTCATGTGCAGCCGCTCGGCAAGCCAGGCTCCGAGGACCGAGCCCAGATGAACCGCCGGACCTTCGCGGCCGACCGAGGCGCCGGCTCCGATCGAGATGGCGCTGATCGCCGCCGCCCACACGCCTGCCCGCGCCGACATCCGGCCACCATGAAGGGCACTCGCCTCGATGGCGTCGGCAACCCCGTGGGGGCGCCGCCCGGGCATCAGATAATGGATCATCAGTCCGACGATCAGACCGCCCAGCGTCGGCGCCAACAGCTTCCGCCACCACGGCAGTCCCTCGCCCGCGATCCAGAGCGCCTCGATGTCGGAGCCCAGGAACAGGGTTTGCGCGAGGCTGATCCCCTCGCGGAACACGATCATCGCGCCGCCCGTTCCGAGCCCCACGACCATGGCCAGGATGGACAGGATGAGCATGTCGTGGCCCACCAACTGGCGCACCTTCGACAAAAGCCTGTCCATGGTCGCGCGAGCGCCGTTCACATCCAAACCTTGCCCAGTGGGACCCGAAGGTCGTCAACGGCAAAGTTTACACGGCCCCCGCGCTTTGGAAAGCGCTACAAACAAATTGAAAACGTACCGGTCACACGGCCTGGGCGTCGAGGGCGTAGCCGGCGCCGCGCACGGTGCGGATCACATCCTCGCCGCCATGCTCGCCCAACGCCTTGCGCAGACGCCGGATATGGACGTCCACCGTTCGCGATTCCACGTGAATGTCCCGTCCCCAGACCCGGTCGAGCAGTTGCTCGCGCGAGAACACCCGGTCCGGCCGCTCCATGAACAATTGCAGCAGGCGGAACTCGGTCGGCCCGAGATGGATGGGCTTCTCCTCGCGCATCACGCGGTGGGTTCCGAGATCCATCACGATGTCGCCGAAGCTCAACAGTTCCTGCGCGAGGGAGGGACGGGAGCGCCTCAGCACCGCCCGCACCCGCGCCACCAGTTCGCTCGGCGAGAACGGTTTGACCACATAGTCGTCGGCGCCGCTGTCGAGGCCGCGGACGCGGTCGGCTTCCTCGCCGCGCGCGGTGACCATGACGATGGGCAGATCCTTGGTATCCGGCCGCCCGCGCAGGGCCTGGCACACGCGGAGTCCCGACATTCCCGGAAGCATCCAGTCAAGGACAACAAGATCCGGTTGCTGTTCCTCCGCCGCCAACAGCGCCTCGTCGCCGTCATAGGCGACGAGCACCTCGCAGCCCTCTTGCTCGAAGTTGTACCGCAGGACCTCGGCCTGTGCTTCTTCGTCTTCCACGATCAGGATTTTCGGCTTCATGGGTCGCGTTCCCAGTCCTTCCCTCAGTCGATGCTCGCGGGGCGAATGACGGTGAAGCTGGACTCGTCGTCTTTCACCCGCTCGCCCGCCGGTGCCCTGCCATGGATCAGAAAATGGGTCATCTCGGCGATATTGGTGGCATGGTCGCCCACCCGCTCGAGATTCTTCGCCACGAACAGGAGATGGGTACAGGATGTGATGTTGCGAGGGTCCTCCATCATATAAGTCAGCAGCTCGCGGAATATACTGGTGTAGAGGGCGTCCGCCTCTTCGTCCCGCTGGCGGGTCCGATCGGCCTTTTCGAGGTCGCGGGAGATGTAGGCATCGAGAGAGTCCTTGAACATCTCCTGTGCCAGGCGTCCAAGCCGGGCGACGGTAAACGCCGGCGGCACCGGTGGCACCTCGGCCAACGCCGCCGTGCGCTTGGCGACGTTCTTGGCGTAATCGCCCACGCGTTCGATCATCGACGACACCTTGAGCGCGCCGATGACATCGCGGAGATCGCGCGCCATGGGCTGGCGCAGGGCGAGAAGAGACACCGCCAGGTGATCCACCTCGCTTTCCAAGTCGTCGATGCGTTTGTCGGCCATGGCGACGCGCAGCGCCTTTTCGGTATCCCTGTGGGTCAGCGCCTCCATGGATTCGGCGAGCTGGACTTCGGCCAGTCCCCCCATTTCGGCGATCACGTGTCCGAGTCGATTGAGCTGATCGTCGAAGGATTTGACGATGTGTTCGGAAGCCATCCAGAATTCTCCCTCAAGAGTCCGTTGTTCACCTCGGCTTAGCCGAACCGTCCCGTGATGTATCCCTGGGTCCGCTCGTCCTTCGGGTTGGTGAAGATCTGTTCCGTGTCGCCGACCTCCACCAGTTCGCCCAGGTGGAAAAAGCCCGTGCGCTGGGACACGCGCGCGGCCTGCTGCATGGAATGGGTGACGATGACGATGGTGTAGTTGACCCGCAATTCGTCGATCAGCTCCTCGATCTTCGCCGTCGCGATGGGATCGAGGGCCGAACACGGTTCGTCCATGAGAATGACGTCGGGCTGGACGGCGACCGCCCGGGCGATGCAGAGCCGCTGCTGCTGGCCGCCCGACAGGCCCGTCCCCGGTTCGTCCATCCGGTCCTTGACTTCGTTGAGCAGCCCGGCCTTCTGCAGGCTGATGTGCACGATTTCGTCCAGTTCCGCCTTGTTCTTGGCGATGCCGTGGATCCGAGGGCCATAGCAAACATTTTCGTAGATGGACTTGGGAAACGGATTGGGTTTCTGGAACACCATGCCGACCCGGGCGCGGAGATGGACCACGTCCATGTCCCGTGAATAAACGTCCGTGCCGTCGAGCAGAATATCGCCGGTGACCCGGCAGATATCGATGGTGTCGTTCATGCGGTTAAGGCACCGGAGATAGGTAGATTTGCCGCATCCGGACGGCCCGATCAGCGCCGTCACCTGGTTGGTGCGAATATCCAGGTTGACGTTGGTCAGCGCCTGTTTCTCGCCGTAATAGACGTTCACGTCGCGCGTTACGAACTTGGGCGCCTGTTCCGCCACGGCCGCAACCTCGGCGTCCTTCGGCGGCATGGCTTTAGCCGGCATCGCAGTCATCTCCGCTCTCCTACCATTTTTTCTCGAACCGCTTGCGCAGAAGCACGGCCAGAGCGTTCATTATCACCAAAAATCCCAGCAGGACCATAATCGCCGCCGACGCGCGCTCCACGAACGCCCGCTCGGGGAGATCGGACCACAGATAAATCTGAACGGGCATTACCGTCGCCGGGTCCAGGGGGCCGCCCGGGATGTCGACGATGAACGCGACCATGCCGATCATCAGCAGCGGCGCGGTCTCGCCCAGCGCCTGGGCCATGCCGATGATGGTTCCGGTCAGCATTCCGGGCATGGCCAGGGGAAGGACGTGATGGAATACGGTCTGCACCTTCGAGGCGCCCACGCCCAGCGCGGCCTCGCGGATGGACGGCGGGACCGATTTCAGCGCCGCGCGGCTGGCGATGATGATGGTCGGCAGCGTCATCAACGTCAGAACCATGCCGCCCACCAACGGCGCCGAGCGCGGCATCCCGAAGAAATTGAGGAACACCGCAAGTCCCAAAAGACCGAACACGATCGACGGAACCGCCGCGAGATTGTTGATGTTGACCTCGATCAGGTGGGTCCACTTGTTCTTGGGCGCGAATTCCTCGAGGTACAGGGCCGCGCCCACCGCCAGCGGAAACGACAGCACCAGGGTCACCAGCATGGTGTAGAACGAGCCCATCAGGGCGCCCCGGATCCCGGCCAGTTCCGGAGACCGCGAGTCTCCCGCGGTGAACAGGGTGGTGTTGAACCGCGTCACCACCAGGCCGCGCTCCTTCAGGCGTTCGAACCACGCGATCTGCTGGTCCGAGAGCCGCCGCTCGGCCTCCGGCAAATCGGCGTCGATGTGGCCCTTTACGAGCTGGTCGGCGTCATCGGACGCATGCACCAGCATGCTCACCCGTTTCCCGATCAGCGAGGGATCGTCCATGACCTCCTGGCGCACGTCGAACACGGCGCCGGGACTGATGAGCGCCATGAGCGCCCGCTTGTCGGCGCGCGACGTGACTTCCGGGAACAGGTCGTACACCGCCTCCTGGATCACTTTCCGGTAGTTGGCCCGCGACAGGACCTGCGGATCGGCGGTCCCCTCCGGATCGATGTCCTGCGGGTACAGCGTCACGTCGAGTTTGATCTTGGTCTGGGTAAAGGCCGGCATGCCGGTGCCGATGATGGTGACGAACAGGGTCGCCAGGCACAACAGCGCGAATACGATGGCGGCGATGCCGTACGCGCGGAACCGCTTTTCCGCAGCGTACCGCTTCTTGAGACTGGCGGACACCGCCGCCGACGCGCGGCGGCCCATTTCCTTGCTGTCGAGCGGGGCCACGCCTGTGACTGCGTTGTTATTCATACTGCTCTCGATACTTGTTCACCACGCTCAGCGCGATGACGTTGAGGACCAGCGTTATGCAGAACAGCAGAAGGCCGAGCGCGAACGCCGCCAGGGTCTTGGGACTGTCGAATTCCTGGTCGCCCACCAGCAGGGTCACGATCTGAACGGTGACGGTGGTCACCGCCTGCAGCGGATTGGCCGTCAGGTTGGCCGCCAGCCCCGCCGCCATCACGACGATCATGGTCTCGCCGATGGCGCGCGACACCGCCAGCAACAGGCCGCCGACGATACCGGGCAGCGCCGCGGGGAAGATCACCTTCTTGATGGTCTCGGACCGGGTCGCTCCCAATCCGTAGGAACCCTCGCGCATGGACTGGGGCACCGCGCTGATCACGTCGTCGGACAGCGACGACACGAACGGAATGATCATGATCCCCATGACCAGGCCCGCCGCCAGGGCGCTCTCGGACGCCACCGAAAGGCCGAGCGACTCGCCCCATTCGCGGAACAGCGGCGCCACCGTCAGCGCGGCGAAGAAACCGTAGACCACGGTCGGCACGCCGGCGAGGATTTCCAACATCGGTTTGACCGCCGCCCGGACATTGGAATGCGCGTATTCGGACATGTAAATGGCGGCCAGCAGCCCGACCGGCGCCGCCACGCACATGGCGATGAAGGAAATCAGCATGGTCCCGGCCAACAGGGGAATGGCGCCGAAACGGCCGGAACTTCCCACCTGATCCTCCCGCAACGCCATCTGCGGGCTCCACTCCAGCCCGAACAGGAATTCAGACGGGCGACACCATCGTGAAGAACCGCGACGCCTCGAAGACCAGCGACAGAACGATGCCCAGCGTGGTCAGGATGGCGACCGTCGAACAGCCGATGAGAACGACCGTGACCACCCGCTCCACCCTGTTGCGGGCGCGGAGGCGCGGCGTGATCAGGTGGCGTCCGTACGTGAGCCCGGCAATGGCGACGGCGAGGACGGCCACCGCCAACGCGATGGCGCTGATGGTCCTGAGGCCGTTGAGCCGGTCCGCCGCCGCCTGGACGGCGGGTTCGACGCCGGCGCTGGTGAAATTGCCGTCGGCCACGTTCCTGATGTCGTTGATCATCAGGCCCAATCGCTGCGGATCCAGTTCGCGAGCCGATTCCCGCAAGGTCGAAACCAGGATCGTCTCGATGATGCTGGGTTCGAGGGCCAGCCACGCCCCGAGGACAAGAAGCGCCGGGATCCCGCACCAGATGGCGACGAAATAGCCATAGTAGCTGGGCAGGGAATGGAGTTCGCGGACCTGTCCGGAAACGCTCGCGACGGCCCTGGATCGCCCCATGTAGAAGCCGATGACCGTCAGGGCGAGCAAGGTCGCCGCGATCAGGAGGGTTGTTGGCATCTTGCTCTCTCAAAAACCGGGTTGGCCGGTCTCCACGAAAACCGATCAAAAACCATAAACGCGCCGTCGCGCCGGTCGGAGACGGCTGCCCGATGTCCGGTCGCGACGAACGGAGCCGGAGCCACCCCACCGGCCCCGGCCCGCGTCGTCGGACGCGCGATTACATCGTGACGTTGCTGGTCAGGTTGGCGGCGTCGGAACGGAACTTTTCCCGCTCCTCTTCCGGCATGGGAATCAGCCCCTTGTCGGTGAGGTAGCCTTCGTCGCCCCACGCCTTTTCGCTGGTGAACTCCGTGAGAAACTCCTGCATCCCCGGAATGACCCCGACGTGCGCCTTCTTGACGTAGAAGAACAGGGGACGCGACAGCGGATAGTCGCCGCTGGCGATCGTCTCGAACGTCGGCGCAACGCCGTCGATCTTGCTGCCCTGGACCTTGTCGAGGTTCTGATCGAGGAAGCTGAAGCCGAACACACCGAACGCGTTCGGATTGGCCTCGAGCTTACGGACGATCAGCACGTCGTTCTCGCCGGCTTCGACGTAGGCGCCGTCCTCGCGGATCGAATGACAGACGGCTTTGTACTTGTCGCCGTCCGATTTCTTCATCTCCTTGATGGAGTCGAATGTCTCGCAGCCGCCCTCCATCGCCAGTTCGGCGAAGGCATCGCGGGTGCCGGATGTCGGCGGCGGACCGAGAACCTCGATCTTGACGTCCGGAAGCGACGGATCGACGTCTTTCCAGGTCATGTTGTCGTTGGCCTTGAGGCCGCCCTTGCCGTCCGGAATGTCCTTGGCCAGCGCCAGGAAGATCTGCTGCTCGGTGACATCCATTTCCGGCGCCGCCTTGGAGTTGGCCATGACGATGCCGTCGTAGCCGACCTTGACCTCGGTGATTTCCTTGACGCCGTTGGCGGCGCAATTCTCAACTTCGGACTTCTTGATGGCGCGGGACGCGTTGGTCATGTCCGGGATGCTCGACCCCGACGCCGGAGCAGAACAGCTTGAAGCCGCCGCCGGTGCCCGTGCTCTCGATCACGGGAGTCTTGAAGTTGGTGGTCTTGCCGAATTGCTCGGCCACGGTGGTCGTGAACGGATAGACGGTAGAGGATCCGACGATGCGGATCTGATCCCGCGCCTCGGCCGTGCCCGCGATCGTCACAACGGCGACGGCGGCCAGCGCCAAAGATTTCCTGATCATTGAGATCTCCCGAAAATGTCCCAAGAGCGAGGTCTTTTTTTGAATACGCGCGGCCGACCGTGCCCTCGTCCAACGTTCGGCTGACGGCACCCTAGTGGGCGTCGGATTCCGATTTATGACAGTTGCGTTAAGGTTTTGTGACAAGCGGGGCGGAACGCCGCGACCCGCCCGGTCCGGAAGCTTCAGGCCGCGTCCGCCGCCGCCGGCAGCACGACCGTCACCGTCGTCCCCGCCCCCTCCCGGCTTTTGATGGTGATCTGGCCCCGGTGGCGGCTGACGATGTGCTTGACGATGGCCAGTCCCAGCCCGGTGCCGCCCAGCCGGCGCGACCGGCCTTCGTCGATCCGGTAGAAACGTTCCGTCAGCCGTGGAATGTGGATGGCGGAGACGCCCTCTCCCTGGTCGCTGACCGACACCGAGACGCCGCGCCCGTCGCCGCCGGGAACCCGGTCGACGGGCCGCGCCGCGATGCCGATGGGCGTTCCGGCGCGCCCGTACTTAATGGCGTTGTCCATCAGGTTGTGGAACACCTGCGTGAGCTGATCGGGATCGCCGGCCACCATCGGCAGGTCGTCCGGGCACTGGATATCGAACGCCATGTCCCGCCCTTCCGCGCGCACCAGCAAGGCGTCGGCGACACGGGTCAGGATCCGGCGGAGATCGGCCTGGCCCCGGGGCCTGACGTGCTCGTTGATTTCCACGCGCGACAGCGACATCAGGTCCTCGACCAGCCGCGCCATGCGCAGGGCCTCGTCGTGCATGATGCCGAGAAAGCGCTCGCGCGCCTCGGCATCGTCGCTGGCCGGTCCGCGCAGCGTCTCGATGAAGCCGATCAGGGCGGACAGGGGCGAGCGCAGTTCGTGGCTGGCGTTGGCGACGAAATCCGCCCGGCTCTGCTCCGCCTTCTTGGCCCGGGTCTCGTCATGAAGGACGAGGATGACCCGCGGTCCGCCGGGATCCCCAAGATCCGCGGGGTCCTCGGTTCCGGGAAGCCGGGCCACGTGGAGCGTGAACGACCGGGGGACCGGCACGGGAAGGGCGATTTCCTCGTTGATCGACGGAATTCCGGCGGACACCGTATCCACCGCCGCGAGCACATCCGGATGGCGCAGCGACAGCGCCAGGTCGCCGCCCAGCCGGCCCACGCCGAGAACGTCGCGGGCCGGCCGGTTGGCGGCGACGATGGACCGCTGGGCGTTGAGCAGAATGACCGGATCGGGGATGCCTTCCAGGATATCCCGGTGGGTCGCGGCGGGCGCCGGCTCGGCGGCCTGGAGTTCGGGCGGGTCGGGAAGCGCGGGCCGCTGGAGAAACCACAGGCACCCCAACGCCAGGGCGCCGGCCACGGCGAGCGCCGCGAGCGGCGCGACGAGCCCGATGAACGCCAGCGCGGCAAGAACGCAGGCAGCCGGCGCGATCGCGACCAGCAAAGCCAATTTCGAGGTCAGTTTTGGCAGCGGGCGGGCCCCCGGTTGAGGTCCAGTTTTCGAAGACGCGTTACCCTGGCGCGTCCAAAACGACGCGCCCGCCGCAATCTATAGCACCGATCACCGGCGGTGACTCATGGCGATTGTGTTTCACGCGCCCCGCGTTCGAGGCGCGGCCGCCAGCCGCCGGTCGCCTGAATGACACTCCCGGTCATCCGCCGAAGGCAAGCTTCCTGACCTTCAACTCCTGCTCGGAAACCACGCAGTTGCGGCCCGCGTTCTTGGCCGCGTACAACGCGCGGTCGGCGCGTTCGATCAGATCGCCCGGGTGCTCCCGGCAATCGAACAGCGCGGCGCCGATGGAGACGGTAATGGATCCGAGACGGTCGCCGGTCTTGCGGTTGATCATCTCTCTTTTCGCCAACCGCTGGCGAATCTGCTCCGCCAGCTTGACGGCGTCGGCCAGCCGGGTTTTCGGCAGAACCGCCGCGAATTCCTCGCCGCCGTAGCGGGCCGCGGTATCCTGGCCCTTCAGGGTATCCTTCAGGATCCCCGCCATGAGCTTGATGACCTGATCGCCGATATGGTGACCGTACGCGTCGTTGACCTGCTTGAAGTTGTCGAGATCGAGGATCAGCAGACAGAGCGGATCGCCCGAGTCCAGGGCCTCGTGGGTGGCCTCCCGGAGCTTGAAATCGAACATCTTGCGGTTGGCCAGGCCCGTCAGCGCGTCGGTCATGGCCTCCTGGCGGGCGCTCTCCAGTTCGGTCTTCAGCGCCGAGATTTCGGCAGCCGATTTCTTGAGCTGCTGGTCCACCTCGCTGCTTTTTTCGACCATGGCGCGGGTTTGGGTCAGCACGGTGCCAATCACCGCCTTCAGATCCTCGGCGCGCCGAATGCCGGAGAGGGACCCGCTGGCGCTTTCCAGCGTTTGCTCGTAGTCGACGGCGTTCCGGCCCGCTTGCTCCAGGGCCGCCATTACCGCCGCGAGTTCCACCTCCATCTTCTGCGCGATCAGATGCGACGGCACGGCCTCGTAGGGGCTGGAGCCGAATTTCTGGAAGACGGACGCGTTCTGCTCCTCGGTGAATTCCTGATTGGCGTCCAGGAGCATGTCCATCGTCATCTTGAGCTCCGGCGAATCGCCGGAAAAATAAGTATACCAAATCGAAAAATTATTCGGCTGGGGAGCGATCCCCCGCTCCTCCATCAATGAAATCGCCATGCCAGCGTAGTCGCACGCCTGCTCAAGCGAATGCGCGTATTTCATGGCAACCCCCGGAATCTAGCCCATCTGAACCAGCCGGCATCATAGGGCGGCGGTCGTTAACACCGCGTAAACAACAGCCCCGCGAACAGCGTTCAGCCACCGAACGCGCCCCCCGCGCCGCTCACCGGGGCCGGCGGGTGTCCAGGCCGATGGCGCGGCCGGCCCGCGAGGGACGCGGGAGGGCGGATTGCTCCGAAACCGCCCGCTCGATCCGCCGGGCGGCCTCCGCCGGGATCGGCGCCGTCCGCCGCGTTTCCAGGTCCACGTGCAGGCACAGCACCTCGTTGGTCGCGACCAGGCCCTCGATCCCGTCGGCATGCATTTCATGATACAGGATCAACCGCTTGCCATCGAAACCGAGGATGCGGCTGGCGACGCTCAGGGTATCGCCCGCGCCGACCTCCCGCTCGTAGGTCACGTGGGCCTCGCCGACGAACACCGAGCCCGTGGTCCGCTCGCGGTAGGCTTCGCCGAGATCCAGAAAATCCATCACCGCGTCGGTGGCGTGGTCGAACACCAGCACGTAGTAGGCCACGTTCATGTGACCGTTGTAGTCGACCCACTCGGGCCGGACGGTCTCGACGTGGGGGGCAGGCGGGGCATCCGTGTGTTGACAGGCGGGGTTGGTCACAACAGTCTTCCTTCAACTGAACCGGGTTGATCGACGGAACGGCCCCAGACTATGCCCCAGATCGCGACCCTTGCCGAGACCGGAGCCGAATTGCCGGCGCTGACGATCCTGGGGCTGCGGCGTCCGGGGCTCGAACCGGCGTCGCTGCGCGTCGAGGCCGGCGAATGCGTGGCGGTGTCCGGTCCCTCGGGGGCGGGGAAAAGCCTGTTGTTGAGGTCCATCGCCGACCTGGATCCGAACGAGGGAGAGGTCCGTCTCGGCTCGGCCGCGCGCGACGCCATCCCGGCGCCGCTCTGGCGCCGCCAGGTGATCTACGTCGCCGCCGAATCCGGGTGGTGGGCCCCGGACGTGGGAGCCCATTTCGAAGACCCGGAGGCCGCCGCCGGGATCCTCGGCGATCTCGCCCTGCCCGGCGAGGCGCTGCGGTGGCCGGTGAGCCGTCTGTCCACCGGCGAGCGTCAGCGGCTGGCGCTCGCCCGGGCCCTGGCGCTGACGCCGAGGGTCCTGCTTCTCGACGAGCCGACATCCGGCCTCGACCGGGAGTCCGCGTCGCTGGTCGAGAGCCTGCTCTCCCGCGCCCTGGCCCGGGGCGCGGCCGTCCTCCTGGTCACCCATGATCGCGAACAGGCCGGGCGGCTCGCCAGCCGCCATCTGCAGATGATCAAGGGGCGCCTGACCATCGGACGAGCCGGCCCTTGGCGGCGAACCGGCGGCGGAAACCGGGGCGGGCGGGACGGAATGAGCTACATCCCGCTCAGCTATCTCGACATCGCCCTGGCGGCTCTCCTGCTCGCCGTCAACGGCGCGCTGTCCATCGGCTTGAAACTGGGCCTGGGACGGCGGCTGCTGGTGGCGGCGACCCGCATGACGGTCCAGTTGCTGCTGGTGGGGCTGGTTCTGAAACTGCTGTTCGCGACCGCGTCGCCCTGGCTCACCGGCGGCGTGGTCCTGGTCATGGTCGGATTCGCCGGCCACGAGATCACCGCCCGCCAGGTCTCGCGGTTCCGTGGCGGATGGACCCAGGGCATCGGCGCCACCAGCATGATGGTGGCGGGGATCAGCGTCACCCTGCTCGCCCTGACCACCCAGATCCGCGCCGATCCGTGGTACGACCCGCGCTACGCCATCCCGTTGCTGGGCATGATCCTGGGCAACGCCATGACCGGGGTCAGTGTCGCTCTCGACCGCCTGTCGACGTCGGCGGAGCGCGAGCGAGTCGGCCATCGAGGCCCGGCTGTGCCTCGGGCACGCCATGACCGAGGCCATGAGCACCATCCGCCGCGACGCCGTCCGCGCCGGCCTGATCCCCACCATCAACGCCATGTCGGCGGCGGGCCTGGTGTTCCTGCCGGGCATGATGACCGGCCAGATCCTCGCCGGCGTCGATCCGGAGGAGGCGGTGAAGTATCAGCTTGCTGATCATGTTCCTGATCGCCGGCGGAACCGGCCTCGGGGTGGTGGTCGCGGTATGGATCGCCGAACGCCGCCTGACCGACCGCCGCCACCGCCTCCGCCTCGACCGCCTGACCCGGATCAAGGGAAACTGACACCCAGGCCGCCCGCGTCAACCGGCCGGAACATCCCGGTACCGGGGGGGGGGGTGCAACGCGTTTTTCGCAAAACAACCCCGTGCACAGTAGAATTGGCTTGGTTATGGTCCCGTCCCCCACCGGAATCGGGTAGCCGGCAGCGGGCGACCGGAATGGAAAAAAGGGACCGCGACCGGAGCTTTCCGGCTGCTTGCGGCGGGCAAAAAGACGGGGCGGGATGTATTTACAATGTGCGCACACATGGGTTTATGTGATTTCGCAACACCGGAGAGCGACATGACAAATGCCAGTGCCGGGGACCGGGCGGCCCGCGACGTGAACATCAATTTGCGCGCCAGCCGTCAACAGCGGTCGCTGATCGACCGGGCGGCCGAGGCGCTCGGCAAGAGCCGGTCGAACTTCATGCTGGACGCCGCCAGGCGCGAAGCGGAATCGGTCCTGCTGGTCCGGGGGTATTTCGCCGTCGACGCCGAGGGTTTCAAAGCCTTCACGGAGAGGCTGGACGCGGGACCGACGGAGAATTCCGAACTGCGCCGTCTGCTCGGCGAAAAGGCGCCCTGGGACAGGTGAGCGGCGGCACTGAAACGATCGGGCCACCGGAACCGCCGGGGCCGGGGCACGACCTTGCGGCGTTCGATTCCGGCGTGCCGGCGCTGGACGACTGGCTCCGGCGGCATGCCCCGCGAAATCAGGAACGGGGCGCGTCCCGAACCTACGTGATCCGTCGCGAGGGGCGGGTGGCTTACCAATGCAGAATGATGGGAACCGGGCTCGCGCCTTGACCTTCGGGAAACGCCGTGACCCGATCGCCGATGCGCTGGAAGCTCAGGTCGACCGTCACATCCCCCACAGCGAGATGGAACAGAGTCAAGCGGTCGATCCCGTTCGGCAGTCGGGGCCGATCGATGTGGATCTCGCCGCGCGCGCCGTCGACGGTGATGCCGAGACAGGCTTGCAGCAGCATGAAGGCGGCGCCCGCCGCCCAAGCTTGCGGCAAGCAGGCGACCGGATAGCCGGTCGGCGCCTCGCCCGATACCCGATCGAAGCCGCAGAAAAGCTCGGGCAAGCGCATGTCGAAGTGAACCGCCGCGGCAAACACTTCGCCCATAAGGCGGACCACGTCGTCGCGCGCGCCGTAACGCGCGAGGCCGGCGGCGCACAACGCGGTATCGTGTGGCCAGACGGAGCCGTTGTGGTAGGACATGGGATTGAAGCGCGGCTGTCCCTTGGCGAGCGTACGAACACCCCAGCCGGAGCTGAAAGGCAGACCCCGGAGTTGTGCCGCGACCTGACTCGCTCGTGCCGCCGATGGAAGACCCGTGAACAGGAGATGCCCGGCGTTCGAACCGCGGACTCTGCACGGCACGCCTTGACCATCGAGTGCCAGCGCGTAGTAGCCCTCGGCCTCGAGCCAGAAGCGGCGCTCGACGGCATTGCGTAGCCGTTCGCTTCGCCCATAGCCAAAGCCCCGCCCGATCTGGCTCGCCGCGCCGTTCCGCGAGTTCGGCCATCGTCCGGAGAGCAGAGTACACGTAGCCCTGCACCTCAACGAGGGCGATCGGCCCGCGTGCGTCGCTCCCGTCGGCGTGAAAGACGGAATCATGGCTATCCTTCCAGCCCTGATTGGCGAGGCCGGTATCCGCGGCGCGGGCGTAGTCGAGGAAGCCGTCCTTGTTTGCATCGCAAACACTCTCGATCCAGGCCATCGCCGCGAGCAGCGACGGCCAGAGCGTGCCAATGAAGGCCGTATCGCCCGTGTGCCGCGCGTAGGCTCCCGCGAGCATGACGAACAGGGGCGTGGTGTCGACCCCACCGTAGTACTGAGCGAACGGCAGCTCGCGCACCGCCGCCATCTCGCCCTTGCGCCGCTCGTGCATGATCTTGCCCGGCGCGGCATCCTGGAAGGATGAGGTCTCCACCGCCTGGTGCTCGGCGAGGAAGGCGAGCACGCCACGTGCGAGCGAGGGATTGAGCCACAGGGTTTGCAGGGCTGTGATGATGGCGTCTCGGCCGAACGGCGTCGAGAACCAGGGAATGCCGGCATAGGGGTAAGGCCCGGTCGGCAGATCCGTGGTGAGGAGGGCGAGGTCAGCGCTCGATTTGTCGAGCCATTCGTTGAACAGACGTCCTGAGCTGCGCACCGTGGCGCCAAGCCGCCGCCTCGCCCGGATCGCGATCCGTGCTCGGGCGGCCGCCGCGCGGAAGCGGGCCCGTGACGGCAGCTCCGGCGCGTCTGGTGCGACCTCGATATAGAGTTCCCAGCATGCGCCTGGGCCGAGGCGGATGATGATTTCGGCGCTGTCCAGGGTCAGCCGATCGGGAACCTCCGAGAACGCCAGCGAAGAGGTACGGACGATATCGTCCAGGCCGATGTAGCCCAGACGGACCGTGTGGCTTGTCAGCGCCGCCGGCAGAGGCCTGCCGCGGACCGCGCGACGCGAGCCTCGGATCTCGAACATGTCGCGGAAGTCGGCCGCTATGCTCAGGCCCAACGGGGCCACAACCTCGAGTTCCGCGTAGTTCGTGACGGTCAGCCGTTCGTAGACCCGTGACTCCCAAAGAAATCGCGTGCGCTCGATGTGGAGAACGCCTTCCGGCATCGGCGACCCGCCGAGCGGCGGCAAGGGGCGGTTCGTCAGGTTGGACGTGAAAAAGACGTTGTCCTGGCTGATCCGCGCACCGAGCAGCGACGGGAGGTGCCCGCCGAGAGTAAGTCTGAAGCTGGACAGAACGCGTGTGTCGTTACGGAAGAGGCCGTCGCCTTCGCCCCAAATGTCGCCGCTGGCGTCGGCGACCAGGAAGGTGTCGCCATGCTTCAGCACGAACAGGCGAAGCGGTGAGGGCGGCCCGCCTGCCTGGGCTTCCAAAGGACCGACCGTCGATGGAATGGCCGCCGATGGAATGCCCGGGGTCGAAAATGGCTCTGGGGATGCCGCCATCGCGAGGCTAGCCTGTTGCCGCGACAGGGAGGTCCGGATCGATCCCGTGGGCGAGACCCCAATAAAGGCTGATGTAGTTGCGTGCCATCACCGTCGATGAGAAGCGCCGGTCGAAGACTCGGCGGATCACCCATCGGTCCAGCCCGGCGGCGGCCTTCACCGCGCTCGCGGCTTCGCTTTCGGACTCCACGATGAACCCGGTCACGCCGTGATCGACGATCTCCGGCACGGAGCCGCAGCGCCACGCGATGACAGGGGTGCCGCACGCCATGGCCTCGATCATGACGAGGCCGAAAGGCTCCGGCCAGTCGATCGGAAACAGCAGCGCCGCGGCATTGCCGAGAAACGCGGGCTTCTCCAGATCGTTGATCTCGCCGACGAACTCGACCCCGGGATCCGCAAGCAGGGGTTCGATCACATCCGCGAAATAGGCGCGGTCCACGGCATCGACCTTCGCGGCGATCTTGAGCTTGAGGCCGGCGCTCCTTGCGATGGCGATGGCGCGGTCGGGCCGCTTTTCGGGTGAGATCCGGCCGAGAAAGGCCAGATAGTCACGCGCCGGCTTGGGCGTGATGCCCAGCGATTCGTTGGACAAGCCGTGTTGGATGGTCCGCGCCCAATTCGCCCCCGGAAGCGGAAGCCTCTGGTGGTCCGAGATCGAGACCAGCGGGTACTGTGGCCAGCGGGCGTAGGCGCCACGCAGATCCTGCACATCCAGTCGGCCATGCAGGGTCGTCACGGTCTTGTGTGCCAACTCCTCGAAGAAAGGAAAGTGGAGCAGGTCGACGTGGAAGTGGATGACATCGAACTCATCCTGCCTGAGACGCACCTCCTGCAGCATGCACAGATGGGCGGCGAGGTCCGACTTGAAGGGGTGCGGGTCGAGCCGGATGGCCTGATTGCGTACGGGAACCAGTCTTGCCTTTGTCCGGGCATCCGCGCTGGAAAAAAGCGTCACGTCGTGGCCGAGATCGACGAGCGCATCGGTAAGATGAGCCACGATCCGCTCGGTGCCGCCGTAGAGAAGAGGAGGCACAGCCTCATAGAGAGGTGCAACCTGGGCAATCCTCATCGACGTTGTTCCTTTCGTTTGAGCTAATACTCAGAAGATGTTCTACTGAATTTCTAGAGTTGCTGGCGCAGCTTCAATTAGTAAATATATGGTGAATATGAGAAAATTACATCATATCACAAAAAATAAATAAATATTAATTCTGATAATCTGAGCTATTTTTTAAATTTGTGGAACGATTACATCACATACATGGCATCATGTTCAAGTAAATTATTATACCATGCTAACTTTACTTGCCGCGCGGACGATGGGGCCGAAGGTGGTGAAATGGACGACCGAACACCTCGGCGATCTGTTGAACGCCATAGGCGCCGGTGGCGTGGGCGGCGGTATCGGGCGGCTGTTTCAGCACCTCGGCCGGTATCACGTGCCATATTTCAATCATCGTTACCGGTGCACTGACACGCTATTGGAGCGGCGTTACCGGGCCAGTGCCCGAGGGCGGGCGAACGGTATCGTCGCGCCGAGGCCCAAGGGCGGTGATCGCCGGCCCAAGACCTGCCGAAAGTCGATCTACTGACTGAAACTACCGCGACAAATCCCGAGCTCCGTGATCAACTTAATTCTCACCACCTTGATTCCGTAATTCCGCGTAATCCCTCAAAGAAGAGGGATCTTAAACTTCTCCTTCAAAAGACGCGTTCGCCGTGTCGAGCCCCGCCAATGCCGCCGGGACGGCGTCCCGCATCAACGCTTCCGCCAGGTCAAGGGGGTCGATGCTGACCATTTGAAGAACCCCGTCAATTCCCGAATTCCGGCAAATGCAGATCCATGTCGACGATCGATTGCCGGGTAGAAACGATAAAAATCCGGGGCGCTTCTCGCGAGTCTCCAAGCTGTAGGTGCCTGGCGGATGGCACCCCTCGAGCCCCTTCAGGACGAAGGAGCGTGTGAAGGTTGCCCGGTTGCTCCGTGCGTGCATGACCATCGGACTCCGCCAGAACGATTGCCCGGAACGACATCGCCGTGCCTTCGCGGCACCGCCTTGCGGGTGACTACCCGCGATGAGCGGGCATTCCCTCGTTTTCCGCTCGATCCAGGGCCTGAAGGTCGGCCGGCGACTTCGCGGCGGCCTGGTCGCGCTCGATGGCCGCGTCCAATTCATTCGCATCGACCGTCAATGTTCGGACACGGCCCGGTCGACCGGGCTTCGGGTTCAGGTGGATCGTGGTCAATATTCGACGGTAGGCCACGAACGAAATGCCGTGCACAAGCTCCTCGTCGGTTTCCACCGTGTGTGTGCCCGCCGGCATGACCTCGTCGAGTTCGCCAAGGACAAAGGGCTTCGCGAAAGTCACTGTCGTCATGCTCGTGCGCGTCGTCATCGGGTGCCTCCTGGCGTGGCCGGTCCCGCCGCCGGTTTGAGGGGCGGCGGAGAGCGCCCAAGCGCCCTCCGGTCAATTACGAGAGCAATGGCTGAGAGCGCGACCGTCCGATCGGCTCGGGTCGATCTGTCCGGATCGTGCCCTAGGACTTCGGCGCCGGCGCGGCTTCGGCCGGCTTGGCGTCAGGCTGGTCAGCGGCCGGATCGGCCTTGGATTTGTCGCCCGCGCCGTCTTTGGCCGGGGCGCCCTGCGCCAAGGAAAATTTCTTGTAAGACATGGAATATGCCTTTCAGATGAAGCGACAATTATTGATCGCTGACCAATATATGGTCTACTCTAGATCATTCGTCAACCGGAATACTTTATATTTTTATTTAAAAATATTTGTGCGCGCGAATGTATAAAAATGAGCAATCCTGTCATTTCCGAGTTTTTTGAAAATTTTTACTTTTTTGTTTTTCCTTTTTGCAAGCCTCAGCGCTGACGGCACGATACGAACACGGGCGAAACCGTGGTGCGGCAAGTTTGGGTGAGATGGACGAAAACCGCCAACGATCGGCGATCCCGGAAATGTTTTCGCGCACCGCACACTTGACACTTTCCGGCCACGGCCTTAACTCACTGGCACTCGCCGAGGGGGAGTGCTAACACCCTTGGCTAACGGATTTCAGTGTTTTCAGAATAAATGGAGGGTTCTCAGAATGAAGTTCAGGCCGCTGCACGATCGTGTGCTTGTAAGGCGCATCGAGCAGGAAGCGAAAACAACGGGCGGTATCATTATTCCCGAAACGGCGAAGGAAAAGCCCCAGGAAGGTGAAATCGTCGCGGCTGGACCGGGCGCGCGGAAAGACGACGGGGCCATTCAGCCTCTCGACGTCAAGGCCGGCGACCGGGTGCTGTTCGGAAAGTGGTCCGGAAGCGAGGTCAAGATCGACGGCGAAGAGCTGCTCATCATGAAGGAATCTGACCTTCTCGGCATCATCGAGAGCGCCTAACACCCCAAGGCCGCTACAAACGGAGAGCGAAGAAAAATGCCTGCAAAAGACGTAAAATTCGGTACGGACGCGCGGACCAAGATGCTCCGCGGCGTCGACATCCTTGCCAACGCGGTCAAGGTGACGCTGGGTCCCAAGGGCCGCAATGTCGTGCTCGATAAGAGCTTCGGCGCGCCGCGCATCACCAAGGACGGCGTGACGGTCGCCAAGGAAATCGAACTCGGCGACAAGTTCGAGAACATGGGCGCGCAGATGGTGCGCGAAGTGGCCTCGAAAACCAGTGACGAAGCCGGCGACGGCACGACCACCGCCACCGTGCTCGCCCAGGCCATCGTCCGCGAGGGCGCCAAGGCCGTGGCCGCGGGTCTCAACCCCATGGACCTCAAGCGCGGCATCGAAATGGCCGTCGCGGCGGTGATCGCCAACCTGCACAAGATGTCCAAGACCGTTTCCACCAACGAGGAAATCGCCCAGGTCGGAACCATTTCCGCCAACGGCGAGCGCGAGATCGGCGACATGCTGGCCGAAGCCATGGAAAAGGTCGGCAAGGAAGGGGTTATCACGTCGGAAGAGGCGAAGAGCCTGCACAGCGAGCTCGACGTGGTCGAGGGCATGCAGTTCGACCGCGGCTACACCTCGCCGTACTTCATCACCAACGCCGAGAAGATGACCTGCGAACTGGAGAACCCGTTCGTCCTGATCCACGAGAAGAAGCTCTCCGGCCTTCAGCCGCTGCTTCCCGTGCTCGAGGCGGTGGTGCAGTCGCAGCGTCCGCTGCTGGTGATCGCCGAGGATATCGAGGGCGAGGCCCTGGCCACGCTGGTGGTCAACAAGCTGCGCGGCGGCCTCAAGGTCGCGGCGGTGAAGGCGCCGGGCTTCGGCGATCGCCGCAAGGCCATGCTCGAGGACATCGCCACCCTGACGGCGGGACAGATGATCAGCGAAGATCTCGGCATCAAGCTCGAGAGCGTCACCATCGACATGCTCGGGTCGGCCAAGAAGATCACCATCACCAAGGAAGAGACCACCATCGTCGAGGGTGCCGGCGACAAGGAAGAGATCCTGAAGCGCTGCAACCAGATCCGGGCGCAGATCGAGGACACCACCTCGGACTATGACCGCGAGAAGCTTCAGGAGCGGCTGGCCAAGCTGGCCGGCGGCGTGGCGGTGATCCGCGTCGGCGGCGCCACCGAAACCGAGGTGAAGGAGAAGAAGGACCGGGTCGAGGACGCGATGCACGCGACCCGCGCCGCGGTCGAGGAAGGCGTGGTTCCGGGCGGCGGCGTTGCCCTGCTCTACTCCATCAAGGCGCTGGACGATCTCAAGCCGGAAGACGACGACCAGAAGGTGGGCATCGACATCGTTCGTCGCGCCCTTCAGGCTCCGGTCCGTCAGATCGCCGAGAATGCCGGTTCCGACGGAGCCGTGATCGCCGGAAAGCTTATCGAGGCCAACGACCACAACATGGGCTTCAATGCGCAGACGGGCGAGTACGTGGACATGTTCAAGGCCGGCATCATCGACCCCACAAAGGTCGTGCGGACGGCCCTGCAGGACGCCGCGTCCGTCGCGGGTCTGCTGATCACCACCGAGTGCATGGTGGCCGACCGGCCGGAGAAGAAGGAAGGCGGCATGCCCGCCGGAATGGGCGGCATGGGCGGAATGGGCGGCATGGGCGGCATGGGCGACATGGACTTCTAAGTCCAGCCGACGCCAGTCACGCCCGAACGATCAGGGCCGCGGCATCCGCCGCGGCCCTTTTTCGCGTCCGGCCGCCTTGACCGGGATAACGGGGCCGGGATATCGGCGCCGGCATATTCCGGCCGGTCTATTCCAGCGTGGCGAACCGCGCCCGGGCGCCCCGTTCGATGGCGGCGGCCACCAGCGTGTCGAGCTCCATCCGGTCGCGCAACATCTCCAAAAGCCTCAGTTCCTCCTGGTGCACGCTGCCGTCGGCGGCGGCGATATCGCAGGCCAGCGCGTAGGCCGTTTCCCGCAGCCGGGCGGGCAGCCCGTCGACAACGAGCTCCAGCGCCTTTTCCAACCCCTCGTCGTCGTCGAGGATATCGGCGCACGCGGCGGCGGTCGCCGGCAGCAGATCGGTATTATAGTCCTTGAAGATCGGCAATCCCTCAATGATCTCGCCGATCATGCGCAGTTCGGCGTCGGTCATGTCGCGATCCGCGGCCGATACGAGGACCATGGTATAGATGAGGGCGGCGTGATGGCTGATGGCGGGCATGTTCTCGTTCCAAATGTGTCCGGCGCCCACGCACCGGGCGCCAGCGTCTCCAGCACACATCCTTAGAACATTGTCGCCCCCTGTTGAAGCCCCCGCGACGCCGCCGCGTCCCGCGCGGCGCTGGTGTTACCAATTCTTTAACTTTTTCGTGAAATTATATGAAAACTTAAAAGTACAACCAAACCGTCACACAATAGACATCTTGATTGTGTTACATGCCATGTAAGCAGAGCTTGTAATCTTGTGAGCTCCACAGATTTAGAGAAAGAAGTACTTGAACATGTCCAGTCGGCTTGCACTTCTCAAATTGGCGCGTCCCGGTGGCCGTCCGGTGGTTGTGCGGACCAGCCGCCGCGGCTGACACAAAACTCACTTCGGCGGGAGCGGTTGCGTTGCCTGGTCTAACCAGGCGGCGGTTTCGGGGTCAACCAGCGGCGTCAGCGTCTCTCGCACCCGGGCGTGGTAGCCGTCGAGCCAGCCACGCTCCTCCTCGGATAGAAGACCCGGATCCACCAGATTGCGGTCGATGGGCGCGAGGGTCAGGGTTTCGAAGCCGTAGAACTCCCTCTCCGTCCCTTCCGGCATGTCGATCCTGGTGACCGCCACCAGGTTCTCGACACGGATGCCGTATTCGTTCGCCTTGTAGTATCCGGGCTCGTTGGAAACAACCATCCCAGGCATCAGGGCGGCGCGGTTCGGTAGCTTGGATATGCGCTGCGGCCCCTCGTGGACGCTGAGATAATAGCCGACCCCGTGACCGGTTCCGTGATCGTAGTCCAGGCCGGCGCGCCACAGCGCCGACCGCGCCAGCACGTCGAGTTGCGAACCGGTGGTCCCCTTCGGAAAGCGGGCGGTGGCCAGCGCGATATGGCCCTTCAGAACCAGCGTAAAGCGGGTCCGCATCTCTTCCGTCGGCTGGCCGATGGCGACCGTCCGGGTTACGTCGGTGGTCCCGTCCAGATACTGGCCGCCGGAGTCCACGAGATAGAGGCTCCCCGGTTCGAGCGGTCGGTCGGTGGCCGGCGTCACCCGGTAGTGGACGATGGCGCCGTTGCCGCCGGAACCCGAAATCGTCGCGAAGCTGGGGCCGCGATAGTGCTCGTTTGGCTCGCGGAAGGCCGCCAGGCGGTCGACGGCCGACAGTTCCGTGACCGTGCCGTTCGGCGCTTCCCGCGACAGCCACGCGAGGAAGCGGGTCAGCGAGGCGCCGTCGCGCACGTGCGCGGCGCGAATGCCCCGTAGTTCGGCATCGCTCTTGATCGCCTTGGGCAGCTCGCACGGATCGGTGCCGAAGGCGATGGCCGCCCCCGCCTTTTTCAGGCGCTCGACGATCCACTTGGGCGTTCCCTCGCGATCGACGCGCACGATGGCGTTCGCCGCGCCCGCCTCGTCCAGCGCCGCCCCCAGGCGGCCGGGCGGCGCCACCGACACGTCCGGTCCCAGCCACTCGCCGAGACCCGGACCTGGCTTGCCCGGATCCACGAACAGCGTCACGGAGCCATCGCTCCGCAGAATGGCGAACGCCAGCACCAGCGGCGCATGGGGCACGTCGCCGCCGCGGATGTTGAGAAGCCAGCAGATGGAATCGGGCGCCGACAGCACGGCCGCGTCCTGCCGGTCCTTGCGCAGGGTTTCCGCGACCCGCCGGCGCTTCGCGGCCGACGATTCGCCGGCGAACCGTTCGTCGTGAGCGACGACGGGCGCCATCGGCGGCGGCGGCCGGTCGCTCCACAGCGTGTCGATGGGATTGTCCGCCACCGCCACGAGCGTGCCCCCGGCCTTCTTGCAGGCCTCGCGGTAGCGATCCAGCTGGGCCGGCGTGTGCAGCCAGGGATCGTAGCCGATCCGCCCGCGCGGGTGCAGGTGGGCCTCGATCCAGTCGCCGGGCGGTTCATCCGTGACATGGCGGATTTCGAACAGCGACACGTCCACCTCGGTCGACGCCTGCGCCGTATAGCGGCCGTCCACGAACAGCGCCGCGCGATCGCGCAGGATCACGGCCATCCCGGCGGACCCGGTGAACCCGGTCAGCCAGGCCAGACGTTCGGAGCACGACGCCACATACTCGCCCTGATGGGCGTCGCCGCGGGGAACGATGAACCCCGCGAGGTGCCGATGCTTGAGTTCGGCCTGGAGACTTGCGACCCGCTCCGAATGCGCCTTGGCCGCCTGGATCATGTTCACCGAGCCCCCCTCCTTCGTTCGCTCGTCCCTTTACTCTCGTCGCTCCCCATTGGATCATCGACCGCCGGGGGCGCCGGCGCCGTTAGCGGGGTGCCGGCGGTGCCTGGGCCTCGGCCGGGTTCGGCTTGAGGCGCGGACTCGGCCTCGAACCGGCTTTTGGGATCGTTCCTCGGTCCCCGCGTGTAGCCGAGACGCGCCATGCAGGCCGCGTACAGCTCGTCACGGTTCCGGCCGGCGGAGAACCGGTTCATCTTCGTCGTGTAGGCGCGTGTCCGGCTGTCGCGAGCGCCGGCGCCCCGTTCCTCGGTCAGAACCAGGTCGCGCTCGGCCTCCGACGTCGCCGCCCGCCGGCACGCGGCCTGATCCATCGCCAGCTGATCGGACGAGACATTCGGTTTCGACCAGGGTCCATCGTCCGCGCACGACCCCAGGACCAGGAGCCCGAGGCCAATCATCAAAACGCCGCCGATCCTCTTCATCGCCTTCCTTTTCGCCTCCCGGCCCGGTCCCCTGGGCCGACGCCCGCCACAATGCCCGCCGCCGTCATCGGCGTCCAGCACTGTCGGCCGCCGTTTCCACGACATCGGGGCGGCGCGCCGAGTCCATTCCCCGGCCCGGCGTCAGGCAGCCGCGCAGGAACTCGATGGTTGCGGCGTCGTCCCATTCGGCCTCCCCGACGACGCGGCCGATTTCGCGCCCCTTCGCATCCACGAGCACGGTCATGGGCAGGCCGGGCGCGTTCAACGACCTGGCCAGCTTGCCGCCACGGTCGATCATCACCGGCAGGTTGCGGATTCCGTTGTCATCATAGAACTTCTCGACGACCGGGGCGCCTCCACGGTCGGCGGACAGAGCGAGCACGCGAATCCCGTCGCCCCCGACCTCGGCGCTCAAGCGGTCGAGCGCCGGCATTTCGCGCACGCACGGCGCGCACCAGGTCGCCCACAGGTTCACAACCAAGGGGCTGCCCAGGAAATCCGCCAGCGTCCGCTCCGTTCCGTCGTCCATGTAAAAGGGAACCGTGGATACCTCGTTCAACGTTTCCGTCGCATCGAAATTCGGTATCGAATGCGGCGGCCGGCCGCATCCATCCGTCCCCGCGCTTGCATGGAACGCGGATATCATCAAAATGAGCGCAATCGTCAAGCCGCCAAGGATCCTGCGGACCATGCTCGTATCGTCTCCTTTCCACCCGTCTCGCTCTGTTCCGCCGGGGGTCCGATGACCCGCGGCCCGTCCCACGGACATCCCGGCGATCGATCACCGGTCACTGGGCAACCGGTCAGCGGGCAACCGGTCACCGGGCAGCCTCGCTCGGGCACCAGCGCCATCTGGGGCGGCCGGTTCGAAGCCGGTCCGGCCGAGGTCATGGAACAGATCAACGCGTCCATCGACTTCGATCACCGGCTTCTCGCCCAGGACATCGCCGGCTCCCGGGCCCACTGCGCCATGCTGGTCCGCCAGGGCATCATATCGCAACAGGACGGCGATGCCATCCTCGACGGACTCGATGCCGTCCGCAAAGAGGCCGAGGCAGGCGCGCTGGTGTTCGACCGGGCCCTGGAAGACGTGCACATGAACGTGGAGTCGCGGCTGGCCGAACTGATCGGGGAAGCCGCCGGGCGCCTGCACACCGCCCGCTCGCGCAACGACCAGGTGGCCACCGATTTCCGGCTTTGGGTGCGCGACGCCATCGACGGTCTCGACGTGTCGCTGAAGACGCTGCAGGCCGCCCTCATCGACAAGGCCGAACGGCACGCCGACAGCATCATGCCGGGGTTTACCCACCTGCAGGCCGCGCAGCCGGTCACCCTCGGCCATCACCTGCTCGCCTACGTGGAAATGCTGGGCCGCGACCGGGGCCGCCTGACCGACGCGCGGCGGCGGCTCAACGAATGCCCGCTGGGGGCGGCGGCCCTCGCCGGCACCTCCTTTCCCATCGACCGGCGGTTCACCGCCGACGCGCTGGGCTTCGACCGGCCCTGCGCCAATTCGCTGGACGCCGTCTCCGACCGCGACTTCGCCATGGAGTTCCTGGCGGCCGGCGCGGTTCTGGCGGTGCATCTGAGCCGGCTGGCGGAGGAGATCGTCATCTGGTCCTCCGAGCCCTTCGGGTTCATCCGCCTGTCGGACGCGTTTTCCACCGGCAGCTCCATCATGCCGCAGAAACGCAACCCCGACGCCGCCGAACTGGTGCGCGCCAAGGCCGGCCGCGTGATCGGCGCGCTGAACAGCCTGCTGGTGGTGATGAAGGGCCTGCCGCTGGCCTACGCCAAGGACATGCAGGAAGACAAGGAACCGGTGTTCGACGCCGCCCGGACCCTGAACCTCTGCGTCGCCGCCATGACCGGGATGATGGAAGGCGCGCGGTTCGACACCGCCCGCATGCGCGAGGCCACGGACAAGGGCTTCATCACCGCCACCGACCTCGCCGACTGGCTGGCGCGGGAACTGAAGGTTCCGTTCCGCCGCGCCCATCACATCGTGGGCGCCGTGGTCAAGGCGGCGGAGACGCGCGGATGCGAATTGCGGGACCTGCCGCTCGACGTCATGCGCGAGGCGGAGCCGGCGTTGACCGAGGAGATCTACGCGGTGTTGACCGTCGAGCATTCCGTGGCCAGCCGCGCCAGCGAGGGCGGCACCGCGCCGGCCAACGTCCGCGCCGCGGTTCAAGCCGCCAGGCAGCGGTTCGTCGGTTGATGTCTAGTACCGTGAGGCAATCCCAATACGCTACCTGGGGGATGCAGATCGCCCAGGTCTGCATGTACGTCCACACCCACGGCGCCCTGCCCGGCCTGAAGACATCCAAGGGTTTGAAACTCGGCTCCGCGCGGACCCGCGCCAAACTCGTCCGGGCGCTCTCCACGTTCATCCTGACCCACGAGTTGAGCGGCCGGCGGCCCTCGGAAAAGCTGGAAACCATCGTCGCCGCCACCGAGGGCGCGCTGAAAAACAAGCTCTCCGACGCGGACGACGGGGCCTTGCTGCTGGCCACCATCATCAACATGAGCGACGTCATCGCTCACGACCAGCGCACCCTTTACCCCAACGATCCGCCCATGCGCGACATGGTGGTCAACCTGGGGGCCATGCTGACGCCCGTCGCTTCCAAGGCCCTGGGATACACGCTTCCGGAAGACGTCCGCCAAGCCTGGCCGGATTTCGCCGGGCTGCTCTCGGTTTGAGTTCCGCGCATGGCGCCGGCGTCTCTTTGGGTCTCGCATCCGCGCCCGGAAACCGGCATACTGCCGCCATGTCCAGACCGCTTCCATATCTCTCATATTCGATGCGAATCGCGTTGATCGTCGCCCTCGTGTCCGCCCTTGCATTGTCCGTCGGCGCCTGCGGCCGGAAGGGCAAGCCGGAAGAACCGCCGGGTTCGACTTTTCCGCGCACCTATCCGACACGGTAAGACCATGGATCATTTTCACTACCGGGACGGACGGCTGCACGCCGAGGACGTGGCGATCGAGGATATCGCCGCCGCCGTGGGAACGCCCGTCTATGTGTATTCGACGGCCACGCTGGAGCGGCACTTCAGAACGTTCGCCGGCAGCTTCGACGGTCTCGACGCCACCATCTGCTACGCGGTCAAGGCGAATTCCAACATCGCCGTCATCCGGGCGCTCGCCGACCTCGGCGCCGGGGCGGACGTGGTCTCGGGCGGCGAACTGCGGGCGGCGCTGACCGCCGGCGTGCCGGCCGGTCGCATCGTCTTTTCCGGCGTCGGCAAGACCCGCGACGAGATGGCGGCGGCGTTGACGGCGGGCGTCATGCAGATCAACGTCGAATCCGAGCCGGAACTGGAAGCGCTCGGGGGCGTGGCCCGGTCATTGGGAGTCCGCGCGCCGGTGGCCATCCGGATCAATCCCGACGTGGATGCCCATACCCACGCCAAGATCACCACCGGGCGCGGCGAGAACAAGTTCGGCATCGAGTGGACCGTCGCTCACCGGGTCTACGCCCGCGCGGCGGCCATGCCGGAAATCGACGTGGTCGGAACCGCCACCCATATCGGCTCGCAACTGACCGATCTGGAACCGTTTCGCGAGGCGTTCCTCCGCTTGCGCGACCTCGTGGTGATGCTGCGCGCCGACGGCCATCGGATCCGCACCCTGGATCTCGGCGGCGGCCTCGGCATTCCCTACGGCAACGAGGAGGCCCCCATCCCGGCGCCCTCGGCCTATGCCGGCGTGGTTCGCGAGACGGTCGGCGACCTGGGCTGCCGCCTGATTCTGGAGCCCGGCCGGTTGCTGGTGGGCAACGCCGGCGCGCTGGCGACCCGGATCGTCTACGTCAAGGAGGGCGCGACCCGCACGTTCGTGATCGTCGACGCCGCCATGAACGACCTGCTGCGGCCCACCCTGTACAACGCCCACCACGCCATCGTGCCGGTGACCGAGCCGCCGGCGAACGCCAAGACGCGCCCGGTGGACATTGTCGGCCCCATCTGCGAGACCGGCGACACCTTCGGCACGGGCCGGCCGCTGCCGCCGGTCGCCGCGGGCGACCTGCTGGTCATCCGCACCGCCGGCGCCTACGGAGCGGTCATGGCGTCCACCTACAACATGCGGCCGTTGGTGGCGGAGGTGCTGGTCAAGGGCGGCGCCTTCGCCGTGGTCCGCGACCGAATTCCGGTGGAGGACTTGTTGGCCCGCCAGCATATTCCCAATTGGGAAGAAGAGATCGCCGAACGCCGCGTGGCGGCGGCGCGGAGCGACTGACCGGCAACCATTGAACGGCAACCGAGAACAGAGGGTCGACGTGAGCGAACCCGCCTCCCAGCGCTATCGGTCCCTGCTCGGGCTGTCCCGGGCGGCCCTGTTCTGGGAGAGGTTGTGGCCGCGCCTGTGTCCGCTGGTCATGGTCCTGGGCGTGTTCGTGGCGGTCGCGCTGCTCGACGTACTGCCCGCCCTGCCGGCGTGGGCGCACGTGGCGGTGCTGCTCGCGTTCGCCGCGGCTGTCGCGGGCGCGGCGTGGTTCGCCGTTCCGGGCTTCCGGCCCATTCCCGAGATCGCCGCCCGCCGCCGGCTGGAGAGCGGCAGCGGCCTCGCCCACCGGCCTCTGACGGCGTTGGAGGACCGGCTGGCCATCGGGTCCGACGATCCGGGCGCCGAACAGCTGTGGTCGACCCACCGCCAACGCATGGCCGAGCAGGTGCGCGGCCTGTCGGTGCGCCCGCCGGCGCCGGGCATGGCGCGACTCGATCCGTGGGGCGTCCGCGCCGCGGTCGTGCTGTTTCTGGTGATCGGCCTGGCGGCCGGCGGCGGCGAAGCGGAGACACGCATCGAACGCGCGCTGACGCCCGGCCTCGGCGGCGGCGCCGGCCTCGCGGCCAGCGTCGAAATCTGGATCACGCCCCCCGCGTACACCGGCGTTGCGCCGTTGTTCCTGAAAGGCGGAGAGCCGTCGCCCGCCCCCGGCGGGGTGGTGGAGGTCCCGGCCGGCAGCGCGCTGCTGGCGCGCGTCGCGGGCGTGAGCGCCGAGCCCGTCCTGGTGGCGGGCACGAACGAGACCGCCTTCGAAATCATGGGGGATTCGGCCGAAAGACCGGTTTACCGCGCCGAAACACGCCTGGAAGAGGCCGACACGCTGTCGGTGACGGCGGCGGGCCGGGACCTGGCGGCGTGGCCGCTTCGCGTCATTCCGGACTCCCCGCCGGAGATCGTGTTCTCGTCGCCGCCGAGCGCGACCGAGCAGGGGTTCCTCGCCTTCGATTTCGAGGCCGCCGACGACTACGGTGTCCGCCGGGTCACCGCGGTCATCGCCGGCGCGGAAACCGCGCCGGGCGCGCCGCCACCGGCGGAAATTCGTCAGGAGCTTCCGCTACCCGCCGCGAACGCCAAATCGGTGGCATCCACAAGCACCCACGACCTGACCGCCCACGCGCTGGCTGGCCGGCCCGTGTCCATTCGCCTGGAAGCCGAGGACGAGGGTGGAAACGTGGCCGCCAGCGAGACGGTGACCATGACCTTGCCCGAGCGGACGTTTTCCCATCCGATCGCGAGGATCCTCGTCGAGGAACGCGGAAAGCTCGAGGACCGGAGCACCGAAACACGCGCGGGCGTGTCCGGTGAACTCGGCGTCATCGCCACCCAGCCCGAGCTTTTCGGCCACGACACGGTGGTGTCTCTCGCGCTCGCCGTCGCTGGAGCGCGGCTGGTCAGGGACCGCGGACCCGATGCCGTTTCCGCGGTCCAGGACCTGCTCTGGGAGACGGCGCTGCGCCTGGAGGAGGGCACGGTCCCGCTCGCCGAGCGGCAGTTGCGGAACGCCAGGCAGCAGCTCTGGGAAGCGTTGCGCGGCGACGCAAGTCTGGCCGAAATCGAACGGTTGATGGACAACCTCCGCGAAGCGCTCGACAAATATCTCGCGGCGGTGGCGGCGCAGATGGCCCAGCGCGGGGAATCCTTCGAACCGATGGATCCCTCGGCCACCACGCTGCGGACCGACGATCTCCGCGACATGATCGAAATGGCGCGGGAACTGGCGCGCGGCGGCTCGCGCGAGGGCGCCCAGCAGATGCTCTCGGAACTGCAGCGCATGCTCGAATCGATCCGCTCCGGAATGCGCCTCAAGGGCCAGGGCGAGGACCTGATGAAGGCGCAACGGCTGATGCGGGACCTCAGGGACCTGGCCGACCGGCAGCAGGGCCTGCTAGATCGGACCTTCGAACGGATGCGAGAGCAGCCGGACGCCGGTCGCGGCTCCCGGAACAAGGGCCGGAAACCCGGCGACGGAAGCCCCGGCGGCGGGCAGGCGGCGGCGGACCAGGAAGCGCTGCGCCGCGCGCTCGGCGAGGTGATCAGGGGGATCGACGATTTCACCGGCGCGATTCCGCAACCCATGGCGGGCGCCGACCAGGCCATGCGCGGCGCGGGCGAGGCGTTGGGAGCCGATCGCCTCAAGGACGCGCTCGGTTCGCAGACCCGGGCCGTCGAGCACCTGAGCGAGGCCATCGAGGCGGCAAAGGGCCTGATGGCACGGAAACTTGGCGGAATGCCGGGAATGTTCTCGGGCGATCCGGACGAATTCGGCGACGAGGACGGAGATATCTTCGGCCGCTCCCCGGGAAATGGAAACCGCGGATTCGGCGTGGGCCAGGTGGAGATCCCGGATCGAATGGAACTCCGCCGCGCCCAGGAAATCCTCGAGGAACTCAGACGCCGCGCCGGCGAGCGCGACCGCCCGCCTTTGGAACTGCGTTATATCGACCGGTTGCTCGACCAGTTCTAACCAAGTTGGATCGCTTGATCACAGTGTTGCGTCCGGTCTCGGCAAGGCGCATAAACACCCATACACACAAACACGGAGGCCCGTCATGAGCTCGGTCCGCTGGAACATCGCGGTGTCGCCGGACACCGATCAATCCGTGCGCATGTACCTCGCGGGCCAGGGCGGCGGCCGCAAAGGCGACCTGTCGCGCTTCATCGAGGAAGCGGTGCGGGCGCACATCCTGGAACTCACCGCCGGGCAGGCCAAGGCCGCCAATGTCGACGTGAGCGAGGCCGACCTGACGGCGATCGTCGCCGAGGCGGTGGAGTGGGCGCGGGAACGTTAGCAGCGGTGCGTGTCGTCCTGGACACAAACGTCCTTCTCAGCGCGCTCATCTCACCGCACGGTCCACCTGATGCCATCTACCGTGCCTGGCGGTCGGCGCGCTTCGAGATCGTGACCTCGGAGACCCAGCTCGACGAGTTGCGGCGGGCGAGCCGCTATCCAAAATTCAAGGCGGTGCTCCAGCCGCACCGTGTCGGCGCGATGGTGAAGAACCTGCAGCGCGCCACGGTGCTGGAGCGCCTTCCCTCGGACATCGAGGCCGACGATCCCTTCGATACGTTCCTGCTCGCCATGGCCGTGGCGGGCGAAGCCGAGTACCTGGTGACCGGAGACCATCGCGCCGGGCTGTTGCGGCGGGGTCACATCGGCCGCACGCGGATCCTTACCCCGGTCGCGTTCCTCAGGGACGCGCTCTGACGCGCTCGTGGATTTATTTGTCGGCGGTCAGTGACCGTCGCCGGACGGGGGCTGGAACTTGACCTTGACGCGGCGGACGATGGCCGAGGGGTTGGTGATGCGCGCCTCGAAGGACACGGTTTCGCCCGGGGGCAGCACCGGCCGGTCGAGGCGGACCGTTTCGAACTGAAGCTCCTCCCCATCGGCATCGGCGAGCGAGACGCGAATCGCCGGCAGATCGAGGGGTTCGTCTGTGACGTTGGCGACCATGCCCTCGATGGTCAGGATCTCATCCGCGCCATCGCGGCGGCGGCCGGAGCGCACGTCCCGGATTTCGAGACCGGCGCCGAATTCCTCGCCGCCGAATCCGAGCGCGCGGTAGAATCCGGCGGCATCGGGGATGGCCGAGACGATGGGGCCGCGCGCCAGGATCGCGCCCACCGCGATGACGATCAAGGCCGCGAGCGCGCCGATTCCGGCGAGCATGGCGACGCTCGGCTTCTTCTTCCGGTTCCGGCCGCCGGGCTCGGCGGGGGGCGTGCCCTTGCGCAGGGCCGCCGGGATCGGCTCAGGCCCAACCGCGGACCCGAAGGCCGACGGGGGCGAATCGCCCGCTTCGGCTTGACTCTCCGGTTGCATCGGCCTGGTTTGTTCCTCGGGAACGCTTGGCTCTCGCCGCTCCCGATCCTGGTTGTTCGGTTGCTCGTCGGCGACGCCGGCCGGCGCTCCGGCGGGTTCGAGGGCAACGGCGTCTGCGGTTTCGGGTTCGATCTTCTCCCCGCCGGAAACGCGCGGTTCCGCGTCCCCGCCCCGTTCGCCCTCGGCTTCGGATTCAGGCTCGATGCGGGGTTCGGCCGCGCCATCCAGCGGCGCGTCCGAGGTGGGAAGGTCCTCGCCCGCCTCTTCCGGCTTTCCGGCCGCCGGCTCGGGCTGCGCGAGCGTTTTCGCCGCCTCCTCGGCCGACCCGGCGGCGGCGGCCGGTGGCATCTTGCTCTCGCGCTGGGGCGGCTGCTGCGTCCAGTGATGCCCGCAATTCGAACACCCGACCGCCCGGCCATCCGGCACCAGAACGGCGGGATCGATGACATAGCGGGTCGAGCAACGCGGGCAGGTTATAATCATTGCGGGCAATGTATGATAAAGTACTGTTGTTTATAGGCTTCGCGGCGGTGCTATACGACCGGGTCATTATCAGCGATCGTTGGTATAAGGCAAGCGGCCGAGGCGGAGGCGGGAACAACCGGCCGTTGAACCTCGGCGTCGGAAACGCCGGTACTGTAGGGAAACCCATGGAGAGCGCCAAGAAAAACAGGGTCGTGGCCCGCTTCGACGGAGTGAGCGTGCGCTACCAAACCGGGGCGGAGATTCTCCATGATGTATCGCTGGAGCTCGATTCCGATTCCTTTTACTTCCTGACCGGTCCCAGCGGTGCCGGAAAAACCACATTGCTGCGGCTTTTGTACCTCTCGCTGAGGCCAACGCGGGGATCGGCGGTGGTGTTCGGGCATGACGTCGCGAAGACGCCGCGCGCCCAGCTTCCGGCGCTTCGCAGGCGTATCGGCGTTGTCTTTCAGGACTTTCGCCTGTTGAGGCATCTTTCCGTTTTCGACAACGTGGCCCTGCCGCTGCGCATCGCCGGGGTTCGCGAGGACGAAGTCCGGCGCGACGTAGTGGAGCTCCTGACCTGGGTGGGCCTCAAGAACCATGTTTCCGTTCCCACCCCGGCATTGTCGGGCGGCCAGCAGCAACTGGTGGCCATTGCCCGCGCGGTAATCGGACGGCCGAAGCTTATCCTCGCGGACGAGCCGACGGGCAACGTGGACGAGCGCGTGGCGGCGCGGCTGATACACCTGTTCCAGGAACTCAACAAACTGGGAGCGACCGTCGTTATCGCCACCCATAATCATTCGCTTGCCCAGCGATTCGGCTATCCCCGGTTCAACGTCGAAGGCGGGCGGCTTTTCTCCGAAGAACATGCCGGGATCCCATCGACCGAGCCCGGAGCCGACGAACATGTGCGCGGTGTCGCCGCCACGGGAGCCGCCTGAGTGCTCGGCAGAGGATCCGATCTGCCGTTCGAGCGGGATCCCCTGTCCCGTTTCCTGCCGTGGCTGATTGCCTTCATGGTCTATCTCGCGGTTCTCGCGCTGGCCGGGGTTCAGGTGCTCTCCACCACCGTCGGCGATTGGCAAAGCGATCTCGATGGCTCCATCACGGTCCAGATCCCGGCCGCCGAAACCGACCGGCAGAACGATGAAAACGTCGGCGTCGTGATGGACATCCTTCTGGATACGGTGAACGTCAGCCAGGCCGAGGTGGTTCCGGAGGACCGCGTCGTCGCCCTTCTCGAACCCTGGCTGGGCAGGGCCGGCATGGCCCGCGACCTTCCGCTGCCCGTGCTGATCGACGTGACGGTCCGCCAGGACCGGCCGCTGGACTTCGAAGCCCTGAGCAGCCGAATCGAACAGGCCGTGCCGGGCGCCGCCATCGACAATCACGGCGCCTGGTTGAGCCACCTGGTTCGGCTGATCCGGACCACCGAGATCATTACCCTGGTGGTTCTGGCCTTGATCGGCCTGATTACCGCCGGGACCGTGGTGTTCGCCACCCGGACCGGACTCGCCATTCATCGCGACGCCGTCGAGCTCCTGCACATCATCGGCGCCCGCGATTCCTATGTCGCCTGGCAGTTTGCCCGCCGCGCGCTGGTTCTTGGATTGAAGGGCGGAGCGATCGGATTTGCCTTCGGGGCCGCCACCGTGTTCGCTCTCGGTCAACTGGCGGCGCGGTTGCAGGACGGGTTGCCGTCGGAACCGGCCCTTGCCCCGGAGCATTGGCTGGTTCTCGCCCTGATCCCCGTGGCCGTCGCGCTGATCGCCATGCTGACCGCGCGCGTCACGGTGATGCGCGGCCTGGCGGGCATGCTCTGAACCATGCGGATCTTCAACCGCCGCCGCCGCAGGGGACCCGCCATCATGGCCATGGCGCTGATCGCCATGAGCCTTCTGGCCGCCTGGGGATGGGGCCTGATCCGGTTCGCGGCGGACATCCCCGGCGACGTCGCGGACCCGTCGACCGCCACCGACGCCATCGTCGTCCTGACCGGCGGCAGTCAAAGGGTCAGGACCGGCCTCGACCTCCTGGCGGAGGACAAGGCCAGGAAGCTCTTCATTTCCGGCGTTCACGAAAGCGTCGAGATCCCCCGCCTGCTGGAGGTGGCCGGCGCGCCGGAAACGCCCTTGCACCAGCGCGTCGAAACGGGCTATGGCGCCCTGGACACCACCGGCAACGCCATCGAAACGGAAGAATGGATGCGCAACAACGGGTTCCGGTCCCTGCGGCTGGTCACCGCGAGCTATCATATGCCGAGAAGCCTGCTCGAGTTTCACCATGCCATGCCGGAGGCGACCATCATTCCGCATCCCGTCTTTCCCGATCACGTCAAGCAGGACCGATGGTGGTTGTGGCCCGGTACCGCGCGGCTGATCATCGGCGAATACAACAAGTTCCTGGTGGCATGGGCGGAGCACCAGGCCGATGGACTGCTGGCGCGCGCGAAACACGCGATTCCGTCATGACCGCGGTACGTTCCCTCCTGTTCTTCGCGTGCGCGACGGTCTGGACGCTGTTTCTGGTGGTGGCCTACGTGCCGCTGTTCGCATTGCCCCGCAAGGCCACCCAGCGGGGCGCGCGACTGTGGAACCGGGGACTTTTGGCCATGCTGGGGGCGATCTGCGGGCTCCGCCACCGCGTCGTCGGATGGGAAAACGTACCCGCCGGCGGCGCCGTATTCGCCTCCAAGCATCAATCGGCCTGGGACACCCTGATTTTCCACGTGCTGCTGGACGATCCGATCATCGTGCTCAAGCGCGAGCTGTTCCGGGTGCCGCTGGTGGGCTGGTACATGAAGAAGTCCGGCGCCATCGGGATCGACCGGTCGGCCGGGTTCCGCGCCGTCAAGATGATGATGCCGGAGGTCGACCGCGTCCTCGCGGAAGGCAGCCAGGTGCTGGTTTTTCCGGAGGGCACGCGGACGCCGGTGGGCGACCGGCGGCCCTATCACCCGGGCATCGCCGGCATATACACCCATACCGACGCGCCCGTGGTCCCGGTGGCGCTGAACTCCGGCGTGTTCTGGGGCCGGCGCAGCTTCCTCAAGTATCCCGGCGTCATCACCATCGAATTCCTGCCGCCGATGCCGTTGGGGCTGAACCGCAAGACCTTCTTGACGGACTTGCAACCCGCATCGAAACCGCCACCGAGCGCCTCTGCGCGACGGCCGGGACTACCGCTACGATCGAACGGTAGACGGCGCTTGGCGGGTGATTTCCGCCGCGCTCAATTGCCTCGAATTCGATAAAAATCAATGACTTTACAAGATTGACCGGCTTGCTTATCCCGTTCCGGGGACCGATTGGGGTTGCGTTCGAGCGGTTTGCCGTGGCTGTTTGGGCGATGGAGGTAGGAGTGGCGGGTGACGAACCCTGATCCATCGGTGAAAGATCGTGGCGAGAAGCCGGTAACGCTCGACCAGCGCCTGCTGGCGGAGGCGGTGCGGATCCACGAGGATGCGCTGGGATTTGCCGCCGACGAGCCCCGGGCGGATGAACGGGCGAAGGCGGCCGGGGGCAACTTCGAGCGCCGCCTGATCGTTCGCGCCGGGGCGCTCTCCATCGCCGGGCCGCTCGGCGAGGCACTGCGACAGCTGCGCGGCGGCTCGCGGCTGGTGGTCGGCGCGGGATTGGTGCTGGCCATCGTCGCCGGTTTCGCCGCCACCCAGGCCGTGTTCGGGTCCAGCACCGGCAAACCGATCAATTTCTTCTGGGTTCTCGGAAGCCTGCTCGGCGTGCACACGCTGGCGCTGCTGATCTGGTTGGTGTTCATCGTCGTCCGGCCCGAGGGCACGTCCGGCGGTTTCCTCGGCGCGGCGGCGGCGGCGTTTTCGCGCCGGATCAACGGCTGGCTCCACAAGGGACCGGTTCACGCCGCCGCCGCGCGGGCCGCCTTCACCGTTTTCGCCACGGGCGCCGTCGGCCGCTGGACATTCAGCACCATCACTCACGCCCTTTGGCTGGCGTTCCTCGCCGGTTGCGTCGCCATGGTGCTGCTCACGCTCAGCGCCAAGCAGTATTCCTTTGCCTGGGAAACGACGATTCTTTCCGAGAGCAACTACATGGCGCTCGCCGGCGCCATCGGCAAACTGCCCGCGGCCCTGGGTTTCCCGGTGCCGGACCCCGAGCAGGTTGCCGCCAGCCGCTGGACCGGAGCCGGCGAGCCGGCCGCCGAAACGCGCGAGGCGTGGGCCGGGTTGCTGGTGGGCGCCATCGCCGTCTACGGGCTGTTGCCGCGCGCGCTGGTGCTGCTGGTGAGCCTCGCGGCGCGGAGCCTTGCCCTGCGCCGCTACCGGCTGGACACGTCGCGGCCCGGTTTTGCACGCCTCCAGACCCGCGTGATGCCGGCCGCGCGGCTCACCGGCGTCATCGACCCCGAGGGCGACGGGACCGGAATACCGGCGAATGGAGCCGCCCTCCTGGAAGCCCCGCCGCCGATCGCCCCGGACGGTCCGGCCGCCATCCTGGGCCTGGAGATCGAGCCCCCCGGGACACCCTGGCCGCCGCACGTAACGGGCATCGACTGGCTGGACCTCGGCTTCGTCGACAGCCGCTCGGACCGTCACGGCGTCATCGAACGGATCGCCGCGGCGGCGGTCCCGCCGCGCGCCACCGTGGTGGTCTGCTCGCTGGCGGCGACACCGGACCGCGGTACCGGAGCGTTCGTGCGAACCCTTCAACAGACGTCGCGTATTGCCGTCGCGCTGGTTCTCGGCGACGGCGAAAAGCTGCGGCGTCGGGGACATCTCGAGCACGTGGCGCAGCGGATCGACGACTGGCGGAACCTAGCGAGGCGCGCGGGTGTCCCCGGCGACCGGGTCGTCGAGGTGGACCTCGACCATCTCACCGACGCCAGCCGCGCCCGGCTGGCAAGCCTGCTCGGAGCGGCGACGGCAAGCGCCCCGCAAAACCGGCGGATCGAGGACGCGCTCGACCTGATCGCCAGCCACGCCGGCCGCTGGACCGGCCCGCCCGGAGCCGCCGATCAGGCGGAACTGCACCGGGAGATCGCAAAACTGTACCAGGGCGTAGAGTCGTCCTGGCGGGATCTGTTGCGCATCGATGTCAGGGATGGCGTCCCGAAGATGGACGACCTCCGGTCCGGCGCCGATCGCATGATCGGTCTGCTGCCCGCCCGGTTGCGCCTCAATCCCCGCTGGATGGCCGCCGGCGCGCTGGCCGGCGCGCTCGGCTGCGTCGCCGCCGCCACCGTCGTCTCGCCCGTGGCCATCGCCGCCCTGCCGGCCTGGGCCGGGCTTGGAGCGGCGGTCTCGGCGTTGATGGGTTCGGCCAGGTCCGGCAACGCGTCCACGACGGAGACCGCCATCGATCTGACCGAGGCGGTCAACGGCGCCGCCCTGTTCGCCGTGGTTCTTCACCTGCAGGGCCGGGACGAGGCGTCGATCACCCGCGTCATCGACCGCATGGCCGGCGAGGAGAACCCGCCCGCGATCCACGGCGTCGACGAGGCCCGGGCGTGGCTCCGGACGCTCCGGGACCGGTTCGACCGGGCGCTGGCGGAGGAGCACGCCACATGACACGCTCGCTCCCTCTCCCCGTTCTCAAGGTCGCCGTGGTCGGTCATACCAACACCGGCAAGACCTCGCTGCTGCGCACCCTCACCCAAACCGTCGATTTCGGCGAGGTGTCGGACCGCCCGGCCACCACCCGCCACGTCGAGGGGACGGCCCTGCTGGTGGACGGCGCGCCGCTTGTCGAACTCTACGACACGCCCGGCCTGGAGGACTCCATCGGCCTGCTGGAGCATCTCGACGGCCTTCGCCCGGATCGTCAAAGGGACTGGATCGAGGTGATCCGGGATTTTCTCGCCAGCCCGGCGGCGCACGGCGTGTTCGAGCAGGAAGCCAAGGCGATCCGCCAGGTTCTCGCCAGCGACATCGCCCTTTACGTCATCGACGCCCGCGACCGGGTTCTCGGCAAGCATCGCGACGAACTGGAGATCCTCGGGCGCTGCGCCACGCCGGTGGTGCCGGTGCTCAACTTCGTCGCCAGTCCGGAGGCCAAGACCGGGCAGTGGCGCGAGCATCTGAGCCGGGTCGGCATGCACGCCGTGGCCGAGTTCGACACCGTGGTCCTCAACGAAAACGCCGAGCAGCGGCTGTTCGAGAAGATGCAGACGTTGCTCGACTCCTTCCGCGCCACCCTCGCCGCGCTGATCAGGGACCGCAAGCAGCGGCGCGCCAACCTGATCCGCGCGTCGGCCGACCTCCTGGCCGACCTGCTCATCGACGTCGCGGCGTACCGGATCCTGGTGGAGACGGAGGGCGCGAACGCCGCCGGCACCGTCGAGTCGCTCAAGCAGGTTGTGCGCGACCGCGAGCGCCGGTGCGTCGCGGCGCTGCTCGAGATGTACCGGTTCCGGCCCGACGACTACGAGGCGGACCTGGTGCCGCTCGACAACGGCCAGTGGGGACTGGATCTGTTCAGTCCGGAATTGCTCAAGGAATTCAGCGTGAAGGCCGGGGGCGGCGCGGTGGCGGGCGGCCTCACCGGACTGGCGGTGGACGCCATGACCGGCGGCCTGTCGCTGGGCGCCGCCGCCGCCATCGGCGCCACCATCGGCGGGCTCTACGGCACCTTCGAAAGCCACGGCAAGCGCGTCGTCGACACCTTGCGCGGCTACACCGCGCTCCGCGTCCAGGACGACACGCTGCGGCTTCTGGCGCTCCGGCAGTTGCGGCTGGTCCAGGCACTGCTGCGGCGCGGCCACGCCAGCCCAGACAAGATCCGCATCGAGGCCCAGGCGCGGGAGGGCGAAAAGACCTGGACATCCGGCCGGCTGCCCAAGGGCCTGTCGCGGGCCAAGTCCCACCCCGAGTGGTCCCGCCTCGGCGCCAAGGATCCGTCCAAGATCGGCTCGGACACCCGCCGCGCCGCCACCGAGTCCGAACTCGCCGGCCTCATCGAGGCCGAGCTGACGCGGTCGATGGAGATTTAGGCCGGGGTTTCCGCCATTGAACGCCGGGGACCGCAAGGGCTCGGGCGGTCCCGCAAACCGGAAAAAAGTTGAGGAAACAGAACAAGAACGGCGACAATTGACGGGGTTTCGCCCGGCGCTTACAGTAGAGTTCAATCCCGCAACCGCCCATAAACGGACAAAGAGATCACCCCATGCAGGTCGCGCCCGTTTCCCAACAGATCTGGGACATGAAGTACCGCCTGAAGACGCTGGACGGCCAGCCGGTGGACAAGACCATCGCCGACAGCTGGGCGCGGGTGGCCAGGGCGCTGGCCGAGCCGGAAACGGACCCGGCCGTCTGGGAACAGGCATTCCTCGGCGCCATGGGCGATTTCAAGTTCCTGCCGGCCGGGCGGATCCTGTCGGGCGCCGGCTCGGGGCGGCGGGTGACGCTGTTCAACTGCTTCGTCATGGGCGACGTGCCGGACGACATGACCGGCATCTTCGAGCACCTCAAGGAAGCGGCCCTGACCATGCAGCAGGGCGGCGGCATCGGCTACGACTTCTCGACGCTCAGGCCCAAGGGCTCGGCGGTGGTGGGCGTCGGCGCCGACGCCTCGGGGCCGCTGTCGTTCATGGACGTGTGGGACGCCATGTGCCGCACCATCATGAGCGCGGGGTCCAGGCGCGGCGCCATGATGGCGGTGATGCGCTGCGACCATCCCGACATCGAGGCGTTCATCGACGCCAAGCGCGAGCCCGGGCGGCTCCGCATGTTCAACCTGTCGGTGCTGGTCACCGACGACTTCATGCGGGCGGTCAAGGAGGACGCGTCCTGGGAGCTGTCCTTCGGCGGCACCGTCTACAAGAGCCTCGGCGCGCGCGAGCTGTGGAACCGGATCATGCGCGCCACCTACGCCTACGCCGAGCCCGGCGTCATCTTCATCGACCGCATCAACCGGCTCAACAACCTCTACTACTGCGAGACCATCCACGGCACCAATCCGTGCGTCACCGCCGACACCTGGGTACAAACGGCGGACGGCCCCCGCCGGGTCCGCGACCTCGTCGGCAAGCCGTTTACCGCGCTGGTGAACGGCCGGCCGTTCGCCTCCGCGGCCGAGGGCTTCTTTCTCACCGCCACCAAGCCGGTGCTGAACCTGACCACGCGGGAGGGCCACGGCCTGAGGCTGACCGCCGACCATCCCGTTCGGCGGGCGCGGAACTCCTCACGACGACGGAGTGGACCCCCGCCGGAGACCTCAAGCCCGGCGACACCGTCGTCCTCAACGACCACCGGGCCTCCGCCGACTGGCCGGGCCCGTACACCCGCGAGCAGGGCTACCTCATCGGCCTGCTGCTCGGCGACGGCGCGCTCACCGGCGACGAGGCGGTGATCAGCGCCTGGCCGGGCCTCGCCGCCGTCAACGGCCACGACCGCCCGGGCATCGCCGGCGTGATGGACGAAGCGCTGGCGGCGGCGGAAACCCTGCCGCAGCGCTCCGATTTCGAGGGCTGGATGCCGATCCCCGGGCGCGGCGAGTACCGGCTGGTGTCCGGCGCGGTCAGGCAGCTCGCCCTGGAGCTGGGACTGGATCCCGACCACCAGACCGTCACCCCGGCCCTGGAACAGACCTCCAGCGCCTTCTGCCGGGGGTTCCTGCGCGGCCTGTTCGATGTCCACGGCGGCGTCCACGGCAACCCGCGCGACGGCGTCAGCGTCCGCCTCGCCCTCGGCGACGACCCGCTTTTGGAGGCGGCGCAACGGATCCTGCTCCGGCTCGGCATCGCCAGCCGCATCCAGCGCGACACCCGCCCGGTCCAGGAACGGCCCCTGCCCGACGGCCGGGGCGGCGAGCGCCTGTACCCCAGCAAGCCCCGCCACGAACTGGCGATCACCGGCGAGAACCTGCGGGTGTTCGCCGACGGCATCGGGTTCGCCGACGAGACCAAGGCGGTGCGGCTCGACGTGCTGATCTCGAGCTACCGCCGCGCCCTCGCCGCCGAGCGCTTCACCGCCACGGTGGCCGAGGTCGACCGCGCGACGGCACCGAAGCCGTCTACGACGTCCAGATACCCGGCATCAACGCCTTCGACGCCAACGGACTGGTGGTCCACAACTGCGGCGAACAGCCGCTGCCGCCGTACGGCACCTGCCTGCTCGGCTCGGTCAACCTGGCGCGGCTGATCCTCGATCCGTTCGAGGCGAACGCCCGGCTCGACATGGCGGCGCTGGACGACCTTGTGGGCGCGGCGGTGCGCATGCTCGACAACGTCATCGACACGTCGCGCTATCCGCTGCCGCAGCAGGAACACGAGGCCAAGGCCAAGCGCCGCATCGGCCTCGGCATCACCGGCCTCGCCGACGCGCTGATCCAGTGCGGCGCGCGCTACGGCGGCCACGAGGCGGTGGGCCTGACCGAGATCTGGATGCGGGCGATCCAGCGCGCCGCCTACCTCACGTCCACCCGGCTCGCCGAGGAAAAGGGCGCCTTCCCGCTGTTCGATCGCGACAAGTACCTGGCCGGCGAGACCGTCGGCGGCCTCGACGAGGACGTGCGCGACGCCATCGCCGCCCACGGCATCCGCAACGCGCTGCTCACCTCGGTGGCGCCCACCGGCACCATCTCGCTGTTCGCCGACAACGTGTCGTCGGGCCTGGAGCCGGTGTTCAGCTTCCGCTATTCCCGCCACGTGCTCATGCCCGACGGGAGCCGCCGCCAGGAGGAGGTCACCGACTACGCCTATCGCCTCTACCGCCGGCTCAAGGGCGAAAACGCGCGCGCTCACCCACGCCTTCGTGGACGCCCAGGAGCTCAGCCCCAACGATCATCTGGTCATGCAGGCCGCCGTCCAGAAATACATCGACAGCTCCATCTCCAAGACCATCAACTGCCCCGAGAGCATCACCTTCGAGGACTTCAAGGACATCTACGCCCAGGCCTACGAGCTCGGCTGCAAGGGCTGCACCACCTACCGCCCCAACGAGGTCACCGGCGCGGTGCTGGAGCGCAAGGACGAGGCCAAGTCCAAGACCGCCACCGCCCAGGCGGAACTGCCGCTCGAATCCCCCACCGCCCGGGCCAAGCCCCGCGACCTCGGCGACTCCGGCGCCATCGTCCAGATGTTCCAGCCCCTCGACCGGCCCGAGGCGCTGCGCGGCCAGACCTACAAGGTCCGCTGGCCGGAAAGCGACCACGCCATCTACATCACGCTGAACGACATCATCCAGGACAGCCGCCGGCGTCCCTTCGAGGTGTTCATCAACTCCAAGAACACCGAGCACTACGCCTGGACCGTGGCGCTCACCCGCATGATCAGCGCCGTGTTCCGGCGCGGCGGCGACGTGTCCTTCGTGGTCGAGGAACTGAAGGCGGTGTTCGACCCGCGCGGCGGCCAGTGGGTGGGCGGCCGCTACGTCCCCTCGCTGCTCGCCGCCATCGGCGGGGTGATCGAGCAGCACATGATCGACATCGGCTTCATCCCCCCGCCCGAGGGCCACGGCAAACCCCGCGCCGAAAAGCAGGTCAAGGCCGTCGGCGAACCGACCGCCAATTCCCGCTTCCGCTCCTGCCCCAAATGCGGCTCCCCCACCCTGATGCGCCAGGAAGACTGCGACACGTGCACGAGCTGCGGGTATTCGAAGTGCGGGTAGGGAAGAACCAAGGTTCGGTCGTTAATTCGTGCTGAGCATATTTTGAATGTCAACTGGCAAGTACTGTGCGTATCCCAACCGAAATCAATGAACGAGAAATACCTAGGTTGATTAGTGAGTTTATTCCGATAGTCGGGTGGCAGAATTGGGAGAAGAGGCGGAACTCACTGCTAGGTCAAATCAAGAAAAACCAGCTTCTAGAAGTCTATTTCGACGAAAAATTTGCTCTTGAACTTGAGCTGTCTCGGCTGCGAAAGCGCCAAAACAAAACCGGCAAGTATGATTTTGACCTGAACAATGAAAAACAATACAAGCTTTTCTCATTTGTGGCCATGGTGGTTGGTGTTCACCGGCATCTTACTTCCCAAGCTCAAAAACGGCTGAGAGGGATGATCCGCGGCCAGCTAAAGGATGATAGTGGGTTGGCCCCAGTAGCCTCCGAAATGGCTGTGGCGTCCCACCTGATGAGCAGGGACTTCGATGTTATTTTCAATGATTTGGAAACTGGACGCGGGTTCGATTTTTTGGCTAAGCGTAGGGAAGTAGAGATTGAAGTCGAGTGCAAGCACGTTTCGGGCGACGTTGGTCGTAAGCTTCATAAGCGGCGCGTGTACGAGTTAGGGGGGCGCATTGTCCCTTTACTCGATGAAGTACTTGAGCGCCAATCCGATGGGTGGCTCCTAAGAATTACAGTGCCGGATCACCTTAAGGGAGCGCGCGAACAACACGAAGCCATCGCCAAGGTCGTCGAAGAAACCCTGCGATCTGGCCAACGGTCTTCTGACCATTCAGTTTGTTCGCTTGAAGTTCAACAATTCCCACTAGCAGATAGTCCATTTAGTGCAAGCTCGCCAGGCGCCATATCGGAGCAACTCGTGAAGGATTTTGTGGAGAAACGTCTGGGGGTTTTTAATAAGCACCTATTTTGTTTATTCGGGCCACAAAAAGGTGCCGTGGTCGTCGTCTTTCATAGTTCCAAACCAGACAAGGTATTGGACGGAATTCACCGGCAACTCAAGAACTCTTCTAAAGATCAACTAACTGGCTTACGCCCCGGCCTAATGTGCGTTCACCTCGAGGATGTGTCCGGCAAAGATTTGCGCGAATTAGCCGATGCCGAAGGAAATGACTTTACCAATGGTACGGGTTTACAAGCTATGGCGACGGATGTCCTAGTAAAACGCCCCCATGTCCATACGATTGCGTTTACAGCTGCCGGTGAAATCAGAGAAAACCGTATCGAGAGATATCGACAAGAAAAGGGATCGGCTTACTCTTTTCCCAATGCCAATCATCCTCTGGCGGACGACCCACGCTACAAGGTTTTCTGACAAAGAAAATCGAAAAAAAGGGGACATTGCTCAATAAGCAAGATCCCTAACGGTCAGGAAAAGACGCGGGCGGATTTCATCGTTCCGTGGCTCGGGGGTCAACTCTATCATTATACTATTCTGCCCGATACTATTCTGCCCGTTGATCCCAGCCTTGGCGCCGGCCAACCGGGTGATTCTCGGCTGATCGAGACCTCGCATTCCATGAGCTGGCGGATCAATCGGCTATGGGGAATGCCGCGCATCTCGACGCGATGCTTGACAATGGACAAGGGGGTCAAGTCTATTTTTTTACTATACTGCCTGTTCCGCCTTCGGCGGACATAGCCGGTTTACCTTTTTCGACACTCGATCACACGCCGTCCGGCAGCGTCGCGATTCCGCGCCGCCGGGCGGCGTCCACGAGCGCCCGGTCCCGCGAGGCCAGCGGTAGGCCCTTGCGCATGGCCAACTCCAGATAGGCGGCGTCGGTGGTGGTGAGGCCGTCGGCGCGGGCCAGGGTCATAACCTCGATGAACGCCCTTGCCGGGGTTTCGTCATCGGTGAGAATGGGCAGCGCGGCCATGAGCGCGAGGCGCGTCGCCGTATCCGTCGCGGTCAGGCGCTTGCGGCGTTCCGCCTGGATGAGGACGTTGCCGAGCTCGAGGTGCCAGAGCGCCGGAACCCGGGCGCCGTCGTCGCGCACCCGCTCGAGGATAGCGTCGGTTTCGGGCGACGCTTCATCCTCGAAGCACCACGAGACCGCCACCGAACAATCCAGAACCAATCCACTCACCGCCGCCCCTCGTCCCGCAGGTTTTTCCAGTCCAGTCCGCCCAGGGTAACCCCGGCCCGCGCCTTCTTGAGCCGGGCGATGGTCTCGTCCACGCGCGCGCGATCGGCGGCGGTCTCGGGGACGAGCCGGGCCACCGCCTTGCCGTGCTTGGTGATCACGATCTCCTCGCCCCGCGCCACGCGGTCGAGCAGTTCCGAAAGATGGGTCTTGGCCTCAAAGGCCCCGACTGTCCTCATGGCTTCATCCATTCCGACCTAAATAATAAACCAGTTCATCATTCTGGTCTGTTTCCGTCCATTCCCCAAGAATTGTGGTTGCCGCCCCTCACGAACAATGACGCCATTTCAGGCAGTGGAATTTCTCCCCCCGGCGAGATCCGTTTGACATCCCAGGCGTCCCCGTCCGCCATGACCGACGGCCCCTGACTCTCCGGCAAGAAAGAGACTCGCGCAACTCGCTGACCGCCCAAAGGGATCCCGCGAGACCGCAAGGAATTTCATTCGCTTTTTCCCCAATTGAGGCCCATAGTCCTTGCTACCGCGTGGCGGCTCAAGTTTGAGGAAATGTTCCCACCGCCGAGGAATTCGTCACAAGCGCCTGGAAAGTCAGTGCAGGTCCCCCGCGCGGCCCAATGCCATGGCATGTCCATCGGAAATCGAAAGGGTCGGATTCGGCTGATCCTCGTGAAATAAAACTCAGTTTCGTGGAAATAATATTCCTGAACACTGACAAATAAACTTTTGGGTAGCGTTGAAAATTATTTCATTAATGACCATATATTGAATAGTTAAACGTACTTTTCTTCAAAATGCGAAGAGTGCGCCGGGGCCGCGAAGAGGTTCGGGGGCGGTATCTTCGCGGCGTCCAATGCTCCCGGCAAAGACAGGTCGAACGGCAACGCCGAGACCAACGATCGCAATGGGTTACGACCAATGACCGTTGCGATCAATGATCGTTGGCGGGCGTCGGCGGCCCTGAAAGGTGGCTCAAATGGCGCTGCGTCGTGAATATTCGCTCGGACATTCCCAATTCAACGACTTTCTGTTCGCATTCGTCGGCGAGGAGAAAAGTGGAGCACGGCTCACCGTTCTTTCGGCGCTGGCGCGGCTTGGCTTCGACCCGTGGGCGGAGGCCGCTCGTCTGTCCGATTTGACCCGGGAGGTTGCCGCAAGCGCATTGGCGGCGACCATCGTCACTCTACCCGAAGGGAATTGGAAGGCGTCGGACTCACGGTCAATCGCCGACCGCCTGGTAGACCGCTTGCCCAAGCGCGTGTCGCCGCCCGCCAACTCCGCCCGGGACGGCGGCATCCGGGACCGAATGCCGCCGTGGGAGGCCGTTCGGAAATGGCTGCCCTGGATCGTGCTCGGCGTCACCGTGCTCGTTGTCCTGTCGCGCCTGTATGGAAATTAGGTTTTGTTGAAGCGGACGGTCCCTTTTTGATAAGGCGCCCCCGCCAAGCTTGTTCTCGGCCGCGAAGGATTTCATCTATTAATTCCGGCCCAGGCGGCGGTCATCCTTGCCGTTTTCCGGGGCGGTAAATTTCGCGTTCCAAGAGCGTTCGCTCTCCGCGAGTTTCGGGTTGCGTCCCTTCACGAACACGGGCACCATTTCAGGCCATTGAATTCCCCATCCGGCGGAATTCGCTTAACGCTCTGGGCCTAACGGTTCGCCATGACCGACCCATCGTTCTCCGGCAAGCAGGAGACCCGCGCCACCGAAGGGATGGGCGGAAGGGGCTTTTACGACAGCTACTCCGCCATTCAACGCGACACCGTGCTGATGCAGGCGGAGCGGCTTCGGCGCGCGGTCCGGGAGCTCGATCTGAGCGGGCCCGAGCTGCGGGTGATCGACTATGGCTGCGGCCCCGGCCGCAACTCGATGGCGGCGTTCCGTACCGTCCTGGAAGGAATCCACGGCCGGCGCGCCGATATGCCCGTCGTCACCGTGCACAACGATCAGATCGGCAACGATTGGAACGATCTGTTCGCCAACATCCAAGGTCCCGAGGGCTATCTCAACCACCCCGGACCGCTGCGTCCCGAGGCCTCCGTCGGCAGCTTCTTCGATGAGGTCGCCAGCGCCGGGTCCATCGACTTGGGTATGTCGTTCATGGCGGCCCACTGGCTCGACGGCGCCATCCGCCTGTCCTCGCCGGGCACCTTGTTCTTCGCCGACATGACGGGGGCGGCGCGGGGGGAGATCCGCGACAAGGCGGACCGCGATTGGTCGCTTTTCCTGCGCCGGCGGGCCCGGGAATCGCGGCCCGGCGGATGGCTCGTCATCGAGACCATGTCGTCGATCGAGGACCCGACCGATCCCAGCGGCCTCGCGGCCGGCGGGCACCGGCTCTACCGGGCGTTCTGGCGCATCGCCGAGGGCATGGCGAACGACGGATCTCTCGATCCCGCGTGCCTCGAGACGTTCGTCTTTCCCCTCTACTTCCGGGAGTTGAGCGAGGTTCGCGCCCCGCTGGAGCGCGAGACCGACCTCAAGGGCGCGTTCGACATCGTCGAGCTTGCGAGCGAACTCATCCCGAACCCCTACGTGCGGCTCTTGGAGGAGGACGGCGACGCCGGGGCCTATGCCCGGAATTATGCCGCCTTCGCGCGCAGCTTTGCGGAATCCTCCTTTCGCAACGGACTGTTCGATCGTTCGGCCGCCAGCGCCGACGAGGCCGACCGTCTGGCCGAGACCTTCTTCGAGCGCCTCGAGGCGCTGTTCGCCGCCGAGCCCGGCCAGTACATCTTCGACAACCATTCGATGACATTGGTGCTGCGCCGGCGTTGACGACCGGTACGTTCGCGACTTCGGGGTCGCCCATCGGGCGGATTGGCAAGCGGGGCAGGAAAAAAACATCCCCGCCGGCGCGCGCCCTCTCTTCACGCCCACGGTCCGCGTCAATCCAATTCCAGCGGCCCGGCGCGGGCGACCTGTTCGGGGTGTTCCTTCCAGACGTCCGAGGTGTCCACGTAAAGCTCGATTTCGTTGCCGTCCGGGTCCCGCAGATAGAGCGACTGGCTGACGCCGTGATCGATGGGCTGGGTGGCGATGCCCGCCGCCTCCATCTCCCGCTTGGCGGCGCGGAGCGCGTCTAGGCTGTCGCCGATCTTGAAGGCCACGTGCAACAGCCCGGTTGCTCCATCGGGCGGCGATACCGCGTCCGGGCCCAGGGCCATGACCGCGAAGTCATGGTGATTTCCCAGGGAGAAAAACGTCATGCCGTGCCGCTCCCATCGGGCGGCGATGGGGATGCCCAGAACGCCGTTATAGAACGCCTCGGCCCGCGCCTGATCGCGAACCTTCAACACCACGTGCCCCAAGGACTGAATGTGCATGGTCGACCCTTTCCAGGATGATGCCTTCATATGAGGAGCATATGGGGTTTGCGCCGGAGTTGTCGCGTGCCGCGTTTTCGGGGGTTACGCGGACATGTTACTGATCTCGTGAAGCGGGATGGCAATTAATTGACACTTCCCCGAAACTCCCCCGGCGCCTTGAAAGACCGCCACGAATTGCGTTTCGCGGCGCGTATTTCGTGATTTTGCCCCCCAATTCGGCGGAAAATGGCGGCATCGAAAGCCTGTCGTTCCGGGTTCGCATCGGCATGTTTTGTTTTATATCAGCGGCTTACGCCGTTACGGAACTGCAACGAGCGTTTTAGTAATTCAGGTATTTCAATGGCTTGCGGAGAAATTGTACGGTGCATGGGGTTGTTTTGCAATAAACGCGTTACACCCCCCCCCCCGACATGGCCAACCGGGTCGGAACCTGCCGGCGCGGGCCCAATTGCTCCGGTGACGTCGAACCGCAACGAAGAGGGCCCGGCGCGGAACCGCCGGGCCGAGATCGCGATCATCAAGGAGAGGTTCGAAGGGACCGGGTCGTCAGGGGTCCAAGACCCAAGGTCCCCGGGGGAACGAAGGCGCAAGCAGCGCGCGGCGCGCCGTCGGAAGTCCCATGCCGGGTGCTTGTCCCCCGGGGCGCGCTTACGAAACGTAGGAGGGATTGGCGTTCTGGTCGGCCACGAGTTCGGTGATCTCATCGTCGCTGAGGTCGCCGAGGTCGGCGAGCGCCGAGACCCACTCCCGCAGGTCCGTCCAGTCGTGGCGGTAGAGCACGCGGCCCATGTCCTTGGTGTTGTGCACTGCGCTGCCTTTGCTCAGAAGCCCCGTCTGTTAGGGCCGGGCCGGGCTGGGAGAGAGGGAGGGAAATCGACCAGACCGTTTCCGCGCCATCGGGGGCAAGGGTCCAAATGTTGTTGTTGACCCACCCCTATATACCCCACATGGGGTGCTTTCAAGGGGAAAACTCAAGCCGCCGCAAATACCCGATTTCTCATTGGCGAACAAAGGATTGGGCGAACGCGAGCAAGGCCGCGTCGCTCCCGGGACCGCCCATGAGCGAAATCCCGAGGGGACAGCCGTCGACTCGCGCGAGCGGCAGACTGAGTTGCGGCAGACGGGTCAGGGGCGCGAGGCAGGTCAGGGCCATGACGCCGGCGCGGTGCCTGTCGAGGTCTTCGCTCGACGCCTGAAGTTTCGGGGCGATGTCCGGGGTCGACGGCAGGCAGGCGATGGCGCCGTCCCGCAACAGCTCGGCGAGCCGCCCCGCGAGGGCTTCGCGCGCCGTCTTCGCCCGTTCGGCCTCTTCCTCGGGCACGCTTTCGGCCCACCGGAAGCGCTCCGCGATCTCGGGGCCGAACCGGGGCCGGACCGCTCGGATCCAGGGCCCGTGCACCGCCCAGATCTCGCGCGCCTGGATCTTGCGGAATCGCCACATCCATTCCGTCAGTCCACCGCCCGGCTCGCCCGCGATCACCCGTTCCGCCGGCCCCAGACGCGCCTCGAGCCGCGATACGATGGGAGCCAGCGCGGCGGCGGCGGCGGGCCCGGCGAGGGCGAACGCGTCGTCGAACACGATCAGCCGGCGCGGCGTCGGCGCCGTGGCTGCGGTTTCCCGCAGCAGCACCTCGCCGGCCCGGACGAGGAGATCCATGTCGCGCGCGAACCAGCCGACCGTATCCAGGCTCGGCGCCAGGGGCATCACGCCGTCGAGCGGGATCCGCCCGTGGCTGGGGCGCATTCCGTAAAGCCCGCAATAGCTGGCGGGGACACGGATGGAGCCGCCCGTGTCAGTGCCGAGGGCGAGGTCCGCCAAGCCGCCGGCGACGGCGCTGGCGGAACCGCTGGACGAACCCCCGGGGATTCTGCCGGGCGCGTTGACGTTTACGGGCGTACCATAATGAAAATTCCGCCCGCCGATGCTGTAGGCGAGTTCGTCGGTGACGGCCTTGCCCACCAGACGGGCGCCGGCGTCGAGCCAGACCCGCACCGCCCAGGCATGGCGGCGCGCCGGTTCGTGGGTGCGCGCCCAGTCCGGGTTGCCGCATCCGGTCGTGAGCCCGGCGACGTCGAACAGGTCCTTGGCGACGAACGTCCGGCCGCCGAGCAAGCCGGCGCCCGCGCCCTCCAGATCGACTTCGATGCCCGGCACAAGGGCGCCCAGGGGGTCCTTCATCGTCTCTCTCCGAACGGCCGCGTTCGCCGCAACGCTCGCGCGATCACAAATTGCGAAGCATCAAGGAGACCGATTGCAAACGTTGCTTTCAGATGTCACTTGCCTGCAATATGATTGTCAAGGTAGCGATGCCGACAAATCGCGAAAAGCGGCGGCATTCATGGATCGACCGGATTTTCACCGGAACTCCATGCCTCGGAGGCCGGTCCATGGAGACCGTCCATAAAACAAAGAGCAGGGAGGGAATCGGTTGAAAGTCGCGCTTTTCGTTCCGTGTTTCGTGGATGCGTTCTTTCCGGAGATCGGCATCGCCACCTTGGAACTCCTCGAACGCCTGGGAGTGGAGGTGGAATATCCCGTGGACCAGACCTGCTGCGGGCAGCCCATCGCCAACAGCGGCTGCCAGGAAGACGCCGCCCCGGTGGAGGCGCTGTTCGTCAAGAACTTCGCGGGCTTCGAATACATCGTTACCCCGTCGGGCAGTTGCACCCACCATGTCCGCCATCACTTCGACGCCATTCCCCAGACCGAGGAGGTCGTCCAGGTTCGCGAGCGGACCTTCGAGCTGGTGGAATTCCTGCACGATATCCTTAAGGTGGACGCCTTCCCCTGGGCGGCATTCCCGCATAAGGTGGGCCTGCACAACAGTTGCGGCACGCTGCGCGGGCTTCGCCACGCGTCCATGTCGGAACTGGGCGAACCGTTCTTCTCCAAGCCGCTCGCGCTTTTGTCCAAGGTCGAGGGCATCGAGTTCGTTACCCCGAACCGTCCCGATGAATGCTGCGGGTTCGGCGGCACGTTTTCCATCTTCGAGGAGCCGGTATCGGCGAAGATGGGTTACGACAAGGTGATGGACCACAAGAACGCGGGAGCCGAATACATCGTCTCCGCCGACAACTCCTGCCTGATGCACCAGAAGGGATGCGCCGAGCGGATGGGGGTCGACCTGAAGTTCATCCACATCGCCCAGATCCTGAACGGAGCCCGCGCATGAAACGCATCGACCACGCCGAAGCCTCTTCCCACTTCATCGCGGCGACCGACAACGAGGTTTTTCACGACAAGCGCCTGTGGGACCTCCGCCAGAAACGCGACGGCCAGCGCGACGAGGTTCCCGAGTGGAACGAACTCCGCGACCTGGCGTCCGCCATCAAGGAGCACACCCTTACCCACCTCCCGGACTATCTCGGGCAATTCGAGGAGAACGCGAAGAAGAACGGCGCCCATGTGCACTGGGCGCTGGACGCCGAGGAGCACAACCGGATCGTCCATGAGATCCTGTCGGACCGCAAGGCGAAAACACTGGTCAAGAGCAAGTCCATGCTCACCGACGAGTGCGAGCTCCGGCCGTATCTCGCGCGCCGCGGCGTCGATGTCATCGAGACCGATCTCGGCGAGCGCATCCAGCAACTGGACAACGAGCCGCCAAGCCATATCGTGGTGCCGGCCGTGCACAAGCTGCGCGGGGACGTGGCCAAGGTGTTCGCGAAGACCCTGGGCTCCGACCCGGACAACGACGATCCGCATTACCTGAGCGAACACGCCCGGATCACCACCCGCCCCTATTTCCTCGGCGCGGAAGCCGGCATGACCGGCGCCAACTTCGCGGTGGCGGAAACCGGGGCCTTCGTCGTCTGCACCAACGAGGGCAACGCCGACCTGAGCGCGACGGTGCCGCCGCTGCACATCGCGTCCATCGGCATCGAGAAGGTGATCCCGCGCACCGAGCACTTGGCGGTGTTCGTCCGCATGTTGTCGCGCAGCGCCGTGGGCTCGCCGATCACCCAGTACACGTCGCATTTCCGCCGCCCGCCGGAGGGCGGCGAGCTGCATATCATCCTGGTGGACAACGGCCGCGCCGAGCGGCTGGGCATGAAGGACTTCTGGACGTCGCTAAAGTGCATCCGCTGCGGCGCCTGCATGAACACCTGCCCGGTCTACCGGCGGAGCGGCGGGCTCAGCTACGGCGGCGTGTATTCGGGGCCCATCGGCATCATCCTCAACCCCACCTCGGACCTGCGGAAGTACAGCAACCTGCCGTTCGCCTCCACCCTCAACGGAAGCTGTACCGCCGTCTGCCCGGTGAAGATCAACATCCACGACCAGATCTACCAGTGGCGCCGGGTCCTCACCGAGCACAACCAGCTTCCGTTCGTCAAGAAGACGGCGATGAAGCTCAGCGGGCGGATCCTCTCCGACCCGAAGACGTACCGCCGCACGCTCGGCGCCACCGACGCGGCGATCGAGCACCTTCCGAGATTTCTCCTCTACACGCGGTTCAATGCCTGGGGCAAACAACGCGAAGTGCCGGTGACGCCGGATCAGACCTTCCATGCCTGGTACCTCAAGAACAGGAGGGCGTCATGAGCAGCCGCGACATGATCCTGGACACCATCCGGCGCAACCCGCCGGAAGCCACCCCGTTGCCCCACGTGCCGCTGTTCGAGGGGGGGCATCCGGCGACCTGGAGTCAGTTCAAGCAGGGTGTCCAGCGGATGGGCGGCAAGGGCGTGGAACCGGCCGCGGGTGCCGACCTGGCCGCGCTGGTCAAGGATCTTCATCCTGACGCCAAGGTCGTCTGTTCCGCCACTCCGGAGGTCGCGGGCAACCGGCGACTGGGCGACGTCCGCCAACCCAAGGACCTGGACGACGTGGATGTGGGCGTGGTCCGCGCCGTGTTCGGCGTGGCCGAGACGGGATCGGTGTATCTGAGCGATTCGGATCTCGGCATCCGGGCGCTCGGGTATCTCGCGCAGCATCTCGTCGTCCTTCTGGATCCGTCGGAGATCGTCGGCAATCTTCACGACGCCTATGCCCGCCCCGAGTTCGCGGACGCGTCCTACGCGGTGCTGATGACCGGGCCGTCGGCCACCGCCGATATCGAGGGCGTTCTGATCCACGGTGCCCAGGGGGTGAGAACCCTCACCGTCGTCGCGACTCCCCGCCCCTGAAGTCCGACGGTCTCCCCGGAACGTCCAGTGGACGGACGCGCGCGTGCTCGATCGCCGGCGAATGGCGCGGGCGCGGAGTCGAAGATGACAATTGCGGTTCATCTTTCCGCCATGTTTCGTTAAGCTTGCGCCCGGTGGACTTGCGAGGCCCACCGAGAATGGGTGTGAGGGGATGGGTGAACGCATCACGATAGCCGCGCTGCTCGGTCGTACCTTGTTGGCGTGCGCGATGCTCGCGGGAGCCGGAGCGGCCACGCGGGCTCAGAATCCGCCCGGCGGGGACCTGCAAGTGTTGATGGCCGACGCTCAGCAAGGGATCGCCGAGGCCCAGTACCGACTGGGACAGTACTATGAAGCCCAGTATGCCGCCGCGCGGCGGGATCCGGAGACCGCCGCCGATTACACCAGCCTCTTGCTCGCCTACGGCTGGTTTCAATCCGCCGAAAAGGCGGGTCACGGTGATGCGCGATACGCCCGGATCGCAACCGATCACGCGCTCAAGGAAACCCTAAACGATGTGGAATATCGGCTGGCGATGGAGACCGTCGCCGAGTGGATGAGAGATCAAGTCTCTTCTCCTCCGCCGGAACCACCGTCGGAGCCGACCATCGTCGGCGCGGAAACCCCCGCCGCCGACGATCCTCCGGAGGCCTTGACCGAATTGGCGGCGGGAGACGAACCGGGGGACGCCACGCCCGCGATGGCGGAACCACCCGAGCGGGAAACGCCGCCGGCGCCAGAGAAACCGGCGGGCCCGACGGTCGAAGAGTTGCTCGCCCGGGGGACGTCCTATCTCGAGGCGGGGGATCTGATTTCCGCGCGCGGCTTCTTCAAGATGGCCGCTGGAGAGGGAAGCGGCGAAGCGGCGATGCTTGTCGGCGTGACCTACGACCCAGGGTACATGGAGCTTAGAAACGTTGTCGGCCTGCGTCCCGACGCAGAACAGGCGGCGGCATGGTACTTGCGGGCCGTCGAAATGAACATCCCGGAAGCGGAGTCCCGGCTGCAAGCCCTCAAGCGGCGTCTCGACCGTCCCTGACCATCCAACGTTTTGCGGCCCGGCAAGGATCACTCAACGGTTCGCTCCGCCGGCGCCGGTCAGTTACCACGACAACACTTCCTCAACGGTGTTCCATTTGCTGGCCGGCGCCATATGCGCGCATGGAGCGTGCATTGACATCTTGTCGCCCTAGATAAGTGAAATATTTACGGTCTCATAAGTAAAAATAGACCGTGATTTCTCCTCCGGTCTTCGGCGAAAACGTGAACAAGTGATCAATGTGATTTCTACAGCCAGGTCAGTCACCGGTTTTGTGGTCGGCTTTATGCTGCTTTTCGGAGCGGTCGGGTGGGCCGCGGCCGAAAATCCATCCGAGCAGCCTCTCGAGCCGTTGTGGACCGAGGCCCGGCTCGGCAATCACGATGCTCAGTATGGTCTGGGACGCCACTACGAACGTCGCTACTGGCTTGCCGAGCACGATCCGGACACACCGAGCGGCGATCCGATCGATATAGTACTCTCCCACGGGCTGTTTCGGATGGCCGAACAATCGGGCGAACTGGATGCGGTTTATGGCCGGCACAGTACCGAATACCGTCTCAAACAGTTTTTCGGCGATGAGAAATTCATGAGCGTAATCGCCGGCTTGCCGGAATGGATGAGAATGCAAGGTTTGCCGCCGATATTTTCGAGCGGAGACGTAGCCGCGGCGGCGGCGCGCGTCGAGCCGGCGGCGGCCGAAAGAGGCCAACGCCTCATGGAAGCGCCAAGCCAACCGGAAGAGCAGCCGAATTCTCGGGTTCAGTCCCCGGCGGGCACCGCGTTTCTCCAGCCGGAGGCCCTTATGGCGCGGGGGAACACCCTTCTGGACAAGGGCGATCCCATTTCCGCCCGGGTGTTCTTGGAAATGGCCGCCGAGCGGGGAAGCGGCAAGGCGGCGATGCTCGTGGCCATGACTTACGATCCGGACTATCTTGCCTCGCTGGGGACTACTCCGGGTTCGGACCCGCGCATGGCCACCATCTGGTACCGCAAGGCCAGCGAAATGGGGTACGAGGGCGCCACGGCCCGGTTGGAAGGACTGCAGCGCGAGGGCCAGGAGGTTTCTCCGTAAGCGCGGAGGTCTCGTTCCATTCAAGGGCCCGTCGATACCGCCTTTGAGATCGTCCTCCTTGATATGCTCTTCTGCCTCTACTCGGTAACGCTCAACCGCGCCGCCGCCAAAGCCCGCAAGAAAGCCCGGACCTCCGAACCCGACTGACCGCGAGCCGGTTCAGTGCGCCAGCAGCACGGGAACCTGGGCATAGTCCAGGATATGCTGCGTGGTGCCGCCGAACACCACCTGGCGCAGGCGGCTGCGCGTGAACGCTCCCTTCAGCACCAGGTCCGCTCCGATGTCGCCCGCCTCGTCGAGGATGACCTCGCCGGCGGGCCTTCCCTCGGGCTTGAGCGTCCGGTGACTGACGGCAATGCCGTGATGGCCCAGGTGCTCGGCGATTTCGGCGCCGCCGGGACCGAAGGACGTCTCTCCCTCCACGGTCAGCACTTCCACTCTGTCGGCCGCGACCAGCAGCGGCATGGCCATGGCGAGGGTCCGCGCCGTCTCGGTGCTGCCGTTCCAGCCGATGACGATGGATTTGCCGACGCTGGCGGGCGCCACCGCCGGAGCCAGCAGCAACGGACGACCGCTCTCGAACAGAGCCGCCTCGCAGGTTTCGCGCCAGCGCGAGGAAACGTTCTCCTTGGTGCGGCCCATCACGATCAGATCGAACAGACGGCCATGGGTGGCGACGACCTCGGCCTCGGTGCCGTCCATTTCGCTCCAGCCCGAACCGAGGCCTCGGACGCCGGTTCCCGGTTCATGAAACGGCAAGCCGCTCTCGCCAGTGATCTTCAGGAAATCCGTGCGCGCGCCATCGGCGAACCGCCGCCATTCCTCCACCGCCAGGCTCAGATACTCCGCCGGCAGCGCCATGCCCGGGCTGAAGGCACCCAGCCCGATCGTCGGTGCGTGGAAGGCGAGAAGGCCCTCAATGTAGCTGTCGAACCGTTTGGCCAGCAAAATCGCGGTATTCAGCGCGGCGCGCGCCGCGTCCTCGTCATGATAGGGCAGGAGCATCGTTTTCATCGGACCCCTCCATATGACAAAGTTGAAACGTATCGTTCAGCCCAGAACAGCGGTCGTTGACAGGACTCCATTGTGACGCTCAATCGGGGTTTCCGGCAAGAAATTCGTCGCAGCCGGCCCCGCGGCGTCGTCCGGCCATGGTTTCGGCGATCGCCAGCACCTGGTGCATCGGGCCATCTGCGATGCCGATCTCGTCGAGGTGGCGGACCACGTTGCGGAGGTAGTCGAGGGACGTTCCCAACTGACCCTGGCCCTGGCACACCAGTTCGGCGGCGCGCTCCGGGCTTTCGGCCCTCAGATACTGGCGATGCCCGGGCCGGGCGACGAAGGTCAGCGCCGTAACCCGTTCCCCGTTGTCGAGCCGGACCCGGGCGCGCAGCGGACGGTAGGCGTCGGTGGAGAGCTCGCGCTCCCACAGGTAGGCGCGCGTCTCCTCCACGTGCTCGGCATCGACGCGGAACGCGAGGCCGTGGCAACTGCCGCCCCGGTCGACGGCGAGAACCAGTCCCGGCCGGTCCTCGGTTCCGCGATTGCGCACCGACAACAGGCACAGCCGCCGGTGCCAGCCGAACAGGCGCGCGTGCCGGACCTCGGCGTAACTGAACCCCGGCTCCCACATCAGCGAACCGTACCCGAACACCCAAAAATCATCCATGTCCACGCTCACCCTCTCATCCCCGGGTCACCAGCGCGACACCCACCACCGCCGCCGCCATTCCGGCGATGGCCATGGGGCCCAGCGTCTCGCCGAACAACACGAACGCCATCACCGCCGTGACCGGCGGCACCAGATAGAACAGGCTCGCCACCTTTGCCGCCGCGCCCCGCCGGATCAACAGGTAGAGCAGCGTGATCGCGCCGAGCGACAGCACCACCACCAGCCAGCCGAGGGCGAACACGAACTCTCCCGTCCATTCCACGCTCATGGTCTCGAACGTCACCGCCGCGACGAACATGAACAGCCCGGCCGAGGCGAACTGGACGGCCGACCCGGTGAACAGGTTCATGCCGCCGCCGTGCCGCTTCTGGTAGAGGGTGCCGACGGTGATGCCGAGCAGGGCGGCGACCGCGAAACCGACTCCGCCGAATTCGCCGCCACTCAGGGTCACCTTCTCGCTCACCACCAGGGTCACTCCCACGAGGCCGATGGCCACCCCCAGCCATTGGCGGGGGCTGATCCGTTCGCCGAGATACGGGCCCGACGCAACCGCCGTCAGCAGCGGCTGAAGCCCGACGATCAGCGCGGCGATGCCGGCCGGCACGCCCCGGTCTATGGCCGCGAACACGCCGCCGAGATAGATGCCGTGGATCAGCAGCCCGGCGGTGGCGCCGTGCCGGACCTCCGTCCAGGTCCGGGGCCACGGCGCGCGAACCACCAGGGCCGCCGTGGTCAGGAGCCCGACGACGATGATGAATCGCAGCAACAGGAACGTGAACGGCTCCGCGTAGGGCATGCCCAGCTTGGCGCCGATGAACCCCGTGCTCCACAGTCCGACAAACACCACGGGCGTCATCGCCACCCAGGACGAGGGGCGCTGCGGCGCGGGGGGCGCGGTCTTGGTGGGGGTCTGGCTCATCGATCGTGGTTCCGCTCGCGGGCATCGGGCTCGATCCGGCCTTGCCGGCGCGTTCCGGCGCACTATAACGACTATCGAAACCTCGGAAAGAGCCATGGCTGCGTCACCCTCGACCAATTCTCGCCCGATCTTTTTCGCCATCGCCCTGGCCGTCCTCTTGGTCCTCGGATACGTCGTCTTCTGGTGGATCGCCGCCGGGCGTTTCGAGGCGGCCGCCCTGGCCTGGATCGAGGCCCGGCGGGCGGACGGCTACACGATCCGTCACGGCGCCGTGGAGCGGGCGGGTTTTCCAACCACGCTGAGGCTGACGTTCCGCGATCCCGCCATCGAGTCCCCCGGCGGGGACCAAGGTTGGTCATGGTCGGCGTCGTTCATGGAGGCGGAGATCGCGCCCTGGGCGCCGCTCGAAATCACCATCCACACGCGGGGCCCCCAGGCCCTCGTGCTTCCGGGCGGCGGCGGACCGGTGCCGTACGAGGGATCGGTCGGAAACCTGACCGCGTCCATCGCCTCGGACCGTTCCCTGCCGCTCCGCGCGATGACCCTCCGCGAACTGGTCCTGACCGGCCGGAACGGGACCGACGTGCTCGCCGCCGGCGACCTCGACATCGACCTGCGCCAGGGCGCCGGAGGCGAGGAGCGCGGCGTGGAGCTCGCTTACGAGCTCACGGCACAGGCATCGGATTTGCGGCTTCCCGCGAACTTGAAACTGCCGCTCGGCGAACTCGTCAGCCGTCTCGAACTGGAAGCCGACGTGATGGGCGACGTCCATTCGCATCCGTGGCCGGAAGCGCTCCAACGGTGGCGCGACTCGGGCGGTGTGGTCGAGGTCTCGAGGCTCCACGTCCGCTACGGCCCCCTGCGTCTCGCGCTCGAGGGCACAGTCGCCCTCGACGGCAACGACCAGCCCATGGGTGCCTTCGTCGCGCGCGGCGAGGGACTGCCGGAAACCCTCGACGTCCTACACCAACGCGGGGTGCTGCCCGGCCCGGGCGTGGCCAGTGCCCGGCTCGCCCTCAGGGTGCTGTCGCGCCCGTCGGAAACCGGCGAGCCGGGCATCAGCATCCCCCTGACCCTGCAGGACCGCATCCTCTCCGCCGCCTCGTTCCCGATCGTCGAAATCCCGGCGATCCGCTGGGCGACCGGCACTTCCGGTCGTCCTTAATGCCGACATAATCCCGACTGCCCCGCCGCGCTCGGAAAACCGCTGGCAGCGGATCCGGCTTTTCAAAGGCGGGCCGCAATGTCACAAGTGTTCACAGTGACGCGTTTTTTTAGATAGGGCCTCTGAGCAATGTCCCTCAACGACAAGATCAAGGCTCACGCCAAACTCGTTGCCACGGATGTCAAAGCCGGGAAGGCATCGGCGCACTCCATCCGGGCAAGGGATTTCATGGCTGAATTCCCTGATGCCGTTTTGGGAGTGATCGACCTTGTTCACAGAGAGGCCAATCGAAAGAAGCCCAACGAGGCGATGATCCACGCCTACGTCTACTTGTTCGCCACGGGCCTTGAAGAAATTCGCTATAACGTCGATCAAGGACACGTTTGGGCGGAAGAGCTTGTTGATGCCGTCCGGGAACAACTGCTTCTCTTGGCACAGGGTGGCTTGATCGAGCCTCACCTACTGATGCTACTGCTCAACGGATTCATCGAGGCAAAACTCGCGCCAGGAGACGATCTGACCAATTTATTGGGCGACCTCGCGCTTGAAGCAGCAGAGGATCGACCCGCGCCGGAATTTTCTGAAATTGGTGAGTTGTTCGAGTTGATCGTGGACGAGGCGGGCGGCAATGAATTCGAGGTGCACGTCGCGCTTGCCGAAATCAGCAAGGCTCTGCCTCCCGAGTTCCGAATATTTGCGTTGCATCAAATTTCGGCATCCGACAATCCCGTGCTCCGGGACACGACCGTTCTCTATCTGCTGGATGCCGCCCCTGAGGTTCGCCGCACCGTCTGCCAATTGATCGCCGAACATGCATCGCCTTCCTTGGTTTCGCCAGTGGCGCTGCGCCGAATGGTCGCCCTTCGGAACTGGTTGCCTGAAAACGAGCGACATCACCTGGACGCCGCCGTCAAGAAGTTACGACAACGGAGAGTCGAATGTGCCCCATGGCCGGTTAGGCGGGTCGAGGAAATCATCGTCTCGAACATGGATGGCGCGGGGGCCCAAAGCGTCTTCGCCGTGACCAAGGAGGGTCGCAAATACTTGATCGCAAGCCTTTTGGTCAAACAGGGTGTTGGCGTCGCGGATGCGTGGTGCCTTCGCGACCAGTCAAAAACCAACGTGAGGGATTTCCTCGGACACATCCATTCAGAAACGGAATCTCACCGTGTCGATTCCGAGTTTCTCAATATTCTCGTTCCGCACTATTTGGCGGTCGGGCAGAAAAACGGCAATGTCCCCGTGGCGGGGCTGCTCGATTTCGTCGAAGCCATCGGCGTCGAGAAATGGCAGCCCACCGAACTTGGTGTCGACGAACTTCTCTCCCTACTGGAGCGAGACCTCGATCCCGGCCGAATTGATCAGACAGCGGTTTCCGAGGTGATCGAGAGAGGCGGCGGCTGGCTCGACGAGTTTGGTTTCCTGGAGTCCTGGTTCGAACAGGATGCCGAGGTTGATGCGATTCTTGCCAGGAACCGCAGGTCCAAGACTTCCACCAAGGTCAGTACCGTCATCAAATCGGTTCTGGAACCCCGCCGAGCCAAATGGACGGAACGCTTCCTCTGGACAGCATTGTGGCTGAAACAGAAGCAGGATTTGTTGTCGCCATGGGCAGACTTCTTTATCGTCGGACGTGAACTTCAGCGAGGGCGCCCGATAAATGACATGCTGGTCATGCGAGGCATCGCGGAAGCAACTGTGATAGCGGAGATATTGCGATCCTAGCCAGGCGTTGCGATGATCATGAACGTCCGGAGATGGCTGAATAGCCGAATCCTCAACGCGCGCGCTTCAATGTGTCCCCGTTGATAGGTCGTTGGGATCAAGGCTTCAAAATCGATTGATCGAGAGAGGAAAAATATCCTTTTCCATCCTCTTCATACCCGCCCCGGCTGATTCGCCCTCCCGCTTTTGGAAACTCCCGTCAAAGGTCACAATGGGTTCCTATCGGCGGGCATTGGTATAGGATGAACCGCTATGTTGCGGAGGATTGGCGCCTGTCTCGCGATCCTGGGCTTGGTGGTTCTGACGGCGGACCTCGGGCACGAGCCCGCGCGCGCGGCCGGGGATCGCGGCGCCGGCGGGTCGCTCGCGGGGCGGCTGCTGGTGGCGGCGCCCGGCATGGACGATCCGCGCTTTTCCGAGACGGTGATCTTCATGATCGCCCATGACGCCGGCGGCGCCATGGGCTTCGTGGTCAATCGCGGCCTGGGCGAGGGCCGGCTCAAATCGTTGCTCAAGGGGTTCGGCGTCGACTCGGAGACCGCGTCGGGATCCGTCAGGCTGCACTATGGCGGCCCCGTGGGCGCCGGCAGCGGCTTCGTCCTCCACTCCGCGGATTACAACGGTCCGAGCACCCGGATCGTGGACGACCGGATCGCGGTCTCCACCGGCCGCGACATCCTCGAGGCCATCGCCGAGGGGAAGGGGCCGCGCGAGACCCGGTTCATTCTCGGGTATGCCGGCTGGGGTCCGGGGCAATTGGAGAGCGAGATGGCGCGGGACGACTGGCTGACCGCGCCCGCCGAGCCATCGCTGGTTTTCAGCGACACCCTCGACGACGTCTGGGAACGGGCGATCGAAAGCGCGGGTCTCTCGCTGTAGGCGCGCGCTGTAAAACCGGGAGCCGTCAGGCCTGCTTGGCCTCGATGACGCCCCGGCGGATTTCGCGGGTGCGCGTGAACAGTTCCTGGAGCTTCTCGCCCTCGCCCCAGCGGATGGCCCGTTGCAGCGCCGTCAGGTCCTCGCTGAACCGTCCCAGCATCTCGAGCACCGCGTCCCGGTTGCTGAGAAACACGTCCCGCCACATCACCGGATCGGAAGCGGCGATGCGGGTGAAGTCGCGGAACCCGCCGGCGGAGTACTTGACCACCTCCATCATCAGGTGCTCGGAAAGATCGGTGGCCGTGCCGACGATGGTATAGGCGATGAGGTGAGGCAGGTGCGAGGTCATGGCCAGCACGCTGTCATGGTGATGGGCGCTCATGATCTCGACCTTCATGCCCGCCGCCTTCCACAGCGCGACAACGGTATCAACGGCGCCCTGGTCGGTGCCGGGCGTCGGCGTCAGGATGCAGAAGCGGTCCCGGAACAGTTCGGGGAACCCCGCCTCGGGGCCGGAATGCTCGGTTCCCGCCACCGGATGCGCGGGCACGAGGTGGCATCCCTCGGGCACGTGCGGCCCCACGTCGTTGATCACGCACTGCTTGACCGAACCCACGTCGCTGACGATGCAGCCTGGTTTCAACCCTTGCGCCATGGCCTCGGCGATGCGGCCGTAGGCGCCGAGCGGCGTGCACAGCACCACCAGGTCGGCGCCGTCCACCGCCTGGCGGGGGTCGGTGGTGGTGCTGTCGGCGATGCCCAGCTCCATGGCCTTGTCCAGCGTCGCGTGGGTCTTGGAGCAGACGGCGATGTGACCGGCCAGTTTGTCCCGGCGCATGACGTGGGCCAGCGACGAGCCGATCAGGCCGATGCCGATCAACGCCACGCGGTCGAAATACACGGTCTTTCCGGTTTGCGTCATTGGTTCCTCAGCCCACGAATTCGGCGAGCGCCGCCAGCGCCGCGCGCATTTCGTCCTCGAGTCCGATGGTGATCCGGAGGCAATCCGGCAGCCGGTAGGCACCCATGCGCCGCGCGATGATGCCCTTCGACCTCAGAAAGGCGTCGGCGGCCTCGGCGTCGCGCCCGGCCTCCGCCGGAAAGCGAACGAGCACGAAGTTGCAGACGCTGTCCGGCACCTCGAGCCCCAGCGCGCGCGCCTGGGCGGAAAACCAGTTCCGCCATTGGGTATTGTGCGCCCGCGCCCGTTCCATGAACGCCACGTCGCCGAGCGCCGCCACGCCCGCCGCCTGCGCGGCGCTGGTCACGTTGAACGGATTGCGCACCCGGTTCAGCACGTCGGCGATGGCCGGCGGACAGTAGGCCCAGCCCAGCCGCGCCCCGCCCAGTCCGAAAATCTTGGAGAACGTACGGGTCATCACGACGTTGTCGCCGGCGTCCACCAGCGACTCGCCGGCGGTGTAGTCCGCGTGCTCCATGTATTCCGCGTAGGCCGCGTCGAGGACCAGCAGCACGCCCGCCGGCAGGCCGGCGCGCAGGCGCGCGAGTTCGTCCTTGCACAGGTAGGTTCCCGTGGGATTGTTGGGATTGGCGATAAACACGATCCGCGTGTCGGCGGTCACCGCCGCCAGCAACTTGTCCACGTCGGCGGTCAGGTTCGTTTCCGCCGCGGTGACCGGGGTCGCGCCCGCCGTCCTGGCCGCGATGGGATACATCAGGAACCCGTGTTCGGTGTACAGCACCTCGTCGCCGGCCCCGGCATAGGCGCGGCACAGCAGGCCGATCAACTCGTCCGAACCGGCGCCGCAGACGATCCGCGCGGGATCGAGGCCGAAGCGCTCGCCGATGGCCCCGCGTAGCGCATGGCACCCGCCGTCGGGATAGCGGAAGACGTCCGGCGCGGTCTCGCGCAACGCGGCGACGGCGCGCGGACTGGGACCCAGCGCGCCCTCGTTGGACGCCAGCTTGATGATCCGCTCGACACCGGGAATCGCCGACTCGCCGCCCACGTAGGCGGTAATGTCCATGATTCCGGGCTGCGGGGAAATCACGGCCGTCACGACGCCGGAGCCGTGATTTCGGCCCGGGGCACCAGCGGACCCAGCTCCTCCGCCGTCAACGGCGCGGCGTATCCGCCGAGCAGCATGAGCCGCTTCAGGGGCTTGCCGAGAATGTCCTGGAATTTGCCGAGCCTCGGGTCGTCGGGCGTGAGAAACCCGTCGACCTCGGCCATGTACAACCACGCCCGCGGCCCCTGTTCCTCCCGCCACAGCGCCGAAAACGTCGGCGGCAAACCGACGGAGGTCAACGCCTCGCCAACCTGATTGAGACCGAGCGGCTCCTCGGCATCGACGGCCAGGAAGGAGCGGTCCCGTCCCGTGGGCTTTAGCGTCACCGGGCAGATCACCAGCCCCTCCAACTCGCCGCCCAACCCGTTTCCCGGACCGGCGAAGGGCAGGCGGGCGATGATCTTCGGCGCGTCCGGGTCGCTGCTGACGAGATGACGCCACCACGGGTCCGTATCGTCCTGATGCGGCAAAGGCAGCACGCCGACGGTGGCCTGCTGGCGATTCACCGCCTCGATCACCGAACGCACCGAGCCGTGCCGGGTCATCTTGGTGAAGGTCCCGTACTGATCGCGGGCGAGGTCCCAGTAACCGCTGTCCGCCGCCGGCATGTACACAGCCGCGGAAAAGGGTCCCTCGAAGGACAAGGTGGCGATGATCAGCTGGCGCCAGATGGCGCTCAGCTCGCGCTTGGGGAACGCTCCCCGGTGCCGTTCGATGAGCCGGTAGAGGATTTCGGCCTCGCGCGACGGCTGGATCTTGACCCGCCAGTCGTGCTTGATCCGCCTCACCCGCTCCACGAGCTCGGTTCGACGGATGATGAGGTCCTGGATGGTGTCGTCGATCTCGTCGATCTCGTGACGCACCGCGTCCAGTGATGTCTCGGCAGTCATAATCGATCCCGGAAACGCCATCATGAATATCGGAAGAAAACACCCGCATGGGCAACCGATTGATAAAGGGAGGCTTGAGGGAAAGCAAAGAAAACATTGACAGCCGCCGGTGGCATTCATAGCTATGGATGCTCAGTAAACACGGCCTTGGCGGGCAAAATCCTCTATGATTGTACCCACGAAATACACGACCGGGAACGCGGTGGAAGAGTTCGTGCTTCCGGGCCACCGGGTGCATTTGGGGCTTGACCGTCCGCTGAAGCTGGCCTGCGGCGCGGAGCTGCGCAATTTTCCGGTCGCCTACCAATGCTACGGGCACCTGAACGCGGAGCGGTCCAACGCGATCCTCGTCTGCCACGCGCTGACCGGCGACCAGTTCGTCGCCGACCGCCATCCGGTCACCGGCAAGGAAGGCTGGTGGGAAATGATGGTCGGCCCCGGCAAGCCGCTGGACACCAACCGCTACTTTGTCCTCTGCGCGAACGTGCTCGGCGGATGCATGGGGACCGCCGGACCGAGCGAGATCAATCCGGAGACCGGGGAGCGGTGGGGCCTGGACTTTCCGGTCATCACCATCGCCGACATGGTTCACGCCCAGGCGATGCTGCTCGACCACCTCGGCATCGAAAAACTGTTCGCCGTGATCGGCGGTTCCATGGGCGGCATGCAGGTCCTGGAATGGGCGGCGCTCTATCCGGAACGCGTCTTCGCCGCCGTTCCCATCGCGGCGGCGGCGCTGCACAGCGCCCAGAACATCGCCTTCCACGAAGTCGGCCGCCAGGCGATCATGGCCGATCCGGACTGGTGCGGCGGCGAGTATTGGCGATACGGCAAGAACCCGCATCGCGGCCTCGCGGTGGCGCGGATGGCGGCGCACATCACGTATCTGTCGGAACCGAAGCTTCACGAGAAATTCGGACGCCGGCTCCAGGACCGCGACGTGGTCACCTACGGCTTCGACGCCGATTTCCAGATCGAGAGCTATTTGCGCCACCAGGGCATCAGTTTCGTCGAGCGCTTCGACGCCAATTCCTATCTGCATATCACCCGCGCCATGGACTACTTCGACCTGGCCGCGCGGTACGGCGGCGCGCTGGCCAACGCGTTCCGCGACACGCCGGTGCGCTTCTGCGTCATATCGTTCACCAGCGACTGGCTGTATCCCACCGTCGAAAGCCGGCGCATCGTCCACGCGCTGAACGCGGTCGCCGCCAATGTCAGTTTCGCGGAGATCGTCTCCGACGCCGGCCATGACGCGTTTCTGTTGGACGAGCCGGAGTTCTACCGCGTGCTGGCGGGCTTCCTCGGCGGCGCCGCCTTTCACCACGGCCTTCGCGAACTGTCCCTTGGATGATCGCCAGGGACACGAAATCGATCCGCGTCGACCTCCAGCTCATCGCCGACATGATCGAGCCGGGCTCGCGGGTGCTCGACGTGGGATGCGGCGACGGCGCGCTGCTCGAGTACCTGGTGGCGTTCAAGGGCGTGGACGGCCGCGGCATCGAGTTGAGCAGCGACGGCGTCAACGCGTGCGTCAGCGCCGGCCTGCCGGTCATTCAGGGCGACGCGAATATCGATCTGTTCGACTACCCCGACAAGGCATTCGATTACGTGGTCCTCAGTCAGACCCTGCAGGCCATGAACGCGCCCAAGGTGACGCTGGAACAGCTCGTTCGCATCGGCCGGCGAGCGATCGTTTCCCTCCCCAATTTCGCACACTGGCGCCTGCGCTGGTACATCATGATCTTCGGCCGCATGCCGCTGAGCGGCAGCCTTCCCCATCAATGGTTCGATACCCCGAACATCCATCTCTGCTCGATCCGCGACTTCGTCTTCCTGTGCCGCGAACTGGGGATCCGCATCGAGAAAAGCGTGGCCCTCGACCGCGAAAACCGCCCGCTGAAATTCGGCCAGAACCTGACCCTCGCCAATCTTTTCGGCGATCAGGCGGTCTTCCTGCTCAGCGCCTAGCAGCGGGCTCGCTACGCCTTTTCCGTCGCGGGGGTGCTTGCGGGTAGTTCGCCGCTTTCGATCAGGTTGCGGACGAACTGGATGTGAAGGCGCAGAGCGAACAGCTGGTCGGAATAGCTGAGCGGCACCTTGATGTTGCCGACTTCCGCCTGGACGCGATCCAGCGCCGTCACCGATTTCGCCCGGTCCGCGTCCGAGGTGGCGGCGCGGGCGTCTCGTTCGATATCGCGAATGGTGTCATACCATTTGTAGATCCGTTTGCGGACGGTCCACTGATAGAGCGGCGGCGCGAACTTGAAGAACGGCAGCAGCAGGGTGACCAGGGGAATCAGCAGAACGATCATCCGCTGGACCAGGTTGGCGGCCCAGAACGGCAGATAGCGATCGAGGAAGCTCGGGCCCTTTTCATAGAAACGCCGGGCTTCGTCGCTGAGCGGGAAGTCGGTGAATCGCGGAGAGGGAAACTCTCCCGGCGACGAAAACAGGCCTCCCGGATCGTGAATGCGTCTCGCCGCGCGCAACAAAAGCGACTGGATCGCCGGATGGAGGTCGTCGCGGGCCACCAGGCTCGCCGTGGTCGCGAGCATGGTCACCGTCTCCGGCGGTAAATTATTCCTGAGATCGACGATGCCTTCCGGGAGCGTGACCACCGAAAGGAAATTGTAGAGGCGGGCGTAGGCCTCGGCGCGGCCGAACGGGCGGAGTTCGATGCCGGGCGCGGCCATCAATTTGCGGATGGTGGTCGACTCCCCGCCCGAGACATAGACCGCGCCATCCACGTCTCCCCGCAGCAGCGCCTCCGCCGCCTCCTCGCCGCCGATGAAGACGCGCTCGACAGCGTCCTCGTCCATGCCGCGGGATGTCAGGATGTCGTTGGCCAGGACGCTGCTGCCGCTGCCCTCGGCGCCGATGGCGAAGCGGAGACCTCGAATGTCCCTGGGATCCGACGGCGGCGTCCCGTCGGAGCGCAAGAACACCCACAGTGCTTCCGGATACAGGCTCCCCAGCGAAACCAGGTCCGGAGCATCCACCTGGACGCCGATTCCGCCCTGCATGAAGGCGACGTCCACCCCGTCCCGTTCGCTGGTCAGCAACACCAGATTGGCCATGGACCCATTGGTCTCGACCAGTTCGACCTCGATCCCGTCCTCGGCGAGCGCCCGGCGGTACTTCTCCCCCATGGAGGCATAGACACCTCCCGGCGAGCCGGTCGCCATGCGGATGCTCGACGGGGGCGCCGGCTGAATAAATCGGGCGGCGATGGCAAACCCCGCGATGACCAGCAAGGCGAACGGTCCGTAAACCTTGATCACATCCCACACGGGTCCACACCTCCTGTTCAGCTCATCGCGATTTCATTGCCGGTCGAACGCCCGGATCCCGCGGCCCCGCGGAAACCGCCACCGATCCAAAAAGCCCAAGCGGCAATAAAGACCATTCCGGCGCGCGTTTCCAGGCCCGCATCGAACCCGCGGCGCCAACATTCCTGCCCGGGTCAGTTATCCTCTTCCACCCGGCTCCAGGTGTCGTCGGGATCGAACGAGTCAATGGCCAAGGCGAGCTTTGGCGTATCCTCGCCCAGGTCTTTTTCGAATACGTCGCCATGCTGGTTGACCAGGAAGGTCATGATGCCGGAGGAACCGTAATCCGCCGGGAACGCCAACAGGGCAAAACCAGCGACCATGTTGCCGTTGATGATGTAGTCGTACTCGCCGCCGGGGGCGTTGGCACCCTGGCGGGTCAGGATCCGGTAATAGTAACCATTGAAGGGATCGGCCCGTCCCTCGATCTCATCGTAGTTGTATCCCTGGGCCGACGCCCGGGCGAGGCCCGGTCCCAAGGGGCTTGGGTCCTCGCCCGCCTCGATCGGAAAGTAGAGCCCGTTCCGCTGACCTTCGTCGCTGAGGATCTTGGTGGCATATTCCAGCACGCCGTCCCCGTCCCGGTCCTCGCTTTCGTAGAGCCGTTGGGCATCCCGGTAGGCTCTCGCGACCTCGATGACCTTCAACTCGTTGGCGCCGATCCGACGGATCAGGATTTCATCGCGGCCGTCCTCGGTGTCGAAGAACCAGCGATCGCCCGACTTGACGATGGCGATGGGAAACGGCCACTGGGATTTGCCAATGTACAGGGTCGCCCGTCCGTCTTCCTCCTCCACGACACGGCTCATTTCCCTCGCGCCATCCATGAAGGACTTCCACCGGCGGCGATCGACGCCGTCGACGCCGGTAAACAGCACGTCCTCGCTACCGGGACCGAATATCTCCACCATCATGGCGGGATCCTTGTTGACCAGCGCGTTCTTCAGCGCATCCACGGCTTCGCCGGGCGTGGCAAAGGTCTCCTGCCCTTGCACCTGCGCATGCGCCGGCCGCTGAACCGGCGAACCGGCAAGGAGCAGGCCGAGCGTCATGATCAACAGGGTTCGCCACCGAACCGCCTTTCGTCTATCCACCGCGTCACGATGCACGGCCGTGCCCTCCTCGGTATGAGACCCACGTGGGGTCGATATTGATGATCCTTGAAACCTCGAATAAGCAACCTGGACATTCGCGCCAGGACCGTGTGCCCGGCGGCATCCGTCATCCTCGCCGCTTTTTCCCGCCACCCTTCTTTGCCTTCATGCTCTTGTTTCCGCGGTTCTTGGCGGCTTTCGCCGACTTGCCGTTGTGGCTGCCGCTGAACGCCGTCTTCTTCGCATGCGGTTTGGACGCCTTGGATGCCCTGGAGGCCTTTGACACCTTCGGCGCCGACGAGGCCTTCTTGACGGCTTTCGGCTTTCCGGCCCCGCCCCTCGATTTTTGTACGCTGGCCGCGCCGCGCTGGCGGTCCTTCTTGACCTTGGGCGCCGACTTCTTGCCCTCGAAGGCACCGCCTCGCGCGCCGCTCGCTTTCTGCCGGGCCGCCGCTTGGCCACCGGTGCTCTTGACGCCGCCCTTGACGCTTTCCCGGGTATGACCGCGCGCCGCCAGCTTGTTCTGCACGCTCGACGCGTCCTTGGCCTTGCGCTCGGCGCGAGGCTGCTTGCCGGGGGCCTTGCCCTCAAGCTTGGCCTTCTTCTGCTTGACGCGGTTCTGGGCTTCCGCCTTCCGTTTGCTGTCCGGCCGCCAGGCGCCGCCGTCCACATTGACACTCCTGTCGATGTTGACGTCGCCGACGTTGACCTCCCGGCCCAAGCCGTCGCGAAAGACTTCGCCATCGTCCCAGTCGAAGTGGCGCCCCCAATCGTCGTCGTCGTCGTCGAAAAGTTCATTGACGAGAATGCCGGCGCCGAAGGACATCACGCCTGTCGCCAGCATGGCCCCGCCACTGTACCCCGAGTTGTCGACCACGGTGGTGGGCGGGTACGCTTCCGTGGCTGCGGGAACGGCGCCCGGCGCCAGCGCGGGAGGCGGAGCCGGCTCGTACACCGTCCCGGGATCGTACTGCGGCACGTAGATGACCTCGGGTTCGGCCGGCGCGATGGTGATGACCTCGTCCTCGACCGTCACCTCCTGCTGCTCCGTCGTCTGCAGGCTGCCCACCGCCTGCGCCTGGGCGCGCATGACCTGAACCGCGTCGAGAACGTCGTCGGACTGGGCGACGAACGCGTCGCCCAGCGTCTCGGTCCATTCCAGATCGTCGCTCATGGTCTTGAGGACGCTCGGAAACGCGGTCAGCGTCTTGACGCTGGGATCCCAATCCTCGTCTTCCAGCGCGGCGGCGCGTTCGTCTCCGTCGAGCTTCTCGTTGTCCGCCGTCCACCGGGCGGCGCGCACCACGTCGATCGGTTCGGTGGACGCGATCAGGATTTGAGCCAGCAGCGGATCGGGATAAAGGGCGATGCGGGCCACGAGGTCCCCGAGTTCCTCTTCCGAGAAGGTGTCCGCCGACTCGCCGGCGTCTTCGTCGTCGCTTTCCGAGTCAGGCGCGGCGTCGGTCGCGGCCCACGATTGAACCGACGGAACGGTCATCCAGCACAACGCGAGGATGGCGGTCAACGCCACCCGGCGGCTCCAAAATGCGCTCAAGGTCTCTCTCCCTGCCTCATTGGACAGTCATCCCAACAAACGTCCATCGCCGGGCTCCCGTGGGGCGTCCGCTTCCCCGCGATCACCCGGATCGCTAGAACCCGCCGCCGGTCCGGAAACCGCCGCCGCCCCGGCCGCCACTTGGCATTCGCGGCTCCGGGCATCCGCGCCCCTCCGCCACCGAAGCCGCCGGGGAACCGGGGCATGGGGAAACCGCCTCCGAAGCCGCCGGGTTGGCGGGGAACCCGCCGCCGGTTCATCTGATCCCTCAGGACATCTCCCGACAGGGCGCCGCCCAGCACCTGCGTCAACAGCATGGTCAGCATCCCCGCGTCGCGGAAATCCCACGCGTCGTTTTGCGATCCCTGTCCGCGATAGTCCTGGCGCACCCGCTCCAGTTCGGCCACCCGCTTGCGATGCTTCGCCTGAAGCGCCTTCTGTTCCTTCACGGCGGCCTTCACGGCCTCGATCGCCGCCTCGATGTCGCCGATCCGATCCACCACCGTGTCGTCTTCCGGAATGGGCGTGCGCATCGCCTGCTGCCGGAGCTGCCTCAGGTCCTCCCGCTTCAGCGCCGACACGATCACGTCGAGCGCCTCCGTGGTGCGCTTGTCGGCGCCGCTGTTCAACTCCGCCCGCTCTTCAAGAATGCCGGACCGCTTCGCCTCGAGCTCGGACGTCCGGGCGTCGAGGGCGTCGAGCCGCGCCCGCGCGTCTGTCAGCTGCCGGCGGCACTCGGCGGGTTCCCCCGACTCGATCGCGGCCTGCTCCATCTCGTCCAACCGCTTGGCCTCCTCGTCCGCCCGGACGCGCTGGCGTTCCGCGTGCGCCTTGAGTCGCTTGGGGATCTCGACCAGCATCGTCCAGTTGGCCCGTGCCTTGTCGAAGCCAATCGACCGCGCGACCCAACCGTCAAGGTAACGGGCGATGAAACCGCCTTTGTATTTCGAGGTGCCGAATCCGCGATCCCACAGATACATGAACAGGGGATCGTCTTGGTACGGCTTGCCTTTCTCGACGCGGTCCTGCTCGGCGAACCGCATCTTCTGTTCGGCGTGATGGGCGACCTTCTCGGCCTCTTCGGCTTTTGTATGCTGAGCCTTGTAGTCCTCGGTTTCCAGCAACGCGGTCAAGGCGGCCTGCTCGGCCGCCTCCAGGGTTTGGGTCTCCTTGTCCACCTCCCTGCCGAGCGCATCGCGCTCCTGGGCAAGTCGCGCCAGCTCCGGTTCCATGTCGGTGAGTTTGGCATCGATGGCTTTCATCGAGTCCGACCTTTGATCGAGCAGAACCCGGGCCTGACGTTCGGCCGCGGTCAGTTGGTCGATGACGCCGCCGCCCGCGAGGTCGCTCAGCCTCAACCGCGCGAGCGAGAGATAGGAGGCGGCCTCCTGCTCCCGCAGCTTGACGTATTTCTCCGTGAGGGAGGCGATTTCGGCGTCGATCGCGCCGGCCTCCTGGAGGGCCTGGCCATAAACCGCGTCGATGGAGCCCGATACCTGCCTGCCGCTCAGCATTGCTCTTTCACCATTCCAGTATCGCCCCTCCCTGGACCGGCATCTCGTATTCCGGCTGGAGGTAGCCGCGGCGCTTCACCCCGACGCGGTTGTTTTGGATGATCCCGTCGTCCTGCTTGTCGGCCCGCACCCCGTCGAACGTGGCTTCGCTCACCCGCAATCCCCACACGTCAACCAGCCCCGTCTTGCCCTGTTCCTCGCTGATGATCTGAACGGTGACGGGCCGCCCGCCGGCGTCGATGGCCTCGACGATCAGGTAATAGTTGCGGGCATTGGGATTGGCGTCGGGAATACGGAAAATGCCGCTTTGCTGGCCCGGGCGCCCGACGATCCGGATCATGTACTCCTGCTCCAGCAGTTGGCGAACGGCCTGCAGTTGGCCGACCTTGCCCCTTGCCGCCTCGAGATCGCCGGCCTTGGCCGCCGCGAGGCCTTCCGTGGCCAGACGTTCGGCCACCTCCACCGCCTTGTCCACCTGGGACACGGCCTTGATACGGTCCACTTCGGCGGCGATATCGCGCGGCAGGCCCACCGTGAGCGCCTCGGTCTGCTCCGCCATGCGGAGCTCGGCCGGACGCTTGACGCCGAAGTAGTATCCGGCCCCGGCCACGGCCAGCACGACGAGGCCGATGGCTACCGCCTTGCCCCATCGCTTCCGCCGGATCCAGATCATCGCGAGCCAGCGCGACGCCCCAATGTTCGGCGGATCGTAAACGAAGCGTTCGTCCTCGAGCGCCGCCACGCCCTCATCCAGGATCCGCTCCGAAACCTCCAGCCCCTGGGAGGTATAGATCTGGCGCAGCCGCTCCTTCAGTTGCCGCGCCCGTTCATCCGACGACAGTTCCCGCTCCACCAGCTTTTCGGCGTGCCGGAGGGTATCGACCACGTCCATGGCCATCATCACGTCGTCCAGCGGCGCGGCCGAAGCCGAGCCGCCGCCGGCGGACGCGGGCGCCGGTGAAGCCGCCGCGTCAGCCATCGATCAGAGCGTTCCCTTGCCGCGCCAGGCGCGCCATCCGCTGCTTGCCTTCCTCCACCGCGTCGCGGATTTCCTCGGCGTTCTTGGTGCTCTGGCGGCGCATCTCGTCGATGATCTCCACCGAGCGCTCCTGGTAGTTGACCACCGAGTCCACGAGCTTGCGCACCGCGTCGGCGCGGATCGTCGGCCCGTAACCGGCCTTGAGCGCCTCTTCCTGGACCTTGCCGCCGATTTCGGACAACGTCTCCAGGCTCTGGCTGATGCCTTCCTTCATCCGGTTCAGGGTCTGGGTGCTCTCGTGCAGGCCGTGCATGCCGGTGAACGAAGCGGTCAACGCCGTGAGTACAGACTCATTGGTGGAGAAGAAGCTCACCGACTGCTGATACACCCGCTCCTTGGCGTTAGTGGTCTGCAGCAGCCGCGCCATGACCACCTCGGAGGTGTTGTAGCCCACCGTAAGGTTATCGCTCAGGTCCTTGGCGATCTGGTAGCGCTTCTCTTCGTCCTGAAGTTCCCTGACGCGCTGGTCGCGGGCCATTTCCAGCTTGGCCCGTTCGGCCGGTTCGGCCCCCGCCGCCGCGGCCGCCTCCACCGCCTTCGACGCCTCGTCCACGCGCTGTTTGGCCGCGTCGAGCTTGCCCTCGGCGGTCTTCAGAACTTCCAGGGCCAGAACCTCGGATTCTTTCAGGGCGCCGCGAAAGTCCCGGTAGGCCTCGAGGATCAGGTGCTCGCGTTCGATCTGGTCCTTGGTGTCCTTTGAGACGTCGAGGTAGGTTTCCTTGATCTTGTCGAAGCGGCTGGCGATATCGCCCCGGGTGACTTTCTGCCAGATATTCGCGAGGCGCTCCCAGGTATCCACCTTGCCGTCGTCCATCTGGTCGACCATGCCGCGCGCGTCATCCCGAATGGAGTTGAACGACTCGGCGATTTCGTCGTAGCGCTCGCCGATATTCATCGCGCTGATCTGTTCGCGGACCACCTCGTTGAAAAAGGACATCTGATCGAGAGTGCGGGCGATCACCACCACCTTGTTCTCGTCGAGCCCGGTAATCTTGTCGAGGAGAGCCGTCATCGGCGCTTCCCCTTGCTTTTCGGGGACGAGACCGATGTCCCTCAGGCCACTCAGCGCCTTTTCCAGATACTGCATCGGCTGGGTAAGAATGGACGTGTCCGTCATGTCGCGAGCCTCCCGTTTCCTGCTTGACCCTTGATGGCCTTATCGCCGTTTGTGCCGTCGTTATCGCCCAGGTGGGAATATCGGCGACAAATATCCAGAATCTTAGTTCCAGTTTAATCATTTCGACTTGGAAACACCATAGTACGGCGCTGCGACATCGACTATCCACAAATCGTTCATTGAGGATGCCGAAATGGATACTGGCCACAGCGCCAGACATACCGGCGCGGTGGCGAGCAAATATGCCATCAGCGGGGGTCGATTTGATCCCGGGCCACGCCGACGAGCCTCGCCATTTCCCCGCGAAGCTCCACCTCGGTGGTGGCGACATCATGTTTGCGGAAGTCCCCCATCACCTTCCGCACCACGTCCTCCTCGCCCGGCTCGTCGAAATCGGACGCGACGACTTCCTTGGCGTAGGCCTGGGCCGCGTCGTCGGCCAGACCGAGCTTCTCCGCCGCCCACAAACCCAGAAGCCGGTTCCGGCGGTTCATGATCTTGAACTCGACCTCGCTGTCGCGAACGTGCTTTTCCTCGTGGTGCTTGCCCGATTTCTGGTCGCGTGGCATGGCTGGTACCGTCCTTATGCTGCTCAGCTTTCCGTGCTTGGCTTTCTTAGTCGAGATAAACGGCCATTGGCGAGTCCGATCTTATCTCCCAGAGCTTCCCCGCGTCCAAATCGAACCACCATGCGCGGGCATCCAGCTCGCCCTTGTCGATCTTTTCCGCCACCCAGGGATAGGTTCTCAGGTTTCTCAACGAAACCCTGAGCGCCTCTTGCTCGACCTCTCTCAGGTCCGCGTCGGGATTCACGTCCGCATGGGCATGAACACAAGCGTCCTGCACGATGGATACCCACGAGCCGATAAACTCCCGAGGGGACGGTCGCTTGGCCAGGCCGCCGACAAGGTCGCGAATGCCGCCGCATTGGGAGTGTCCAAGCAGGACGATGTGCTCGACTCGAAGATCGCGAACGGCGAACTCCATGGCGGCGCTGGTCCCATGATGGCGGTCATCCGGCTCGTACGGAGGCACGATGTTGGCGACGTTGCGAACCACGAACAACTCTCCCGGTTCGGACCTGGTCAAGACCGCCGGATCGATGCGGGAATCGGAGCACGCGATCATCAGGACCTTCGGCTTTTGACCGGCTTTAAGCGCCTCGAACAACTCCGGTCGCTGGTCGTAGTACTGAGCCCGAAAGCCCTTGAACCCCGCGCGAAGCCGATCGATGGCAGTCGCGTTTGTCATCTTGGTATTCCTTTCTCGTTTCAATTCGCATCGTTTTGATTTCGCTTACATTTGTCGGGCTCCTTTCCCTCCCTGGCGGAGCTTGGGCCGCTGGTAATGGAGGCGAGCGTCATCTGCAAGCGCCAATGCAAGCCCTCCGCCAAACGCTCGTCGGCGTACCGCCGGTGGATGCTAACCCTCGAGGCGCAAGGCGTCGCCTTGCAGCAGCGTTTTCACCAGCGGGTTCGGAAAACGCCGTTCCATGGTCACGGCATGGTAGGTTTCGACAATACCCGGCAGACGGTCGATTTCCACCAGCAGTCCGCTCTCGAGTTCGTCCTTGACGACGATCGGAGGCAACACCGCCAATCCGATCCCCTCGCGCGCCAGCAGGCGCATCATCGCCATGTCGTCCACTTCGGCGGCGATCTGCGGACGTACGCCAAGGCGGTCCGCCAACGCGTCGAAATCAGCGCGTACGCGGCTTTCAGGCGTTGGCAGGATAACCGGCCGGGCGGCGAGATGGGCGCTCAATCCGCCAGCAATCTCCCCATCGCTTCTTGGCCCCACCAAACTCACGCGCTGTTCCGCCACCCGGTGCGACAAGAAGGGCGCGACCGCATCCGTTGCCGGCAGCTGATTGGTCAGAACCACGTCCAGATTGAGCGATTCAAGGGCCCGAAGCAGTTCCCCCGGGCTGCCGGAGCGCAGCACCACCTCCACATCGGGACGATACAGGAGGGGGCGGAGAAATCCCATCTGGAAGTTGCGGGACAGGGTGGCAAGGGCACCGACCCGAACCGCGCGGCGGGCCCGGCCCGTCTCCCTCAAGGTGCCCACCAGTTCGTCGCCCGACGCGAAAATGGCATCGGCGTGATCGAGCGCGATCCGCCCGGCCTCCGTCAGATGAAGCTGGCGACCGCGCCGCTCGAACAGCGGATGACCGAGGCGGTCCTCCAATTTGCGGATCTGCACGGACAGGGCGGATTGGGAAAGATTGAGCCGTTCCGCCGTGCGCGTGAGGTTACCTTCATGCGCGACAGCCCAGAAATAACGCAGGTGATTGTAGTTCAAGGTGCTCACATCGTTCTATCTAGGCGAACGATTATGCGAAAACAATGAATTATTCTCTGATATTTCCAGATGCTATTGGGGAGCACGAAACGGGTTGAACAACCGACCGGAGAGCCCCATGACCCTCTATTTTCTGCCATACCTCGCACCCCTTGCGCTTATCGTCGCCGCCGTGCTCGGCTTCCGAAATCCCGGCATTCGTCCCGGCCGCGTCCCGCGCATCGCCGAAGGTCTCGCCCTCTGTGCACTTGGCGTGGCGGCGGTTGTGGCCGCGCTCCTGGCCGTTCATGGCCCGGGCACCAGTCCGCTCCTCGGTGTCGAGTCCGCCGGATTTGCCGCGAGGGTAGACACCTTGAGCGCGGTGATGCTGCTGCTGGTGTCCTTTGTCGGCTGGATCGTCCTTCGCTACGCCGCCACCTACATGGATGGCGAGCAAAGGCAGGGGGCATTCACCGGCCAGCTCTGTGCCTTGCTGGCTTCGATCATGCTCGTGGTGATTGCCGGCAATCTTGTCCAGTTGGTCGCGTGCTGGATCGCCACAAGCATCTTCCTGCATCGGCTGCTGCTGTTTTATCCGGAACGGGTTGGCGCCCAGAGAGCGGCCCGCAAGAAAGGGGCATCGGCGGCGGTGGGCGGCGTGTCCATCGTGGCCGCCGCTCTTATTCTCGGCGTCGGCTATGGCACCGGCGACATCGCGACGATCCTGGAGGGCGCGCGCCAGGGCGAAGCACCGCAACTCGTCATTTTGGCGGCGGCGCTCGTTGCAATCGCGGCCTTGCTGAAATCGGCGCAGTTTCCCACCCATGGCTGGCTGACGGAAGTCATGGAAACCCCCACGCCGGTGTCGGCCCTTCTGCATGCCGGTGTCATCAACGCCGGCGGATTCCTGCTGATCCGCTTCGCCGACGTGATGCTGCTCGCGCCCGGCATCCTGGCGGTGCTGGTCATGGTTGGCGGGTTCACCGCCGTGTTCGGCGGCGCTGTCATGCTGACCCAGCCGGCCGTCAAGACGTCGCTTGCCTGGTCGACCGCCGCCCAGATGGGCTTCATGATCATGCAGTGCGGCTTGGCGCTGTTTCCCCTGGCGCTGCTGCACATCGTCGCCCACTCGCTCTACAAGGCGCATGCCTTTCTCGCGTCGGGCGGCGCCGTCGAGGGGGTGGCGTCCATCCGTCGCCCCGGGCCGGTGGCCATTCCCAATGGCTGGGCGGTGGGCAAGGCATTCCTGATGGCGCTGGTGATCTATGGCGTGGTGGGCCTGGTGTTCGGCTTCGACGGCAAGTCGCCGCAGGCCATCGCCTTGGGCGCGATCCTGGTGCTCGGCGTCGCCTATCTGCTGGCGCAGGGACTTGCGGACGCGGCGCCGAAAGTCCTTACCCAGCGCACGGCCCTGTTCTCCGTCGCCACCGCGGTCGGTTACTTCGCCCTCCAGACCGGCGCGGAATGGCTGCTCGCCGGCACCCTACCGGCGACGCCGGCCCCCGGCCCGCTGGAATGGGCGCTGATCGTGCTGGCGGTGTTCTCCTTCGGCCTCGTGGCGGTGGCGCAGGCTATGTTCCCGCTGTGGGCCTACCATCCGGCGTGGGCCGGTCTGCGGGTGCATCTCTCGAACGGTCTGTACGCCAACGCCATCCTCGACCGCATGCTGGGCGCCTGGTCCGCTCCGCGCAAATCCTGATGAACTGAGTGTTTGGAGACAACAAAATGTCCAACCGGTCAAACGTCAAACAAATCGAGATTTCCCCTTACGCGGAAGCCGCCCTGTCCGCGGCGCGGGCGATCCCGCCGCTGTGGCCGCTCGCGTCCAGCGTTGCCGTCAACCCTTTCCTCGGGCAAACGGGCGAAACCCTGGCCGATGTGGGCGCCCGCCTGGCGCGGGTTGCGGGTATCGAGGTCACCATGCCCCGCCGATGGTATCTCGAACGGATCGCCTCGGGAGCCGTGAGCGACGATGATCTCGCCGCGGCGCTGGCGGATGCGCCGAAGGATCTGCGCCCGGCGGATGTCGCCGCCCTGAAAGAGGCCGCGCGGGCTGCCGCTCCGGCTCCGCAAGCCCTCAAGACCGTCGCCGATCTGGCCGCGAAGGCGTCGGGCACCGACTGGCCGGGGTTGATCGCCAACCGGTTCGGTGCCTGGGCCGCCGATTATTTTGACGTCGGCCAGGCCCTTTGGCAGGCGCCCCATGGCAAGGAGGCCTATGCCGCGTGGCGCGGTGTGGCGAGCCACGATCTCACGCCTGAAATCGCCGGCCTTTCGGGGTTCGCCGCCCATGTCGTGGAGGCGCCGCAAACCGCCGGCGAAGTGCTGGAGCGGGCCGTGGCCCGGCTCGGCCTTCCCGGCGAGGCGCTGGACACCTACTTCCACCAGATGCTCATGTCGCTTGGCGGCTGGAGCCAGTATGCCCGCTACAAGCTCTGGCAGGCGGAGCTCGCCGGTGGCACGGATCAGACCATCACCGATTTTCTCGCCATCAGGCTGCTGTGGGAAGAAGCCTTGTTTGAGCAGTATGGCGACAGTATCGAGGCCGACTGGAAGGCAGTCTGCGCGGAGCACGCATCACCCTTGGTGCCGACCTCGGAGCATGTTGTGGGAACCGTGCTGCAGGAAGCCTGCGAGCGCGGGGCCCAGCGCGAGGTCGCCGCCCTTCTTGCCGCGCCGGGCGGCGAACCCTCGTCCGGCCGCCCGGCCTTGCAGGCGGCGTTTTGCATCGACGTTCGCTCGGAAGTGTTCCGCCGCGCCCTGGAGGCCGTGGACCCGGGCATCCGAACCCTGGGCTTCGCCGGTTTCTTCGGTGTGTTCGCGTCGCACCGGCGGTTCGCCTCGGATGTGGATGAATTGCGGCTTCCGGTCCTTCTGAACCCCACCGTGCATTCACGCTCCGGCGGCGCCGCCACCGCCGAGCGGGACCAGGCCGAGCGTTTCTCCAAGCGCGCCATCCGAGCCTGGGGACGGTTCAAGCTCGCCGCCGTGTCGTCCTTTGCCTTCGTCGAGGCGACCGGCCCGATCTATGTGGGCAAGCTGGTTCGCGACGCGCTCGGTCTGGTGAAGAACGGCGCGCCAAACGATCCGGCGCCCCGGTTCGAACCGGCCCTCGACCTTCCAACGCGCATCGGCGCCGCCGAAATGGTGTTGGGGGCGATGTCCCTGACCCGCAACTTCGGGCGGCTTATCGTGCTCGCCGGCCATGGCGCCAATGTGGTCAACAACCCGCACGCCAGCGCCTTGCACTGCGGCGCCTGCGGTGGTTATTCCGGCGAGGTCAACGCGCGGCTGCTGGCCTCGCTGCTGAACGACAAGGAGGTGCGGGCCGGAGTGGCGGAGCGCGGGATCGACATTCCGGATGACACGCTGTTCATCGGCGCCCTCCATGACACGACCACCGACGCAGTGACCCTCTACGACCAGGATTTCCCGGTCCAGTCCCATGCCGCCGATTTGCGACAGGCGCGCGCTTGGCTGGAAGCGGCGGGAAAACGCACCCGGGCGGAGCGCGCGCTGCGCCTTCCGCGAGCCAACGGCGAGCGGGACATTCCGCCGCGCAGCGTCAACTGGGCCGAGGTCCGTCCCGAATGGGCGCTGGCCAACTGCAGGGCTTTCATCGCCGCGCCGCGCGCGCGGAGCACCGGCAAGAACCTCGAGGGCCGCGCCTTCCTGCATGACTATGACTGGAACCAGGACAAGGGGTTCGGCGTGCTCGAACTGATCATGACCGCGCCGGTCGTGGTGGCCAGCTGGATCAGCCTGCAATACTACGGCTCGACAGTGGCGCCGAATGTGTTCGGGTCGGGGAACAAGCTCTTGCACAATGTCGCTGGCGGCATCGGGGTATTCGAGGGCAATGGCGGGCTGTTGCGGGCCGGGCTGCCCTGGCAATCCGTGCACGATGGCGAGGCGTTGGCGCACCAGCCGCTGCGGCTGTCCGTCTGCATCGAGGCGCCGCGCGAGGCCATGACCGAAATCCTCAAGAAGCATCCGGACGTGCGCGCCCTGTTCGACAACAAGTGGCTGTATCTTTTCGCGCTGGATGAGACGGGCCGAATGGCGTGGCGCTACGGCGGCGATCTGAAATGGATTGAACTGGAGCGGGAGCCGCTTGACGCATCGCTCGAGAATCACGCCGCGCAACAAGCCGCCGCCGCATAGATGTCAGCTTACAACAGGTTGCCCATTCGGGCCGACCCTAGAGCACGGTGCGATCAGATCGACCCGATCTGATCGCATGGTCGTGCTCTAAACCATTGATTTTTTGAGCAAGTACATCCGATCAAGTGATTCCACTTGAACGGATATTGCTCTAGGAAGCCGATTTTGCCGGCAGGACACTCGTGCCCGCAATACTCCATTGCCCCGGCACGAGCGTCAACCGGTCGAGCCGAGGCCGCTGGCGATGGCGCTGAGCGTCAACAGCAGTTGCGATTCCAGGTCCGCCGCCACGGGCTCGCCGCCGGCGGGGCCACGCGCGGCGCGCCAGCGGCGCAGGCTTTCCACCTGTTGCGAATGCAGCGGCCGCAATCCCTCGCGGCGAAGGCTCTGCATCGATTGAATCCGCGGCCGCCGCTCCGAGAGGGGACCGCCGAATATGGTTTCGAGCATGCGCTGGGTGCGTTCGTATTCGGCCTCGATCATGGTCATGAATCGGTCGCGGATGGCGCCGTCCTCCACAAGGTCGGCGTACATGCGCATCACGTCGCGGTCCGCTCCGGCTATACTGCTGGCGGCGCTGCTGATCACGTAACGGAGCGGCGGCCAGTCGAAGGCATCCTCGCACAGGACGACGAAGGCGCGCGGATCGTTGGCCTGGAGGTTTTCGAACGCGCTTCCGACGCCGTACCAGCCGGAAAGGAAGAACCGCGACTGACTCCAGCTGAACACCCACGGAATCGCCCTCAGGTCGGCCAGCGTCCGCTTGCCCGTGCGGCGGACCGGACGCGATCCGATGCGGCTCGAACTCGATGGCATCGATGGGTGTGGCCTGGCTCCAGAACTCGAGGAAGCCATCCGTTTGCAGCAATGCCTGGTAGACGTCCTGGCTGTTCTCCGCCAAGCGGTCCATGACCGGCGCGAGCCGGTGGTCCCGCTGGCCGGCGTGACGGCGCTTGAGCGTGACGCCCGTGGTGCCGGCGAGCAGCAGTTCCAGGTTGTGCGCGGCGGTGATCCGGTTGGCGTATTTCTGGCCGATCACCTCGCCCTGTTCGGTCAGGCGGAGGTCGCCGTTCAAGGCCCCGTACGGCAGGGCGTTGAGGAACCGGTCGGTGGGACCGGCGCCCCGGCTCGATGTCCCGCCCCGGCCGTGGAACACCCGGATTCGCACGCCGGCCGCCTTGCCGACGGCGACCAGCGCCTCCTGCGCCCGGTAGACGTGCCAGAGGCTCGCCAAAATTCCGCCGTCCTTGTTGCTGTCGCTGTAGCCCACCATGACCTGTTGAACGGGACCGGCGGCGCCGTTTTCACGCGCCTGAAGGTCGAGCGAACGCCGCGCGAGCGGATGAGCGAGGAAGGCGCGCACGATCTCCGGGCCGCGCCGCAGGTCTCCGATGGTCTCGAACAACGGCACGATGGGCATCTGGCAGGCGGGGCCGTCTGCGTCGTCGACGACCAGTCCGGCCTCCCGGGCCAGCAACAGGACCACCAGCAGATCGGACAGGCTGCGCGTCATGCTGATGATCAGGGCGCCGAGGCCGTCACGTCCGTAAGTGGCGATGTGGTCCCGCACGACGCGGTAGCAACCCAGAACGGCGTCGGCTTCCGGTCCGACGCTGGCGTCGGCGCGGGCGAGGGGCCTCGGCGAATCCAGTTCGCGATTGAGGAATTCGAGCCGCCTCTCCTCGTCCCATCGCGGGAAATCGGCGCCGTCCAGACCGGCCTTGGTCATCAGTTGCGCCACGGCCAGATCGTGAAAGCGGCTGTTCTGCCGGATATCCAGCTTGGCGAGGTGGAACCCGAACGTCTCGACCGTTTCCATCACCGGCCGCACCTCGGCCTCGACGAGCCGCCGCGCGCCGATATCCGCCAGCGAGCCGCTCAATGCCCTCAGGTCGTCGAGCAGTTCGGACGCCCGCTTGTACGCGAGGGGGTTGCCGGAGTTCGCCCCGAGGGGCTGCATGGCGTCGGCGGCCTCCCTTTCGGCCGGCAGTCGCGCGATCACGAGATTGACGAACTGGCGCCATGGTTCGTCGGGGTTGCAATGGATGGCCGTTTGGCAGCGATCGCCGAGGACCCGAACCATGTCGCCGACCCGCTCGAGCAGGCCGGCGGGCGGATCCTGCAGGCGGTCGGACAGGCTGAGATGGGCGGCGAGCCGGAACAGCTTGCCGCGCAGGAGGTCGAGCGCGTTGGCGCGCAGCTCTCGCAAGGTCTCGTGTGTCACCTCGGCGGTGACGAATGGATGGCCGTCACGGTCGCCGCCGACCCAATTGCCGAAGCCGAGCCGGGGGCGTGTGGAGGGATCGTCGAGGAGCGCCGGATCGAACCCCGTCTCCATCCAGGCCTGCCGCAAACGCCAGTCCATCCGCGAGAGCACCTCCGGAAAGACGTTGCGGAGATAGTGCACGACGTTGCGCAGTTCCGACGCCACGTCGGGTTTCGCGAGGAAAATTTCGCCGGTCCGCCACAGACGCTCGAGAAGGGACTTGATCTCGTCGCGAACCATCTCCTGTTCGGCGGCGGTATACATGCTGTTTTCGCGCTGAAGCAGGAGCAGGTACAGCTCGCGGTGATGCTCGAGGACGGTTTTTCTTTTCGCCTCGGTGGGGTGCGCCGTCAACACGGGCTCCACCCGGATCTCCGGCAGGGCCGCGGCAATCTCGGCCCCGGTCAATCCGAGAGCCTTCAACTGCCCGAGATTGGCTTCCCATGAACCGGGGTCCTCGGCGAAGCGGCCGGCGGCCTGCAACTCCCGCCGATGCTGGGCAATGGCGTTTTCCTCCACCATGTGCAGAAGCTGGAACCAGATGCAGTACGCCTGCGTCAATGGAATGGAAAGCTCGGCCGAACGCCATCGGTCCTGGTTTTCCGCAAGCGGAAGGGCGTTGGCGATGTCGGTCTCGCCGATTTCCTCGAGAACCTCTCGGAAACACCCTCCGAGGAAAGCGAGATCCCGCTGAACCTTTTCATAATACTCGGGGCTGGGTTCCCTCACCGCCGCCGGTATCTCTGCCTGAGCTATTCCCATGCGGCGCCCTCCATCGTCCTCACCCGTACCTAAATTTGTATATTGAGCACTTTCGACAAACAGCAAGTCTCGCCGATCCGCAACACGCGGATCGCCGGCCTGCCGATCTCCGGCGGCTACATGGCGAACTGGGCGCGGGGGGGCTGCGTGTCCTTCAGATCGTAGGTGACCCGGCACTGAACGATGCGGTCGGTGTTGATTCCCCTCTCGTCGACGAGATACGAGCGAACGGCGTTTGTCCGCTCCATCGCCAACTCCACCATGGCCTTGGCCTGAGCCGACGAAATCGTCCGGGGCGGCGTCGCCGCGGCGGCGGCCGGCTGTCCCGGCCGAGCAGCCGTGGCTTGCGCCGAGGGCATGGCTCTGCTCCCGAACAAAGCCACGAAATCCTGCACGGTGGCGCGTCCGCAGACGCCGAGCTTGAGGGTGGATTTCTTCTCCAGCAGGGTCACGTAGGGTTCGGCGCTCTGTTTGCCGGCTTCGTCCAGCGCCGCCGACCCGGGCGCGAACACCACCGGCTGCAGCTCGAACCCACCGGACCCCTGGAACGAGTCCGTCCCGAATATGGATCCGAGAACCCCGCCGATCGCTTTCCTGATGACGGAACTGTAATCGACCTCGGGTTGGTCGAGCGTACCCGACAGCGGCAGGTCGAGATCGATCCGGCCCTGGTCATCCTTGAGAATGCCCACGGCGAACTGAACCGGAACGCCGATCTGTTTTTCGAGCTTTTCCTGTTCCGCGGCGCTCACCGGATTCAGGAACAGATTGTCCACGGCCACGCCGACCTGTCCGTCCAGCGCGTTCCGCTGGGCCGTCGCGTTTACGGTGGTGCTCAATTCGCCCCCGTCCAGATGCCAGCCGATCGCGTTGGACACATAGGACGAGTAGGCCGGCAGCGGCAGCGCCTTGAGATCGACGTTGAGACTGAAATCCGGCGTGGGCTTGAGCGGCGTCGCCCATCCCGTCACGCCCAGGCTCGACGACTCGTTGATTGTCGCCTTGAGTTTGAGGTCCGTGCGCTTGGCGGGATCGCCGGTATCGATGTTCTTGACTTCGACGTCGTCCAGGCCAACCACCACGATCACCGGCGGATCGACCGACGTGTCGGTGAATTTGACGACCGACTTATTTCCCACTGCCAGATCGGCCGAGCCGTACCGTCGTCGCCGTCTCCTCGGCCGCGCTGTCCTTGGACGAGCCTTTTTCCTCGCCGCCGCCGAACGCCTTGAGGTCCTTGTCCACGAGATCGGCGTCCAGGCCGGCCACCACGATCTCGCCGATGGCGACCGCCAGGGCCTGATCGGTCTTGACGCCGCTCACGCGGACGGATCCGACATTGACGGTGCTCGACGATTGCGCCGTCTTGAGTTCGGTGTCCACCCCCGTCACCGAGACGTCGGCGGCCACCGTCCACTTCGGCGCGCCGCCGGCAAGCGACGCCGCGATCTCCTTCATCGCGAGATCCAGCGAGCCCAGCCCGACGGTGATCGCCGGGCTTCCCTTGGCCGACGGAATACGCGTCTCGAACCCCGCCACTTTGGTGTTTCCGGTCAGATTGACGGACGTGGCGCCCCCCGACACCTGGGCGTCCAAGGTCGGAAACGATGACCGCACCGCGTCCGCCGCGACGGTCATCGCCCCGCCGGGCTGCGGCATGCTCACGGCCAACCCGGCGATTTCCGAGCCAATCGCGCCGCCCACCTTGACGTCGCCGCCCGAAACCCGGGCGTTCAATGGTGTAAATGATGTCCGCAGCTGATCCGCCGCGACGGTCATGGCGCCGCCGTCCCCCGGAATGCTGGCGGCCAACCCGGAAATGTCCGAGTCGATCCCGCCGTCCAACTTGATGTCGCCGCCGGTCACGACGGCATTGAAGTTCCGCATGTCGACGCGGACGGTTTGAACGGTTGCGTCCGTACCCGGCTGCCCTTCCGCTCCCGGGGCCGTCAGCTTGATCGACGAAACGTTGGCGGAACCCGTCGTCCGCACGGACGTGGTTTCTCCCGCCACGTCGGCGGCAAAGGGCGACAGCTTGAGCGAGACCCGATCCACCGTCAGCGGCGTGGCCCCCTTCAGTTCGACCGAGGAGACCTCGACCGTGGGAATCGCGGTCACTGTCAGATTGCCATCGAGATCGCGTTTGACGGCAAGCTCCGTGACGTCGGCCGCGACGGACCCCGCGCCGATTTGCGTATCGGGTCCCGCGCTGGAACCCAACTGTTCCATCGTCGTCCTGATCGCGCCGCCCGCCTCGATGGCGCCTTCCGGTGTTTGATCGAAGGTGAATTTTTCGAGCCCGAAGGTCCCCGCCCCGAGGGTCACGGTCGTGTTCGGATCGGGTCGCGCGGTCAATCCCTCAATGCGCGATTGATGCGGGATGAAGGCATGAATGCTCTTGTCGGCGTTCAGCTCGAAGAAAAAGCTGTTCATTTCCGTCTTGACCGCCGCCAACGCCACCGATTGCCCGTCCGGGGTATCGAATTTCAGTCCACTGACTTTACTTTCCCATTTCCCCGCGACTTCGATCCGTCCATCGGGCGTGTAATCCTCCGAACTCAACAGTTCGATCTCGGCGCGCTCGACCTCGATGGAGACGCCTTCGGGGGTTACGAGGTGCAGACCGTCGATGGTGACGGTCTGTTCGCCGTTCATGTTGATGCCGCCGTCACTCTGAACGACCCCCGCGAAGGCCAGCTTCGTCGACCCGGTGCCCTCGCGCTTCACGAACAGGTCCCGGTCGATGATGAGCGCGATACGCCCATAGTTCAACGCATCCGCCATCGTCACGTTTTCCAAGCTCACGGTGAACCGGAACTGAATGTCCTCGGCGAACGGCCGCAGCACGGCATCGAGGGTCAGCGGCGCGCCCGAGATGGCCCCGCGAAGCAGAACGACGCCAGGCTGGTCCGGATCCCAGGTATGAAAAAGGGTCACGGCCAGACGCTCGATGTCGATTTCGAGATCGTCGTTCTCGATAAAATTCCTCAATATCATTTTGCTGTTTCGGAACTCGAACTCGTCGATACCGGCGCCCCAGCCCGATTTCGCTTCCTTCTCCACCTCCTCCTCGACCTTGGCTTCGGTGTCGGCCTCGGCGGTCATGAATTGGCGGAGTGAGACACCGTTCACGAAGATGCCTTGATCCCGTTTCTCGATGATCAGGTCGACCTCCTCGATGATGAACGTCTCGATGAGGGCGCGCTTCTTCAACAAGGTGGCCAGGCTGAGTTCCGCGCCGACCATCCCGATCTGGCCCCGCTCCGCGCCTTCGGACCAGAACTCTACCGGCCCCATCCGCATCTCGCCGCGCCAGAGGTTCACGTAAATGGTTTCCGAGCCGGTGGTCTCGATGCCGATTTTCGCCAGTTCGTTTTCCATCAGGTACCGTCCCGCGTACTTCGGGACCACGGACAGCACCACGGCGAGCACCGCGAGGAAACAGACGATGCCGAAAATGGTCCAGCGCAGCCAATAGCGTTGCTTTTTTTCTCTCTTCCCGGCAGTCGGCGGCGAACCGGCTTCGTCCGCCTTGTCTGGCCCCGTATTCATCACTACCCTCGTGCGACGGCTTGTATCTCGTGGGACGTTCGGTCCGCGAGCGGATAAGTCATATGTCCCTCATGTATACAACTAGGTTTGCCGCCGGCCATGAAAAGTCAAACAGAATTTCGGTCGCGCAACGTTTGCGTCGCGGGGGAAAGAGCCCCCGCGATAGGATAAAATGACAACACCGGACCCGGAGATTGCCGCCGTTCTGGCGTTCTGGTTCAAGGAGCTCCCGCCCTCCCGGTGGTTCGAGCGGGACGCGGCCGTGGACGCCCTGTGCCGCGACCGGTTCGGTGACCTACACGACCGGCTCGCTTGCACGGTGCCGCCGGAATGGCTGGAAACCGCCGACGGATGCCTGGCCGCCGTCATCGTCCTCGATCAGTTTCCCCGCAACATGTTCCGCGACGATCCGCGCGCCTTCGCGACCGACGACGCGGCGCTCGCCATCGCGGAGCGCGCTATCAACCAAGGGTTCGGCAGCCAACTCGAGCCCGGGCGGCGGATGTTTCTCTACATGCCCTTCCAGCACGCCGAAAACACCGCCGCGCAGGCGAGGTCCGTCGGGCTGTTCGCCACGCTCGGCACCCCGGAGACCCTGGACTTCGCCGAGCGCCACAAGGCCATCATCGATCGTTTTGGCCGGTTTCCCCACCGAAACGAGATCCTCGGCCGGCAATCGACCGCCGAGGAATTGGCGTTTCTCGACACGCCTGGGTCTTCGTTCTGACTCGTCCCCTACCCTCGCCGCCGGTATTGGCTTAAAGAGGATGGGTCGATGAAAAGGCAACGAGCATGATCGATCGCGAGTCGACCATTACCTGCCCCGCGTGCGGTCACCGGGAAACCGAGACCATGCCCACGGACGCGTGCCAATTTTTCTACGATTGCGCCGGCTGCGGCAGGGTTCTCAAACCGAAACCGGGGGATTGCTGCGTGTTCTGCTCGTATGGCTCGGTTCCCTGCCCGCCGGTGCAAACCGATGGCAAATCGGGCTGCCGCTGTTGACCGAACCGACAGGAAGATACACACCGATGACGCTTCCCTCTCACAAGACCAAGATTGTCTGCACCATCGGTCCGGCGTCGGCGTCCCTGGAGACGCTGACGCAGATGATCCGGGCGGGCATGAACGTCTGCCGGCTGAACTTCGCGCACGGGGATTTCGAGAGCCACGGCGAGAGCATCCGCCTGATCCGGGACGCCGCCCGAGCCGAGAACACCCGTGTCGCGATCCTGGCCGACCTGCCCGGCCCGAAAATGCGCATGGGCGAGATCGCCGGCGGTCAGGTCACCCTCGATAACGGCGCGACGGTCGTGCTCTCGTCCGGCCCGCGCGATAACCGCGACAATCACCTGCCCATTCAGTTCTCGGAGCTGCCCCGGCTGGTCAAGACGGGCGATACCATCTTCCTCAATGACGGTTTCCTGCACCTGACCGTGGAGGAGGTCGGCGAGAGCGATATCCGATGCCGCGTTGACGTGGGGGGCGTCCTGATGTCGCACAAGGGCATCAACGTGCCCGGCCAGGAACTGGGCATCAGCGCGTTCACCGATCGCGACCGCGAGCTTCTGAATTTCGCGGTCGGCCAGGGAGTGGACGCGGTGAGCGTTTCGTTCGTCCAACGCCCGGAGGACATCGAGGAGGTCCGCGCGGCCGCCAAGGCCGCCGGCGGAAATCCGTTTATCGTCGCCAAGATCGAACGCGCCATCGCCGTGGACCGCATCGACGACATTCTCCGCGTTGTCGACGGCATCATGGTCGCGCGGGGCGACCTCGGGGTGGAGACGCCCATCGAATCCATCGCCATCGTGCAGAAGCGCCTGATCGAGAGCGCCAACCACGCCCGGATACCGGTGATCACGGCGACCCAGATGCTGGAATCCATGGTCGACAATCCGCGGCCGACCCGCGCCGAGTCCACCGACGTGGCCAACGCCATCCTCGACGGCACCGACTGCGTGATGTTGTCCGAGGAGTCCGCCATGGGCCAGTATCCGGTGGACGCGGTGCGCATGCTGGCGAGCATCGCCCATGCCACGGAGAGTGACCGGGAGACCCGGATTCACCGCACCGCCCTGCCGTTCACCGCGCGGGCATTTCATGGCGTGCTGCATGACGATCCGGAGCAGGTGATCGACGTGATCGCCCTGGACGTGGCGGCGGCGGTCACCCGGCTGCACGCCCGACTGGTCATCGCGCCCACCAATTCGGGAAAGATTTCCAGGCTGATCTCCGCGTTCCGGCTCCCCAGGTGGATCGTGGCGTTCAGCCCCAATCCGGACACCTGCCAGCGGCTGTGCTTCTGCTACGGCGTCTACCCCGTGGCCCTGAACGGAGACGTCCAAAACTGGGTGAAGGCGGCCGGCACCTGGATCCGCGACAACGGCCTGCTGGAAGGCGTGGCGGTGGTGACTCACCGCTGGCACGACGGCCGGCACGAGGGAACGAACCGAATGGAAATCGTCGACCTCGAAACCTACTTCACCGAATGATCCGTTGAACCGGGGGCGCTGACGGATGGGGCGCGTTGGCGCCGCGCGTCCACGCCCTCACGGTTACATCGATGGACCCGCGGTGAATTCTTCCCTATCCTCGCCACCCAGGGAGGACACGAATGGAGCGGCGCCTCGCTGCGATATTGGCCGCCGACGTGGTGGGCTACAGCGGATTGATGGAACGCGACGAGAAAGGTACTCTCGCCCGTCTTGGGGCCTTGCGCACCAAGATTTTCGCGCCGACGGTCTCCGCTCACCGGGGACGCATCGTCAAGCTGATGGGGGACGGAGCCCTGGTCGTGTTCGCGAGCGTCCTGGACGCCGTTTCGGCCGGCGTCGAGATTCAAAAAGCACTCGCCGCCTCCGAACGGGCGGCCGCCAGCGCCGAGCCGCTCCGCCTGCGCATCGGCATCAACGTGGGCGACATCATCCTCAGCGGCGGAGATATCTATGGCGACGGGGTCAATATCGCCGCGCGTCTGGAACAACTCGCCGAACCCGGGGGTGTTTGCATATCCGCCGCCGCCCATGAACAGATACGCGGACAACTCGACGAACCTTTCGAGGACCTTGGGCCGCGGCAAGTGAAGAACATCTCGCGCCCCATCTCCGCTTGGAGCTGGCGCCAGCGCGCCGCCGATCCGGTGGAGCGGTTGATCGGCATGAGGGAACGCGAGGCGAAGGGCGCCGCCCATCCGCAAGGCGGCACGCCGAGCCCGGCGCTGCCGTCCATCGCGGTGCTGCCGCTGACCAACATGTCACGGGATCCGGATCTCGAGTTTCTCGCCGACGGTCTCACGGAGGACATCATCACCCTTCTGGCCCGCGTCCCCGGCTTTTTCGTGATCGCGCGCACGTCCACGTTCGCTTACAAGGGCCAGATGCCGGACGCCCGCGAAGTGGGCAAGACCCTCGGCGTCCGCTACGTCGTGGAAGGCAGCCTGCGTTCGGCGGGAAGCAAGCTGCGCTTGACGGTACAGCTCATCGACACGACGGACGGAAAACACCTCTGGGCGGATCGCTTCGATTGCGCCGCCGACGCCGCCATGGATATCCAGGACGAGATCACCCAGGGCATCGTCGCCCGCCTGGAGCCCGCGTTGGCTCGCGCCGAAATCCGACACATCGCCCGTCACCCGTTGGCCAACCGCGATGCGTGGGAACTTTACCGCGAGGCCAACGGCCTCCTGTCGCTGCGCGGCTGGCATCGGGAAACCTTCGAAGGTGGGGCGGCCCTGCTCAGGGAAGCAATCAGGATCGACCCGGATTTTGCACTGGCGCACGCGTACCTCTCGCTCCTGACCGCTCTCGGTCACCTTTTCGATCTGTCGCCGGAAGGAGACGCGGCGGAACACGTCGCCGTCGAGAGCGCGGAAAGGGCCATGGAGCTCGATGCCTACAACTCCACCGTCCTCGGCTACGTGGGATGCGCGCTCTGCGACGTGGGACATCTGTCGCGTGGGATGGGCATCCTCGAACGCGCCATCGAGGGCGACCCCAGCAACGCGCAGGCCTGGGTAGCGCTGGGCGTGGCGATGATCCGCGCGGGCAAGGCGCGCAAAGGCGTCGACCTGCTGCGTCACGGCATACGCCTGTCGCCGCTCGACAACCGGTTGGCCTACTGGGGCGCGAACCTTGCCTATGCCCTGTTCCGGCTCCGCCGCTGCGAGGAGGCGCTGGAAGAGGCGCGGCTCGCCTGCCGGCGGGACGACAAGACCTACATCGCTCGCGCGGTACTGGCGATGATCGCGGCCGACCTCGGCCGTGACGTGGAGGCGCGCCAAGCCATCGCCGACGCCCTCAGAATACGCCCGGGTCTGAGGGGCGGGGACATGCTGGCTCTGCTGGGGCGCAAGGGTATTCGGTTGTTGAGCGAAAAGGGGCTTTTGCCGGCTTGAGCTGAGAGTATGGGGCCATGACTGCGCAACAGAAGATCCGGAACGCGATCGAGCACCTTCGCAAGATTTACGGCAAACGTCCGGACGCCGCGCGGGGCGGCTCGTCCACGAAAATCACCCTGCGCGACGGTCTGGCCTGCGAGGCCGAGCAAGGCCAATGGCGCCTTCTGTTCGACCAACCCGAGTCCATGGGCGGGGACAACCGGGGGCCGGACCCCGGATTTGCCGGCCGCGCGTCGCTGGGCGTCTGCCTTGCGCAGGGATACGCCATCGCTTTCGCGGAACACGGGATCGAGACCGAACTCATAGAGGTTGAGGTCACCGGCAGCATCGATATGCGCGGCTTTCTCGGCGTCGATTCAGTGTCTCCAGGTTACTCGGGCATCGTCTGCGCGGTTACGGTCAAGTCGAACGCGTCACCCGAACAGATCGAGGATGCGCTGGCCAGGGCCGAGGCAACGAGCCCATGGCTGACCAACATTCGGGAGGCGGTTCCGGTGGCGCGGGAGCTGACGCTGCTCTGAACAGCCCCTATCTTCGTGCGTGGCCGATCGTCGGATCGATCACGCGCCGGACCTCGGTGATCGTGGTAAACGGAATGCCGGTCAGCCGGGAATGTTCCTCGATAGCCGACGAGTCCTCGGCCAGATAGATGCAGAAGATCTTGTCCCCGGCAATGAAGCTCTCCTGCCATTGCACCCGTGGCGCCAGATCCGCGAGGACGTCGTTGGATTTTTTCGCGGTCGCCCGCAAGTCCGACATCGACATTTCGCCAGCGCCCGGAATGTCTCGTTCGATGATGTAGCGCTTCATCGCATTGCACCTTTCATGTCAACGGTCACGGGCGATGCCTCTCGGCGCCGGGCACGGACGCCGCCGGCGCCACGTTCGCCGGACCTTGGAGCGGTCCGGAACAAACGGAATATGGCGCCTCGTCGAGCTCTTCACGACTGAAAGTCTACTGTGCATGGGGTTGTTTTTGCAAAAACGCTTTTACCCCCCCCCACCCCCCATGTCCCCGGTTGCACAATGGCGCGATTTCAGGACGGCCCGGGGCCACCCATCAACGACTGGATCTCGCTGAACGGCACCGCGTCCGCCGCGAATCCGAAGGTTCCGGTCTCCCGGATCTCCCGGGCCGCCCGGAGGAACGCGCCGAGCGCCGCCCGCGACAGCGACGAGCCCAGGCTCACCCGCTTGACGCCGGCGGCGGCGAGTTCGCCCACCGAGAAGGCCGCTCCGGCGAGCCCCATCACCACGTTCACCGGACGGCTCATCGCCGCGCACACTTCCCGGATCGCGGCCATGTCCGCGAGGCCGGGGGCAAACAGCACGTCGGCGCCCGCCTTCTCGAACGCCCGCAGCCGGGCGATGGTATCGTCGAGATCCGGACGGCCGTGGAGAAAATTCTCGGCCCGCGCGGTCAGTGTGAACGGCCGGCCGGCGGATCGCGCCGCTTCCACGGCGGCGGCCACGCGCTCCACGGCCTGGGTGAACTCGTAAATGGGCGGAGACGCCCGCCCCGTCGCGTCCTCGATGGAGCAGCCGGCAAGTCCGGCGTCGGCGGCCATCCGGACCGTCTCCGCCACCGTGGCGGGATCGTCGCCGAAGCCGTTCTCGAGATCGGCGCTGATGGGCAGGGGAACCGCCTCGACCAGGGTCCGCGCGTGGGCGATCGCCTCCTCTCGGGTGACCGCGCCCACGCCATCCGGCCGTCCGAGCGAGAACGCCAATCCGGCGCTGGTGGTGGCCAGCGCCTCGAACCCGAGGCCGTGAAGGACGCGCGCCGTTCCCACGTCCCAGGGATTTGGAATGACGAACGCGCCGGGGCGATCGTGCAGTTCGACGAAGCGGGCCGCTAATTCCACGGATCGGGTGGCGGTGGTCATGTCGCTCGCTCCCTTGTCACGGGCCGTCCGTCCGGGAACTCGCGAAACGCGCGGCGCGGGTTACTTCGACCGGATCAGTTTGACCCTTTGCTGCCCGTAGGCGTCATCCAGGATCAGGTGCGGGCCGTCCAGCCTGTAGGAGGCCACGGCCGCGAGCGCCCCGAGGAATTCCTGCTCCGGGTCCATCACCTCCGGAACACACATCTTCCGGGTGGCGGCAAACGGCGGAAAGGTCATGGCGTTGCCGTCGATGGTCACCGTCCCAGTGAACCGGTTACAGCCTCCGGAGCCCGATACGTTCCCGTTTGGCTCGATGCCGAGGGTCAGCGGCGCCTTGCCCGCGACGGCGCTCCCGCCGATCTCGACCGCGCGCCACGTCCCTCCATACAGACCGGGCTCGGCGCTCACGGGCGCCGCGTTCCACGAGAACGCGACGGCCAGCACCGCCAGGACATAAAACAGACAATAGGAACAGATCATCGCGCGACGCGCCATCGACCGGATCCTCGCCATCGTGATCTCCTTTTGGATCAAAACAGTCCGGCGACAAATCCGCCGGCGGCGCCCGACGCGGCGCCGATGGCCGCGCCCCGGCCCACGTCCCCGGTGAACAGCCCCGAGGTCGCGCCGGCCGCGGCACCGACGGCGGCGCCCTGGAACGTACTGCTCGAACAGGCCGACAGCATGATCCCGGCACCCAGGACCAGCGCGGCAACAAGGTTTTTCCGGCTCGCTATGATGAAAGTCATTTTCAGTGTTCCTCTCAACTCAAAACGGCGAATCTCCGCGCCCGCCCCGGTCCAACGCGGTTACTCGGCGCACGGCCAGCGCGACGCGGCCGAACGAAGCAACCCTTCGATAGGGCTTTCACTCATTCTCTCGCGATTGTTCTCGGCCCACGCGACGAAGGCCACCCGCACCGCTTCCCGGTCGATCTTGCCGTCCGGGCAGACGACGGTCCTCGCCTTCCCAGCCTTGACGACCTCGTAGTAGAAAAGGCCCGCGCCGAATATAAAACCGTAACAGGCCTGCCGTCCCTCGCCGAAAAGCGCGTCCGATGGGGGAACCGAGCAAACCCGATACAGGTTTTCCGTCGTCAGAAGCGTGAAGTCGCTTGGTTCGATGGCGCCGGCGCCGTTACCCGCGGCCATCGTCGCGAGGGCAATGGCGCCCGCCAGAAAAGTTCGTTTCATCCGCTCCCTCCCGATCATCGCCCCGGTTCGCACCGGCCCCCAATCCATAAAACTATGATTTTGTTGCGTCAATGGAGCGGCCGTCGTCTTCCAGAATGTTTGGCGCCTCCGAGCGGATTTCAAGACGCCGGCTCCCGCCGTTTTCCTCAACGGGTGGCGATGGTGGCATAGGCTTTGTTCGTGGCATCGGAGAAAACCACCTGGCCGCCGTAAATCTGTTTGGTGGCCTCGACCATGGCGACCCCCGCGAACCCGGAGAACCATCGCTGGCCGATATTTTCCCAGGCCGCCGCCGACGACAGGATCATGCGCGAATGGAACGGCGGAACATAGAGGGCCGTCGCGGTCTGATAGGGCGCGAACATGGTTTCGCGCAGGCCCCGGGATAGCTGGCCTGGCGAGTAGGGGCGGCCATGACCGAACGGCGTCCGCTCGAACCGGGACCACACCCCGCGCCGGTTCGACGTCACCACCAGAAGCCGCCCGCCGTCGGCGAGCACGCGCCACACTTCCCGCATCATCGGCCGCGTCTGCTCCGTGGATTCGAGGGCATGCACCAGAAGAACCCGGTCGATGGACCGGTCGGCGAACGGCAGGGACGTCTCGTCGGCGAGGGCGGTCAGGCCGCGGCCGTTGCGCGGCCAGTGCACCACGCCCTGTCCCGCCGGCATCACCGCGAGCACCCGTTGCGCCTCCGAGCGGAAGACGCCGAGGAACGGCGTCGCGTAACCCAACCCCATGACGCTCAAACCGCGAACGTCGGGCCACAGCTCGCGGACGCGGCGGCCGATCATCCGCCGGGCCACCCGTCCAAGCACGGAGTCGTAAAAATCCCTCAGATCGATGGCATCGGTCCACATGGCGCCGAAGTGTAGCGTAATCGCCGGATGGGGTGGTAGTGTTGCTGTCGGAGTGTTCCTGCCCTAAATGTCTTGAGATCGTGACCGTCATGCATCCGCTTCAAATCCATCAGATTCCCGTCCTGTCGGACAACTATGTCTATCTGATCCGCGATCCGGAAACGGAAGACACCGCCGTGATCGATCCGGCCATCGCCGACCCTGTCCTCATCGCGCTGGATCGCCTCGGGTGGACGCTGACCCACATTTTCAACACCCATCACCACCACGATCACGTGGGCGGCAATCTGGAACTGAAACGGGCCACCGGCTGCACCATCGTGGGCAACCGCGCCGACGCCCGGCGGATCCCCGGGCTGGACGTGGGCGTCGCGGAGGGCGACGAGGTGGCTCTCGGGGCGCAAAGGGCCCGGGTTCTCGAAGTCTACGGCCACACGCTTGGCCATATCGCCTACTGGTTCGAGGGGTCCTCGGCGCTGTTTTGCGGCGATACGTTGTTCGCGCTCGGCTGCGGCCGCCTGTTCGAGGGAACCGCCGCGCAGATGTGGTCGAGCCTGGGAAAATTGCGCGATCTGCCGGACGGGACGCGGGTATACTGCGCCCATGAATACACCCAGTCCAACGCGGCCTTTGCGTTGAGTGTCGACCCCGAAAACTGGGCCTTGCGGGAACGCGCCGAGCGGATCCGGGAGCTGCGCGCCCACAACAAGCCCACGGTTCCCTCCACCCTGGCCGAGGAGCGGGCGACCAACCCGTTCCTGCGCGCCGACACCGAGGACCTCAAGCGCGCGGCGGGCCTGCCCGGCGGCGATCCGGTCGCGGTGTTCGCCGAAATTCGCAGGCAAAAGGACGTTTTCCGATGAGCGCCATGAAACTTCGCTACTCGCCGACCTCTCCCTACGTCCGCAAGGTCTCCGTGACGGCGTTGGAAACCGGATTGGACGACCGTATCGAGCGGATCCCCACCAACGTTTTCCTCCCGACCACCGACATCGCCAAGGACAATCCGCTGGGCAAGGTGCCGGCACTGATTACCGAGGGCGGCGAGACGCTCTACGATTCACCGGTAATCTGCGAGTATTTGGACAGCCTGCACGACGGCCGGAAACTGTTTCCGCCGCCGGGTGGCGCCCGGTGGACGGCGTTGCGGCTGCAGGCGCTGGGCGACGGAATCCTCGATGCCGGGGTCTTGCGGCTGCTGGAGGGCCGGCGTCCCGAAACCGAGCAATCGCCGGCGTGGATCGCCCGTCAGGCGGCCGCCGTCGAACGCGGCCTCGATGCCCTGGAGGACGAAACCGAAACACTCTCCGGTCCCATCACCATCGGACACATCGCCGTCGGCTGCGCGCTCGGATGGCTGGAGTTCCGCTGTCCGGACGACCACTGGTCGGCCAAGCGCCCGTCCCTCGCCCGTTGGTACGAAACCTTCGCGCGCCGGCCGTCCATGCAAGCGACGGTCCCGCGCGACCCGGCCTGACGCCAACGCCCATCCCGTGAACGCCGTTGGGCGCCCGCCGACGGGCGAGCGCTACTTGCCGGCCGGGCCGTTCCCGCTGGCGCGACCGTAGCTGTCCTCGAAACGGACGATATCGTCCTCGCCGACGTACGCGCCAGACTGAACCTCGATCATCCTGAGCGGAATCTTGCCGGGATTTTCCAGCGAATGCCGGGTGTTGTGCGGGATGTAGGTGGACTGGTCCTCGGTGATGTAAAAGGTCTCGTTTCCGCGGGCGACCTTGGCGGTGCCCGAAACCACGATCCAGTGCTCGGCGCGATGATGATGCATCTGATAGCTCAGCCGGTGGCCGGGATTGACGAGGATTTCCTTGACCTGGAAACGACTGCCCTCGTTGATGGACTTGTACCAGCCCCAGGGCCGGAATACGCGGGTATGAACGTAATGCTCGCTGCGGTGCGCCCGCTCCACCTGTTCGACGATGTCCTTGACGTCCTGGGCATGATCCTTGGACACGACCAGCACGGCGTCGTCGGTGCCGACGACGATCAGGTCCTCGACACCGACCGCGGCGATCAGTTTTCCTTCGCTTCGAAGGTAGCAGTTGCGGCTATCCTTGGTAACAACATCGCCGTGGATGACGTTGTCGCTGTCATCATGTTCGCTGATGTCCCAAAGGGCCGACCACGAGCCCACGTCGTTCCAGCCGATGTCCGCCGGAACCATGGCGCCCTTTTCGGTCTGCTCCATGATCGCATAGTCGATGGATATGGCTTCGATACCGGCGAACGCGTCGTGATCGAGGCGGAGAAAGTCCAGGTCGCTCGACGCCCTCTTTATGGCCCGGCCGCAGAGGTCCACCATTTCCGGCTTGAGCCGCGTCGCCTCTTCGAGAAACGCCGACACCGGCAGGACGAACATACCGCTGTTCCATGCGTATTCGCCGCTGGACAGGTACGCTTCCGCTGTCTTTGCATCGGGCTTCTCGACGAAACGCTCGATATGATAGCAGCCGTCGATACCGTCGTACGGCCGGCCACGATGGATGTATCCATAGCCGGTTTCGGGAGCGGTGGGCATGATCCCGAAGGTCACCAGGGCACCTTGGCGAGAGGCTTTGACCGCCGTCAGGATCGCGGCATTGAACCCGCCCAGATCCCGGATCACGTGATCGGAGGGCAGCACCAGCATGACCGCGTTCGCGTCCCGGGCGGCCAGCAGCAACGCCGCGACGATCACCGCCGGCGCCGTATTCCGGCCGATGGGCTCGAGAACGATCGCCTCCGGCTTGGTACCGATCTCGCGCATCTGCTCCGCGATCATGAAACGATGTTCGTCGTTGCAGACGATCAGCGGCGCGGCGAAGTTCGGCCCGGTCACCCGAGCGACGGTTTCCTGAAGCATGCTTTTTTCCGACACCAGCGGAAGAAGCTGCTTGGGCCACAACGCCCTCGACATGGGCCACAGACGTTTACCGACCCCGCCGGATAGGATTACCGGGTAGACTGTCGCATCCATCGGCCGCTCCTTAGCGAGAGGTCAGGGCAAACTTCTTCGAAACATATTCGGCAAGGATGGCGACGCTCTCTTCCACCGAGTGGTTGGTCGTGTCCAAATGCAACTCGGGCGTCACCGGCGGTTCGTAGGGCGCCGAGACCCCGGTGAAATCGGCGATTTCGCCCCTTCGCGCCTTCGCGTACAGGCCCTTGGGATCCCGTTGCTCGCAGGTGGAAAGATCGGCGTCAACGTGGATTTCATGGAAAATATCGGAAGCAAGTGCCCGCACCCGGTCGCGGTCCGCGCGATAGGGGGAAATGAACGCCGTCAACACCAGAACCCCGGCGCGCGCGAAAAGCGCCGCCGCCTGGCCCACGCGGCGGATGTTCTCCACGCGATCCTCCGGCGAGAACCCCAGGTCGGCGCACAGCCCGTGGCGGATGTTATCGCCGTCGAGAACGTAAACCTGATAGCCGAGACGGAAGAGGTACTGCTCCAGCGAGAACGCGAGGGTCGACTTCCCCGAGCCCGAGAGCCCGGTCATCCACAGGATGCCGCCGGTATGCCCGTTGGCCTTCCAGCGCTCTTCCATGGGCACCCGGTGCTCGACCCGGGTGATGTTGGTGGACTTGATGGTCTGGCCCGGCCGCTGATCCGCGTAATCGTCCATGTTGATCAAGCCGCCGCCGACGATCTCGAAATCCTCGATCAGCACGAACCGGCCCGTGACCATGTTGACGTCGAACGGGATCCACCGGCATCAGCCCGCGCGTGCGCAGGACCACTTCGCCAACCGCGTTGCGCTCGACCTCGGTGCCCTTGGCGGTGCCGAGATCGCTCACGTCAATGACGCGCTCGATCTTCTCGACCTCGACCATGTATTCGGCGGTGCAGAGCTTCATCTTGTAGCGCCTGCCGGGAGCGAGGGGTTTGCGGCCCGAGCCAGAAAACCCGCCCGCGAAAGACGTTGGAGAGCATGGGCGCGTTGGTGACCATGCTCGCCATCTCGCCCCGTTCGATGAACAACTGCTCGTCCAGGGTAACTCCGACCGACTGCCCCGCGCGCACGGCGACGATGGGATCCTTCACGTTCCAGGCTTCGATGCTCATCACCCGGGCGGTCTTGTTGGACGGAGAGAACAGCAGGGTATCTCCCACGTTGAGATGTCCGCTTTCGATCCGGCCGGCCAGAATCCGCCGTTGGTCGAACTTGTAGACATCCTGTATCGGGAACCGCAGCGGAAGCTGCTCGGACGTAACCGGCGGCTGAAGCGTGTCCAGCGCCTCGGTCAACGTGGCGCCCTCGTACCATCGCATGCGGCCGGAGAGGCGGACGATTCCGTCGCCGTCCCGAGACGAAACCGGAATGACCAAGGTATGCTGAAGATCGATGCCCAGGTCGGCGAGATAGGCCTTGACGTCGTCGGCGACCTCAAGGAACCGCGCCTCGGAGAACGCCACCAGGTCCATCTTGTTGACCGCGACCACCACCTGTTGAATGCCGAGCAGGTGAAGAAGATACGCGTGACGCCGGGTCTGTTCCTGGATGCCGTCCATGCCGTCGACCACGAGCACCGCGGCGTCGGCCTGAGCGGCGCCGGTCACCATGTTCTTGATGAACTCGCGATGCCCGGGAGCATCGATCAGCACATAGTCCCGATGCTTGGTCTTGAAATGGATCTGCGACACGTCGATGGTAATGCCCTGGTCGCGCTCCGCCTTCAGGGCATCCATCAGGAATGCCCACTCGAACGGCATTCCGCGGCGTTCGCACATGGCCTGAATGGCCTCGGCCTTGCCGTCCGGAAGCGAGCCGGTGTCATGGAACAAGCGGCCGATCAGCGTCGACTTGCCGTGATCGACATGGCCGACAATCACGATTTTCAGCGGGGGCGTGCTGTGAGCAGCGGGATCAAACACGGCGAAAATCCTACATGTAGCCGTCGGCGCGCAAGCGCTCGAAGGCATCCTCCGACTCATGGTCCATGGCTCTGCCGGACCGTTCGGCGATCTTGGTTTCCTGCAGTTCCTCGATGATTTCGTCGAGGGTGCTCGCCTCGCTGTCCACCGGGAACGTGATGTCCTGATCGCCCAGCGAACGATACCGTTTGCCGTTCCTCGAGAAATACAGGTCGACGATCGGGATCCCCTCGCGCTGGATGTAGCGCCAGATGTCGATCTCCGTCCATTGCAGGATGGGATGGACCCTGATGTGCGTGTCCGGCGCGAAGTCGGTCTTGAACTGGTCCCAGAACTCCGGCGGCTGGTCGCGGAAGTCCCATTTGTTCTGTTCGCCGCGCGGGCTGAACACGCGCTCCTTGGCGCGCGTCCCCTCTTCGTCGCGGCGAATACCGGCGATGAGGCCGGTGAACTTTTCCTTTTCCAGCATCTTGTTGAGACCGGCCGTCTTCCGCGCCGCCGAGCGCGCCGCGGGAGGCAGGGTCGGATCCATTTCCTCCACCGGCGGACAGGTTCCCGTTTTCAGGTCGAGGTTCCACTCCTTGGCGTACCGTTCCCGGAACGCGTACATCTCCGGAAACTTCTTCCCGGTGTCGATATGAACGAGCGGGAACGGCACGTGACCGAAGAAGGCCTTCCGCGCCATCCACAGCATGGCGTTGGAATCCTTTCCGAGCGACCAAAGCATGGCCAGCTTGTCGATCTTGTTGAAAGCTTCGCGCAGGATATAAATCGTCCTGCTTTCAAGGACGTCCAAATGCTCCATCGAAAATCCGGGTGTCTAGAAGTTGCTGTATACGAGGCAGTAAATCGTCGTCTAATGACACCTCATTAGCAAAAATTCCATGCCTCTGTCTACATGCCGCAATGCAGCATGTCCCCGCCCCACGCGGGGGCCGGTGAATTTCACCCTGTTTAGGCGGTATGGCGCCGCGCTCCAACACATTCTTGACCCGCGCAAGGAACAATCGGCCCATGCCATTGACCGGGTCGTTGTCGCGGGGACACGAAGCCCCCTTGTCCACCGACGGCGGACAAGGGGGCCAGACCGTGGCCGCGCGAAACGCGGCGGACGCCAACGTCAGGCGAACGGGTGGGCCAAATCCGGGTTCTGCACCGGCGGCTTCTGCGCATAGTCGTAGAAGCCCCTTTTCGTCTTGCGGCCGAGATAGCCGAGTTGGACGAGACGCGTCAGCGTATGCGGCGGCGCGTGGTGCTCGCTTCGAACGTCCGTGAAGATGTTGGAGGACATGGCCTCGACCACGTCGAGGCCGATATAGTCGGCAAGTTCGAACGGCCCCATGGGCAGGCCGGCGCCCAGCTTCATGGCTTTGTCGATGCTCTCGATGGTGCCCGTGCCGCGCTCCAGCATACGGATGGCGTTGAGCATGTAGGGCGTCAGCAAGCGGTTGACGATGAAACCGGTGGTGTCCTGAACGAGGACGGGGTCCTTGCCGATTTCCTTGCAGAAGACGTCCAGCGTATCGAGCGTTTCGTTGGAGGTCTCGAACGCGTGGATGATCTCGACCAGCTTCATCACCGGCGCCGGATTGAAGAAGTGGAGGCCGGCAATCCGCGTGCGGTGCTTGCATACGGCCATCATCGCGGTCACCGACAGCGTCGAGGTGTTGCTGGTCAGCAAGGCGTCCTTGCTACAGATGCCCTCGAGGCGGCGGAAAAGGTCCTTCTTGGTTTCGATTTCCTCGATGATCGACTCGATCACCAGTTCGCAGCCCGCCACCGCCGATTCATCGGAGGTTATGGTGACGCGGCCGACAATGGCATCCTTCTCCGCCGCATCCATTTTTCCCCGTTCCACAAGGCGGCCGAAGCCCTGTTCCAGGGTGGCCTGTGCCTTATCGGTGCTACCGGGCGTCGCCTTGACCGCCACGACCTGGAGGCCGGCCTGGGCACAAACATGGGCGATACCGAGTCCCATGGTTCCGGTGCCAATGATCCCAACTGTCTTGATCTGCATGCTCAATCCCCCAACCTGAGGGCGCCGGTGCGGATTGACGCGAAGCGTCGGCTTCCGACCCGCATGACGTCCCGGTGTTGTTATTGGACGGTGTTCATAAACGCTATTTTCGCTATGGTTTTAGCCGCTTTCGGCCGCGAGATAAAGGATCTTCTCGCAGTTGCAAAAAAACGGGCCGCCAGAGGCGGCCCGTTCTGTCGATTTCGGCGACTGGTTAATCAGGGACTAGTCGCGTTCGATACACATGGCGATACCCATGCCGCCGCCGACACAAGCCGTCGCCAGGCCCTTCTTGCCGCCGCGCTTGATCAACTCGTGCAGCAGGGTGACGATGACCCGGCAGCCGGACGCGCCGATGGGATGCCCCAACGCAATGGCGCCGCCATTGACGTTCACCTTGGCGAGGTCCCAGCCCATCTCCCGGTTGACCGCGATCGCCTGGGCGGCGAACGCCTCGTTCGCCTCGATCAGGTCGAGGTCGTCGATGGTCCAGCCGGCTTTCTCCAGGGCCTTGCGGCTGGCTGGGATCGGGCCGGTGCCCATGATCGCCGGATCCACGCCCGCGGTCGCCCACGAGACGATACGGCCAAGCGGTTTGACGCCACGCTTGGCGGCGTTTTCCGCGGTCATCAGAACCACCGCGGCGGCGCCGTCGTTGATGCCCGATGCGTTGCCGGCGGTCACCGTGCCTTCCTTGTCGAAGGCCGGACGCAGCTTGCCGACGGACTCCATGGTGGTGCCATGGGTCGGATGCTCGTCGGTATCGACGACGATGTCGCCCTTGCGGCCCTTGATGGTCACGGGAGTGATTTCATCCTTGAACCGGCCGGACTTCTGCGCCGCCTCGGCCTTGTTCTGCGAGGCCACGGCGAACTGATCCTGCTCCTCGCGGGTGATCTGCCACTTCTTGGCGACGTTTTCGGCGGTGTTACCCATGTGGTAACGGCCGAACGGATCGATCAGGCCGTCGCGAAGCATGCTGTCCTCGAACTTGACGGGGCCCATCTTGGTGCCGCCCCGCATGTTACCTACGTGCGGCGACCAGCTCATGCTCTCCATGCCGCCGGCGACAACAACTTCGGTGTCGCCCAGCTTGATGGAATTGAAGCCCTCGCCGATGGCCCGCATGCCGGACGCGCACAATTGGTTGATGGCATAGGCGGTGCTGGTATCGTGAGGAATGCCGGCGTTGATGCAGACCTGCCGCGCGGGTCCGGCGCCGGTGTTGCCGCTGAGCACGAGGCCCATGATCACTTCCTGCACCTCGGCGGCATCCGTCTTTGCGCGCTTCAACGCTTCCTGGACGGCGACTACGCCAAGTTCGGTGGGGGCCACGCTTGACAGCTTTCCGTTGAACGTTCCGACGGGGGTCCGTGCCCCTCCCGCGATGACAATGTCAGTCATGTTTGTCTCCTCTATCCTGACCCGGGATTACGACGCCCGGCTTTTCTGATGCGTTGTTGGTTGGACGATACAATGCCTCGACAGCGAAAACCCTCGAGCCACACATGTCTCGCTCATCAATACAGTTCGTACTCTGAATCGTTTTGGCCGATATAGACATTGTCTCGGGCCGAGTCTCTGTTGTTCAAAGCATGCAAGTCCCAAGTATGAATTTCTAAGGCGGCCACGTCCTTGGCACCCTGCTCTGGCGACTCAGAAGCAAATTTCAGCTGACTCGCCGCAGCGCTCAATGCGGTGGACGCTGGTATTCTCGCCGAGTCCCCCGGTTGCGATACTCACAATCGAGCGTTTTTCGGCATTGTGCGGCGCGCACCATACACACTTCGTAACGTCAATTCCAGGCTCGATCGCCAATGACACTCGAACTTGGCTCTGATATCCTTTTTGTTGAATTTCCGCGGGACATCCTAGCGAAACGATTTAGGCGCATTCATGAGCGTCAGTGGATTATTGCGGGTGCGAACGAGAAACGCCCCGCACCCCCCGCACAAAAAGCTCTGTGCGTGCCACAACGCTTTGCGTCTGCGGAGAACGGAGAGGTGAAACATGAACCACGAAACCGTTTCCGCCTTGGAGGAAGCTCTTCAAGACGAATACAAGTCGCGCGCCACATATCACGCGGTGATCGCGGCCTTCGGCCCCATCCGACCGTTCGTAAACATCGTCCAATCGGAAGAGCGTCATGTGGCGGCGTTGCTGTCGCTGTTCGAAAAATATGGCATCGCGGCGCCGGAGGACAATTGGCCGGATCGGATCGAGCCGCCATTGACTGTGGCCGCCGCGTGCGCGGACGGCGTTCGCGCGGAAATCGAGAATGTGGAAATGTATGAGCGTCTGCTCGTGGACGTGGATGAACCGGACGTCCGCGCGGTTCTGCTCAGGCTGCAGTCCGCCTCGCAGACGCGCCATCTGCCCGCTTTTCGGCGCTGCTCGGAGCGACGGCAAAACAGGAACATGAGCGGTACGGCCGGCCGACGCCACCACGGACACGGACCCGGACTTAGGAGTGTGCGTTAGCCCGGACGGAGGGCCGCCGCCGACGTTGCATCGCCGGCGACGACCCTGGTGTTAAGTCCGAACTAGACGTCGCGGGTCCAAAGGGAGCACATGGCCGGACCGCCGCCCACGCACAGCGAGGCGCCGCCCACCGTGGCGTCAGAGCGCTCCAACTCATAATACAGACTGACGATAATGCGGAGTCCGGTGCAGCCGACAGGGTGCCCCAAGGCAATACCCGAGCCGTTGCGGTTGACCTTGTCCAGGTCAAGCGTGATATCGAAGTCCTCCTCGAGCATCCGACCGACACCGAGCCACTGGGCGGCAAATGCTTCGTTGATCTCCCAATAGTCAACGTCGGCAAACTCCATGCCCGCCTGTTTCAAGCACTTGGGAATGGCCATTGCCGGTCCGAGACCCATCACCACTGGATCCACGCCCTCGTGACAGACGTTAATGAGCTTCATCAACGGCTTGATCTTCATTTGCCGCGCTTTGTCCGCAGACATTATGACGACCGCGGCAGCCCCGTCGTTGATGCCGGATGCATTGGCGGCGGTCACCACGCCATCCTTTTTGAACGCCGGGCGCAAAGCACTCATCGACTCCATACTGGCGTCGCGGATCAAGTGCTCATCGGTATCGAAAACAAAATTTTTGCCTCTCTTTTTTGGCAACTCGACCGGCACCACCTCACGCTGGAACCGGCCGCCATCGATCGCCTCACGGGCCCGGGTATGGCTCATGAGCGCCAGTTCGTCGCACTCCTCGCGGGTAATACCGTACCTCTCGGCCACATTCTCGGCCGTGAGGCCCATATGGCCGGGCACGAGTTCGTCGATCAAGCCATCGTGCAGCATATGATCCTCGATGGCGCCGGGGCCCATCCGATAGCCCATTCGCGCCTGCGGAATCAGGTAGGGCGCGTTGGTCATGCTCTCGACCCCCACCACCACAGCGGTATCGGTCTTGCCCAGCATGATGTTATGGGCGGCAATTTCCAACGCTCTCATTCCGGAAGCGCAGTTCTGGTTGACGGAAACCGCGTTACTCCGGTGCGGAAGCCCCAACCTCATGCCCACTTGACGCGCGGGCAAAGATCCTTGCATGGCGGTATAGAGCTCGCCCATGGTGATTTCATCAATGCTGTCAGCTGGCACGCCAGATCTTTCTATGGCCGCCTTTCCCGCCGTGAGCGCCAGATCCCTTGCCTGAACGTCCTTGATACTTCCCATGAACCTTCCTATCGCCGTGCGCGCGGCGCTCACCATGACCACTTCTTTGAGTTCCATAAATTTTCTCCCTCGTGAACCTGTTTTTTTCCCTGGGCGCCACCCTGCAGAATCTGTGAGTTTGACTGACTCGCATTAGCTAAGGTGAACTTGACTTGTTGAGGCGTAAGAACACGGAGACACGGAGTCAAGGAAACTTCGGCGATAAGACACGCTTGGGCGCCTTGACGTTGGCTCAATCCTGTGTGGAAAATGCCCTGTTCCCGCAAGCCACATTGGTGAAATCGACTCACTCCGGAACCAAGTTTCTCTCAAGACTCGTCCGCGGATGCGATTGTCGGCTTGTTTGCGCCGGTGATTGAGCGTACATTGCATTGCAGCATTTCCATCCATGCGCGCTATTGACTGGGGAGTTTTACCGGTCAGGGACACGAGCGGTTCGGGATGAACGAAAAATCGGAAGCGACACAGGCGGCGGACACCAATCATCCGCCTATCACGATCAAAAAGTACGCAAACCGCCGTCTCTATAATACGGCGACCAGTTGCTACGTAACGCTCGACTACCTCGCCCAGTTGGTCAAGGCGGGGGCGGAGTTCGCCGTCTATGACGCCAAGACGGGCGAAGATATCACCCGGTCGGTACTGACCCACATCATCGTGGAGGAGGAAGCCAAGGGACACAGCATGCTGCCCGTGAGCTTCCTGCGCCATTTGATCAGCTTTTATGGCGACAGCCTTCAGGTCTTGATCCCGACATACCTGGAACAGAGCATGCATTCGTTCGCCCGCAATCAGGAACAGATGCGCGACTACCTGCATGGAACATTCGACGGCCTGATGCCGTTCGGCCAGTTCGAGGACATGAGCAAGCAGCAGATGGTCATGTTCGAGCGGGCCATGAAGATGTTCAACCCGTTCTACAGCGACGAGCAGGAAGCGCAGAAGGGCACGGGCAACGGCGAACGCGCGCGGAACCGTGGCAACCAGATCCAGGAATTGCGCGCGCAACTCAACAAGATGCAGAAACAGCTCAACGCGCTGACAAAGGGTCAAGACGAGACCTGAAACGGCACTCCATCGGCCCCCTATTGGCATTATCGCCCGCGTTCCCCGACTTTCATCCAGCACCAGCCCCGCGACCCGTGTTCTCCCAAATCGGAACAACAAGCTATTTATGTTTAATAAATCTAACGCTGTAGTATCTGTTCATTTGATGCTACAGTGATAGTTGTTTTATGGAGCGACACGTCAAACCGCTTGTCGGAAAATCGGTGCTTGGCAGGGGGCCAATGCCGGTCATAAAAGAAACTTGAGCGTACAGGCGAATTGCCGAGGCTGGGTCTATCTCTGGAGGAAAAAAGGTTTCTCGGCCATGCCGGGAAGAGGGACGTCGATAACCGGGGACGAGGATCAACTATCGAGTGTCAGGGAGAATGGAAGACATGGTGCCCTTAGATAGCACAGCGCCAACGACGACCAGCCGCGGTACCGACGTGGATCGATATGTCGGCAACCGCATCCGCGAACGCCGGGTCATGCTCGGTCTCAGCCAGCAGCAGATGGCCCAGATGATCGGGGTCACATACCAGCAAGCCCACAAGTACGAGCGGGGCATCAATCGCATTTCCGCCGGACGCCTGTTCGAGATCTCGCAGGTGTTGCGTGTTCCCGTCGGCCACTTTTTCGATGGCCTGGAGGGTAACAAGAGCGACAGCGACCTCAGCGTGCGGCAACGCATGTGCCTCGAACTGGCCCGGAATTTTACGCAAATTCCCGATGATCGCCATCGCGAGGCCCTGAGCCAGATGGCGCGGGCGCTGTCCGTCAAGTAGGACGCGGCCCCGCGTCGCCGGGCAAGGGCGCGCCTATTGCGTTTTGTCCGGAGCTTTTCGAGACGGGCGGTGCTCAAGGCGAGTCACCGCCCATTTCGCGACATCACGCACCAAGGCCGAGCGGTCCTCGGCCTGATCCAGAGCCAGCGGCGCCAACAGGGAACGCCGACTGTTTCCCAACGCGATCATCACGTTGCGGATGAACCGGTCTCGGCCCGTGCGTTTGACCGGCGTTCCGGCGGTGAAGTCGCGGAAGGCAATCTCGTCCATCCCCGCCAGCCGTTCCAGGGGCACGGCCCCCATGTCGGCGCGCGCCGACAGTTCCGCGTGCGGCGTCTCGCTCGCGTACTTGTTCCACGGACAGACCGCCAGGCAATCGTCGCAGCCATAGATCCGGTTGCCCATGGCGGCCCTCAGGTCCTCGTCGATGGTGCCCTTGTGTTCGATGGTGAGATACGAGATGCAACGCCGGGGATCGATCCGGTACGGCTCGGGCAGCGCGCCGGTGGGGCAGGCCCGCAGACAGCGGTCGCAGGTTCCGCAATGATCCGTCTCCGGCGCGTCCGCCGGCAGATCCAGGGTCGTGAACACCTCGCCCAGGAACAGCCAAGAACCGAAACGCCGCGACACCAGATTGGTGTGCTTGCCGATCCATCCCGTTCCGGCGCGCATGGCGATGGGTTTTTCCATCACCGGGGCGGTGTCCACGAACACCTTGACCTCGCACGCGAAGGTTTCGGCCATCCAGCGCCCGGCCGCCTTCAGGCGCGTCTTCATCACCTTGTGGTAGTCCCGTCCCTGGGCATAGACGCTGACCACCCCGCGATCGGTCTCGCTCAGGGGCGCCATGGGATCCGAGGCGGGACCGTAGTTCAGCCCCACCGACACGATGGTTCGAGCCCGCGGCCACAGCGTCCGGGGATCGGCGCGGCGATCGGCGTTGGTTTCCATCCAGGCCATGTCGCCGTGGCGGCCGTCCTCCAGGTAGGCCCTCAGATCACGGGCATCGTCGAGGCCGGGATCGGCCGAGGCGAACCCCACCTCGTCGAAGCCCAGCTCACGGGCTTTCGCGCGGATGGCCTCCTTGATGCGCTCGGGATCGGTCACCGATTCACGCCGATCACCCCCGGCCCCGGTACGCCGGAACGCCCTGGTCCGGGAGCCACAGGCCGAGGGGCGGTTCGCCGCTCTGATAGAAGACGTCGATGGGAATGCCGCCGCGCGGATACCAGTAGCCGCCGATGCGAAGCCATTGCGGCTTGGCGGCCCGTTGGACCTTCTCGGCGATGGCAAGGGTGCAATCCTCGTGAAAGCCGCCATGACTGCGGAACGAGGCCAGGTAGACCTTCAGCGACTTGCTTTCGATCAACCGCGCGCCCGGCACGTAGTCCAGCACGATGTGGGCGAAATCCGGCTGGCCGGTGACCGGACATAGCGCCGTGAACTCGGGACAGGTGAAGCGGACCAGATAGCGCGAGGCCGCGCGCGGGTTGGCCACCGTCTCCAGGACCGCCTCGTCGGGGGAGGCGGGAATCTCCCCCCGTCCGCCCAGTTGCGTCAGGTTCTCGTACTCGGTCTCGGCCATGGTCGTCCGTTCCTTGTCTCGGGTCAAAGCGGATCGATGTCGCCTTGCGCCTGATCCGCCGCGAATTCGTCGGCGAAGGCCCGGAACCGGCCCGCGCCGATGGCCTCCCGCATCCGCCGCATCAGGTCCTGATAATAGTACAGATTATGCCAGGTGAGCAGCATGGCGCCGAGAATTTCCCCCGAACGCACGAGATGATTGAGGTACGCGCGGCTGAAATCGCGGCTGGCCGGACAGTCGAGCGTGCCATCCAAGGGGCGCGGATCGTCGATGTGACGGGCGTTGCGGATGTTGACCGGACCGTAGCGGGTAAACGCCTGGCCGGTGCGCCCCGACCGCGTCGGCAAGACGCAATCGAACATGTCGATGCCGCGCGCCACGCCGCCCACCAGGTCGGCGGGTTTGCCGACGCCCATGAGGTAGCGCGGCCGGTCGGCGGGAAGCCTGGGCGTCGTCGCTTCCAGCACCTCGAACATGGTGGCCTGCCCCTCGCCCACCGCGAGGCCGCCCACCGCGTAGCCATCGAACCCGATATCCAGCAGCGCCGCCACCGACTCCGCGCGAAGATCCTCGTAAACGCCGCCTTGCACGATGCCGAACAGCCCATAGCCATCCCGCGCCTCGAATGCCGCCTTGGAGCGCCCGGCCCACCGCATGGACAGGCGCATGGACTCGGCGACGGCGTCGCGCGGCGCCGGAAAGGGCGTGCATTCGTCGAACGCCATGGTGATGTCCGCGTCGAGCATCCGCTGGATCTCCACCGACCGTTCGGGGGTCAGCGTGTGGGCGGCGCCGTCCACGTGGGAACGAAACCGGACCCCGTTCTCGTCCACCTTGCGGAGGTTCGCGAGCGACATCACCTGAAAACCGCCGGAGTCGGTGAGGATCGGCCCGGGCCAGTTCATGAACCGGTGCAGCCCGCCCAGCCGTTCCACGCGCTCCGCTCCCGGCCGGAGCATCAGGTGATAGGTGTTGCCGAGGACGATCCGGGCGCCGGTGGACGCGATCATGTCCGGCGTCATGGCCTTGACCGTCGCCGCCGTGCCCACGGGCATGAACGCCGGGGTCTCGACGCCGCCATGGGCGGTTTCCAGCTGGCCGAGGCGGGCCGCGCCGTCCGTGGCCAGCAGCTTGAAACCCGTTCCGGTCATTGGGTTCCGTCCCGCTCGAGCAGGCAGCAGTCGCCGTAGGAGTAGAACCGGTAGCCGCTTTCGATGGCGTGCCGGTAGGCGCGCTTCATGCGTTCGGTGCCGGCGAGCGCGCAGACCAGCATGAACAGGGTCGACCGCGGGAGGTGGAAGTTGGTGAGCAGCATGTCGACGATCTTGAAGCGATAGCCCGGCGTGATGAAGATATCGGTTTCTCCCGCGAACGGGGCGAGCGCGCCGTCGTCCCCGGCGGCCGTCTCCAGCAGCCGCAGCGACGTCGTGCCAACCGCCACCAGCCGGCCGCCGGCGGCGCGCGCCTCGTTCACCGCCGCCGCCGCCGCCGCGTCGACGGTCCCCCATTCCGCGTGCATCACATGATCCTCGACCCTCTCGGTCTTGACCGGCAGAAACGTGCCCGCGCCCACGTGCAGCGTCACCGTCACCCGCCGCACGCCCCGGGCATCCAGGGCCGCGAGCAGCGCCTCGGTGAAGTGGAGCCCGGCCGTCGGTGCCGCCACCGCGCCGGGACGGGTCGCGAAAACTGTCTGGTAATCCTCGCGGTCGCGGTCGTCGGCCGGGCCGTCGCGCTTGATGTAGGGCGGAAGCGGCATGGCGCCGTGGGCCTCCAGCGCCGCCATCAGCGCGGCCCCCTCGCGGTCGAACGCGAGCACCACCTCGCCGTCCGCGCCCTTCGCCTCCACCTCGGCCGAAAGTCCCGAGTCGAAATCGATGCGCTGGCCGGGCCTCAGCCGCTTCCCGGGCCGGGCGAACGCGCGCCAGCGGCCCGGCGCCACCTCCTTGTGCAGCGTGGCCTCGATCCGCGCTTCGCCGCGCCGTCCCCGCAGGCGGGTGGGAATCACCCGGGTATCGTTGAACACCATGACGTCGCCGGGCCGCAGCAGCCCGGGAAGATCCCGCGCCGTCCGATCCTCCAGGGCCTCGCCGACCGCAAGCAGGCGCGCGGCGTCGCGCGGCGTCACCGGCCGCTGGGCGATGGCGTGGACCGGAAGCGGGAAGTCGAAGTCGTCGACCCTCATGGGAAGCCCCCTCGTGGGAAGCCGTGGCGGCGAAAAAACCATTAAAGACCATTGACGCGCGGACGCCGATGTGGAGCCTGCGTGAACCCGGGTTGGTACACGAACGCGCCGCTTGACGCCACCCCGGACCAAAGCTCAAGATTTCGGCGCGCCGTCCCGCGGTCCGCCTTCCGTTTTGTTGGGAGAAACGCCATGCACGTCACCCTTGTCCACGTCCAGGTCAAGCCCGGCCGGGTCGACGACTTCATCGCCGCCACCAAGGCCAACCACGAGGGATCCGTGGCCGAGCCCGGCAATCGCCGTTTCGACGTACTTCAGGATCCGTCCGATCCCGCCAAATTTGTCCTCTACGAAGCGTACGTCAGCGCCGGAGAGGCCGCGAAACACAAGGAGACGGCCCATTACCTGGCGTGGCGCGAAGCGGTCGAGGACATGATGGCCGCGCCCCGCAAGGGCATCGCGTACACCGGCCTGTTTCCGAAGGTCTGAGCCGTGGATCCGATCCAGCCCTTCGCCATCGCCCGCCTGCCGCGCATCGTCTTCGGCGCCGGCACCGTCGAGACCGTCGCTGGCGAGGCCCGCGCCTTCGGCCGCCGGGCGCTGATCGTCACCGGCGCCCGTTCGTTCCGCGCCTCGCCCCATTGGCAGATGGTGCTCGACGGGCTCGCCGAGCGCAACGTGGCCTGGTACGACATCAATGTGGAGGGCGAGCCCTCGCCCGACGTCGTGGACCGGGCGGTGGCCGAGTTCAGCGAAAGCGACGTCGACGTGGTGATCGCCATCGGCGGCGGCAGCGCCCTCGACGCCGGCAAGGCCATCGCCGGCCTGCTGCCGCACGGCCGCTCGGTGATGGAGCACCTGGAGGGCGTGGGTCCCGAACGTCCCTACGAGGGGCCCTCGGTGCCGCTGATCGCCGTGCCCACCACCGCCGGCACCGGCAGCGAGGCCACCAAGAACGCGGTTCTCAGCCGCCGGGGCGCGGACGGTTTCAAGAAGTCGTTCCGCGACGACGCCCTGGTGGCGCGGGTCGCCATCGTCGATCCCGAACTGCTCGCCACCTGCCCGCCCGGAGTGGTGGCGGCCAACGGCATGGACGCCTTCACCCAGCTTCTGGAATCCTACGTGTCGATCCGCGCCAATCCCATGACCGACGCGCTCGCGTGGTCGGGAATGGAGGCGTTCCGCGACGGCTTCTTCGCCGCTTGGGAGGGCGGCGACGGCGCGGCGGCCAGGGCCGGGCGCTCGCGCATGGCTTATGCGTCGCTGCTGTCGGGGGTCTGCCTTGCCCAGACCGGCCTCGGATCCGTGCACGGCCTCGCCTCGCCGCTCGGCGCCTTCTTTCCCATCCCCCATGGGCTATGCTGCGGAACGCTGGTGGCCGAAGCCACCGACGTGAATATCCGGGCGCTCCAGGAGCGTGACGCGGACAGCCCGGCGCTGGACAAGTACGCCCGGGTGGGGGCCCTGCTCGCGGGAACGAACACCGACGACCGCGAGCCAGGCCGGACGGCGCTGGTCGAGATGCTCAGGCGCTGGACCGCGCGGTTGTCGCTGGCCGGGCTCGGCGACTACGGCATGCGCGCGGAGGACATGGCCCGGGTGGTGGCGGGATGCCGGGGCGGCAGCATGAAGACCAACCCCATCGTGCTCACCGACGCGGAAGTGGAGACGATCGTCGCCCGACGTCTGTAGCGCGACGCCGCGCGGGGATCGTGGACGCCGCGACCGCCGGCGTCACTTCGCGCGTGACTTGAAGAGAACCACGGCCAGCCAGACGGGCACCACCAGAACGGCGCCGAGCAGGATATATTCGGCCGTTCCGGCAAGGAGCGATGCCCCGGTGTCGACGGCATTCCGGAAAGTTCCGCCCAGACGGGCGAGGATGCTGGCGGGGGTAATTCCGACGGCGGACATCACGAAGCCCACCACCAGAGAGGCGATCAGGAGCTTGACGATCGTTCCCGCGACGCCGCGGGCATGCATCCCGTCCCGCCGGATCAGCCGTGCCAGGTACGGACGTCGCCCGTATCCAAGTGAACGAAGCGGCTGTAGTAGCCCACGCCGCCGCACTCCATTTTGCGCGCGGCCCTCGCCAGCGTGCTCGTCGCGACACCGGATAGCCTCACGTCCACCGCCTGGCCGCGCATGTGAAAGCTGTTCTTGGCGACGCCGCTGCTGACACGGCGCAGCCGCGCGTTGCTGGCCGGAGAGCGATACCCGGAGAACACTTCGAAATGTCCGTTGGGGCTGAGCCTCATCTTGAGGTCATAGAGCTGATCGAGCAGGCTAGGATCGATGAGCTTCACTTGATTGGTCCGCTGATCGCGCATCAGGCGGCTGATCTGCTTGAGGCCGTTCGGCACGTACCGGCCGTTGGCCCAGTACACCACAGTGACGGCTTCTCGACTGTGCGCGTTGCGGAAGGACAATACTTTCTTGCGGGTCACGGAGGCTCGCGCCATCGCGGGCGCTGGAGCCAGTCCGATCGCTGCCGCGGCGGCGACGCCCAAGCCGAGCAGTCGGCGGCGCGTCAATGCAAAGTCAAATTCCGTTTTTGGCACTTCCGGTATTTCCCCTGCCTGTTGGTCCATCGCGGACACCAATGATACGGCATCCCTGCTTATCGAGTGTCGTGTAATAGCATTCCATTCGCTGCCATCGTCAAGAGATAATACTGCACAGCGTTATGTTACTATTTCGTATACTCGAGACGTAGCTCCCGTTGGGTTCTCCGCCTCCCCGTTCCCCTTAGTTTTTGGCGGTAAATGTGACGAAAACATGGCCTTCGCCTAAAAAAGGCGCCGGATGGCCATAATTTCAACCTATCGTTCCGGACTCGCAATCACCGCAATCGCCATGGTTACATCCGAAACGGCGATTCGGCCGACCCCCGCGAATCTATTTCCGTTGGCGGGGTCGGCCGCGAACGCTAGAATCTTCCTTCCGGCGATTCTCGCGAGACGGTCGATGCCCCTCTACCTCGCTTACGATGGGTCCATCAACGCCGACTGGGTGGCGCGGTATGCCGTCTGCCTGGCCCGGCACCGGCCCGGCCGGCGGCTTCACGTCGTTCATGTCCGGACCGGCGAGGTCGCGGACACCGTGCTTCAACGCAAATTGGAGAGCGTCGAACGCGACGGGCGCGCCGAGGATGTCGCCGTCGACGTGGAAACCGTTCCCGTTCGCGGAACCGTTGTCGCCACCCTGGCGGAGAAGATCCCGGCGGGTCCGGACGTCTTCGTGATGTGCGGCACGCGGGTGCGTGGCGGCCGCCGCGGCTACCTGTCGGGGACCGTGGCGGAGAAGCTGCTCGCGCGCCACGCCACCAACGTCATGGCGATCCGCGTTGTGCACCCGGGCCTGCTCGGCGTCGCCCACGCCATCCTGGTCGCCTTCATCGGCGTCCGGCCGCCGTTCCGCTCGGCGTTGCCATTCCTCGATCTCATGACCCCCGAGGTCCGGCGGCTGCATATCCTCAACGCCTTCAGCCTGCCGCGCATCGCCTACCGCCATCTGACGCACCGGCGCCTGTCGAAATTGCGCGCGGACGGTCTGGCTCAGGCGCGGGACGTGGAACAGGCGGTCATGGAAACGACCGGCCTGACGGATACCATGGTCGATTCCAGCGTGCGGGTGACCGACGACTGGGTCATGGAAACCCTCATCCTCGCCAGCCGCCACAAGTCGCAACTGATCTGCCTGCGGGCGCCGCCCCGGTCGTTCACCGACGCGCTGCCGTTGGCCAATCCCATCGAGCGCCTGCTGCGCGACGCGCCCTGCGACGTGGCGCTGTTCAGCACGGCGGAAGGTGTCGGCTGACCGTGGCCCGCCAGGTCCACAATCTCGATGCCGGAGAGGTCTTCGGCAATCTGCATTCGCGGCCCGAGGGCCTGGACGCCGAGGAGGTGGAGGAGCGCCGCCGCGAGGTGGGTCCCAACTCGTTGCACGTGGAGCGCAAGCTCTGGTGGCTGGCAAGCCTGGGCCGCCAGTTCACCAATTTCTTCACCATCCTGCTGTTCATTTCGGCCGCCATCTGCTTCGTCGCCGACCACCTCCAACCCGGCGAGAACATGGCCATTCTCGGCTGGGCGCTGCTCGGCGTCGCCGTGCTCAACGCGCTGTTCGCCTTCGTCCAGGAGTTCCGGGCCGAGCGCGCCATGGAGGCGCTGCGCAAGTTCCTGCCGCAAAAGGTCATGGTGCGCCGGGGCGGCGAGGAAACCGAGATCCGGGCCGACGAGTTGGTGCCCGGCGACGTGCTGCTGGTGCGCGAGGGAGACCGGGTCCCGGCCGACGCCCGGCTGGTGGAGGTCGGCGACCTGATGGTCAACAACGCGCCGCTGACCGGCGAATCGAAGGCCGTCGCCCTGACCACGGAGGCGGAAACGTCGCGCATCACCGACAGCGCCAACCTCGTGTTCGCCGGCTGCTCGGTGTTGCGCGGCTCGGGGCTGGCGGTGGTGTTCGCCACCGGCCTGCGCACCGAGTTCGGCAAGATCGCCACCCTGTCCCACGAGGTTCGTCGGTCGCGCTCGCCGCTCGAGCAGGAAACCGCCCACATGGTGCGGGTCCTGACCATCATCGCCGTGACCATGGGGCTCGCCTTCTTCGCCTACGGCGTGTTCAGCGGGCGGTCGCTGTGGGTGAACCTGGTGTTCATGATGGGGATCATCGTCGCCAACGTGCCGGAGGGATTGCTGCCGACCTTCACCCTCTCGCTGGCCGTCGGCAGCCTGCGCATGGCGCGGCGCAACGTGCTGGTGAAGGGTCTGAACGCGGTCGAGGCGCTGGGCGCGGTGCACGTGATCTGCACCGACAAGACCGGCACGCTCACGCTCAACCGGCTGGCGGTCTCCAAGGTGGCCGGTGCCGCCGGCGAGAGCGAGCTCGCCGACGACGCCCGCGCCCGGTGCCTGGAGCTGGCATTGATGGCGTCCGAGACGCGCGCCACCGACGACGGCTTCTCGGGCGATCCCCTCGACGTGGCGGTGGCGGAGGCCCTCGGCGAGGCCGGCGGCCCAGTGGCTGACGTCCTGTCGTCCCGGACACGGTCGTTCGCGTTCGACACCGAGGCGCGCCGGGCCGGCGGCATCGCCGAGCGCGACGGCGGAACCGTGCTGGCGATCAAGGGGGCATGGGAAGCGCTGCGGCCCCTGATCGCGCGGATCGAGCGCCAGGGCGGCGGCGACGCAGCGGACATCGCGGACGCCGGCGAAGACGACCTGAAACAGGCCGACGCGGCGGTCCACCGGCTGGCCTCGGACGGCTACCGGGTGATCGCCATCGCCCATCGCGCGCTCGACCGGGCGCCGGCCGAGGACGCGCGCCGGGAGGACCTGGAATCGGATCTGGTTCTCTCCGGCTTCCTCGGGCTGGAGGATCCCGTCCGTCCCGAGGTCCCCGACGCGGTGGCCCGCTGCCACTCCGCCGGCATCCAGGTGATGATGATCACCGGCGATCATCCCGACACCGCGCTCGCGGTCGCGCGGCGCACCGGCATCGTCGACGGCGGGGACGGCGGGGCCGATCCGCCGGACGGCCTCTGCGTCACCGGCGACGAACTCTCCGGCATGCGCGAGCGCGACCTGGTGGAGAGGCTCCGCGGCGGCGTCCGGGTGTTCGCGCGCGCCACCCCCGAACAGAAGATGAAGATCGTCGCCGCGCTTCACGAAATGGACTTGGTGGTGGCGGTCACCGGCGACGGGGTCAACGACGCGCCGGCGCTGAAGGCCGCCGACGTGGGCATCGCCATGGGCAACAGCGGGACCGACGTGGCCCGGGAGGCGGCCCAGGTCATCCTGCTCGACGACAACTTCGCGTCCATCGTCTCGGGCGTGGAGCAGGGGCGGACCATCTTCGCCAACATCCGCAAGTTCACCAACTACGTGCTGGTCAGCAACGGTCCGGAAATCATCCCCTATCTGCTGTTCATCCTGTTCCCGGTGCCGCTCGCGCTGACGGTGATCCAGATCCTGTCCATCGATCTCGGCACCGACATCGTGCCGTCCATGGCGCTCGGCCAGGAACCACCCGAGCCCGACACCATGGAGCAGCCTCCCCGCGACCGCGAACAGGCGCTTCTGACCCTGCCGCTGATGGCGCACAGCTATCTGTTTCTCGGCCTGATCGAAGCGGCGTTCGCGCTGTCGCTGTTCTTCTGGGTGCTGTTCGATGGCGGCTGGCAATGGGGCCAGGAGCTTGCCGCCAGCGATCCCTTGTATCACTCGGCCACCGGGATCACGCTGGCGTCCATCGTGCTGATGCAGATCGGCAACCTGTTCGGCCGGCGCTCGCGTTATGGCCTCGGCATCGACCGCGCCGCCTTCGCCAACCCGCTGCTGGTGGCCGGCGTCGTCTTCCAGATGATGTTTTCCTGGGCCATCCTCTACTTCCCGCCGCTCAACACGGTCCTCGGCACCGGTCCGGTGGCGTGGGAGGTCTACGTCATCGCGTGGGCGGGCATCCCACTGATCTTCGGCCTCGATTACGTCCGCAAGCGCGTCGCCGCGCGCTGGGCCTCAAGGCAAGCGAAGAGCGCGGGATGATCGTCGCGCGGGCTGTGTCCCGGGCGACGCGGGAACGAAACACGCGCTCATGCGTTTGCCTCCATACCCACGTCCGGATAATTGGCCAAGCATGAGCGCCCGATCAACACCGAAGAACGCGTCGCGGAGTTTCCGTTGGCTGTTCAGAACACTGGCGCGCCCCATCAGGCGCACCAGTCGGCAGGGCGGATTGGTCATCCAGGCCTACCGAGGCTACGGCCACCGCGATCGGATCGTGCTCATGGGGCGGGTTCTGAAACAGCCTACGGAGGGTTCCGGCGGCCGGGCGGGCGGACTGCTCGGCGATCTGAAGAACAATCGGCAGGCGGTTTCTGCGCCATGGCATCGCCGATGCGTGCGTTCTGGTCCGCGCGGCGAGCGGCGAAGAGCGCGTCGTCACCGACGGCGAGGGCTATTTCGAGATCTCCATGAAGGTCCCGGACGGCGCCGATTGGCGGGGGGTCTGGCGGCCGGTCGACCTGCGGTTGCTGGAGCCGAAATTCGACGGCGTCCACGCCCAGACCTTCGTCTTCTTCCCGCCGCGGAGCTACCGGATCGTCGTGATCAGCGATATCGACGACACCGTGATGTACACGGGCGTCGCCAACAAGATCAAAATGCCGTGGCGGCTGTTCGCCAGCACGGCGGAGAGCCGCTTGGCATTTCCCGGCGTCGGCGCGTTTTACCGCGCGCTGCACGAGGGTGTCTCCGGGACGGAGCAGAACCCGATGCTCTACGTCTCCCGGGCGCCATGGGGCATTTACGAAGTACTTGAGGACTTCTTTAACCTGCACGAGATCCCCATCGGTCCGGTGCTGTTTCTCCGGGAATGGGGAGTAACGCTGCAGCACCCGTTTGCCAAGCAGTCCAAGGGTCACAAGAACGCGCTCATCGAGGACATGCTTGCCGTCTACGACGACCTGCCGTTCGTTCTCATCGGCGACAGTGGTCAACGCGACCCGGAGATTTACAGCCGGGTGGTACAAGAGCACCGGTCGCGGGTGCCGGCCGTCTATATCCGCAACGTGAGCCGCGATGCGGAACGGATCCAGGCGATCGAAACCCTGGCCACACAGGTCGCCGAGGCCGGAAGCAGTCTTGTCCTCGCCGCCGACAGCCAAGTCATGGCCAGCCATGCCGCCGACCGGGGCCTGATCTCCCGGGATACGTTGCAAGCGGTCCGCGAAGAGGGCGAGCAAGCGGGCGAGGAGGGCGAGTTGCGAGAAACCTTGGCCCCCCTCGAGACAAGGATCGGCCCGACAACGTCGTGGTCAAGTAGCGACGTGCGTTGCGACTAATTCTTGGGTTTGTCGAACCGCTTGTCCACCGCGCCGCCGACCAGGGTGTCGCAATCGACTGCCTGCTCCTCTCCCATCTCGAAAAATGGCAACGGATCGATGCCGCCGATCGCGACAGACGGATCGATGAACGAGCCATGCACCCGGACCGGCGCGGCAATGTCGATCAGACTGAAATCCTTGGCGCGCCCCTCGATTTGCACATCGAGGGTCTCCGCCCCGAGGTCGACGACGCCCTTGCCGACAAGGAGTGAATCGGTTGTGTCGATGACGGCTTGTTCGAGTTTCACCTTGCCCTCGTTTACGTCGAGGTCGATTCTGCCGCAGGTGATCTTGACGCGCGCATCGTCGCCAATCACGAGCACCAGGGCCTCCGCGATATCGAGCCCCGCGGCTTCGACGATCAGACCGCTGATGGAGCCCTCCCGCATGGCGATCGCGCCCTGTCCGCGCGCGGTGCCCATCATCTCGGCGACCGTGTTGCCGACACCAAGAACATAGGCGTGACCGGAGAAACGGCCGCCGGTCTCCCGGACGAATTGGGTTCCCTCGAAGAAGGGTTTCAGGTCCAGATTTTCAAAGGTCAGGTCCACGTCGGCGGAGGGGACCGCCTCGCGTCCGTTGAGAGCGGCCTCGCCGGACATCGTACCGCCGGCGACCTTCAGGCTGAGCGGCCGGACCAGCGCCCGGCCGTCGGTCACTTGCACGCGGAACTCGAAGCCGCTCGACCGGCAGATCGGGCGCCAGCACCTGCTCGCCCTCGAACCGCACGTCCATGTTCATCGCGCTCAGCCGGTCGGCGGGAATGGGCTTATCGGGAAATGTTTCCTCCTCCTGTTTCGCCTTCGGCTCGTCACCGGGTTCCGCGCCGACGAGGCCGGCCAGGTCTTCGAAGACGAGCTTTTTCGATACCAGGTCCGCCTCCAGGAACGGAGGATCTTGCTCATGATCCAGCGATAGCGATCCCGCCAGATCGCTGTCGCCGACGACCCCCTGGAACTTCTCGAACTTCCAGAGATTGCCATCCTTGGCGAGCGCGCCATCGAGGCTGTAGGGCGGCGTATCGGGGAGCGGGATGCGGAAGATCGGAAAGACGTCGGCGAGGGTCGGGCCTTCGACGGAGAAGTCGATATCCAATCCGGCCGAGTTGGACGGGGTCCGTCATCGTTCCCTTCGCGCGTACCTGGGTCTCGCCGAAACGGAGATCGAGGTCCACCGGATACGGCTTCTCCGTTTCGCGCAGACGAAGGAACGATCCGCCGCTGAAGTCCACCCGCAACGGCCGTCCCTCCAGCGCCCCTTCGAGAGCCAGATCGACGGTATCGTCACCGGACGCATCGGCCTTGCCGGTGGCGATCCTGCCGTCGAGATCGAGGTCCCGCTCCGCGTCCCGGTAGCCGAGACGGCCGTCCTCGATGATCAACCTGCCGATCTCGGGAAACTCGCCGCGCTCGTCCGGCTTCGCGGCCTCGCCCGCGGCTTCCGCGGCACTGGAAAAGTCCCAGTTGACCCGGCCCTCGGCATCCTTTTCGAGCGCGATCACTGGTTCGCGCAGCACGATTTCGGGAAGCTCGATCTGCCCGGTGATCAGCGGCCAGACCTTGCACGGCGACCCGGCCCTCGTCGAGCGTGACGAAATGATCGGCCTCGCCCCACTCGGCGTTGGCGACGCGCAGGTCGGTGACACCGCACGGTCGTCGTCCAGCCGGGATCGATGTCGAGGCTTCCGAGCCGCACCTCCCGTCCCAGGGCCGCGCCGAGGATCTGCTCCGCCCGCCCCTCCCAGTCAACGACCAGGACCGCGACCACCACGCCCGCCACGAGTATTCCAACAATTCCGTGGATCCAGTAACCGGCACGGCGCATGGTTTCTCCGCCTCAACCCGCTTTCAATCGTTGCTTGGCCGATCCGAGATAAACGCGAAATCGCGCGGGTTGGTTCCCCACAGACGGGCCGCGGATCTCCGGAAGCGGTTCGCCGGGCGCGAAAAGGCGGTGGGGCCGTCGTTTCAGCATTGGACGCCCGCCAACGGAGTGGACTACGATTAGGCATGCGGACGCTCACGCCAGCACCCGCCGCGCGCCGAAAATCCACGGCGGCCCCGTCCGTGGACGCTGGCACCGCGCGCTATCCCGGGCCGCGGACCCGGTCCAAGGACCGTGATGATCGACTGGACCCGGACGAACGCGTCCGCGCCGGCCACCGCTTCCAAGAGATCCCGGTTCTACCGCCCGGCGGGTCGGACGACGGCCCCGAGTTCGAATTCCGCCGTCCGTACACCGGGCGCTGCGGTCGGCAGGCACCGGACTGCCCGAGCCCTTTCGCGAGGCCATGGGTCGGCCTCTCGGTTTCGATGTGTCCCGGATCCTCGTTCACGCCGGCGCGCCGGCCGCCGCCGCGGCGCGGGACCTGCGCGCGGTGGCGTTTGCCAGCGGCAGGCATATCGTGCTCGGCGACACTTGGCACGCGCGCCCTCCGGAGCAGCGCGAGCGGACGCTGCGCCATGAACTGACGCACGTGGCCCAGGCCGGCGCCATCGACACGCCACCGACCCACGTGCTCCCCGACGCCCACGCGCTGGAGCGCCAGGCCGCGCTCGGGGCCTCGCCTTCGCTTGCGCGAGCTCCCGCCGGCGCGGTCATGCGCCAGCCCCTGATCATGGGACCCTTCGCGCGGAAGCCGCCCACCCGGGAAGACTACGAGGCGGCCAAGCAGAAGCTCTACAAGGCCGCCATCCAGGGCCTGCACGCGGCCCGCAAGGCGAGCGTCGAAGCGCTCAGGAAGGCGGCCGAGGCGACGCTGACGGATCCCGTCAAGGGTCTGATGCTGAGCGTCATCGACGGCATGGACGTGGTGATGGAGTTCCTCATCCAGATCCCGCTGTACGTCCTTGGCTTGGCGGTTGGTTTCGGCGAAGGCATCTACGGTCTGGTGACAGGCCTCGTCACGCTTATCTACGGCATCCTGAAATGGTTCGTTCTGTTGCTGTACGGGTTCATCGACAAAGGCGAACAGTTCAACAAATACAGCGCCGAGATCATCAAGGGCGTGCGGGCCATCCCCGATGGCCTGCGCAAGGTCTGGAGCGACTGGAAAGAACGCTTCGAAAAGGCCTCGCCGGACGAGACCAGCATCCTGATCGGCGAACTGGTGGGACAGATCCTGGCGGTGATCGCCAGCTTCGGCGTGGCCGCCTCCAAGGCCGGGCAGATCCCCAAGCTGACGGTCGAGGTGGGCGGCCTCGGCGTGATGCGGGGCGGCGTGGCCACGGCCGAGGCCGTGACCATCGACTTCGCGTCGCAGGCCAAAACCGTCGCCAGCCTTGCGGAGATCGGCGCGAACATGGCGCGCGTGGGAGACGGCGGCGGCCCCCAGGGTCCCGGCGCGCAAGGCCCGGCACCGAAATCCGACACCGAACCCGGCAAGAGGGCCACCCCGGAAGAGCGGCACGCCGCCAGCCCCGAGGCGGAACTCGGGCTCAGCGCCAAACAGGTCAAGGGTTTGAAGGACCTGCTCGCCAAGCGCCTGGACGAAGCGCCAGGCAACCTGGGCGAGGCGTGGACCAAGGCCACCAACGCGGCCGATCTGAAGATCGTCAAGGCCAACACGAACATGTCGAAGGGCGCCCGGGCGCAGATTCGCGGCTACTTCGACAAGCAGCGCGTCCGTTTCTGGCGCGCGGTGCTGAAGGAGGGCACGCCGTCGGCCGAGCACTTCAAATCGCTCGGCTTCAAATGGGGCAATCCGGGCACGCCGGAACCTACCTGGAGCTGAGCAACGGCAAGGTCATCAAGCTCGATATCGACCACATCATCGAAATCCGCGAGGCCACCGCCACCGCCCTGAACGCCCACAACCTCCGCCTCGCCCCCGCGCGCGAGAACCGCACGGTGCTCCTCCTGTTGCACGACCTGGATCCCTTCCGGAAACCCCCGTGACCGCTGATCAGGCCCCCGGCTTCGGGATCGGACGGCACCTCGGTACTGAGCGTCGCCAGATCCCCCGTTTGGCGACTCCGTCCATCTAAAGGATCATGCTCAGGGCCATCAGCCTTGCGAGAGATCTCGTCCGGTTTGGTCTTTCCGATCGATAAAACGATCTCTCGCGGCGGCGGTCGCGGTCCACGCTATTCCGATAGGGGCAAGGAGTAGCCGCTCCGAGCGTTTTTCCTTCAGAAGTTGTCGCATGATCTTGGTCTCGCGCAGGTTTCGCTCTCATGATCGCTGGTCAGACGATCGCAAAAACACCAACAATGGCGAGCCAAAGAAAGAAGGTGATGACGATGTCCCGAGTTTCCGTGTTCATGGTCGCCTCCGCATTCCACTTTGCAAGCAAGCGTAGGCGGAAAGGAAGGAAAGTTCTGTGACCTGGGTCATAAAACCCGAAATATTTTTCTATGGGTCTTCGGATCCGAACGCATCGGTATCGGGCGGTCACATCTCCGGCCCAGAGGATCGCCGCATCATATTCGAAAGCGCAAAAAGGGATGACCTCCGCTCGACAAGGTGATCACCCCGCCCCCTCAGCGCCGTCACTCCTCCACGCTGGCTGGATGGACATCAGTCGGCCAGGGCGTAGTCGATTGTTGAAACGACCCGAACCGTCTTCGCGATCTGCCTCTCCTGACTCATTCCGGGGATGTTGTCCCGCGGCAGAATCTGGAACAACCCCTGGTTCGCGCGGCGAATGCCGCTTATCCGGCTCGATAAGTCCTTGGCGAACTGTTCGGCTCCCTCGCGCGCGCTCTTCGTTGCCTCGGCGATCATGTCCGGTTTGATGTCGTTCAGCTTGGTGAACAGGTAAGTCGGACCAGTTGCTGCGTGCCCTTCGCCACTCAGGACCACTCCGGCGGCCACGAGATCGCCGATCTTCTGACTCGCCGAGGCCACCTTGTCGACGTCATTCGTGCGCACCATCAGCGTCTGCGATACGATGAAGCGGCTTTCGATGGGACCCGACCGGTAGGCCTGGGCAAGCAGATCCGTAACCTGAAAGCTCTCGACCTCCACCGATTCCGGCGGCAGGCCATTGTCGGCCAGGAACGCGAGCACGGTCCCGGCATCGACGGCGATCCGTTCCCGCGCCTCGGCGAGCTGGTTCGAGGTGGTAACGAAGCGGATCGGCCAGAGCGCCAGATCCGCCGTCACCGTCCGCTCGGCCACGCCCTTCACGGTCACGAACCGGTCGCCGGCGCGAGCATCGACGAAGCCCCGGCCGACGAACCAGCCCGCCAGCGCGACGCCGGCGGCCAGCAGCGCAGCCGCGGCAATGACGACGACAGGGACCGATCTGCTTCCCATGGGCAAGGCTCCGTTCCGGGAAGTGCGATAATGCCATATGGCCTGTCCGCCCGCCAGCCGCTTGTCGGGACACGCGATCCGGCAACCATGCCGCCTGACCCAGTGCTTCGGCTCGGGGCGTTCGACATTCCGGTCCCACCCGGCAGGACCGGACACGCGGACGCCGCTCGAGTTCTGGCGGCGTGTCCGTAGTCAGGAGGAAGTAGGCGCGGTTCAGCCGCCGGCCGGGGCTGGCTGGCGGTCCAGGCGGGCGTGGGTGACGGCGGCCAGGTGGTGGGCGCGGGCGAGATCCTCGGGGGTCATTTCGGCGGCGACGCGGGTGCGCAGGGCCGCGGCGCCGGGGTGGCCGTTGCGTTCGGCGATGGTCAACCAGCTCCAGGCGCGGACGCGGTCCTCCGGTACGCCGATGCCGCCGGCCAACGCCGCGCCCAGCGCCGCCTGGGCGTCGCGGTGGCCACCCTCGGCGGCCTTGCCGAGCCAATGGACCGCCCAGGCCGGTTCCTCGGGAACCCCGAGGCCGTTGAGGTAGGCATGGGCCAGACGGAACTGGGCGCCGGAGTGACCCTGTTCGGCGGCCCGGGTCAACCAGATCAACGCCTGGTCGCGATCCGGAGGACCGCCGAGGCCGACGGTCATGGCCAGACCCATGGCGTACTGAGCCTCGGGATGCCCTTGGCCGGCGGCGCGGCGGAACCACTCCAGCGCGGCGCGCGGATCGCGGCGCACGCCGTCTCCCTGGGCATGCCGGACGCCGAGACGATACTGGCTTCGCGCATCGCCGCTCTCGGCCTGGACACGGGTTCCGGACACGGCCACCGGCTCGCGTCCCGGCGGCGCGCCGGCGCAGGCCGACGCCACGACCAGCGCGGCCAACGGAATCATCAATGGTATGAATGCCTTGCAACGCGCCATCTTCGCTCCCGGGCTTTCGGATCAAGCGCTACGCCCGCCGCCGGCCGCGGGTCAAGAGTCGCCCGCGCGCGGCGGCCGAATGGCCGGCGGGCGTGCCCGCCGCGCCACACTCGCGACCATGCGGGAGCACTCCCCGAGTGGATCCAGCTCATTGATATGGATGAATAATCCCGGATTGACGCGGATCGCGGCCGGCCTTGGAAGCCTTGGATTTCCGGCCCGGTCCGACGGGTGATACCGGCCCTTGGACCCCGTTTGTTCGATTCACGAGGGCAAGACGCGTTGCCGATTCGTTTCCATTCCGCCGGCGTTCGCGGCGGCCGGGGTCTGGCGAACGGGGCCGGAGGCGGTATAGTGTCGGTTGCCGCCTCGCGGTTTCGATCGAAGGAGACCAGCCATGCCCCGCCGGATTGCCATTGCCGTTGTCCTTTTCCTGGGCCTGATGCTCGCCGGCAGGGCTCATGACGCGGCGGCCGTCGACATCGCGTCCGGCGAAACGCGGGAATACTTTCGCGACTGGCTGGCCGCCTGCCGGAACGACGGCAGCGGGTATTGCTCCGCCCTCGCCTACGTGCCCGACCCCTCCGCGCCCGGAGGGATCGCGGCGCAACTCCGGGTGGCGCTGCCCCGCCCCGGCGCCGATCCGCAAATCGTGTTCAGCCCCATCCCCCGGCTCGACGGCCTCTCCGATCTCGCCGACCTCGAACAGGCGATGACGGTCCGGGTGGACGACACCCCGGCGATTCAGCTGCTGCCCGGCGCCGGCTTCGGACGCGCCGGCGGCCTCAACGATTACGGGATCGCCGATGACACGGTCGCCGCCGAACTGATCCGGCGAATGAAGCAGGGGGCGGCCATCACCGTCGATTACGTGGACCAGGCCGGACGCGACGCGCGGTTCACCTTCTCGCTGATGGGATTGACCGCCGCGCTGCGGTTCATCGACGACCGCCAAGCGCGGGCGGCCGGAGACCTCCCCGCCATCGACCCGGAAGCGCCCCGGCACGACCGCGCCACGATGGCGGGTTTCGACTGCCGCGGCAACGAGCCCTTCTGGACCCTGACCATCAAGGGAACCACGGCCACCTATTCGAGACCGACCGACACGTTCGCCCTTCGGGATCACGCGCTGAACGGCGCCATGCAGGCGCGCGACTTCTTCAAGCCGCCGCTGTTCGTGTGGCGGGGACGCGGCGAGCTGGCATCGGGTGACATCGTGGCGATGATCACCGGCGACCGCTGCCTCGACACCATGTCCGACGGCGAGGGGCAGACCGCGTTCGATTATACGGCGCGGATCTCCATGCCGAACGGAGAGCTGCTGACCGGCTGCTGCAACGCCCGCGAAAAGCCGGCGGCGGCCGATCCCGCGGGCCTCGACGGCGCGCCGATCGCCGACGTGGCCAGCAAAGGGCCCGACGACTGGTCGCGATTGATCGTCGACCTGTTGCCGGCGATCAATGCGTGTCTCGAACGGACACCCGGCGCGGACACCCGGGTGACCAAGGCGTGGCCGATGAATCGGGGCATGGTCGGCGTCCGCGCCGGCGATGACGGGGGCCGCCGGTGGAACTGCGTCGCGCCGGCCGACGGCGGCGAGGTTCGCGTCTTCGCGCCGGTCCCGGAAGGGGCCGAAACCGTGCCCGGCGAGACTACGGTGGTGTTTACGCCAAGCCCTGGGTCGCCTCCCGCGGGAGCGTGTTTCAGGCACGAGCGGTTGATGAATCCGGGGACCGCCACCTTGATCGGGTGGCTTTCGTACCATGCGTGCTGAAGCGGGCGGCGAACGCCGGCCCCTGGTTTCGCGGAAAGTTCCGGGACCGTAACCGGTGAACTTGATCCACCAACGGCGCGTTCCGCGCCGTCATCATCCACACTCGATCACATCCAACGGAGAGCGAAGGGACAATCATGCAAATCGCGGGCTACGAGATCAACGAACAAACCATCGAGGAGGGGGTCACGCTGGTCTCCACCTACGGCATCAGGGTGATCGCCGGGATCGCCATCCTCATCGTCGGCTGGATGATCGCGAAATCGCTGTCCGGCATCACCCGGCGCACGCTCGCCAAGAGCAAACACGTGGACGAGATGCTAAGCGGTTTTTTTGCCAAGCTCGTCAAATACCTGGTCATGGCGGTGGTCATCATCGCCGTCCTCAACCAATTCGGCGTCCAGACCACGAGCCTGATCGCCGTCCTCGGCGCGGCCGGCCTGGCCATCGGATTGGCGTTGCAGGGCACGCTCTCCAACGTGGCGGCCGGGGTCATGCTGCTGATTTTCCGTCCGTTCAAGATCGGCCAGTACGTGGAGATCGGCGGCCAGGGCGGCACGGTCAAGGAGCTTTCGCTGTTTACCACCGAATTGGCGACGCCGGACAACGTTCAGGTCATCATGCCCAACGCGTCCGTGTGGGGAAGCCCGGTGGTGAACTATTCCCATCACGACACGCGGCGGATCGATTTCATTCTGGGGATTTCCTACGACGACGACATCGACAAAGCGCTGGCCGCCGCGAAGCACGTGGTGGACGGAGAAGCGAGGGTGCTTCCCGATCCTGAGCCCATGTTCGTGGTCAGCGAACTCGCCGACAGTTCGGTCAACCTGATCGCCCGAATCTGGGTCAACGCCCCCGATTACTGGGCGGTCAAGTTCGACCTGACCAAGCGCTTCAAGGAACACCTGGAAGCGGCGGGACTCACCATTCCGTTCCCGCAGCGAGACGTTCACCTGATCGGTCAGGCCGGCGACGGTCGGTAAAAGACTCGATCATCGGACGAGGGGGAGTTTTGGGGATCGAGGCCGCGCCGAGAGCCTGGCGTCCTCGGCTCCCTTCGCCCGGCGCTGGCTCAGGCCGGACCCAGTCCGTAGTCGCGTTTCTCGGCGCCCGGTTCGTTCCGCCAGGATCGCGGCATCCGGGAGAACTCCTCGGGCGGCAGGGGCCGGCTGAAGAAGTGGCCCTGAGCCAGATCGCATCCGCGTGACCGGATGAAATCCAGTTGCTTCCGGGTTTCGATCCCTTCGCCGATCACCTGGAGATCGAGACGGTGCGCCATGGCGACGATGGCTTCCACGAGTGTCGCGTCGCCCCGGTCGGTGGGAATGTCGCGGATGAACGATTTGTCGATTTTCAGCGCCGTGACCGGAAACCGCTTGAGGTAGCTGAGCGAAGAGTAGCCGGTCCCGAAATCGTCCACGGCGAGGCGCACCCCCATGGTCTGCAACTCGTGCAGCGCCGCCTTGGTATCGGGCAGGTCGTCCATCAACAAGCCCTCGGTGATCTCCAGTTGCAGACTGGACGCGGACATGCGGTTTTCCCGCAGCGCCCGCGTGACCGATTCCACCAAGCCTCCGCCCCGGAACTGGCGGCTCGAGATGTTGACCGACAGGCATAGCGGCGGAAGCCCCCGCGCCCGCCAGGCGGCCGCCTGCCGGCACGCGGTCTGCAACACCCATTCGCCGATGGGCACGATCAGTCCCGTGTCCTCGGCCAGGGCGACGAACTGCTCGGGCGTCACGGCTCCAACCTCCGGCGCGTTCCAGCGCAGCAGGGCTTCCACGCAAACGGTATTGCCTGAGACGATATCCACCACCGGCTGATAATGGAGAAACAACTGCTCGCGCTCCAGCGCGCGGCGCAGGAGTCCCTCGATCCGGATCCGCGCGATGGCCCGCTCGTTGAGTTCCGAGGTGTAGAACTGGCTGGTGTTTCGTCCCTGTTCCTTGGCCCGGTACATGGCCGCGTCGGCATTCTGGATGAGGACGTTGGGATCGTCTCCGTCGTCTGGGCACACGGTCACGCCGATGCTGGCCGAGACGAAGGCCTCCTGGCCGTCGAGGTCGAAGGGCAGGGAAAACGCCTCCAGGATCTTGTTGGCCACGGTTTCCGTGTCCATCGGGGTGTTGATGTCGGGAAGCACGATGGCGAATTCATCGCCGCTCAAGCGCGCGACCGTATCCTCCTCCCGAACGCAGTTCTTGATCCGTTCGGCGGCCTGCCTGAGCAACTGGTCGCCGGCCGCGTGCCCCAGTGTGTCGTTGACCTTCTTGAAGTGATCGAGGTCGATGTACAGCAGACCCACCTTGCGACCGTGGCGGCGCGACCCGATGACGGCGCTGTTCAGCCGGTCCAGGGCCAGAACCCGATTGGGGAGATCGGTGATCCAGTCGAAGTTCGCCTGCCGCTGCAGGCGTTCCTCGTATTCCTTTCGCAAGGTGATGTCGGTGATGGTGGACTGAACGGCGTGCCGCCCCTTCCAAAGGATGGACCGCACCCGCGACTGCAGCCAGATCAGCGAGCCATCCTTGCGAACGCCCTGATACTCGTAGTCCTCGGGCACCGCCTCGCCCTTGGCGCGGGCGTCGCGGTAGTGCTGGATACGCACCCGGTCGGCCGGCGCGTAGATCGAGTCGAGAGATCTCATGGCGAGAATGTCTTCCGGCCCGTCATAGCCGAACAATTCCGCGAATGTCTGGTTGGCGAACACCGGATTGCCGCCGCAGTCGATCACGATCCCCATGACCGACCCCTCGACAAGGCTGCGGAAACGCTCCTCGCTCTCGCGCACCGCCTCTTCGCCGCGCTTCAACTCGGTGATATCCAGCGATACCGTCACGATACTGGTGACGCGTCCGTCGTCGTCGCACAGCGGCGCCTTGTTGGTGAGCAGCACCCGGTCACGGCCATCTCGGTCCCTCAGCTTCTCTTCCACGTCCCGCACCGCGCCATCGGCTTCCAGCACGCGCGCATCCATCTCCTTATGCCGGCCGCCATACTCTTCGCCGAACAGTTCCCGCTTGTCGCCGCCGACGGCGGCGTTCAGGTCGAAATCGAAGAACCGCTCGTGATAGCGGTTGAGAAAAATCAGCCGTCCGTCGATGTCGGCGGCCCTGACCAGGGCCGGGACCGTGTTGATCACGCGGCGCAACTTTCGCTCGCGTTGAAGGATCTCCTTGGCATGCTGTTGGATGGCTTCTTCGAGCTCGGCCTGCAACGATTCGGCGCGTTTGCGGATCACCAGCTGCTGGCGGCGCAGGGTCAGGAGATTTCGCGCCCGCGTGCAGAACTCCCGGCCATCCACCGGGTTCAGCAGAAAATCGGTCGCGCCCGCCTCCAGCGCCCGGTAGCGATACTCTCCCTCGCCATAGGCGGTGACGACGATGATCGGAACCTCGCACGTTTTCGGATGCTCCCGGCATCGCCGCACGAACTCCTCGCCGTTCAATCCGGGCATGAGAAAATCCGTCACGATCAGGTCCGGCGTGATCTCCGAGAGGCTGTCGAGGGCCGCGACGGCGTTGTCGAAAGCGCAGACGGTGACGTCGGCCTCCACCGATTTGGCGAATTGACCGAGAATTGTCAGGTTTGTCACCCGGTCATCGACAAGCATGATAACCGTCATCGCATGCTCCGCCCCTCCTCCCCAGCGAGGAATATACCCCATGTGGGGTAGAGTCCTCTTGCACTTTTGGCGCGCCGTGCAATAGTCCCCGTTTGGATACCACTGTCGATTGCTTTGCGCCATATAAATTCGCAAGCACAGACGGAGACGCCGCGCATGATTGATTTGGCCATCCGCCCAATGTCGACCAATACTACGGGCGAGTGTGCGGCATCTTTCTTGCACAATCAGTTCGTGAGAGGGAGAAAACGCTGATCGGTTCACATCAGGCGCCGCCCTCCGCATCCGCTCAACTCAACGTCACGCCTAACATGGAGAGGGAATATGCTGAGCTACTTCTTACACCAAAGCCGCTAATGGAACCGATGCCTTGACCGCTCTTGAGACCTTGCGCTGGTCGCAACCCTACAAAAAGCCAGCTGGTGAGGTCATACACCCTTCCGGTCAAACCGTCATCCGCGCCCTTGGCCACCCCCGGCCCGCGGCCCCCGAAATCTCATGGTTGGCGCATGCCGAATCCTTGAGGGAGCTGGAGGTCTCCTACGACCCCGAGAAGCGCATTTTCTGGCAATTCATGAACCCACGGGAGCGCCCCAGTTTCACGCCGGAACTGATGGACGAGATCAGCCGGACACTTGATCTTGTTGAGATTATGTCCGGCGACTCATGCAATGACCAGGAACCAGCGATCTCCTACTTGGTCCTTGGGTCTCGGATGCCCGGGATCTTCAACCTCGGCGGTCACCTACCTTTGTTCATGCGTCTCATCGAGGATCGAAACCGTGAAGGCCTGAGAGAGTATGCCCATGTGTGCATCAACGGTCAGTATCGCTGGGCGGTCAATCTGGATCGACCTCTCTGCACGATCGCGGTGGTTCAGGGAGATGCTCTTGGTGGCGGGTTCGAGGCCGCCCTCGCCCATGATCTCATCATTGCCGAGAGAAGCGCGAAGTTCGGCTTGCCGGAGGTCCTTTTCAATCTATTTCCGGGGATGGGGGCATATAGCTTCTTGTCGCGAAAGCTGGACAGCGCGCGCGCCGAAAAGATGATCCTAAGCGGCAAGGTTTATACCGCCGAGGAACTGTTAGAGATGGGCGTGGTCGATCGGGTCGTTGATGACGGCGCGGGCATCGAGGCCGTTCATGACCTTATCCAAGAGCAGGAGCGCGCCGCGCGCACTTGGAGGGCCGTCTTCCGGGCCCGTCAAATCGTGAACCCGGTGACTCGACGGGAACTAATGGACGTCACCGATCTTTGGGTCGACATGGCCTTGACCCTGTCGCCGAGAGATCTGCGCAGGATGAAGCACCTGGCGACCGCTCAGGACCGTCGGTGGGCAAAAATAAAGAACGCCGCGTAGAAGCCTCTGCGTGGGCTTTCAAGCGTGCTCATGGCGGGATCCGCGAAGCCGGGTGGACTGATTAGTGCCTTTTTGCGCCGTCGCCATGTCTGCGGAGATGGGATCGACCGTTGGCGGGCGCCGCCGAATACCGGCAACCCACTGGGACAATTGGAGAAGGTGCCGGATGACTGATGCGGATAAAATGACAAGAGGTCCATAAAGGCGTTTGGTGGACGCGGCGCATGCGTTCCCTGGACACCCGCAGCATGCGCGACTTTAGGCGCCGCGATTCCGGCAAGGGCGTCAACCGTCATGAGGGCACGGAAACCGCGCTTGCGGCGGATGGCGTCAATGAGTGATCAACCGCCGGAGCGAGGTCGCTATTCCGCGGAAACTCATGGCGAAAATCGTCAAACGCATCTCGTATTCGCGCAAGGTAGAAACGGCTGTTCTGTTCCAGATCGGCGTGGCTCGTGCCGAGTACCTCCGCGCACAATCGCGAGATCACCGCCGCGCCCATGTTTCCCGAACTGCTGCGCAGAGCGTGAACGCGGTTGCGAAAGGCCGCGACATCCTGATCGTCCACGGGCGCCTCCATGGATTGCAACAGATCTTCTGTATCCGCGACGAAAGTCGCGATAGATCTCCAACACAAATTCATCTCCCGTACCATACTGAATCAGTTGACGGATGACGGACCAATCTATGACCGGCGACGTATCCACCTTGTACCGGGGATGATCGGAGATTCGTGCGACGGTCCCCTCGCTGGAAATTTGCGCCGGGCTCGGCTCCGGCGTTTCTTCCGCCGTGACCAAGGCTGTTGACGGCGTCCAGAAGCTTTCTGGCTTCGATTGGTTTCGTCAGATAGGCGTCGGCCCCCGCTTCCAAGCAGGCCGCGCGCGTTTCTGGTGTGGCGTCCGCGCTGAGAGCGATAATCGGAACACGGGCTTCCCCCAGGCGCGCCATACGATAGAGCTTGATCACGTCGATGCCGCTGGTTCCCGGCATGTTGACATCAAACATCAGAAGATCGAACTCTTCGTGATCCAGGACCTCCAGGGCATCGTCCCCATTCGACACGATGAAGGGCAGATGCGCGGACGTTTCCAAAATCTTGGCGGTCACTTTCTGGTTGATGACGTTGTCCTCGGCGACCAAAATTCTCAACCCGCGCCGCGCCGGCGACATCTCTTCGTCTTCGGCGTCGTCTTCCCCTCCGGGCCTGTCCTGGCAGAACGCATAGGCCGCGTGAAGCGCGTTCGACAGAGCACCGGGATCGAATGCCGGAGGCAACGTGGAGACGTAGCCGCCGTCCGACGCGGGCCCGGTTCCGGGCCGGCCAGAAGGACGAACGCGAAACCGCAATGCGGTTCGATCACGCTCAAACTTTCCGCCACCGCGGAGACGTCCCAGTTGGCGCTCCTGCCGTCCACCATGATGATGTGGTGCAACTTGTTCTCGACGGCCGCCTTGGCAATCAGTTGCGCGCGCGTCATCCTGATTGGAGGCCGAAATGGCCGTCACGCCCAACCGCGCGAGCTGAGCCCCGACGTCCCTGATCAGGGTCGGGTCGCGAGAGAGGATATAGACGCGCTCCGGGATGGAGGCCCGGGCACTGTCCGCGCCCGGATCCTGAAGCAAGGCGGGCATCTCGATCCAGAACGTACTTCCCGCGCCTACTTCGCTTTTCACGCCCATCTCGCCTCCAAGCAGTTCGGCCAGGTTCTTGGAGATCGCAAGCCCCAGACCGGCGCCGCCATAACGGCGGTTGACCGCTTCGTCCGCCTGGGTGAAGCGGTCGAAAATTCGGTCGCAGTCGTCGGACGGGATGCCGATGCCGGTATCGGTCACCTCGAACCGCAGCCGGACCTGCCCCGCGTCGCGGGCCGTCACCAGGCGAACATTGATGAGCACGTACCCCGCGTCGGTGAACTTGGTCGCGTTGGCCACCAGATTGGTCAGAATTTGCCTCAAGTGTCCCCAGTCGCCGTGCAGTCGGTACGGGACGTCCGAGTTGATGTGAGCACCGAGGCGCAAACCCTTTCGGTTCGCCTGAAGACGCAGGATCGAAACCAGATCGGCAAGCTTGGCATGCAGATCAAAATCGTCAAAGATCACCGAAACCTTGTTGGCTTCGATCCGGGATAAGTCCAGGATATTGTCGATCAAGGACAGGAGCGCCCCGCCCGACGTCTTGACCGTATGCACCATGTCCCGCTGATCGCGATCCAAACGCGTTCGCCACAGCAGATCGCTTGTTCCGATGATCGCATTCAGCGGCGTGCGCAACTCGTGGCTCATGGTCGCCAGGAAACGGCTTTTCGCCTGGTTCGCCTCCTCGGCCTGGGCCTTGGCTTCGGTCAGCTTCTTAATCAGCGTCGCCGTGTAACCCGGAAGAACGACGAGCGCCGCCAGCAATCCGATCCCGAGCGGCCATTCGACCCGCCAGAAATCGGTTGTCACGATGACGGCGGAAAAGCCGATAACCGAGACAACCACCGACGCGGCCAGGTAAGGGAGGCCGTAACGAAAGCCATTGCCGAAAGTCACCCAGAGGTAAATTGGATACAAAGGCGCGGCCGCCTCGCCCCCGAGGTACATCAAATATGAGGTGCCCGCAAAGTCCGTGACCATCGCCGTCAAACGTCTTGACGGCGAAGCTTGCGGCCAAATCACGATCAGGACAACATAGACACACGACAGAAGCAGATAGCCGGCGACCACGAGAACGCCCAGCGTGAACCCGCTGATATCCGCGTGGTCGGACAACTTTGAAGAGAGAAGATACAGCAGATAGGCAAGAACAAGGCCGGTGATGACCACCCGAACGATCGCCTGTTCGTGCTCGCTGTCCGGCCGATTTCTCAACCGACCGCCAAGTGCGGAAAGCATGCGCTTCAACGAAATCGGTTTCTCGCCTAAATGCATCATACCGCCCAAATGCACATGCCCAGGCGGCATAGTCCGCCGCCCCCACCCCACGGGTCTCCCGACCTTAGCTGTTTTTCCACCGGCTTGTCACTTAGGTTGATCCCCTAGTGGGGTCCCGCAAGACCTTCCAGAACGCATCCTCGCAACCTCCCCGCGGATCGATATTCGATACCGCGCCGCCGCGCGCAATTTAGAATCGCTCTGACCGTTCCGTCTTTGCACTCAACTTCAACGTTTATTAATTTATACTTAAACACTGTGGCCATTCCAAGGCGACCGCCCCAGAGGTTAGCCCTTCGCATCGATCTGGAGATCGGCTATTGTGATGGTGCATCGATGCCCGCGGCAGTTCGGCCTCTCACCATAAGCCCTATCGGCCACTCGGCTCGCGAAAGCGCTTCGCGGACCCATGGCACGGCTCGTGACGCCGAACTGCCCAGCGGCCGGCGGCCAGAAGGGTCTCGCGGGCCGGCGGGCCCGACCGGGCAAAACCGCTCAGATGCCGCCACCGGCCTCGATGATGCCGGTCAGATGTTCGACGCGTTTGAGCAGACCATGCAACCTCTTGTCGGTAAACCCCTCGCTCTCGAGCTGTCGCACCGTGTTGATCAGATAGTCGCGGTTGAGGCCGGCGACTCCCTGCGCGCTCATGATGATTTCGGCGGACCGCTCCACGCCAAGGTCGCCGGCGTACTGTTCGTGCCGGGTGTTGGCCACGAACGTGTAGCACGCAACGGTCCGATCGCCGACCGCGACGGAAACGGTTTTCGGTGTGTAGGCGTAGCTGACCAATTCCCGTTCGTTCAGGTAGCTTCTCACCGCCTGTTCGTCGGCGGCGGCGACGCGAAAGGCGACACCCCGGCACGACCCGCCGCGCGCCAGGCCGAGCACCAAGCCGGGATGGTCCGGCGTTCCACGGTAATGATGGGAATAAACACAGAATGACCGGTGGTAGCCCCTGAGCAGGCCCGGACGGCATTCCAGGTAGGAAAAGCCGGGGCGCCACATCAACGAACCGTACCCAAAGACCCAGAAATCATCGGCGCCCTGCATATTCCCTGTGTGCGCTCTTGGGGGCGAAAAGTCAAAACGTGGCTGGTCAACCCGTCGGATCGCCGGTTCCCGGATCGTTTCTTGTGCGCGGCGAATGCCTGGGATAGCCTGCGGCGGCGTACTCTCGCGGTTTCCGCATTTTCCGCGGGGAGACCGGTATCTTCAATAATCCAGATCTTCAGTCGTCCTTGTCGCCATGCGCAACATCTTAATCGGCATCTTCGTTGGGATCGTTCTTGGCATCGTCCTTGGCGCGACGGTAATCGCTCCCCGGCTAAAACAGCAACAGGCGCCGCTGGCCGAAGCCGGCGGCGACCAGACCGCCGCGCCGGAGAGCCCCAAGGACGTGGCCCTCCAGCTTTCCAAGGGGCTTCTGGTCCGGCCGGCGATCCAGCTCAGGATGGCCAGCGCGTACAGCAGCGCAACGCCGGTCTTGGGCGCGCTGGCTCAACGCCTGGGCACGGAAGTCTGGCGCGTTTCGAATGGCCGCACCCAGATCGGCTTTCATGAACCCGACACCCTGGTGCCGGTGGCCGACATGTTCGGTGCCGTGGCGTCCGGCACCATCGACGCCGCGTTTTCCTCTCCCGCCATATGGGCGGAACGGGAGTTTTCCGCCGCGAGCCTTTTTGGCGCCGTTCCGTTCGGTCCGGGCCCCGACGAATATCTCGCATGGATTTATTTCGGGGGCGGGCAGCAACTCCTGACCGCCCTGTATCACAAACGCGGCGTTCACGGCATCATCTGCGGGATGGCCGGACCGCCGGGATTCGGCTGGTTCCGCGACGAGATCAGGACCGTCGAGGATCTCAAGGGCTTGCCGATGCGGATATCCGGCCTCGGCGCGGAGGTCATGGAACGGCTCGGCGTCGAGACCACTCAACTGGCTGGCGGGGCCTTGTTTTCGGCCTTGGAAGCGGGGCGGATCGACGCCGTCGCCCACTCGATGCCGGCGGTGGATCGAAAACTCGGCTTTCAGGAGTTCCTGAAGAATTACTACTTCCCGGGCTGGCAACAGCCGACGATCCTGCTGGAGTTTATCGTCAATCTCGATCAGTGGCGAAGCCTCAACGACGCTCAGAAGGCGCAAATCGAGGCGGTGTGCGGCGACAACATCCGTCACGGCGTCGCCGAGAGCGAAGCCTCGCAGTTCTTGGCGCTAAAGGAGCTCTACGCGGAGGGCGTTCGTCTTCACCGCTGGCCCGCCGGCGTCCAAGCCGCCCTGGAACAGGCTTGGGAGGATGTCGTGAATGAACAGGCGGGAACCGACGCCGACTTCAGGATGGTCTGGCGCTCCTTGAAGACCTTCCGCGAGGAATATGCGATCTGGAGCGAACTCAGCGCGCTGACGGGTCCTTAGGCCTTTCGCCGCGGGGCGACGGCGCGCCGCGTTCAGCCTAATGGTTGCAAGCGTTCCGTTTCTCCCTGATATTAGGAGGGTCACTCTCGGCAAACAAATCCAGATAAACCGGGGAGAAGGTTTAAATGACGAAGAAGCCCCTCATTGTTTTCGCCATGGCCGCGGCCATCGTTGCAACCACCGGTTCGGCAATGGCGGCCGACGCCGCCGCCGGCGAGGAGGTGTTCAAGAAGAAATGCATGAGTTGCCATGCTCTCGACAAAGCCAAGACCGGGCCCGCGCTCGGCGGTGTCGTGGGCCGCAAGGCCGCCTCCACCGACTTTCCGCGGTACAAGGGACTGGTCGGCGCGGATTTCGAATGGACGCCCGAGCTTTTGAACGAATACATCGCGGACCCGAAAGCGTTCGTGGAAACGCACACCAGCAACAAGCGGACGTCCATGACGTTTAAGCTCGCCGACGAGCAAGAGCGGGCCGACGTCATCGAATATCTGAAGACAACCAACTAGCGGCCCGCCCCCAGGCCCCGCGAAAGCCGCGTCGCGGTCTCGTCGCGGCGGTGACTTCGATGTCGGCGGCGGCGGTTGTTCGTTCCCCGACGGCGGGAAGTCCCGCGTAAAACGGAAGCGGCGCCCCGAGGGGCGCCGCGCCGAACCGGGAGATAGAGGCGGTCGGAGCGTCTACATCCAACCTTTCTCCGTGTAGTACTTGACCGCGCCCGGATGAAGCGGCGCCGACAGCCCCTGGGTGATCATCTCCTTGGGGTCGAGATTGGCGAACGCCGGATGGAGCATCCGGAAATCGTCGATGTTCTCCATGACCGCCCGAGTGACCTCGTAGACCGTCTCTTCGTCCGCGTCCTCGCCGGTCACGAACGTGGCCCTCACGCCGAAGGTGGTCACGTCGTCGCGTGTTGTCTTGTAGGTGCCGGCGGGGATCGTGGTGAACGAATAGTAAGGCGTATCGGCCACCAGCTTTTTCTCGACATCGCCATCGAGGCTGACGATCCGCGCGTCGCATCCGTCAGTGGCCACCGCGACGCCCGCGTTGGGCACGCCAACGGAATAGCCATACGCATCGATCTTCCCGTCGCAGAGCGCGTTCGACTGTTCCGTCGACGTCAACTCGGTGGCGACCATGAAGTCGTCGGCGGTCATCCCGTGCGCCTTCATCAGGACTTCCATGGTCTCGCGCTGGCCCGACCCCGGATTGCCGATGTTCACCCGCTTGCCTTTCAGGTCCTCGAAGGACTTGATTTTCGAATCCTTCGCGACAATCAGATGAAACGGCTCCGGATGGACCGAGAACACGGAACGCAACCCTGGAAACGGTTCGACGCTTTCGGGAGCGTCTCCCTTGAACGCATGGTATTGCCAATCGGACTGAACCACGCCGAAGTCCAGCTCGCCCGCCGCGATCTGGCCGATGTTGTAGATCGAGCCGCCGGTGGAGGGCGCGGAGCATCGGATCCCGTGCTTGCGTCCGGTTTCCCGGCCCTCGGCCGCTTCCTTGTGGATCAGCCGGCATATGGCGTTACCGGTGGCGAAATAGACGCCCGTGGGGCCGCCGGTGCCCACGGCGATGAACCGCCGTTCCTGCGCACTCCCACCGGTCGGCGACAAGACCACGGCCGCCGCCAGGGCCAGGGCCACGGCCAGGACCGGCACACTCAACTTTTTCATCTCCTCGATTCTCCTCCTCAAGCCAGCGAAAAGGGGGAGAGGATCCTTTAAGCTCGCGCTCCCCCGCTCGTTCAAGGCGTCTCGGTGCCGACCGGGCGCCGCCATAGTGTTCCTGTCGCTGGTAACTTATCCCGTGTCGCGCGGGCAATGCAACGCGCGACACGGCAACCTTCGCGGCACACGGATCGGCCCCGCGAGGCCCCCCGCGTGACCGGTCAATGGTGAACGGCGCCGATCGCCGCGTTCACGGCGTCGCCGAGGCGATCGCAGATCTCGGCGACCTCCGACGGGGTCACGATGAAGGGCGGGGCCAGCAATATGTGATCTCCGCGCCAGCCGTCCGCCGTGCCGCCCGCGGGATAGCAGATCAGTCCCCGCGTCATCGCCTCGGCCTTGACATGGGCGAACAGCTTCAGCGCGGGATCGAACGGCTCCTTGGTCTCGCGGTCGCGAACCAGCTCGATGCCGCGAAACAGGCCGCGCCCCCGGATATCCCCCACATGCGCGTGCTGGGCGAAACGGGCGCCGAGTTCTTGCTCCAGAAGCGTGCCCATCCGCCGCACGTTGGACAGCAGGTCGCGATCGCGGATCGCCCGTTGGACCGCAAGGGCCGCGGCGCACGCCGTCGGATGGCCCATGTACGTATGGCCGTGCTCGAAGAAACCGCTCCCGTCCCGGAAGGCCTCGAAGACCGCTCCGCTCACCAGGACGGCTCCGATGGGCTGGTATCCGGCGCCGAGCCCCTTGGCCATGCACAGCAGGTCGGGAGCGATCCCGTCCTGCTCGCAGGCGTGCAGCGTTCCGGTCCGTCCCGCCCCGCTCATCACCTCGTCGAGGATCAGCAAGACGCCGTGGGTATCGCAGATCTCGCGGATCCGCTTGAAATAGCCGGGCACCGGAGGCGCCGCGCCGAGCGAGGCGCCGACCACGGTTTCGGCGACGAACGCCATGACCGTATCCGGCCCGAGCCGCAGGATCGCCTCTTCCAGTTCGTCGGCGACGCGCCGGCCGTAGGCCTCCTCGCTTTCTCCGGACCGCAGGCCGCGATAGGCATGGCAGGGCGAGATATGGGTGGTCTCCATCAGCAGCGGCTCGTACGGCTTCCGGCGCCCGGCGTTGCCGCCGACGGCGAGCGCGCCGAGCGTGTTGCCGTGGTAGCTCTGGCGCCGCGCGATGAAGCGGGTGCGCCGGGGCTCGCCGATCTCGACGAAATAGTGGCGCGCCATCTTGAGCGCGGTCTCGACGGCCTCCGACCCTCCCGAGGTGAAATACACGCACGCCATGTCTCCGGGCGCGCCGTCGATCAGCGCGTCCGCCAACCGCTCGGCCGGCTCGGAGGTGAAGAAGGCGGTGTGGGCGAAGGCAAGGCTGTCCACCTGTTCGCGGATGGCGGCCCGGATATCCGGATCCCCGTGCCCGAGCGCGGAAACGGCGGCGCCGCCGGAGGCATCGAGATAGCGCTTGCCGGCCGCGTCGATGAGATAGACGCCCTCGCCGCCGACCGCCGTCGGCAGGGTGCCTCGCAAGTGGCGATGAAAAACGTGGGTCAATGCCGTTCTCCCGGCTGAAGACGATTCATCCCGTCTCCGTTATATGCATTTCTCATGGGTCTTACCTGGGCCTTATGTGACGACAAACAATGGCTATTGTCGAGGGGCTCGACCGGCGCCTCCTTTCGCCGCGCTCGTTCCGTTTGTTGCCCGCAGTTCCCGGACGCGCTAACACTCCAGGATCAGACATCCGCGTTTCCTTCCTCCACCATCGCAGGACCGACGCATGGCCCCCAAAAACATGGACCTCAAACAGCATATCCGCGCCATTCCCGATTTCCCCAAGCCGGGCATTCTGTTCTACGACATCTCCACGCTGCTCGCCCACGCCGACGCCTGGTCGGTCGCCACGGGCCGTCTGGCGAAAACCGTCAGCCGCCACGCGCCGGACGTGCTCGCCGGCATCGATTCGCGCGGATTTCTGGTGGCCGCGCCGCTCGCGCTCAAACTCGGGCTCGGCTTCACCATGGTCCGCAAGAAGGGAAAGCTGCCGGGACCAACGATCTCCTACGAATACGACCTGGAGTACGGCACCGACACCATCGAGATCCAGGCGGACGCGGTGGAGCCCGGACAGCGGGTGGTGGTGCTCGACGACCTGCTCGCCACCGGCGGAACCATGGCCGCCGCGTGCCACCTGTTCAAGAGCGTCGGCGCCGAGGTGGTGGGAAGCGCCTGCATGATCGAACTGACGTTCCTCAACGGCCGGTCGAAACTGGACGTCCCGTTCGACGCGCTCATGTCCTACGACGAATAGCGCCGCCCCGGGCTTCGGCGGCCCGGACAGCCGGGCCGGCCGCCGGCAAGAGCGCGAGGGCCGCGACCTTCTTCATGAGGGTGGGCAACGCGTGCTCGCTCAGCCTGTCCACCGGGCACCACAGCCCCGGCGGGCCGTCGTTCCCCCCGCACTGTCCGGCCAGCACCAGCAGCTCAAGGTGAAAGTGGGTGAAGGTGTGGCGGACCTCCCCGTCCCGGCGCCGCCACGGCCCCTGGGCGGGCGCGCCGCGAATGGCCTCCTCCACGGTCCAGGGTCGTTCGCGCCACTCCGTGGACGGGATTTCCATCATCCCGCCGAGCAGTCCCTTCTCGGGCCGCCGCCGCAACAGCACCGCACCGTCCGGACGCGCGATCCAGAACGCCACGCCGAAGCGGGTGGGCTTCTGTTTTTTTGCCGCCCGGACGGGAAAGGCCTCCGGCCGGCCGGAGGAAAACGCCGCGCATTGGGCGTTCAGCGGACACACCTCGCAGCGCGGACGCCGGGGAACGCAGATGGTCGCGCCCAGATCCATCATCGCCTGCGCGAAGTCGCCGGCCCGGCGGTCCGGCGTCAGCGGCCGGGCAAGGCGGTCGATGTCCGCCCGGGCTCCGGGCAGCGGCGTCTCCACCTCGTACAGCCGGGCGATCACGCGGATCACGTTGCCGTCCACGGGTGTCGCCTTGCGCCCGAAGGCGATGGCGGCGATGGCGGCGGCCGTGTACGCGCCGATCCCGGGCAGGCGGAGCAGCTCCTCCTCGGTGTCGGGAAAACGGCCGCCGTGGTCGCGCGCCACGGCGACCGCGCACGCGTGCAGGTTCCGGGCGCGGGCGTAATAGCCGAGCCCCTGCCACAGCCGCAGAACATCGTCCAGCGGGGCGGCCGCCAGATCCTCGACCCGGGGCCAGCGCTCGGTGAAGCTCCGGAAATACGGAATGACCGTCGATACCGTCGTCTGCTGCAGCATGATCTCGCTCAGCCAGACCGTGTAGGGATCGGCGCTCCGGCCCGGCGGCGACCGCCAGGGCAGGTCGCGCCGCTCCCGGTCGTACCAGGACAGGAGACGGCGGCGGCAGGCGGCGGCGAAGGAAGACACGGCGAAAACTTCGATTGTTCCGGGCGAGGGGAGACCATAGCATATGGGCCTCGGCATACGGAACGAATCGGGATTGGCCATGGCGCGGCGCGCAAAGGGGCTCAGGGCCCTGGGAGAGTCGGTGGCGAAAATCACCGGACCGATCATGAGCCGGCAGGGATTCGCCAGCGGCGCCATCATCGCCGAATGGCCGGCCATCGTCGGCGAGCACATGGCCGCTGTGGAGTATCCCCGAAAAGGTGATCCACTCCCGCGATACGCGCGACAAGAACGCCGGCGGCACCCTCCGGCTCTGCGTGGCCAGCGGCGGGGTGGCCACCGAGTTTCAGCATCTGGAGCCCCTGCTGCTGGACCGGATCAACACCTATTTCGGCTACCGCGCCATCGCCCGCATCCAATACGTCCACCGGCCCTTGCCCCTCAAGGCGGCGCCCCGGCCGCCGGCCTCGCGGCCGCTGACCCCCGAGGAAGAACGGCGCCTCGCCGAGTCCCTCGCCGGGATCGAGGACCCCGAGTTGCGGCGGTCCCTCGACGGTCTCGGCCGCGCGATCCTGGGCCGCCAGTCCCCCGACGACGAAACCGATCCGTTCGGCGGCAATTAGCGCCGTTCTGTAAAACCGGAGACATGGGGGTGGGGGGGGGGGTAAAACGAAAAACGTCAAAACAACCCCATGCACAGTAGAAATTCAGCCGGAAAGTCCTCTCCAAGGCGCGATTACCCACCTGTTCCGGATCCCCTCTGGCGCCGTTGCCGCCGGAACGCGGCGGAGCAACGGCGACCCCAGGCGGCCCCATCGCGCCGAAACGATCACGGAACAACCCGGCCGCGCGGGCCGGTTGGCGCACTAACCGCTTGCGGGGGCTCCGCCCGAAGCTTATAGTTAATCAAAATATTGTGCTCAGGAGAGGCCACTTGCACTATTTCATACAAGGTATAGCGGTTTTGTGTCTGCTGCTTCTGCCGCGCGCCGGCGCCGCCGAATTGGCGAGCGTCGAGGATATGCTGGCCGACCGGATCCTGGGAGACCCCGCGGCGCCGGTCACGATCATCGACTATTCGTCGATGACCTGCCCGCACTGCGCGACCTTTCACAACGAGACGCTTCCCATGATCGTCGAGGAGTACATCGATACGGGCAAGGCCCGTCTGATCTTCCGCGATTTTCCGTTCGGACCGCTGGCGACGGCGGCGGCGATGGTCTCGCGGTGCGTGAACAAGGACAGCTATTACGGCTTCCTGACGGTGCTGTTCCGCGGCCAGGACCAGTGGAGCCGGAGCCAGGAGCCGGCGGTGGACCTGGAACGGATGGCGCGCTTCGCCGGCCTGTCCAATGCCGATTTCGAGGCCTGTCTGCAAAATCAGGCCCTCGTCGACGGCATCGAGGCGAACGCCGCCAAGGCTCACGAGGAGCAGGGAATCGAACTCCACGCCCACGTTTTTCATCAACGGAACGAAAATAAGCGGCGCCGCCCCCTTCGAGCAGTTCAAGGCCGAAATCGACGCGGCCCTCGAGAAGGCGAAGCAGTAAAGCCACCTCCGACAGAAGGCGACACGACACCTTGCTGCACTTTAGCAAACTCCGAATCGCTGGGTTCAAGTCATTTGTCGAGCCCACCGAACTCCTGATCGAGCCGGGAATGACCGGTATCGTCGGGCCAAACGGGTGCGGAAAATCCAATCTGGTGGAAGCGCTCAAGTGGGTCATGGGCGAATTGTCCGCCAAGCAGCTTCGCGGCGGCGGGATGGACGACGTCATTTTCGGCGGCACCGCCACCCGGCCATCGCGCAGCATCGCCGAGGTGACCCTGCAGTTGGACAATACCGCGCGGCTCGCGCCGCCGCCGTTCCACGACAACGACCAGTTGGATGTCAGCCGGCGGATCGAGCGGGACAAGGGATCGTCCTATCGCGTCAACGGCAAGGAACTCCGCGCCCGCGACGTGCAGTTGCTGTTCGCCGACGCGGCCACCGGCGCGCGGTCCACCGCTCTCGTCAACCAGGGCCACGTGGGCCAGATCATCGCCGCCAAACCGTCGCAGCGCCGAACGCTTCTCGAGGAGGCGGCCGGAATCTCGGGGCTGCACTCGCGCCGCCACGAGGCCGAATTGCGCCTGCGCGGCGCCGAAACCAACCTCGATAGGCTCGAGGACGTCCTGGCGGCGCTGGAGACCCAGCTTCAAAGCCTCAAGAAGCAGGTTCGCCAGGCCAGCCGCTACCGCACCGTTTCCGACCTGATCCGCAAGACCGAGGCGACCGTGCTGCATGCCCGCTGGATCGCCGCGCGCGCCGCCGCCGCCGCCGCGCTGGAGAGCCTCGAATCGGCCCAGGCCGCCGCCACCAGGATCGCGGCCGATGCCTCCGAGATTTCCGCCCGCCAGGCGTCGGCCGCCGCCGCGCTTCCCGAATTGCGCCAGGCCGAGGCCGAAGCGGCGTCCGCCCTTCAGCGCCTGATCGTCGCCCGCGACGGCCTGGACGCCGAGGAGCGGCGGGTCGCCGCCGACACCCAGGGCTGCCGTATTCGTCTGGAGCAGGTCACCGCCGACCTCGACCGCGAGCGGGCGCTGGTGACCGACGCGGAATCGGCGCTCGGCAACCTGTCGGACGAACGCGCACGCCTGCAAGCCGCGCAACAGGGCGAACAGGACGCGCGCGCCGCCGCCGAAGCCGCGCTGGCGGAGGTCGCGGCCACGGTGGAGAGCCTGGACGCGGAGCTCACCGAACTGACCTCGCGCGTCGCCGCCGACGAGGCCCGCCGGACGGCGTTGCGACGCACCCTCGGCGAGTTGGACGCCCGTGAACAGAGGCTCGCGGCGCGCGGCGCCGCCATCGCCGGTCAGCGGCAGGTTCTGGAACAGGAAATCCGCGACGCCGCGCTTCCGGAAACCCTCGAAGCGGTCGCCGCCGAGGCCCAGGGCCTGCTGGAGAACGCGGCGAGGGATCTGGAAGCGGCCGAGGCCCGCCGCGCGGAAACCGCCGAACAGGCGAACGCGGCGCTGGCGGAGATGCAGACGGCCGACGCGGCCCTGGCGCGCCTTCAGGCCGAGGAAAAGGCGCTTTCCGGTGTCCTGGAAGCCGAGGGTCCCGACGGCCACGGGCCGGCGATGGTGGACGCGGTGACGGTTCCGGAAGGCATGGAGGCGGCCCTGGCCGCCGCCCTGGCGGAGGATCTGTCGGCCTCTCTCGACGAGACCGCCCCCGCCCATTGGCGCACCCTGCCGGCGGATCCCGGCGCGCCCCCTCTGCCCGGCGGGGCCGCGCCGCTGGCCCGGTGGGTCGAGGGGCCCAATGCCCTTGACCGCAGGCTGGGACAGATCGGCGTGGTCGAAACCGACTCCGAGGGAAACCGGCTGCAGGCGGATCTGCGGCAGGGGCAGCGCCTGGTGAGCCGCGAGGGCGCGGTGTGGCGCTGGGACGGTTTCGTGGCGTTGCGCGGCGCGGCCAGTTCCTCGGCGGCGGCCCGCCTCGAACAACAAAACCGCCTCAAGGATGTTCGCGCCCGGCTGACCGGAGAAGAGGCCGGCGCGGCCGCCGCGAGGGCCCGGGTGGCCCAGCTTCGCGAGGCCGCCAATGCGGCGCTCGAAGCCGAACGCGCGGCGCGCCAGGCGCGTCAACAGGCCGACGCCGCCTTCCAGAAGGCCCGGGACGTTCACGCGGAAGCCCGCCGCCGCGCCGCCGAGCAGGACTCCCGGCTCGGCGCGTTGTCCGAAGCCCTGGCCGGTATCGAGGCCGAACGCGCGGAAACCGGCGCGCTCCGCCGATCCACCGCCGATGAACTTGAAACCGTGCCCGACACCGAGGCCCGCCGCGCGCCGATGGCGGCCTTGCGGGACGAACTGGGACAGCGGCGGCTGGTGCTGGTGGAGCGCCAGGCCACCCTCACGTCCCTGGAACGCGAGGCCCACGGCCGGCGTCGGCGGCTTCAGTCGGTCGGCGAGGAGACGGCCTCGTGGACCGCGCGCCGGGATGGCGCCCGCCACCAGATCGACGTCTACGAAGCCCGAAAGACCGAGATCGCGGCCGAGTTGGAGCGGCTGTCGGCCCTGCCGGGCGAAATCGCGAGCAAACGCCGGACCGTCCTCGACGCGGTCGAGACGGCCGAACAGCGGCGCCGGGACGAAGCCGACCGCCTGGCGGTCGCCGAGACCCGGCTGGCGGAGGCGGACCGCGCGCTCAGGGCCACGGAAAACGCGTTGGCGCAAGCACGCGAGGACCGCGTCCGGGCCGAAGGCGCCGTCGCCCAGACCGAGCAGGCCTGCCGGGACATCGCAGAGCGCATCTCGGACCGGCTCGAGGTTTCGCCGGACCGGCTCGGCGCCATTTCCGGGTTGGACGAGGGCGGCGACGCCATCGACCTGGAGGCCACCGAGCGGCGCCTGGAGAAACTCCGCCGGGAGCGTGACATCATGGGACCGGTCAACCTCCGGGCCGAACAGGAAGCGGCGGAGCTGACCACGCAGATCGAGACCATGACCGGCGAGCGCGCCGAGTTGCTGGAAGCCATCCGCAAGCTGCGCCAGGGTATCGGCGAGCTGGACCGCGAGGGGCGCGAGCGGTTGCTGGCGTCGTTCTCCGAGGTCGATCGGCATTTTCGCGAGTTGTTCCAGCGGCTGTTCGGCGGCGGACGGGCGCATCTGACCCTGACCGAATCCGACGATCCGCTGGAAGCCGGTCTCGAGATCATGGCGAGCCCTCCGGGCAAGCGCCTGCAGGCCCTGTCCCTGCTCTCGGGCGGCGAGCAGGCGCTGACCGCCCTGGCCCTGCTGTTCGCCGTGTTCCAGACCAATCCCGCGCCCATATGCGTGCTGGACGAGGTCGACGCGCCCCTGGACGACGCCAACGTGGACCGGTTCTGCTCGCTGGTGGAGCACATGGCGGAGGGCGGAACCCGTTTCCTGATCATCACCCATCACCGCATGACCATGGCGCGCATGGACCGCCTGTTCGGCGTCACCATGGCGGAACGGGGCGTATCCCAGCTGGTTTCCGTCGACTTGCGGCAGGCGGAAGCCCTCCGCCAGACGGCCTAGTGGTCCGTGTCTAACATATGGTACCCATACGACGGCCTTCCGAGGTTCCTGGTTAGGCGCGCGGCGCGGCGTGATGCCGTCGCATCACAAGCGCCGCGCAACGACACCGGGGGGCTCGGAAGGCCGCCCTTCGGGTCGCGTTTCCCACTCCCTCGGGGCGTCGGACACGCTTGACGATGGGCCCCCATCGTCCGCGCGCGACCTCCTGCCGAGGGAGTGGGAAACGCGATCGTATGGGTACCATATGTTAGACACGGACCACTAGCCGAGCCGCCGCAAAATATTTCTCTATAAATCAGGATGTTAGGGCGTCGTGCCCGACCGGTTCGTTGGGTTTTCAGCCTTGACAGCATCGAACCGTGGGCACTATGGTGCAGCGCACAGAGGGTGAGAAGTCTGGCCAAGGAGAAGGGGTTCCGAACGGTCTCTATGAGCGAAGACCCCTCACCGAAGTCGCTGGAGAACCTGAAAGCCCAAATCGACCGACTGAAGGCCGAAAACAAGCCTCGGGAGGCAAGGCGGGCGACGGACATGCCGGCGAGCGGGATGGGAGTGGCGTTCGCGATAGCCGCTCACCTGGTCGCGGGATTGATAGGCGGAGCCACGATCGGGTATTTCCTCGATGCGTGGCTGGATACGGGGCCTTTGTTTTTGGTGGTGTTTTTCTTTCTCGGTTCTGCCGCCGGGATGTTGAACGTCTACCGAATGGTGTCCGGAATGGGAATGGCGCTGGGCTATCGTCCCGCCTCCCCCGGAAAAGAGGGTATGCGTCGCCCGGGCACGAACCCGGCCGGCGGGGGCAATAAAGAGGAAGGCGGGAAAAAACGTGGCGAATCCGCTTGAACAGTTTCAGATAAAGAAGATCCTCGACGCCGATCTCGGCTTCGTCGACGTCTCCTTCACCAATTCGGCGTTGTTCATGGTTCTCGCGGTCGCGGTGACCTCCGGGTTCCTGATCCTAGGGATGCGGGAACGCTCGGTCGTGCCGGGCCGATGGCAATCGCTGGTGGAGCTCTGTTACGAGTTCGTCGCCAACATGGTCCGCGACAACGTCGGCAGCGACGGCCGGAAGTATTTTCCGTTCATCTTTTCGCTGTTCATGTTCTTCCTCATGGGCAACATGCTGGGCCTGCTGCCCTACAGCTTCACCTTCACCAGCCATCTCGCCGTCACCTTCGGCATGGCCATGGTGGTGTTCATCGGAACGACCGTCATCGCGTTCGCCAAGCACGGCTTCAAATTTTTCGGTTTCTTCCTGCCCCACGGCACGCCGATTTTCGTGGCGCCGCTGCTGGTGCCCATCGAGATCCTGTCCTATTTCTTCCGGCCCATCAGCCTGGCGCTCCGGTTGTTCGCCAACATGACCGCGGGTCACACCCTGCTCAAGGTGTTCGGCGGCTTCGTCGTCGCCATGGGTGTCGCGGGCGTGGTGCCGCTGGTCGCGGTCGTCGCCGTCACCGGCATCGAGGTTATCATCGCCTTCTTGCAGGCGTTTGTGTTCACGATCCTGACGTGCATCTACCTGAACGATGCGCTTCACATGCACTGAGGAGACGTCTAAAAGGTCTGTTCTCAGGTCCCAATGAAACGAACTTTGTATAACAGTTGGATAGGGGAAACCTAAAAATGGAAGTTGATGCTGCGAAAATGATCGGTGCGGGTATCGCGGTTGTCGGCCTTGGCGGCGTCGGCGCGGGTATCGGTAACATCTTTGCCACGACCATCGCCTCGCTCGCGCGCAATCCCGCGGCGCAGCCGGTCATCCAGTTGCCCATGTGGGTCGGCTTCGCCCTCGTGGAAGCCGTCGCGCTCTACGCGCTGGTCGTCGCGCTCATGCTGATGTTCGTGTTTTAAGAAACGGCTTTTCGAACCAGCTTGTTCATGACGTCCTGCTCGCGGGAGATCTAGATGCCGCAGTTCGATCCGGCGGTGTGGTCACCTCAGCTCTTCTGGATGGCGATCACCTTTGTCGCGCTGTACTTCATCATGTCGCGCGTTGCGTTGCCCCGCATCACCGACGTGCTCGAGGAACGCGAATTCAAGATCAACGACGCCCTGAGAAAGGCCGAGGGCCTGAAGCAGGACGCCGAGGATGCCGCCGCGTCCTACGAAAAGGTCATGGCGGATGCCCGGGGTAAGGCCCAGGCCGAGGTCCGGACCGTGCGGGAGCGCGCCGACGCCGAGGCCGCCGAGCGGCACGCCGAACTCAACGCCAGACTGACCGAGGAAGTTTCGCAAGCCGAGGCCGCGATCGCCGATGCCCGGAACGCGGCCGTCGCCAGTGTCCGCGACATGGCCGTCGAGGCGGCGGCGGCGGCGACCGAACGGCTGATCGGCGAAAAGATCGACGCCAAGTCGGTGGGCGCGGCGGTGGAAGCGGCCATGAAGGGAGCGCGGTGATGGAAGCCTGGGCGGCGGAGACGGCGGCTCACGCGAGCGAACCGTTCTATGCCAACGCCACGTTCTGGGTCGGTGTCGGCTTCGTCGTGTTCGTGGGGCTGGTCTCGCGGATCGCCTACCGGGTCGCGACCGTGGCCCTGGACGACCGGGCGGAGCGCATCAAAAATCAGATCGACGAGGCCACGCGCGTCGCCGAGGAAGCCAGGGAACTGCTTGCCAGCTACGAGCGCAAGCAGCGCGAGGCGGCGGACGAGGCGAAATCGATCGTCGAACACGCCCGCCAGGAGGCCGCGCGGCTGAGCGAAAGCGCGGCGCAGGACCTGGAACGGTCGTTGGCGCGCCGCCGCAAGCAGGCGGAGGACCGGATCGCCCAGGCCGAGGCATCGGCCATCGCCGATGTCCGCAATCGCGCCATCGAAGTGGCCATGGACGCCACCCAGCGCCTGCTCTCGGAGAAAATCAAGGGCAAGAGCGCCGACGACCTGATCGACGCCGCCATCAAGGAGCTGCCGAAAAACCTCCACTGAACGCGCCCCATACGGCATCCGGCGCGCCGCGCGATCGATCGCGCGGCGTGTTTTTTTAGGGCGCCCCGCTCATCTCCAGCCATTGGGCTTCCGTCAGGGTCGCGACCCCCAGTTCGGCGGCCTTGCGGGCTTTCGATCCGGCGTCGGATCCGACCACCACATAGTCGGTTTTCTTGGACACCGAGCCCGCCACCTTGGCGCCGAGGGCCTCGGCCCGCGCCTTGGCCTCGCCCCGCGTCAGCGTCTCCAGCGTTCCGGTAAACACCACGGTCTTGCCGGAAAACGGCGACCCGCTCGCCTCGACGGCGGCAAAATCCTCCACCGTCAACAGACGGTCGAGATCGTCGAGAACCTGTCGATTATGGGGCTCCGAGAAAAACGCGGCGATGTCGGCGGCCACCAGCGGGCCGATGCCGTCGATGTTCACCAGATCGCCGTATGCCTCCGATTCGGCATCGATGGCCGCCATCATCGCCGCGCGCCATGCCGCCAGGGACCCGTATTGCCTCGCCAGCATCCGCGCCGTCGCCTGGCCCACCTGGCGGATCCCGAGGGCGTAGATGAACCGGTCCAGCGGCACCGTCCGCCGGGCGGCGATGGCCGCCAGCAGGTTGTCCACCGACTTGCCCCCCCAGCCCTCCCGCTCGCGGATGGCGTCGGCTCTGTCCTCGAGCCTGAAGATATCGCCCGGACCCTCGATCAGCCCGTCGCGGCGGAAGGCCTCGATGTGCTTGGCGCCCAGCCCCTCGATGTCGAATGCGTTCCGCGACACAAAGTGCTTGAGCCGCTCCACCGCCTGGGCGGGGCAGATCAGGCCGCCGGTACAGCGGCGCGCCGCCTCGCCCGGCTCGCGTACCGCCAGGCTGCCGCATTCCGGACACTGGCCGGGGAATTCGTACGCGGCCGAGTTCGCGGGGCGCTTGTCCATCACCACCGACACCACCTGCGGGATCACGTCTCCGGCCCGCTGGACGATGATGGTGTCGCCCTCGCGAACGTCCTTGCGCCGGATTTCGTCCTCGTTGTGCAGGGTCGCGCGCGACACGACCACGCCGCCCACGGTCACCGGCTCCAGTTCGGCGACCGGGGTGAGGGTGCCCGTCCGTCCCACCTGGATCCGAATGGCGCGAAGCAGCGTCTGGGCCTTCTCGGCCTCGAACTTCTGGGCGATGGCCCAACGCGGCGCCCGGCTGACGAAGCCGAGGCGCTCCTGCCAGTCGAGGCGATTGACCTTGAAGACGATGCCGTCGATATCGTAGGGAAGTTCGGCGCGGACCGCGTTGAGTTCGGTGTAGAACGCCAGCATCTCCCGGACCGTGCGGCAAAGGCGGGCCAGCGGGTTGACCTCGAAACCGAGGCGTTTCAGCGTATCGAGAAATCCCTCGTGGGTGTCCGCGAGCGGCTCGCTGGTCTCCCCCCAGGCATAGGCGAAGAACCTCAGCGGGCGTTCGGCGGTGATCGCCGGATCCAGTTGCCTGAGCGAGCCGGCCGCCGCGTTTCGCGGGTTGGCGAACGTCTTGGCGCCCGCGGATTTCTGACGCTCGTTGAGGGCGGCGAAATCCTGCTTGGTCATATAGACCTCGCCCCGGACCTCCAACACCTCGGGCACGCCCTTGCCGGCGTCGTCGATGCGGTCGGGAACGTCGCCGAGGGTGCGGAGGTTGGCGGTCACGTCCTCCCCGGTGGTCCCGTCGCCGCGCGTGGCCCCTTGAACGAAGCGGCCGCGCTCGTAGCGCAGCGAGACGGACAGGCCGTCGATCTTGGGTTCGGCCATCATTTCCAGCGGGATCGCCGGGTCGTCCCGCAGCTCCTTGAGGAACCGCCGGACACCCTCCACGAAGTCGCCGAGATCCTCCTCGGTAAAGGCATTGGCCAGCGACAGCATCGGCCGGGCGTGCGCCACCTTGGCGAAGCCGCCGGCGGGCGGGGCGCCGACGCGCGCCGACGGGCTGTCGTCGCGGACCAGGTCGGGAAAGCGGGCCTCGATCGCCGCGTTGCGCCGGCGCAAGGCGTCGTAGTCGGCATCGCTGACCACCGGCGCGCTGTCCTGGTAATAGGCCCGGTCGTGCGCGCTCAGTTCGTCCGCCAGCGCGGCCAACTCGGCCGCCGCCTGGTCGCGGTCGAGGTCGTCGACGGCAATGCCGCGAACCTCGCCCGGTTTCATCCGGTGGCGCCCAGCAAAAGGCTCTCCGCCGCCGCCCGGGCCTCGTCGGTCACCCGCGCGCCCGCCAGCATGCGCGCGATCTCCTCCCGGCGCTCGGTTTGGTCGAGAACCTCCACCGAGGTCCGGGTGCCGAGCTCGCCGGAGGATTTCGAAACCCGCCAGTGATATCCGCCACGGGCGGCCACCTGCGGCGAGTGCGTCAGCACCAGGACCTGGACGCTCGCGGCCAAGGCGGCCAGGCGCTCTCCCACCGCCGCCGACACCGCGCCGCCGACACCGGAATCCACCTCGTCGAAGATCAGCGTCGAAACGGGATCGGCCTCGGCCAGGACAACCTTCAAGGCCAGCATGAACCTTGAAAGCTCGCCGCCGGAGGCGATCTTGTTCAGCGGCCCCGGCGGCATGCCCGGATTGGTGGCCACCTCGAAGCAGATCCGGTCGCCGCCGTGCTCGCCCCAATCCTTTTCGCCGAGGGCCTCGACGCGGGTCTCGAACCGCGCCTTGCCCAGGCGCAAGGGACCGAGTTCCCGCGCCACCGCCGTATCGAGGCGCCCCGCCGCCTCCGCGCGGGCCTCGCTCAACCGGGTTACGGTCGCCCGATAGCGCTCCCGCGCCTGTTCCTCCTCGCGGGCGAGGCGGACGATGTCGCCGGCGCCGTCGTCCATCGCCGACAGCTTGGCGGCCAGCTCGCCGCGAAGCCGCGCCAGGTCATCGACCGCGCACTGGTGCTTCCGCGCGAGCGCGCGCAGGGCGAACAGTCTCTCCTCGACCTCCTCCAGGCGGCGGGGATCCAGGTCGAGGTCGGAAACCGTCTTTTCCAGCAATGCCTGTCCCTCGGTCACCTCCGAAAGCGCCCTGTCGAGGGCCGCGACCGCGTCGTCGAGCCGGCCATCGGCGCGGTCGGCCACGCGCTCCAGGTGCCGGACGGCGATGCGGAGCGACTCCTCGATCCCGCGGCCGCCGTTTCCGCCCGCGAGTTCGCTTCCCGCGTCGTTCAGGGCCTCCATCAGCTTCTCGCCGTTCATCAGCAGGGCCCGCCGCTGGGCCAGTTCCTCCTCCTCGTCGACGCGGGGTTCGATGGCGTCCAGTTCCTCCAGGGCGTGACGGAGAAAATCCTCGTCCCGCCGCGCGGCCTCGAGCTCGGCCTCGGCCCGCGACCGCAGGTCCGCCGCCCGGCGCCAGTCGCCAAAGGCCGCCTTGGTGGCGGACGCCGTCGGTTCGAGGCCGCCGTAGGCGTCGAGCAGGTCCCGATGCGTGACCGGATCGAGAAGCCGGTGGCTCTCGAACTGGCCATGAATTTCGACCAGCGCGTCGCCCACCTGTCGCAGCAGGGACACGCTGACGGGCTGATCGTTGATGAAGGCGCGGGTGCGGCCGTCGCGCCCGAGCACGCGCCGCAACACCAGTCCGTCGTCCCCGCCGCCGAAGCCGTGCGCGGACAGCAACGTAACGGCCGGATGGTCGCGATCCACGTGGAAGCTGGCGGTCACCACCGCCTGGGCGGCGTCCTGGCGGACCAGCCGCGCGTCGGCGCGCGCGCCCAGCGACAAACCCAACGCGTCCAGCAGGATCGACTTGCCGGCTCCCGTCTCGCCGGTCAGCGCGCACAAACCGGGCTGGAATTCCAGATCCAGATGATCGATCAGAACCACGTCGCGGATCGAGAGATTAGAGAGCATCCGCGCACCTTCCCTCCCCTGTCTCCCAGCCGTCCCCTAGTTCGAGGACACCGCCGAACGTTCGTCGACGAGATCGTAGGAGTCGACGTACCACTCGCTGCCCGGAAAATTATATCCGAGCACCGCGGCCATCTTTCTCGCCTCTTCATTCAGGCCGAGCGCCGAGTAGGCCTCCACCAGCCGGTGCAGCGCCTCCGGGACATGGGTGGTGGTCTGGTATCCGTCGATCACCCTCTTGAACCGGTTGATCGAGGCCAGGTAATGCCCCTGGTGCTGATAGTATCGGCCGATCGCCATCTCCTTGCCCGCCAGGTGATCGTAGATGAGATCCAGCTTGACCTTGCCGTCGCGGGAATACTGGCTGTCGGGGTAGCGGGAGACCAGTTCCTCGAACGATTGGCGCGCCTGATCGGTCATCTCCTGATCGCGGCTCACGTCGGAGATCTGCTCGTAGTAGCAGAGGCCCTTCAGGTAGTGGGCATAGGGCACATCGGGATTGGCGGGATGCAACTGGACGAATCGGTCCAGCGCCGCCACCGCCTCGTCGTACTGCTGGCCCCGATAGAAGGCGTAGGCGGCCATCAACTGCGCCTTGGTGGCCCACGGCGAATAGGGATGCTGGCGCTCCACCTCGTCGAACAGCCTGCTCGCGCCCTGGAAGTTGCCCGCCTGCATGGCATCCATGGCCTCGTTGTACAGCTCGTCGACGGGCCGTTCCTCGTAGACGATGTCATCGTCGGACGAGCACGCCCCCACGAGACAGAGCAGGGCGACCGCTCCCACCGGTCCGAGCCGCCGCAAGCGCCGCCAGATTTTTCCTTGCCTCGCCATGGGTCTTGTCAATGCCTCTCCGCTCCACCTCGAAGACGCAATCTATACCATGCCGGGGCCGCGAGGAAACACGCACGAGCACGCGACCGGTTTTATACCGACGATCGCGGACCGGAACGCATCGCGAGCGCCGTCCACGCGCGTTCGGCGAGAGATCCCCCTGGTTCGCTTTCGATCCCCAGGGGCTCTCCGGTCTACCCGCTCTTCGATCCCCGTCCGTTGCCGGCCGGTTCCCGTTCCCGCGTCAGTTGGCCTGACGGCGGAGAAACGCGGGAATGTCCAGCAGGTCGTCTTCCTGTTTGGAGGACGGCAGGCGTTCCTCCGGATTCGGAGCGCCAAGGCGGCCACCGTCTTCGCCGGTCCGCGTCGAGTGCTCCTTCGAGAAGTCCGGCTGAACCGGGGGCTTCGGTGTCCGGGCGCCCCGGCCCGCGCCCATCACGGACGCGAACAGGCTGGCCACCTTCGGCCGGCTCCGCTGAGGTTCGCTCTCGGCGCCGCCAACGCTGTGTCCGCTCGGCACCAGCGCGGAGGACGCGGCGGACGCTGGCGCGCCGAGGCTGTCGATGCGGGAACGCGACATGGGCGCCGGCGGAATGAACGCATCCTTGGGCACGGACGCCGACACGGGGCTGCCCCCGCCGACGGCGGTCATGGCGACGGCTTCCTCCGCCTCGGCCACTTCGCGGTCAGCCTCTGCGGTGTCGTCAGAGGTCTGCTTGATGACCTCGTTCAACGACGCGACCGCCGGCGTGGCATTCTCGCCGGTTCCCGCCTGAGCGGCGGCGGCAAGGTCTCGCTCCGGCGCACCGACCGTCCGCTGGGTGCGGAAATCGGAGATGGCGTTCACCACGTTGGGTTTCGCGGGAACAGGCTGCTGCGCGACGGCGGCGTCCATGCCGGTCGTCACGACCGAAACCCGCATCTTGCCGTTCATGGAGTCGTCGAACGTCGATCCGAAAATGATGTAGGCCTCGGAATCCACCTCGGAGCGAATGCGGTTTGCGGCCTCGTCGACCTCGAACAGGGTCATGTCCATGCCGCCAGTGATGTTGATGAGCATCCCGCGGGCGCCCTTCATCGACACATCGTCGAGCAACGGGTTGGAGATCGCGGCCTCGGCGGCGTCCAGGGCGCGGCGTTCGCCCTCGGCCTCGCCGGTTCCCATCATCGCCTTGCCCATCTCGCTCATCACCGCGCGGATGTCGGCGAAGTCGAGGTTGATCAGTCCCGGCATCACCATCAGGTCGGTGACCCCCCGCACGCCCGAATGCAGCACGTCATCCGCCATCTTGAACGCGTCGGAGAAGGTCGTGTGTTCGTTGGCGACCCGGAACAGGTTCTGGTTGGGAATGATGATCAGGGTGTCGACGAACTGCTCCAGTTCCTCGATCCCCCGCTCCGCGGTCTTCATGCGGTGCGAGCCCTCGAAGTGGAAGGGCTTGGTCACCACGCCGACGGTGAGTATACCCTGCTCGCGCGCCGCCCGCGCGATGACGGGTCCGGCGCCCGTGCCGGTTCCGCCGCCCATTCCGGCCGCGATGAAGGCCATGTTGGAGCCGCGAAGCTCCTCGATGATTTCTTCCAGCGCCTCTTCGGCGGCGATGCGTCCGATGTCGGGCCGCGACCCCGCGCCGAGGCCCTGGGTCACGGTCACGCCGAGCTGGATGCGCCGTTCCGAGCGCGACTGCGACAGCGCCTGGGCATCGGTGTTGGCGACGACGAATTCGACACCGTCCAGGTGAGAGTTGATCATGTTGTTGACGGCGTTGCCACCGGCTCCGCCGACACCGAACACCGTGATCCTCGGCCTCAGGTCGGGCATCAGATCGTTCGTGGGAATTGTCAGGTTAATGGTCATTTCGGCCTCCATCCGTTGAGCATTGGAACGATTGAGTTAGAAGTTTTCCCGTAGCCATTGTCCGATCCGACCGAGCTTCGTGGTCGGCTCCTCCACGGGCCCGCTGGTCTGGTGAACACTGTCGATAGGCTGTTTGAGGATGTACTGAAGAAGTCCCGCGCACGTGGCGAACGCGGGAGCCGTGGCGGCGTCCGGCAACCCGTCGATGGGTCGGGGACGCCCGAGACGCACCTGCTTGTCGAGAATCATCCCGGCCAATTCGGGCGCTCCCGCCAGTTGGCTGGCGCCGCCGGTCAGGACGAGGCGCCGGCCGGCGACCTTGCCGAAGCCGGCGTCTTCGAGGTGGGTGCGCACCATCTCGAAGGTTTCTTCCAGCCTCGGCCGGACGATGCTGACGAGCATGGACCGGGGAACCTGTCCGAAATCGCCCGCGCCGTCATCCGCGATGGGCGGCACTTCGATGAACTGCCGATCGTCGGAAGGAGATGGAAGACAGCTGCCGAACAGCGTCTTCATTCGCTCGGCCTGCGCCAGGGGCGTCGAAAGGCCGCGAGCGATGTCGTTGGTTACGTGGGCGCCGCCGATGGGAATGATGTGGGTGTGAACCAGCTCGCCGTCGAAAAAGACGGCGATGGACGTGGTTCCGCCGCCCATGTCGATGAGCGTCACCCCGAGGGCCGTCTCGTCGTCCACCAGGCATCCCAGCGCCGAGGCATAGGACGTGACCACCTTGCCGGCCGGCTCGAGATGACAGCGCGCCACGCATGTCTTCAGGTTTCGCAGCGCGCCGCTGGCGGCGGCGATGGTGTGCAGGTTGACGCCCAGGCGCTGCCCGAACATGCCGCGCGGGTCGCGCACGCCCCGGCAACCGTCCACGCTGTAGCCCACGGGTATGGCGTGGATCACTTCGTGGTCGTCGGGCAGCTCGGCGTCGACGGCGGACGGATCGAGGATCCGGCGAACGTCGGCATCGTCGATCTGATGACCGGAAACGGACACTTCGTAGGCGATCAGGCGCGACGTGGGGTTGCCGGCGGAGACGTTGACCACGACGTCGCGGATATTCTCGCCGGCCATGCGCTCGGCGGCCTCCACGGTGGAGCGGATGGTGGCCTCGGCCGCGTCCAGATCCACCAGCGTGCCCGCCCGCAGTCCGCGGGACGCCTGATGTCCGATGCCGACCACCCGGAGCGGCTGACCGGCGGTCCGGCGGGCGATGAAACAGCAGACCTTCGTCGTTCCGATATCGAGCGCCGCCACGAGGCCGCTCCGTGACCACGTCGGAGGTGTGTTCTTGCTTTTCTTCACTGGAGCTCCCATTCGATTGCTTTCCTTGCCACCCGGGTTTTTTTATGTTTCGCGGCCGTTACCGGCGCTCTCGTGTTCCGGCCTCGGCGCCTTGCGGACGGTCAGGCGATCCGGCAGGCGGAGGTCGAGCATCATGATGTTTTCGCTGATCAGGCCGTGGCGCTGCTGGTACTCGGCCAGTCTCCTCCAGGCGGTGAGCGGGTCCTCCTCGGGAAGGCGGACGCTGATGTTTCCGGCCAGGCGCAGATTCCACCGCCGCCCGCCGACGCGAATCGCCACCTCCACCATGTCCCTGAGGTCCGGCTCGCTCTCCAGCATCCGCACGAGCTCGGTCATGTGATTGGGCGCGTCCTCGCCGACGACGACCAGCAGATGGCCGTAGGGTTCCACGTTCTCGCGGACGATCACCTCGCCGCTCTCGTCGATCACCGCCAACTCGCCCTTGTATTGCCAGAGCGCCAGCGGGCGGCGCTCGATCACATGCAGGACCAGCGTGTCCGGCAGCAGCCGCTCGATGGAGGCCTGCCCGATCCAGGGCAGGGCCAGGATCCGTTCGCGCGCCGCGTGAATGTCGATGTCGAGAATGGGCGACCCCCGCTCAACGCCGAGCGCCTCCAGAAGCTCCGCGCGCGGGGTCTGGTGGCGGCCGACGACGAACACTTCCTCCACGGTCAACCCGAGGTCCGCCGTCAACCCGACCAGCGAAGTCCGCGCGGACTCCGCCATCCGGTGGGGCAATTGTGCCTCCCAGGCCCAGTAGCAACCGCCGACGACGGCCACCGCCGCGGCGACCGCCGCGCCGAAGAACACGGGCCGGCTGCGCCACAGGGGAACCACTCTCCGGCGAGGCTGGCCGCGAGTTTTGGACGCCGCCGCGCTTTTTTTCTTCATCAGTCGCATTCCGCGTTCTCCACCATCCAGGAGACCAAATCTTCGAATGAAATCCCCACGTGGGCCGCCTGTTCGGGAACCAGGGAGGTCGGCGTCATGCCGGGCTGGGTATTGACCTCGAGCATGTACAAGGTGCGGCCGTCGAAGCGGAAATCGGCCCGCGACACACCCCGGCACCCGAGGGTCCGGTGCGCCCGAAGAGCCAGATCGAGGGCCGTCTCCGTCACCTCGGCACCGACCTCGGCGGGGATCACGTGGATGGAGCCGCCGTCCGCGTACTTGGCGTCGTAGTCGTAGAACCCCCGCTGGGTGGTGATCTCGGTCACGGCCAGGGGTCGGTCTCCCATGACCGCCACCGTCAGCTCGCGTCCCGCGATGAACCGTTCGACCATGACTTCCTTGCCGAACGGCCATTCGCCGTCGCCGAAGGGCCGCGCGTTGTCTCCGTCGCGAACGATGTGCACGCCGACACTGGACCCCTCGTCGAGGGGTTTGATCACGTAGGGGCGCGGCATCACGTCGCCGTTCAGGACCCGGTCGCGATCGACGATCAGGTGTTCGGCGACCGGGATCCCGGCCTCGGCGAACAGCCGCTTGGACATCGGCTTGTGCATGGCCAGCGCCGAGGCGAGAAGCCCGGAATGGGTGTACGGCAGCGCCAGGATGTTGAGCAGTCCCTGGATGCAGCCGTCCTCGCCGTAGCGGCCGTGGAGGGCGTTGAACACCACGTCGGGACGGGGCGAAAGCTGTTCGAGGATGCCGTTCGGATCGCGCCGGACGTCGACTTCGCTGACTTCGTAACCGGCGGCGCGCAGGGCCTTGGCGCAGGCCGCGCCGCTGACCAGCGACACCTCGCGCTCCGCCGACCACCCGCCCTTCAGGACCGCCACGTGACATTTCATTGCCATGTCTCCAAACTTCCGGCCGCCCCCGAGGGGACGCCGATGCGCCGGATTTCCCATTCCAGCGTCACGCCGCTGGTTTCGAAGACCCGGCGGCGCACGTCCTCGCCGAGCGCCTCCAGGTCGGCCGCGGTCGCGCTTCCGGTGTTGATCAGGAAATTGCAGTGCTGTTCCGAAACCTTGGCGCCGCCGCGCTCCAGTCCCCGGCACCCGGCCGCGTCGATCAGCTCCCAGGCCTTTTGTCCCGCCGGATTGGCGAAGGTGCTGCCGCCGGTGCGGGTCCGGATCGGCTGACTCCGCTCGCGGGCCTCGCGGATGGCGTCCATTCGCTGGCCGATGGTCGCGGGATCGGCGAAGCATCCCCGGAGCCGGGCCGACACGAACAGCCAGTCCGCCGGAACGCCGCAGCCGCGATAGCGGAACCCGAGATCGTCGGGGGTCAGGTCGTGAATGATACCGGTGTCGTCGAGGGCGCGGGCGGCGAGCACCACGTCCTTCATTTCCCCGCCGTAGGCTCCGGCGTTCATGCGCAGCGCGCCGCCGATGGTTCCGGGCACGCCGCTCAGGAACTCCAGGCCGGCGATCCCGGCGTCGCGCGCGGACAGCGCGACGTTGAGATCCAGGGCCGACGCGCCGACGTTCATCACGTCGTTTTCCGCCTCGATGCGCGCGAACGGCCGTCCCAGGCGGACCACCACGCCGGGAACGCCGCCGTCGCGGACCAGCAGGTTGGAACCCACGCCAAGCACGGTGACCGGCACGTCGCCGGGTTTCGCCGCGAGGAACTCGGCGAGATCCTCGGCGTCGGCGGGACGGAACATGACCTCGGCCGGACCGCCCACCCGGAACCAGGTGACCGGACCGAGCGGCGCGCCGGCGGCATAGCGGCCGCGCACCGGCGGCAACCGGTCGATCAACGCGAAACCGTGTTTAACAGCCGCCGCCATCATCGGCCGCCTCCCGGCTCGCCGTGGCAGAGGCGGCGCAACGCGTCGGGCAGCGCCTGCGCCCAGGTGGTGACACTTCCCGCGCCCAGGCACACGACGAAATCGCCGGGACCCGCGAGATCGTGGATCAGCCCGGCGAGATCCTCTGGATCCGGCAGCGCGATGACCCGCCGATGGCCGTGCGCGCGCAGACCGTCGACCAGGGCGTCCCGGTCAATGCCCTCGATGGGCGGCTCGCCGGCGGGGTAGACCTCCGCCACCACCACCGCGTCGGCATCGTTGAAACAGGCGCAGAACTCCTCGAACAGGTCGCGCAAGCGGCTGTAGCGATGCGGCTGAACCACGGCGATGACCTGGCCCGAACCCGCCGTCCGGGCGGCCCCCAGAACGGCCGCGATCTCCACCGGGTGGTGCGCGTAGTCGTCGATCACGGTCACGCCGCCCACTTCGCCGGTCCGGGTAAACCGGCGGTTGACCCCCTCGAAACCGGCGAGCGCCGCGCGGAGCACGTCGTCGTCGATGTCCATTTCATTGGCGATGGCGATGGCGGCCAGGGCATTCTGCGCGTTGTGCCGGCCGTACATGGGAAGATGGAGCCGTTCCACGCTTCGCGACGCGCCGGTGGCGCGATCGGTAATGACCGCGTCGAACCGGACCCCATCGGCTCCGAATTCCAGGTTTATCCCGCGCACGTCGGCCTGCGGACTGAACCCGTAGGTCACGACCCGCCGGTCGAGAACCTTGGGGATCATCGCCTGGACCTCGGGGTGGTCGATGCAGAGCGCGGCGAACCCGTAGAACGGGATGTTGGCGACGAACGAGGCGAACGCGTTGCGAAGGGCGTCGAAATCGCCGTAGTGGTCCAGGTGTTCGGGATCGATGTTGGTCACCACCGCGATCGTGGCCGGAAGCTTCACGAAGGTGCCGTCCAACTCGTCGGCCTCGGCGACCACCCAGTCGCCGCCGCCGAGCCGGGCGTTGGACCCCCAGGCATTGATGATGCCGCCGTTGACCACCGTCGGATCCATCCCGGCGGCGTCGAGGACCGCGGCCACCAGCGACGTCGTCGTGGTCTTGCCGTGCGTTCCGGCGACCGCGATGGACCATTTCAGCCGCATCAACTCGGCCAGCATCTCGGCCCGCCTGACGACGGGGACCAGCCGCTTGCGCGCCGCCACGATTTCCGGATTGTCGGGGCTGACCGCCGAGGACACCACCAGCACGTGGGCGTCGCCCAGATTGGCCTCCTGGTGTCCGATGGCGACCGGAATGCCCATGGCGCGGAGCCGGCGGGTGTTGTGGTTTTCGGCGCGGTCGCTACCCTGAACGGCGTAATCCAGGTTGTGAAGCAGCTCGGCGATACCGCTCATGCCGATGCCGCCGATGCCGACGAAATGAATGGTGCCGACGGTGAGGGGAAGCGCCTTCATGCGGCTTGCCTCCCGTCGGCCGAATGCTCGTTGGCGCCGTTGGGCTCGACCATCTCCAGCACCGCGTCGGCCAACCGCCGGGCGGCGTCCGGGTTGCCGGCGGCGTGGGCCTTGTCCGCCGCCGTTTCCAAGACCGCCGGGTTCGCCAGCAGGGAGGCCAGCCGCGCGGCCAGAGACTCGGGAGAGAACCGGTCCTGCGGGACGAGCCAGGCGGCGCCGGCGGCATCGAGCGCGCGCGCGTTGGCGGTCTGGTGATCGTCGATGGCGTGCGGATACGGGACCAGAACGGCGGGCCGGCCGACGGCGGTCAGTTCACCCACCGTGGACGCTCCCGACCGGGCGATCACCAGATGGGCGCTGGCGAGGCGGTCCGGAACATCGTCGAAGAACGAGCCGAGGTCCGCCGTCACGCCCAGTCCCTCGTAGGCGGCGCGGACGCGATCCAGGTCCTCGGGGCGGCACTGCTGGCTGATCGCGAGCCGGCCTCGCGCGCTCTCCGGCATCCGTTCGACGGCCGCCGGAACCACGTCGCTGAACACCCGGGCGCCCTGGCTGCCGCCGAGCACGAGAAGGCGGACGGGGCCGCCGCTTTCGATGCGGGCATAGGGCCGCCCGCGCGCGGTCGCGAAGGCCGGCCGGACCGGCATCCCGGTGCGAACGATCTTTCCGGCGCCGCCGGCCGGCAGGCCGCCGACCTCGTCGAACGCCGTGGCCACGCGCGCGACCCGCGCGGCGAGCAGCCGGTTGGCGCGGCCGAGGATGGCGTTCTGCTCGTGGATCAGCGTGGGCACGCCGGTCATGGCGGCGGCGAGCATGGTCGGAACGGACGCGTAGCCGCCGAAGCCGACGGCGGCCCGTGGCGCCGTCCGTTTCAGAAGCGAACGGGCCTGGAAGAACCCGAGCGCGAGTTCGGTCCCGCCCTGGAGACGCGCGATCAGGTTGCGGCCGGCCATGCGCCCGCAGCGCACGAACCGCATTTCCACGTCGCCGAGCACTCCGCCGTAGGCGCCGCCGCGCCGGTCGGTGAACAGGACCAGCCGAACGCCCCGATCGAGCAGTTCGGCGGCCAGGGCCTCCGCCGGAAAGACGTGCCCGCCGGTGCCGCCGGCGGCGAGAACGACGCACGGGCTGGACGGCGCGGTCATCGTTCCACCTCGCTGTCGGGCCGCGTGCGGGTCAGCGCCAGCACCATTCCCATGGCCCAGGCCAGCGCGATGGTCGCGGATCCGCCATAGGAGATGAACGGAAGCGTCGTGCCCTTCGGCGGAATGAGATGGGTGGTCGAGGCCATGTTGAGCAACGCCTGCATCCCGAACTGGGCGAGCAGGCTGGTGGCGGCAAGCACGACGAACAGGTTGTTGTCCTTGAGCGCCCGGCCGAAACCGTGAAGCACCACGAACGCGAACAGTCCCACGAGGATCAGGCAGACGCCGAGGCCGAACTCCTCGCCGGCGACGGCGAAGATGAAGTCGGCGTGAGCGTCGGGCAACAGTTCCTTGACGTGCCCCTCGCCCGGACCGCGGCCGAACAGGCCGCCGCTCCGGAAGGCCTCCAACGCCCGGGAAATCTGATAGCCCTCGCCCACGGCGGGGTCGAGGAAGTGATCGACCCGCAACCGCACATGGTCGAAGGTGAAGTACGCGCCCACCGCGCCGCCCATGAACAGCAGCACGATGAGGATCACCAGGATCATCGGCAATCCGGCGAGAAAGACCTGCACCGCCCAGGTTCCGGCGATGAGGATGGTCGTGCCCACGTCGGGCTGGCTCAACAGGATGCCGCCGCACAGCATCAACAGCGCGGTGGAGACGAAGTATCCCGGGAATCCCTGTTCCTGGCGGCTGGCGCAGATGAACCAGGCGGACACCACCGCGAAGGCGGGCTTGAGGAACTCCGACGGCTGGATGGACAAGCCGCCGAGGCGGATCCAGCGGGTCGCGCCCTTGACCTCGGCGCCGGCGAACAGGGTGGCGATGGTCAGGGCCAGGGCGATGGCGCAGCCGATGACGCAGGACCGCCTGACGCCCTTGGGCGAGAGCAGGGACGTCGCGAACATCACGATCAGGGCGATGGGCACGTACACCGACTGCCGTCGCGCGAAGTAGAAGGTGTCGAGGCCGATACGCTCGGCCACCGCCGGCGACGCCGCCATGGTCAGCACGATGCCGATGCCGGCGATCGCCAGGATCGCGGCGAGGGTCCAGCGGTCCACGGTCCACCACCAGCGGCTGATCAGGCTGGTATCGGTGCGCGGAAAAGCCATCAGTCGAGCCCCCCCACCAACGACCGGAACGCGTCGCCGCGCGCCTCGAAGTTCCTGAACTGGTCGAACGACGCGCACGCCGGCGACAGCAGCACCACGGCGCCCGGCCGGCCGTCCCGCTCCGCCATCTCGCGCGCGGCGTTCACCGCCGCGTCGAGCACGCAGTGGCGGCTCAAGGCGACCTTTCCGTCGAGCGCCCGGGCGAACGGGTCCATCGCCTCGCCGATGAGGAACGCGTGGCGCACGCGGTCGAGAAAGGGCTCCAGGGCCTCCAGGCCGCCCGCTTTCGGCCGGCCGCCGGCGATCCAGTAGATGTCGCGGTAGCAAGCCAGCGCCCGCGCGGCGGCGTCGGGATTGGTGGCCTTGCTGTCGTTCACGTAGGCGACCCCGCGAACGACCCTGATGACTTCCTGGCGATGGGCCAGCCCGGGAAAGGTGCGAAGCGCGTCGCACGCCGTCCGCCGGTCGACACCCACCGACCGCGCGGTGGCGTAGGCGGCGGCCGCGTTCTGGGCATTGTGCTCGCCCGGAAGCGCCCGGGCGTCGTCCAGGTCGAACACCGCCAGCGGATCGCCGCCGGTCATCCGGTCGTAAAGCGTGCGGCCCTCGGCATAGACGCCGCCGGCAACCGGGGAACGGCCCGAAACCGCGATGGTCCTCGGTCCGTCGCCCGACTCGAAGCCGGCGTGGATGTCGCGGGTGTAGTCGTCGTCGACCCCGATGACCGCGGTCCGATCCGGCCCCTGGCCCCGGAAGATCAGGCGCTTGGCGGCCACGTAGCCGTCCATGCCGCCATGGCGGTCCAGGTGATCGGGGGAGATGTTCAGGAGCACCGCCACCTCGAGCACCATGGAGGGGTTGAGCTCCAGCTGATAGGACGAGAGCTCGAGGACATAGGCCCCGTCCGTTGTCCAGCGGCCGCAACGCCAGCATGGGCGTTCCGAGATTGCCGCCGACCTCGCACGCGCGTCCCGCCGTCCGCAGGATATGGCCGATCAGGGCGGTGGTGGTGGACTTCCCGTTGGTTCCGGTGATGCCCACGTAGGTGGCGTCGGGCTGGGCCCGGTACAGCAGTTCGCCGTCGCCGATCACCGGACACCCGGCGGCGCGCGCCCGGAGGACCAGGGGATGGGGCTCCGGATGGGTCAGCGGAATGCCCGGGCTCGTCACCATCGCCGCCGCGCCGCCCAGGTCGCGCCGGTAGAGGTCCACCGGCTCGACGCCGGCCGCGACGGCGGCGTCGCGGGTCGCCGGGTTGTCGTCCCAGGGCCAGACGGTCGCGCCGCTCGCCGACAGCGCGCGGACGGCGGCCATGCCGGTCAGGCCGAGCCCGAGAACGGCGACGGTGCGATCGGCGAGGAAGGACAACGGGATCATCGCGCCCTCACCGCAACTTCAACGTGGACAGCCCGGCAAGCGCCAGGATCGAGGCGATGATCCAGAACCGGATCACGATGGTCGGCTCCGCCCATCCCTTCTTCTCGAAGTGATGGTGCAGCGGCGCCATGCGGAACACGCGCCGGCCCGTCAGCTTGAAGGAAACCACCTGGACGATGACGGAAACGGTCTCCAGCACGAACAGTCCGCCGACGATGGTCAGGACCAGTTCGTGCTTGGTGATGACGCTCATGGCGCCGAGCGCGCCACCGAGGGACAACGAACCCGTGTCGCCCATGAACACGCGCGCGGGCGGCGCGTTGAACCACAGGAACCCCAGCCCCGCGCCGACGAGGGCGCCGCAGAACACCGCGAGTTCGCCGGCCCCCGGCACGTAGTGGATCTGCAGGTAGTTCGAGAAGATCGCGTTGCCGGCCAGGTACGCGATCAACGCGAACACTCCGGTCGCGATCATCACCGGGACGATGGCGAGACCGTCGAGGCCATCGGTCAGGTTGACGGCGTTGGAGGCGCCGACCACCACCAGAATGGCCAGCAGCGTGTAGGCCACGCCGAGATTGAGAAGCAGGTCCTTGAAGAACGGAACGGCCAGCATGTTCCGCAGTTCCGGCGGCGTCAGCTCGTTGATCCACAAGGCGGCGCTGAGCGCGATGGCCACCTGCAGCAGCAGTTTTCCCTTGCCCGGCAGGCCCTTGCTGTCGCGGTAGACGACCTTGCGGAAGTCGTCGAGAAAGCCGATGGCGCCGTAGCTGACGGTGACCATCAGCGCGACCCAGATGAACCCGTTGGAGAGATCGGCCCACAGCAGCGTCGAGACCAGCAGCGCCGAGAGGATCAGGAACCCGCCCATGGTCGGGGTGCCGCGCTTGGTCAGGAGGTGGCCCTCCGGACCGTCCTCGCGAATGGGCTGGCCCTCGGCCTGGCGCTTTCTCAGCATCCGGATCAGCGGCGGCCCGATCACGAAACTCACGATCAGCGCGGTGATGACCGCGCCGCCGGTGCGGAACGTCAGGTAGCGGAAGACATTCAAGGGCGCGAACTGATCGGCCAGGGGATAGAGGAGATGGAACAGCATCGCTCTCAGCCCCCGTTCCCGGAGGGCGCCGTGCCCGCCTGTTTCGAACCGAGGCCGCGCAGGGCCTCCACCACCGCGCCCATGCGGCTGCCCGCCGACCCCTTGACCGTCACCACGTCGCCCGGACGGATGGCGTCGCAAACCATGGGCGCCAGGGCCGCCGAGGTCTCCGCGTGCCCGCCGCGCATGGCTTCGGGGAGCGCGTCGAACAGGTGCGCCATCGACGGCCCCGCCGTGAAGACCAGATCGATGCCGTGGCGCCGCAGCGGCCCCAGCAGCGCGGCATGCATCAGCGGCGCCTCGTCGCCCAGTTCGAGCATGTCGCCCACCGCCGCGATCCGCCGGCCGCCCTCGCCGAGCCGGGCGCGGCCGAGAACCTCGAACGCGGCGGCCATGGAAACGGGGCTGGCGTTGTAGCTGTCGTCGATCAGGCCGAAGGTCCCGCCCTCGATGGCGATGTCGCTTCGCCGGCCGCGTCCCTTGGGGGCCACGACCTCGCCGAGGGATGCCGCCGCCAACCGGACGTCGGCTTCCGCCGCGGCCACGGCCGCGAGCACGCACAGGCTGTTGACGATCCAGTGGTCGCCGGCCACGTTCAGCCGGTATTCGACCGGCTCGCCCCTCACCGAGGCCGCGACCGTCGATCCCATGGCGTCGGCGTCGGCCCCGACCAGGCGAACGGCCGCATCCGGGTGCCGGCCGAAATCGACGATCTTGCCGATCCCGCGCGCGGCGGCGGCGGCGGCGAGGCGGTCGAAATGGGAATTGTCGCGATTGAGCACCGCCACGCCGCCCTCCACCACGCCGCTGAAGATTTCAGCCTTGGCGTCGGCGATGGCCTCGACGCTGTCGAAGTGGGCCTTGTGGACCGCCTCCACCGCCGTGACGACCGCGACGTGGGGCCGCGCCATGCGCGACAGCGGCTCGATTTCGCCCGCGTGGTTCATCCCCATCTCGAACACGCCGAAGGAGACCGAGGCCGGCATGCGCGCGAGGCTCAGCGGCAGGCCCCAGTGATTGTTCAGGCTGCCGTCGTTGGCCGTGGTCGGCGCCTGCGCGCCGAGGACCAGCTTCAACGCTTCCTTGACGCTGGTCTTGCCGACGCTGCCCGTCACGCCGATGATCCGGGCCCGCCCGCGCGCCCGCGCCGCCCGGCCGAGATCCTCCAGCGCGCGCAGCGTATCCGCCACCACCAGCATCGGCGCGCCGGCCTCGAGCGCCGGCGGAACCTCGGACACCATGACCGCCGCCGCGCCGTTGGCGATCGCCTCGGCGGCGAATTCGTGGCCATCGAAGCTCGGCCCCTTGAGCGCGACGAACAGATCCCCCGGCGCCAGCTTCCGCGTGTCGATGGAAACGCCGGTGGCCCGCCAGTCGCCGCGCGCGCGGCCGCCGGTGGCCTGTTCCGCCGCGTCGCGCGTCCACAGGGCGTCGGGCGCCGTCATCGGTCCAGTTCCTCGGCGACGGCCCGCGCCACCTCGGTGTCGTCGAAGGGCAGCACCCGCTCGCCGACGGTCTGACCCGTTTCGTGCCCCTTGCCGGCGATCACCAGTACGTCGTCCGCCCGCAACTCGGACATGGCGTGGGCGATGGCCTCGGCGCGATCGCCGATCTCGACGCCACCCGGACAGGCCGCGAGGACCTGCCGGCGAATGTCCGCCGCGATCTCGCCGCGGGGATTGTCGTCGGTGACCACGGCCCGGTCCGCCAATTCGGCGGCGATGCGTCCCATCTCGGATCGCTTGCCCGGATCGCGGTCGCCGCCGCAGCCGAACACCACGGCCAACGCGCCCCGCGTTCGCGGGCGAAGCGCGCCCAGCACCGACGCCAGCGCGTCGGGGGTATGGGCATAGTCCACGTAGACCGAGGCCCCGGACTTCAATCGCGCCACCAGTTCCAGGCGGCCCGGCACGCCGCGCAGGGTCTCGAGCGTCGCCAGGGCGGCCCGTTCGCCGGCCCCCGTGGCCACCGCGAGGCCCAACGCGCAGAGCGCGTTCCAGGCCTGGAAATCGCCGACCAGCGGCAACGTCACCTGGGTCGTCTCGCCGTCGAGCGTCACCGTCAGCCGCTGGCCGCCGTCCACCGGCTCGATGCCGTCCAGCCGGATGTCGCGGCCCCGCGTCCCGAATGTGAGAACCCGGACGCCGCGGCGCTCGGCGGCCGCCTGGATCGCCGGCGCATTCGGCGCGTCGGCGTTGACGACGGCGGTTCCCCCGTCGGCGAGCAGTTCCGAGAACAGCCGGGTCTTGGCCGCGAGGTAGGCGTCGACGGAGCCGTGATAGTCGAGATGGTCGCGGGACAGGTTGGTGAACCCGGCGGCGGCGATGCGCACGCCGTCCAGGCGATGCTGGGCGAGGCCGTGGCTGGACGCCTCCATGGCCAGGTGGTCCACCCCCGCCAGCTTCAGCCGGGCGAGCGTGCGGTGCAGTTGCACCGGGTCGGGCGTGGTCAGGCGGCCGCTCATGTTCAGTCCGGGCGCCTGGACGCCGAGGGTTCCGAGGCTCGCCGCCTTGTGACCGAGGCCCGCCCAGATCTGGCGCAGGAACCACACCACCGACGTCTTGCCGTTGGTCCCGGTCACCGCCGCCACCGTCGAGGGCTGTTGCGAAAAGAACCGCGCCGCCATGAGGGCGAAACGGCGGCGCGGGTTCTCGTCGACGATGACGGCGATCCGCCGCCGGTCCAGTCCGGCGGCGGGCAACCGGTCCGTGGCGCCGGGAGGAGCGAGGATGGCGACGGCGCCCCGCTCGACCGCGCCCGCGATGAAGTCGCGCCCGTCGGAACGGGCGCCGGGCAGGGCCGCGAACAGGAACCCGGGCTTGACCTGCCGCGAATCGGAGGTCAGTCCGGCGATCTCCATCCGGGCGGGGTCGACGGCAACGGTCACTTCGACGGAGTTCTCCTTTCAACAGGTCAATTAGACGCAAGCTGGGGGCCCCGAATGTTGGCGATGGCGGTCCGCAACGCCTGCTCGCGGGCCTTCGTCGTCCGGTGATCGGCCGGATCCGGGTCCTCCTCCATGACCGGGGCGATGCCGAGCATGGGCGCCATGCGGCGAACCATGGCGCTCACCACCGGCGCGGCCACCCAGCCGCCCGTGGCGTAGTTGTAGGTGCGCTTGTTGCCCTTCGGCTCGTCGATGATCGCGAGCACCACGTAGCGCGGCGCGTTCATCGGAAACGCGCCGACGAACGACGAAATCCGCTTGTCGCTGCGGTAGCGGCCGGCGATCAGCTTTTCGGCGGTTCCGGTCTTGCCGCCGACCTGGTAGCCCGGCACGTCGGCATTTCCGCCGGTTCCGTAGCGCACCACCAGGCGCATCAACGCGCGCATCTGACGCGAGGTCGCGGCCGAGAAAACGCGCGTGCCGGCGGGCGGCGGGGCGCCGTCCAGGTTCAGAATGGTGGCCGGCCGGAGAATGCCGCCGTTGACCACCGCCGCCACGGCCTGGGTCAATTGCAGCGGGCTGACCGCGATTCCGTGACCGAAGCTGACCGTCATCGTGTTGATATCGCGCCACGGCGACGGCTTCAGGGGCGCTCCCACCTCCGGCAACTCGATGACCGCGCGGTCCAGCAGCCCGAGGCGTCCGAGGTACTCGCGCTGCATCTCTCCGCCCACGTGCATCGCGATCTGGGCGGCGCCGATATTCGACGAGTACACCAGGATTTCGGGAACCGAGAGCCAGCGGTTCTTGCCGTGAAAGTCGGAGATCGTATGGCGCGCCACGCGCAGCGGCTTGCTGGCGTCGTAGCCGCCGTTGAGCGTCGTCACCCCGGCGTCCAGCCCCATGGCGACCGTGAACAGCTTGAACGTGGAGCCCATCTCGTAGACGCCGGTGGTCACCCGGTTGAACCGCTCGTCGGCGGTTTCGCCCACCGGCTGGTTCGGGTCGAAGTCCGGCAGGGATACGGTGGCCAGCACCTCGCCGGTGTGGGTGTCGAGGACGAGGCCGGCGGCGCCGATCGCGCGGAATTCCCGCATCGCCTCGGCCAATTCCTCGCGCATGGCGTTCTGGATGCGGAGATCGATGGACAGACGGACGCTCTCGCCGGTGTCGAGCTGTTGATCGAAGGCCTTCTCCACGCCGGCGATCCCCTCGCCGTCCAGGTCTGTCAGCCCGAGCACGTGGGAGGCGGCGCTGCCCTGCGGATAGACGCGCCGCTCCTCGTCGACGAACCCGACGCCCGGCAGGCCCAGAAGATTGACCGCCTGCTGCTCCTCGGGGATCAGGTTCCGCTTGATCCAGACGAACCGGCCCGGACCGGCCAGCTTGGCGGCGAGACGTTCGCGGTTGAGGTCGGGGAACACCGCCACCAGCCTGTCCGCCGCCGCCTCGGGGTCGATCACCTCGCGGGGATCGGCGAACACCGACGCGGTGGGCAGGCTGGTGGCGAGGAGAACGCCGTTGCGGTCGCGGATGTCGCCGCGCGCCACCACCGGGCGCGCCGGATCGTTGGCCAGGCCCGAAGCCTCCGCCTGGGTGAACGCGGTCAAGGTGATGACGCGCCCCCCGACGATCAGGAACGCCAGCGCGAAAACCGCGCCGGCCATGAGAAGGCGATTGCGGGCCACGTCCAGGGCGCGCGACCGCGTTCCCTGCAGGCGGATGGGGCGCGTGCCGCGTTCCCGCGAACCGGTTTGCCTGGACTCAGTCATGGCGGACCTCCTTGGCGGCCGCGGTGGTGGCCGTCGTGGTTGTCGTGGTCGGTGTCGGGGGCGCCGGAACGCCGGGTATCGGGTTTTGGACGGACGGCTCGACGCCCTCGGCCGGGTGCGGGTCTCCGCGCAGGGACGCGAACGTGCCCAGTTGATCGGGCTGAATGGGTTCCATGTGGAGGTGCTCGGTCGCCAGCCGGCGCAGCCGCCTGGCCTCCACCAGATGACTGAACTCGGCGTTCAAGACGTGAACGTTGCGATGCTCGCGGGCGATTTCCCGGTTCAGCGCGTTGAGTTCGTCCTCGAGGTCCTGAACCTTGTACTTGACGGAGAACAGCACCAGGGCCAGCCCGCCCGCGAGGACGAGAAAGAGCACCGTTGTCTGCTTCCACACGGTCGACCAGGCGGTCATGCCGCTCTCCTTTTCTGGCTTGTTCTTTCTTTTGCCGATTCCGGCCATGGCGGCGAACCGGTCCGCTCGGCGGCGCGCAAACGGGCCGAACGGGCTCGCGGGTTGGCCGAGATTTCGGCCGGCGACGGGCGAACGGCCCGCCGGTGCAACAGGTGGAAACTGGCTTCCGGCGCCTCGCTTCCGCCGGCCTCGGGGAGATGCCGCGACGGCCTCGGCGCGGCCCCGCACCGGGCCCGCAGGAACGTCTTGACCCTGCGGTCCTCGAGCGAGTGGAAGGCGACCACGCACAGCCGCCCGCCGGGCGCGAGCAGCCACTCCGCCGCCCTGAGGCCGCGATCCAGTTCCCCCAGCTCGTCGTTGACGTGGATCCGCAGCGCCTGGAACGTGCGGGTCGCCGAATCGATGCCGTCGCGGGCGCGCGGCAGGACGCGGTGGACGATGTTCGCCAGTTGCGCCGTCCGGGTGATCGGGGCGTCGTCGCGGGCGCGCAGGATGGCGCGGGCGATGCGGCGCGATGCCCGCTCCTCGCCGTAGGCCCAGAGAATATGCGCGAGCTCGGCTTCGTCCATGCGGTTGACGGCGTCGGCCGCGGACAGGCCGCGGTCCGGGTCCATGCGCATGTCGAGGGGACCGTCGGCGCGGAACGAAAAGCCGCGCTCCGGCGCCTCGATCTGGTCGGAGGACACGCCGAGGTCCATGGCGACGCCGTCCACCCGCTCGACCCCGCGCTCGGCCAGCAGCGAGATCATGTCGCCGAACGCGCCCCGCACCACCGTCAGCCGGTCCGCGTATTGCCGGCGGAGCGGCGCGGCGCGGCCGCACGCCTCGGGGTCGCGGTCGATGCCGATCACCATGCACGGCGCGGCATCGAGGATGGCCCGCGTATAGCCGCCGGCGCCGAAGGTGGCGTCCACGTAAACGGCGTCGGCGCGGGGGGCCAAGGCCTCCACCACCTCGGTCGGCATCACCGGCGCATGGATGGGAGCCGCCGTCATTCGCGCTCGCTCCCGCCGGCCTTGCCGCCGCCGTTCGGCTTCAGCGGCAGGGTGGCGCCCCGGGCACGGGCGCGCTCGAACGCCTTCTTGCTGTGCTCGCGGTAGGTCTCGGGGTCCCACACCTGGAACCGCGCGCCGCGCCCGACGAACATCGCCTCGCCCGAAAGCCCCGCGTGCTCCACCAGTTCGGGCGGCAGGACCACCCGGCCCTCGGGATCGAACGGCAGGGCGTGGGCGCTTTCCAGGATCACCGACGCCATGTCGTCCTGCTCGTCGGAAAACAGATCCAGCTCGTCGACGCTCTCGGCGAGGCGGCTCATGAAACTCTCGCCGCAGACCTCGATGGCCCGGGACTTGAACACGGGGAACGCGTAGACGCCGGCGAAGCTCTGCTCGGTCTCGGCCGCGCTCAGGCCGGCACGGAACGGCTTCGGCACCGATACCCGGCCCTTCCGGTCGATCTTGTTGACGTGCTTGCCAACCAGCAACGGCATTCCGGCCCCCAGAGAAACCTCAACACCGGCGTCCGTCTTGGAGCGCCGAACCGCCACAACCGCGAGCCGCTCCCAAATAGCCCACTTTGCAGGGTATTATGGGATATCATGGGCAGTGATGGGCGTCAATGGGATTGAATGAACATATATAGATAAATTAACTGTAAACAAACAATCGAAAGGACCGAAAAGAACTCAAAATAAGTTACTCGCAAGATCGCGAGGCCTCCGGCACAGATAATCGTTGCGAATCGTTTGGGCCTTTTTTCGCCCATACACAAGGGCGAACCGCCACCGCAAGAATAGGCGTGCACGAAACGTTCTGTTTATGTTCTTTTTTGCGGAACAAAACAGGAACGAAAAAAGAACGAAGGAAGGCGCCAGACGGCCTGTAAGCCGGGTTCTGTACCCGAGCACGAGACTCGGGCGATGGCCATTCATCTGGGACGCCCGTTACCGGACGCCTCGCGCGACCGACCCGGACGGCGGCGCGAAAACCCGCCTGCCGGCCGAAGCCGGCGCGCCGTCCCTATTTGGTCTTGCTCCCGGTGGGGTTTACCATGCCGCCGCCGTTGCCGGCGGCGCGGTGCGCTCTTACCGCACCCTTTCATCCTTACCGGCGGACCGGGGCCCTGGCCGGCGGTTTGCTTTCTGTGGCACTTTCCCTAGGGTCGCCCCCGCCGGGCGTTACCCGGCACCGTGTTTCCGTGGAGCCCGGACTTTCCTCCCCCGGCGAAGCCAAGCCCCGCCAAAGGCGGCCATCCGGCCATCTGGCTGACTCCAACGTAGTCCCGGAGCAACAGCGGGTTCAAGAGCCAGTGGAACGAAAACCGTACAGTGTTCCCGTTGAGCGGCACCGGGTTCCGTGCTTAGAGAGATGCTAATTGCGGCAAATTTGGAGGAGACATGTCCATCATCATCGAGGACGAACGAATCGTCGATCTCGCGCGACGTCTCGCCGCCCTCACCGGAGAAACCATGACGGAAGCCGTGCGGATCGCGATCCATGAGCGCCTGAAACGACAGGAGGCCAACTCCGGCCGCCGGCCGCTCCGCGAGCGGCTGATGGAAATCGCGAATCATTGCGCATCGTTGCCGGTCGTGCGCGAGCGCGCGGAAGACGAGATCCTCGGATACGACGAGCGCGGCCGACCGCGGCCAACGGTGACCGCCCCTCGGCCTTCCCCGGCGCGTAGCCCGGAAGGAGCGCAAGCGTAATCCGGGACCCTATCGATCCCCGAACTCCTCGTCATCGCCAGCCCCCGAGCGACAAAGCCACCCGCGAAGCCCCCCTCGCCGTCACCGCGAGGAGCGGAGCGACGCGGCGGTCCAGCCGGGCGCGCGACCCAGGCGATGGCCCTGGATCGCCGCGCCTCCGGCTCGCGAAGACGGCGTCGGAGGCAAGCGTGCGGAGCTGCGGTCGCCGAGGACGAATTTGTAATTTCGCGGGAATTTTTCGACCGTCGGCATCAGCCAAAGCAAGAACCGGTAGGTTTCCTCAAGCGCCACCCCGGTTTGGCGGGAGTTGTCCGGAAATACTGTCGCCACGTTGTACCCTCCTTGGACCCAGAAAAACGACGTTCAGGTGGCTAACGCCACCTGAACGCAAGAGGTAAAGAGGTAAAGATCAAAGATCTAAAAGGTCCTGGCAAGCCGCAAACCGAAGCTGTAGTTCCGGTAGTCGGTGTTGCTCCAGCTGCGATCGGCCGAACGAAGGTTCCTGGTGACGTTGCCCCAGGAGCCGCCGCGCAACACGCGGATGTCACGATCTCCATCGGTTGTCCACGCGCTTTCCGTTATCGGGAGCCCCCTCGTAGGTCTCGTGCCAGACGTCCTCCACCCACTCCCAGACGTTGCCGTGCATGTCGTAAAGGCCCCATGCATTCGGCTCATAGGATCCCACTTCCGTCGTCTTGCCGACGTTGCTGGCAAAATTCGCATCCTTGTCCGTGATGGTATCGCCAACGGAATAGCGCGTCGTCGTCCCGGCGCGGCAAGCGTATTCCCATTCCGCCTCGCTGAGAAGTCGATAGCTCTTGCCCGTTTGCTGGCTCAACCACTCCACATAGGCCTTGGCGTCGTCCCAGCTCACGTTGATCACCGGACGCCGCCCACGGCCCCAGTCCTCGTCCCCGGGCTTCTCAACTCCCGCGGTCTCGCAGAACCGGTCGTACTCCTCGAACGTCACCGGATACCGACCCACCGCGAACCGATAGCCGATCGTCACCTTGTGGCGCGGTTTCTCGTCTTCGGCGGCGTCCTCGTCCGTGTCGGGCGAGCCCATCATGAAGGTGCCCGACGGCAACACAACCATCTCCGGACACCACGGCTCGTCGATGTCGCGGAACACTGAAAAGTCGGGAAGATCTTCTGGCCCTAAAGGTTTTTTTACGGCCGGGGACGGCGACGGCTTGGATGACTCCTGTGCGGCGGGCTCCGCCACCGGTGTCGGCTTTGCAACCGCGTGGCGCGCCGCCTCTCCTTGTTTCTCCGCGTTCTTGAGCGCGGCCTTCTCTTCCGCCCGTCTCCTGATCTTTTCCACCGTGCGCCGGATCGCCGCGACCACATCGTAAAGGGCTTCGTCCCGATCGGACCATGCCGTGATCGGTTTTGCATTCGTCGGCACCGCCTGGAGTTTGCCGAGTGGCGTATCTTTCCAATCGCACCAACGCAAGATCACCGGGATGACCTGCGCCGCGCCACGATCGTGGCGCGCTAAGGCCTTGGCCATCTCGTCGCCCCAGCAATAGTCGGAAGCGGTAAAGTCGGCGCTCACCAGCAGCAGCACGATGTCCGCCGAAGTCAGGTGGTGGTCGATCTCATTCTTCCATTCGTCTCCCGCCCCGATCTTTCGGTCATGCCATTCGGCGATAAAACCCGTACGACGCAGAACCGACAAATGCTTCTCCAAAGCTTCCCGCAGGTCTTCGTCCTCATGCGCGTAAGAATAGAAAAGTGTGACCGGCCTTGGTTGATCTGCCCCTTTGGTCATTCGCTGGATCCGCCCCCTCTCGATGCTTTCGGCGCTCAAAACCATAGCATAGCACCGTCGCGCGTTGCTTCTCCAATTTTTGCCCAGACGACCGCCACGGCCCGTTGCTATCGAGCTGCCCGCGCGGCGCCTGCCGTCATCAACTCAGCAAGCGCGCGAACC
>CAVPAM010000028.1:0-138123 GCA_963701445.1 uncultured Alphaproteobacteria bacterium
CGGGGTTCGAAGGTCCTCATCCGGCACCAGTTTCCATGGGTTATCTACCTTGCACGCCATGCCAACCGACAAAGCCGTCGCGTGCTGCGTATCCTTGCGAAGAGACAGGCGCGAGAACACTGTAAACCGCTCCATTCACGGAACATTCACAGATTCCGTGGGTAAGTCTGTTGATAAGCCCCCGTGCCGCCATGGGGGCGGGAGCGAACGCAGGCGTTTTTACGGATTGCCAAAAAAATGGGCACGTCCTTAACCTTCTGATATCTCTGTTAGTTTTTTAACTGGGCCCAGACTGAACCGGTTGTAAAGGGTTCCAATCAGGTCGTGGAACCCCATGTCATCGGGAATTCTTTAAATGTGTACAACTTGAACCTTTAAGTGCGCGTGCGAACAGGTCTGAAAGCGCGAGTCGTCCTTCAGCGTCGAAAAATGTGCATGCGTTCGCAGGGCAATCGGGTGAGAGAGTTGATGACAATGGGTTAAAGTTCTGAATCGATTGATGACCTCGGATTCGATATGGGAGGTCATGATGGAGATGGACGGAGCGATTGGCGAGGGTGTTGTTTTTCTGGATTATTTCCGGAATTTTCCGGATCCTCGGCAGGCTGGCAAGGTGGTTTATCCGCTGGACGAGATTCTGTTGCTTTGCCTGCTGGCGGTTCTGGCTGGGGCGGAAACCTTCACCAATATCGCCCGTTTTGGGACGAAGAGGTTGGAGTTTTTGCGGCGTTTCCGGCCGTTTCGCGGCGGGACGCCCGCCCACGACCATCTGGGCGGCATCTTCGCGACGCCGGACGCGGAGAAATTTCAGTACTGTTTCGCCGCCTAGTGTTGCGATTCCAACGCTTGTTTCCCACGGTTGACCTTTTCGAGGATGGCGCTGGCGGAAGCGGTCCAGACGAAGGGCTTGGGGTCGGCGTTGTGGATCTCGAGATAGTCGTTGATCGCCCGTTGCAGATCGACGACGGAGTGGAACACCCCGCGACGGATTCGCTTTCGCGTGATTTCGCCAAAGAACCGCTCGACCAGATTGAGCCAGGATGCCGAGGTCGGTGTGAAATGCATGTGGAAGCGGGGATGGCGGGCGAGCCAGGCCTTGACCTTGGGATGCTTGTGGGTGGCGTAGTTGTCGGCGATCAGATGAACATCGAGGTTTGGCAAGACCTGGCGGTTGATCTTGTTGAGGAAGCGGATGAACTCCTGGTGGCGATGCTTGTCCATGCATTGACCGATCACCCGGCCGTCGAGCACGTCGAGCGCGGCGAACAGGGTGGTGGTGCCGTGACGCTTGTAATCGTGGGTCATGGTTCCGGCCCGTCCCTTCTTCATCGGCAGTCCCGGCTGGGTCCGATCGAGCGCTTGGATCTGGGACTTCTCGTCCACCGAAAGAACGATGGCGCGCTCCGGCGGGTTGAGATAGAGGCCGACCACGTCTTCGACCTTCTCGGCGAACCGCGGGTCGTTGGACAGCTTGAATGTATCGACCAGGTGCGGCTTCAGCCCATGGGCCTTCCAGATCGCCTGAACGCTCGACGGTGCGATGCCCACCGCCGTGGCCATCGTTCGCAAACTCCAGTGGGTGGCGTCCGGCGGCGTCTGCGTCATCGTCTTCTCAAGCACCCGATTGACAACCTCCATCGCCAGCGGCGGCTTGCCTGGCGGGCGCGTCTTGTCGCGGCACAGACCCTCGACCCCCGCCTCGACATAGCGAGATCGCCAGCGCCGAATGGTCGGCTTGCTGACGCCCAACCGGCGCTGGATCTCATCGGTGCCGACACCGTCGCCAGCCAACAAAACTATCCAGGCGCGCCGGACATGCTTCTGCGGAGTATTGCCATTGGCGATCAACGCCTCCAGCCTGTCCCGATCCCCAGGCGCCAGCTGGATCCTCACTTTCTTGCCCATCCCGGCAGACTCGCATCAAACCTGCACTATGGGAATCATTTGTTTCGGCCGGAACACTAGTGCCCACTTTTTCTGACGCGTAAGTCGTGAGTTAATAATGCATGACAAACATTGCAGAAGCGACCCCTATCCTAGTGGATTGATTCCAACGTTTGGAACCCTCGGTTTCGTGCGGCGATGATGTCATCGGGGTTGGCTTTCCAGACGAATGGCTTTGGGTTGGCGGCATTGTATTGGCGGACGAAGCGGTTGATGGCGGCCTGGAGATCGGTGAGGGAATGGAAGACGCCGTGCTTGAGCCTGCGTCGCGTGAGTTTGGCGAAGAAGCCCTCGACGGCATTGAGCCATGAGCACGAGGTCGGCGTGAAGTGGAAGGTCCAGCGCGGATGGCGGGCGAGCCAGGCGCGGACCTTGTCCTTCTTGTGGGCGGCATAATTGTCGAGGATCACATGAATGGCCTTGTCCGCCGGTACCTCGCGCTCGATGCGGTTGAGGAAGCGGATGAACTCCTGATGGCGGTGGCGCTGCATGTTCTGGCCGATGACCGTTCCATCCAGAATGTTGAGTGCCGCAAACAGCGTCGTCGTGCCGTGCCGTTTGTCGTCATGGGTCATGGTGCCGGCGCGGCCCTTCTTCATCGGCAGGCCGGGCTGGGTGCGGTCGAGCGCCTGGATCTGCGACTTCTCGTCGATCGACAGCACCACCGCATGGGCCGGCGGATCGACATAGAGGCCGACGACATCTGTGAGCTTCTCGGCGAAGGCCGGGTCGTTCGAGAGCTTGAAGTTGCGCCAGCGGTGCGGGCTGAGGCCGTGGGCCTTCCAGATCGCCTGCACCGTCGACGCGGCGACGCCGGCGGCCGTCGCCATCGCGCGCAGCGTCCAGTGGGTCGCCTCGTGCGGCGGCGGTTGCTGCGTGAGGCGGACAATCTCAGCAACACGATCAGGCGCGATCGGCGCCTTGCCGGGCGGGCGGGACTTGTCGCGAAGCAGGCCGTCGACGCCCTCGTGCATGAACCGCTCCTGCCAACGCCACACGCAGGTCTTGGACTTGCCGGTCTCGGCCATGATCGCCGAGGTGCCCAATCCCCCGTCGCTCAGAAGGATGATACGCGCCCGCCAGACGTGCTTCTGCGGGCTCTTGGGGGCCGCGACGACCGCGTGCAATCGCTGACGGTCGGCGGCGGAGACGGTAAAGGAGATTCCATTGCGCATGCTCAAGACTCGCACGACACGGCGAAACACGGAATCCCCAATCGGACTCTTTCGATCCGATCAATCCACTAGGTTGCGGCGCGGTCCGGGGTTGCGGCCGATGTGATCGCCAACGATGGCAAGACGGTGCGGCGTTCCGCCGACATGAAAGGTGTGAAAGCCGCGATCCATATGGTCTCGGCCTTCGCGACGCGGCAGCGGTTGGTCCTCGGGCAGGTGAAGGTGGTGGAGAAATCGAACGAAATCGTCGCGATCCCGAAGCTCTTGGAGATGATGGCGATCGAGGGCGTCATCGCCAAGACGATCGTCGCCAAGGAGGCCGACTACGTTCTCGCCCTCAAGGGCAACCAGGGGTCCCTGCGCGACGACGTCGAGGTGTTCGTCGCCGAGCAGAAAGCCAGGGACTTTCAGGACACCCCCCATCAGCCGACACCAGACGGTCGACGGCGATCACGGACGCATCGAGAGCCGAACGACAACCGTGATCCACGATGTCGCTTGGCTGCAGCAACGCCACGACTGGCCGGGATTGAAAGGCATTGTCATGGTCGAAAGCCTCCGCGAAAGAGATGGTGAAATCGAACGAGATACCCGCTTCTACATCACCTCTTTTCTGCTCCTTGCCGCGCAACTGGGCGCAATCGTCCGCGGCTACTGGCCCGTCGAGAACAGTCTGCACTGGGTCATGGACATGACCTTTCGCGACGACGAATGCCGCGTGCGAACCGATCATGCTCCCGCCAACTTCACCACCATAAAGCACATGGCCCTCAACCTTCTCCGAAACGCTCCAGGCAAAGACTCCCCGCGGCTGCGAAGAAAAGTCGCCGCTTGGGACAACGACTTCCTAACCAGCCTTATAACCGCATGATCTTTTCACCAGATTCCCCTGCACGCGGCCGGGTCTTCGCCGCCGCAAGATATGGGCGCTCAGCAGTCCTCGATCAGCAGCGGCGGTTCGACGAATTCCGCCGCATCTACAACGATCTCCGGCCGCACGAGGCGCTGGGTCAACGGCCGCCGGCCAGTGTCTATGTGCCCTCGTCGCGGCCGATGCCGTCGCGGCTACGCGAACCGGTCTATCCCGACACGATGGACATCCGTCGTGTCCGTTCGCGCGGGGAGATCAAGTGGCACGGCGAGCGCGTGTTCCTGAGCGAGGTCCTGGGCGGCGAGATCGTCGGCGTCGCCGAGGATGCCGCCGCCAAGGGCTGGGTCATCCACTTCGCCGATCTGTCCATCGCCCGCCTGGTCAAACGGGGTGGACGGCCGATCATTCTCCCCTGCCGCGACACCCGTGGATTTGTGGACGACGAAACCCCGTCGCCCACAACCCCACAGGCGCAACACCCTCATGACGAGACGTGAATGAAACAGGAACTCTGTCACCCATGTCCCCGGTCTAATTTGTTACCTATGTCTCCGGTTGCACACAGTGGCCGCATATCTCCAGCAGCCCCTTCAGCAACCTCGCGGTTTCGAAGTCGATGCGGCCGTTGACGCGGGCGGGGCGGAAGTGGCGCTGGAACGCCTTCAGGGTCTCGAACAGGTTCTCGGTTTCGTAGCCGTAGTCCGCCAGCATGTCGCGCACCACGCCGGGGTCCATGAGGCACTCGGCGGACTCCCCGGGCCACAGGCCGACGCCGGCGGCGGCGAGCCCTTGCCAGTCGAACAGCTCGCCGGGATCCATCTTGCGCCGGGGCGCCACGTCGGAATGGCCGACCACGTTGCGGGCCGGGATGGCGTGGCGGTGGACGATGTCGCGGGCGAGGTCCACCAGCGCCGACCGCTGCGCCTCCGGGAACGGGCGGTAGCCGAACTCGTGGCCGGGATTGACCAGCTCGACGCCGACGGAGCGGGCATTGATGTCGGTGTGTCCGCGCCAGAACGAAACGCCGGCATGCCACGCGCGGTCGGCCTCGTCCACCAGCCGGGTGACGGTCCCGTCCTCGTCGACCATGTAATGGGCGCTGACCTTGGCCTCGGGGTCGCGCAGCCGGGCGAGGGCGGCCTCGGCGGTTTCCATGCCGGTGTAGTGCAGCACCAGCATGTCGACGGGGACGCCCTCGGGACGCGGATCGAAGTTGGGCGACGGACAGGCGCGGATCATGGCTATATCACCGGAGCGGGGGGCGGGGCCGGGGGCGGAGTTGGAGGCGTGGGAGGCGACGGCGGCGGGGACGGCGGCCGGAGGAAGTGGATCATCGCGACCCCGGACAGGGTGACCGCGCCGCCGAGCAGGATGCGCGCGGTCAGCGGTTCGTCCAGGATCAGCGCCGCGAACAACACCGCCAGGACCGGCGCCAGCAGCATCAGCGGCACGACGCGGTTCACCTCGTACTTGCGGATCAGGTAGTACCACAGGCCATAGGCGGTGATGGACGCGCCGAGGGCCATGAACACGATGCCGCCCCAGCCGCGCCAGTCGGCGTCGGCGAGGGCCTGCATCTGCCCGTGTTCGAACAGCAGGCTGGCGAGCAGGAACTGCGGCAAGGCGAAAACGGTGAACCAGGCATTGAGGACGAAGATGTTGATGGGCCCGATCCGCTTGATGATGATGTTGGCGAGCGCCCAGGCGAACGCCGACGTCACCACCATCAACAGATGCGGCACGCTGGGCGCGCTGGCGGGATCGCCGCCCAGCATGTAGACGCCGACGAAGGCGACGGCGATGCCCGCGTACTGCATGACGCCGGCCCGCTCGCGGTAGACGATGGTCGCCAGGATCAGGCTGAACGGCACGGAAAGCTGGATGGCGATGGCCGCGAGCCCCGCGTCGACGCCCCGCAGGCCCGAGAACAGCAGGCCGAAGTGCAGTCCCCCCAGCACCACCGACATGGCCAGGATCAGGACCCACGACTTTCCCGGCGGCCGCAGGAAGGGAGACAGCAGGACGGCCACCAGCGCGAACCGGATCGCCAGCAAAAGGTTGGGCGGGATCTGGCCGATGGCGACCTTGCCGACGATGAAATTCATCGCCCAGATCAGGATCACGGTCAGGGCGGCGGCGAAATCGAGCGGTTTCATGGCCTGCTGTTTACGGGGCGCTACTTGATGCCGCGCTGTTTTTCGACCTCGTCGTAGGCGGCGTTGATGGCGGCCATGCGTTCGTTCGCCACCTTGACGAATTCCTCGGGCATGCCCTGGGCGACCAGGGTATCGGGGTGGTTCTCGCGGATCAGCTTGCGGTAGGCCTTCTTGATGTCTTCGTTGCTGTCCTTGCGGCGGACGCCGAGGACTTCGTAGGGATCGGACTTGTCCGGGCCCATGAAGGTGGCGCGCACCCGCTCGAACCCGCGCGTTCCCAGCCCGAAGATCTCGCCCACCTTGCGGAGGTAGTCCAGCTCGGCCGGGTGGATGTCGCCGTCGGCGCGGGCGATGTGGAACAGGCCGGCGAGCAGTTCCTCCAGCACCGCCGGCTCCTGGCGGAACATCCAGGCCACCTGCTTGGCATAGGGCTCGAAGCCGGCGGCATCCTTCTTCGCCATGTCGAAGATGCGCCCGACGTTCTTCACCTCTTCCGGCGGGATGTGGAAGACTTCCCTGAACGCCTTGATCTCGGCGCGGCTCACGGCCCCGTCGACCTTGGCCATCTTGGCGCCGAGCACGATCACCGCGACGGTGAACGCCACCTTCTTGGCGCCGGTCGGGCCGGCCATCTCCTCGGGCCCCTCGAGCTGCTCCGGGCCTTCCTGGGCGCCCCGGATCTTGTCGACGGCATGGCCGGCGAGGCCGCCGACCAGGGCTCCCAGCGGCCCGCCGAGCGCGAAGCCGGCGACACTGCCGATGATTTTTCCCCAAATGCTCATGGTCTTCCTGGTCCCGAACCGACTCCAGAACACACCATAGCGCGATGCCGCCGGGTGACAAGGCCCGCCGCCACGGAAACCACGCCCGGCATCCGGCCTGCGCCCGCTACTTGGGCGCGAGGGAGAGCTTTCCGATCAGCGGCAGCTTGATGGCGAGATCGTCGGGATCGACGCCGAACACCAGCCCCAGGATATTGATCTCGAACCCCTCGTTGGCGGCGACCATCAACCCGAAAAGGCCGAACAGGGACACCTGGAAGCCGCTGCCGCTGGGCGCCCGGGCCACCAGCCCGTTGGTCAGGTAGTCCTTGCCGATGGCCGTCGGCGGCAGGTCGACGTTGAGTTCGGGAACGGCGCGGCTCACATGCGCGGTGAAGGTATTGCTGTTCGGTCCCGGCCACACGTGATAGGCGTCGGCGTAGGGGTAGGATCTCGCCGCCAGGTCGATCCGCTCGATCACGTCGTCGACACCCTCGCCGCGCAGGTCGAACAGGAGCTCCGGCTCCGCTCCGAACCAGCGGCCGTCCGGCGGGCGGCCGTGAACGGTCAGGACGGAGTGGCCGCGGTACGCCCGCCAGCCGATCACCTCGTAGACGGTGAAAGCCGGCGCCTCGGCGGGTTTCACCGCGATCCAGGTATGAACGGCGAACCGGCCGCGCCAGCCCCAGGCGCGCGCCGCGTACACCTGCACAACCGCCTCGCGAGTCGTCCTCGGATCGGGCGCGATGCCGGCGGAGTCACGGCTGGCCGTCCGCCAGTCACCGGCCATGGCGGAGCCGACGGTCCAGAGCGCGACAACGGCCGCAACGATTATCGTCCACCATTTCATCCTGTCCTCCGAAACGCCCGGCGTCGATTCGCCGCCGATGATGGCGCGCGCCGTATGACCGTAATATTGGAGGTTTGATACGCGCAATAAAGGGCTGGCGTCGGCACGCGGTTGCCGTCGTCCTCGGAATGGAGCAAACTGTCACGATCTTGTAACGATCTGTCAGAACGCCGACGGGGGCTTGCCACATGAAGCGCGAGATCGACGGAAAGACCTACGATACGGCGGCGGCGCGGCTGATCGCCTCGCACGAGGTGGACACCACCCACACCCGCCGGGTGACCGCGCTCTACCGCTCGGCGGAAGGAGCCTTCTTCCTGGTCGAGGAACACGAGACCCACGGCCAGGACGGCGCGCTGCTCCTCCCCTTCACCGACGACATGGCCCTGAAATGGCTGGAGACCCGGGGCAAACGCGACATCGCCGAGGAACTGTTCAGGGACAAGCCGGCGACCCTGGTGATCGAGATCGACCGGCGGATGCTGCGCGCCGTCACCGCAACCGCCGAGACCGCCGGACAATCGCGAGATCAATGGGTGACGGCCGCCATCGAGGCCGCGCTCGCCGGCCGGACGCAACCGGTTTAGGAGGCCGGTCCGGATGGGCTGGCGAGAAGCCGCCGGTAGAGGGGCGTGAGGACCGCCGGCAGGATGTAGATGGGAAGTTGTCCGAGCGCAAAATACAAGGGGATATCGGGGTCCACCCCGGCCGGCAGAACCGCGAGCAGCAGGGCCATGTTGCGGTTGCCGCTGGAAAACCCGATCGTCAGCGCCGAGCGCCACCCGAGGACCATGAACACGGCCGCGCCCACGCCCTGAAACCCCACATAGGCCGCGAACGCCACCGCCAGGAACGCAAGGACGCGGGACGGATCCGCCAGGAACCGCTCGGTGACGCCATCCATGATGGCGACGGCGAACAGCACCAGGAGCACGACGGCGACCCCGTCCATGCGCGCCGTCCGAGCGCGCCAGCCGGTCCGCGCCGGCGAGCCGGCGAGCGGCGGCGGCGGCGAGCAGCGCGCTTCCGATCAGGGCGCCGAGCCGAAGGATCAATTCGCCGGCCCCCATGTCCAGCGGCAGGGACAGGATCTCCAGGGCGACCACCGGAAGCACCAGCGGCGCCAGCACGGTGGCGGCGACCATGATGACCAGGCTGAGCGAACCGTCCAGGCCGATCAGCACCGACAACGCCGGAGACGACATGATCGGCGGCGCCGCCGCCATCAGCACCAGCGCGGCGGCGAGGCCGGGCGGCGCCCCGGTCAGCCACAGAACGCCGGCCATGGCCGCCGGTGAAATCAGCAGCAGCCATCCCACCACCCCGGCGATGGCAACCGGCCGGCGCGCTTGAGCCACGACCTCCGCCCAATTCAGGCGAAGCGCCGCCAGAAACAGGAGCCCCCACACCGACGGCGCCAGAAGTGGTTTCAGCGCGGTCGCGAGACCCGGCCACGCCAGACCGGCAAACACCCCCGCGGCGAGAATGGCGGTGGCATGTCTGGCCAGGAACGTCAGGATGGCGGTCATCGCCCGCACGGTATAGCCGGTCGCCCGCCCCGGGTCTAACGGATGATGGCCATGGTTCGGAGCCGAACGCCGAGCGGTACGCCGCCTGATCGCGCCGGTTTCCCGGCGCGGAACAAGAAGGTTGGGAAGGGCGCGGAAATGATGGTATGAGAGGTGGCGCGCGGTGGGCTGACGGAAGACCCCGACGGTGGCCAGCTCGTGGAGTGCCCGGAATGACAGTACGGGCCGAACATCATCAGAACCCGATGCATGCCAATCAACCACACGCTTGAGGGATAGAGCACAGAATATGACTTCTACAACCAAGACTGCCGACCCGAACCTCGCCGACTTCAAGGTCGCGGACCTTTCGCTCGCCGACTGGGGCCGCAAGGAAATCGACATCGCGGAAACCGAAATGCCGGGCCTGATGGCCTGCCGCGACGAATACGGCGCGCGACAGCCCCTGAAGGGCGCGCGGATCGCCGGATCGCTGCACATGACCATTCAGACCGCCGTCCTGATCGAGACCTTGCAGGCTTTGGGGGCCGAGGTTCGATGGGCGTCGTGCAACATCTTCTCCACCCAGGACCACGCCGCCGCCGCCATCGCCGAGCGGGGAACCCCGGTGTTCGCCGTCAAGGGCGAGACGTTGGAGGAGTACTGGGACTACGCCGACAGGATCTTTGACTGGCCGGACGGAAACGTCGCCAACATGATCCTCGACGACGGCGGCGACGCCACCCTCTACATCCTGCTCGGCGCCCGCGCCGAGGCGGGCGAGGACGTCCTCTCCAACCCGGAATCCGAGGAAGAGGAGGTGTTGTACGCCCAGATCAAGAAGCGCATGGCCGCCACTCCCGGCTGGTTCGCCAAATTGCGGGACTCGATCCAGGGCGTCACCGAGGAAACCACCACCGGCGTTCACCGTCTCTATCAGCTCAAGGAGCAGGGCCGCCTGCCCTTCCCCGCCATCAACGTCAACGACTCGGTGACCAAGTCCAAGTTCGACAACAAGTACGGCTGCCGCGAGAGCCTCGTCGACGGCATCCGCCGGGGAACGGACGTGATGCTGGCCGGCAAGAGGGCCGTGGTCTGTGGCTACGGCGACGTGGGCAAGGGCTCGGCGCAGTCCCTCAGGGGCGCCGGCGCGCTGGTTCAGGTCACCGAGGTTGACCCCATCTGCGCCCTGCAGGCGGCCATGGATGGCTTCGAGGTGGTCACGCTCGAGGACGCGGCGCCTTACGCCGACGTGATCATCACCGCCACCGGCAACGTGGACGTGGTCACCATCGAGGACATGCGCCGGTTCAAGGACATGGCCATCGTCGGCAACATCGGCCATTTCGACAACGAGATCCAGGTGGCCAGCCTGAAGAACTACAAGTGGACCAACATCAAGCCCCAGGTGGACATGATCGAGTTCCCCGACGGAAAGCGCATGATCCTGCTTTCGGAGGGACGGCTCCTCAACCTCGGCAACGCCACCGGCCACCCGAGCTTCGTCATGTCCGCCAGCTTCACCAACCAGGTGCTGGCCCAGATCGAACTGTGGACCAAGGGCGGCGAGTACGGAAAGGACGTCTACATCCTGCCCAAGCACCTCGACGAAAAGGTCGCCCGCCTCCATCTCGGCAAGCTCGACATGAAACTGACGGTCCTGTCGAAGAAACAGGCGGACTACATCGGCGTCCCCGAGGAAGGCCCCTACAAGTCGGACATGTACCGGTACTAGAAACCAGCGGCGATCTGAGGAATGCTTCGCTGATAGCGAAGCATTCCTCCTTTCCACTAGGCTCGGCCCTTGTACATTGTCGTGCAGGGGTCAAGACTTGCGTGATACAAACCAGACATTCAGGGGATCGTGCGGCAGAATGTGGCGCCGCACGTCGCCGAAGCCCGCCGATCTCAGCATTCGCTCCGCGGTTTCCCAGCCCCACATGGTGCCGAGTCCTTCGCCGCCCTGCCCTAGCGAGATCGGCGTGCAGTGCGCGCACGAAATCGTGTAAAGGAACGCCGCCATGGGAAAATCGAGATTGTTCTCCAGATGAGCGGAGCCGCCGATGTCCTGCATAAGGTAGGTGCCGCCCGGTCTCAATGCATTGTGGAGCGCCGTCAGAAGACTTTGAGGATCCTTCTGATCGTGGACGGCGTCGAATGACACCATGAAATCGTAACGGGCCGCCTCGTCGAAGCCCGTCAGGTCGCGCACCTCGAACCGAACGTTGTTCGCCCCCGCCACTTCGGCGGCCGACTTCGCCAACGCGATGGCATCGGCGCACAGGTCGTAGCCGGTGAAGCGGCTGTTGGGATATCGCTCGGCCATGGCCACCAGCGCCCGGCCGCTGCCGCACCCCGCGTCCAGGACGTCGATGCCGTCCGAGAGGCGAACTTGCACGTCTGGAGCCAGCGGCAGGAGAACATCGAACAGCTGCGCGACTACGGTTTGGTTACTGTCTTCCGCCATATCACGATGGAAATGGGGATACTGATCGTAGGTCGTCCCGGAGCCGGTCTTAAAACAGTCCACAAGGCGATCCTCGACCACCGCGAGTCCGGCGGCCATCTGCGCATAGACGCTGAAATCGCCCAGCGCGGCATTCCGCGTCAGACACGCAGCATGCTCGGGCGGCAGCCTGTACGTCTGGCGAGCAGGGTCGAACCTGACGATTCCGCCCGTTACCATGGCGGCCAACCATTCGCGGACATACCGCTCCGACAATTCTGCCGCCGCCGCGATCTCATGCGACGTGCTCGGCCGCAACCGGGCCATGACGTCGAACAAACCGGTCTTATGACCGATTGAGATCATCAATGTGATCGCACCGGAATTGATCACCTCCGAGATCCGCTCGGCAAAGGCTTCAGCGGCGTTATCGTCGTAGAGTGGCGAGACGGTGTTGGTCTCGGTCATTGCTCTTCCTCCAGGTTTGTTGTCGCGCCGAACCTTGCACTGCCGGAAACGGAGTGATAAGTGGTGAAACAGTCAATAACGAGGCATTCGTGCCACTGGAGGTCGGTATGGCGTCACCGCCGCAAAAACCGGTGCGCGCCAGCCTGCTGGCGTTGCCGGAGAGCGCGCCAGGCGCGCTCTATGGGCTCTATGAGGTGCTAACATCGGTTGGAGCCACTTGGTCGGATCTGACAGGCGAGGCCGAGGCCAGCCTCGGATTCGACGTCCGCATCGTTTCGACATCGGCATCTCCATTTCGCTGTCACGGCGGCGTACCCGTAACCCCGGACACGCAACTTGCCGATAGCGGACCTTCGGATGTGGTTCTGATCTCTGACCTGATCATCGATTTGGAGCGTGATCCTCGTGGCCGGTGGCCCAACGCGGTCCGATGGGTGGCGGATCAGTATGCTGGCGGTGCGTCCATTTGCACCGTCTGCACTGGCTCCGTCTTGCTTGCCGACAGCGGGCTTCTGGACGGTCACGAGGCAACTACGCACTGGGCGGGCACGAGGCTGATCGAGACCTACTATCCGTCGGTCCGGCTGAAACCGGAGCGCGTGCTGGTGCCGGCCAGCCCGGATCATCGCATCGTCACCTCTGGGGGCGCGGCCTCGTGGGAGGACCTGTCACTTTACTTGATCAGCCGGTTCTGCGGGGAGGTGGAAGCGGTGAGAACCGCAAAGATCTTTCTGTTTGGCGACCGTGGCGAGGGTCAACTGCCGTTCGCGGCGATGATCAAGCCCCGGCGGCATGATGACGCGGTGATCGCGGACTGCCAAACCTGGATCGCCGACCACTACGCCGTCGCGACCCCCGTCTCCCGGATGGTCGAGCGGTCAGGATTGCCCGAGCGCACCTTCAAGCGCCGGTTCCGCAATGCCACCGGATACACGCCCGTGGAGTATGTTCAGACCTTGCGCATCGAGGAAGCTAAGCAGCATCTCGAAACCACGGCCGCGTCCACCGACCACATCGGCGCGGCCGTGGGTTATGAGGACCCGGCGTTCTTCCGGCGATTGTTCAAGCGTCACTCCGGAGTGACGCCCGCCCGCTACCGTCAGCGGTTTCGATCGTTGGGCAACCTGGAAACGCGGGAAACGTCATCCACCTGATGGCGCGGGTTGTCACTCTCGTTCCGCTTGGCCAAAAGGTGCCTGGTCCTGTTATTTTCTCGGCCAAATATTCTGGTTCGAGCGGAACTGGTTGTCAGGATCGTAACGGGTCTTCACATCAACCAGCCGTTCATAAATAGCGGGGCCGTAGGCCGCGCGCACCCGGTCCTCGTCCTCGTCGGCGGTCAGAAAGTTGACGTCGGTGCCGCCAGACGAGAATGGGCGCGTGGCCTGCCAGTAGTCGCGCGCCCAGCCGATGTGCGCATGGGTTTCCGCCGGATTCTCCCATGCGGCCTGGACATTGAGCACATCCTCCGCGGTTTCCAGCCGCGGTGTCCGTCTCGCCGACCCGATTGGTGGCGCCGCCCAGATGCACCATCAGCACGGCCGAAAACGGCGAGGCGATGCGCTCGGCGCGGCCGATCAAACCGTCGTCGGCTTCCCGGCTCATCTCGCGGAAATAGTCGGATTTCCAGTAATGGCGCCGGCCGAACGGCTGGCCGGAATTGACAAACGCCGGATGAGCGGCAAAGGGCTTCACCTGGATCGTGTCGGCCAGCGGCCGGCCGAACGCCTTTATGGGCTGGATGGCTTTTTCGCCCTCGGCGACGGCCCCATTGTAGGAGACGGCGATACCGGCAACGAGGGTTCCATGCACATCCAGATCGAACTGTACATCAAGGGCGGCGAGTACGGAAAGGACGTCTACATCCTGCCGAAACACCTCGATGAAAAGGTCGCCCGCCTCCATCTCGGCAAGCTCGACATGAAACTGACGGTGCTGTCGAAGAAGCAGGCGGACTACATCGGCGTCCCCGAGGAAGGCCCGTACAAGTCGGACATGTACCGGTACTAAGGGTTTATCCGGCCGCGTGGACACGCGCGGCCGGATGACCAAGGTCTTGTTGAAGCGCTAAGGCGCCAGCCGGTCCAGCAATTCGGCCGCGAACTGCGACAGCGTGTCGTCGCGGGCGCCCATGACCACGATGCGGTCGCCCGGGCGCGCCAGTTCAACGAGTTTGTCGCCGCACCGGGCGCGCTCGGCGAGGTTCCAAGCCGAACGCCCCCGCGCCCGGACCGCCTCGACGATATCCCCGCTGGAGACGCTCCGGTCCACCGTGCCGCCGAAATAGACCGGATCGGGCATGATCAGGACATCGCCGTCATGCAAGTTCGCGGCGAAGCACTCGACGAACGCCTCCTTCATCAGCCGCAGCGGACCGAACCCATGGGGCTGGAACATCACCAGCAGCCGTCCGGGGAAAGCGTGCAAGGTGGCCAGCGTGGCCTCGATCTTGTCGGGGTTGTGGGCGAAATCGTCGATGACCGTGACCCCGTTGACCGTTCCCGCGACCTCGAGCCGGCGGCGCAGGCCGGTAAAAACCTCGAGCGCCGACACGGCCTCGCCGAGCGGCACGCCGCAGGCGCGGGCCGCGCCCAGGGCCGAAAGCGCGTTGGCCACGTTGTGCCGGCCCGGCACGGGCAGGCGCGCCGACGCGGTGGCGCCGCCGGCGCGTTCGATCACGTCGAAGCAAATCCCGTCGGGCGACGGGACCAGGTTGTCCGCGCGCAGATCGGCTCCGGGATCGCTCAGGCTGACGGTGATCGCCTTCTCCTGCTCGATCCCGGCGGCCAGCGCCGCCGTCTCGGCGTTGTCGAGGTTTACCACCACCGTTCCCGCCTTGGCGACGAAGTCCCGGAACAGCCCGCGCAGTTCGTCCAGCGACTTGTGGTCGAGCGCGATGTTGTTGAGCACCGCGACCGCCGGGGTATAGAGCGCGATGGAGCCGTCGCTCTCGTCCACCTCGGCGACGAACAGGTCGCCGTCGCCCACCAGCGCGCTGGCGAAGGGCGCGTCGGACGTGACGAAGTTCTTCATCACCGCGCCGTTGACGATGGTGGGACGGCGCCCGGTCTGGTGCAGGATCCAACCGATCATCCCGGTAGTAGTCGACTTGCCGCTGGTGCCGGCGACACCGATGCCGATGGGCGCGGCGTTGAACAGGTCCGCCAGCAAATCGGCGCGCGACATCCGCCGGATACCCAGGCGATTCGCCGCCCGCACGTCCGGAACCGTGTCCTCGATGGCGGTGGAGGCCACCAGGATCTGATCGGAATCGGTCAAACCGCTGCCATCCTGCGGATAAAGCGGGATCCCCCGGGCGCGCAGAAAATCGAACTTCTGCGCGGTCCGCCCCTGGTCTAGCATGCGGTCGGAGCCCGCGACCGCATGGCCCCGGGCGCGCAGGATGAGGGCCAGCGGCATCATGCCGCTGCCGCCGATCCCGCAAAAGAAGTAGCGTTTGCTGCCGGTCATCCGCCGATGACTACAGCCCCGGAGCGAGCCTGACAAGACGGCCGGAAGCGAGGACCCACCGCGTGAACCAGAACAGGATCAGGATCGGCGTGGTGGCACCCGGTTGCCGGATCGACTCGGTCATCGCCGACGGGGTCGCGGATATCGCCGCCCGGCTCTATCCGGGCGGCACGGTGGAACTCCGCTATCACCCGCAATGCTTCCTCTCGTCGGGACATTTCGCCGGCGACGACGCCGCGCGGGCCGCCGCGTTCATCGAGGTCGCCAACGACGAACGCTTCGACGCGCTGTGGTTCGCGCGCGGCGGCTACGGCTCGTGCCGGATCGCCGAGGCGGTGATGGCCGGGCTCGCGGACACCGCCCGGGCCAAGCTCTATCTCGGCTACAGCGATGCGGGCAGCCTCCTCGCCGGCCTATACCGGCTCGGATTCGGCGGGCTCGCGCACGGTCCCATGCCGACGGATATCCTGCGCGCGGGCGGCGAGGCGGCGGTCGAACGGGCGCTCGCCTACCTGGTGGACCGTTCCCGGGAGACTCTGGAACCGAGCGTTTCGGGAACCGTGAAAACCGCCGCCTTCAACATCACCATTCTCAGCCAGCTTCTCGGCACGCCGCTGCAGCCGGACCTGACCGATCACGTCCTCATGCTGGAGGAGGTGTCGGAGCACATGTACCGGATCGACCGCGCGCTGTTCCATATCACCGGCAACCCGGGCATCCGGAGGGTGGCCGGCATCATGCTCGGCCGCTGCGGCTGCATTCCGGCCAACGTTCCGGATTTCGGCGAAACCGAGGAAGAGGTCGCCCGGCACTGGTGCGAACGCTCGGGGATTCCCTATCTCGGCCGCGCCGACATCGGTCACGACATCGACAACAAGATCGTGCCCTTCGGTCCCCCGGCGGCGGGTTGAACCGGCCGCGCCGTCTCACGGAACCAGCTTGGCGACCAGATCCTCGAGCCTCTGGAACAGCCCCTTTTGCTGCAGTTCGTGGCGGATCATGCGCCGCGCGCGAACGAAGTAGACGTCGGGCGGCAGATCGACGGTGCTGGCCGCGCGTTCCGCCTCTCGGGCGAGCTGGACCAGGTCGCGATGGACGGGGTCGCGCGGGTCGAACCGGGGTATGGGCAGTTCGAACACCAGCTTGTCGAAGTCGCGCGCGCCGAACCGGCCGCGCGACTGCAGCACCGCGATCTTGGCGCGGATGGTCTCGCTGTTGAGCAGGCCGCTCAGGAAGAACGCCTCCGATGCGTTTTCGAACGACGCGTAGTACAGCTTGTGATCGATGATGGCGTTGCGATCCTCCACCACCGCCGCCGCCAGCAGGATCCCCGACTTGGCGTAGACGACCCGGATGGGCGCCGGCGGAACCTGGCGTTCCAGCGCCTTGAGGTAGTTCCACCGCTGAACCAGCGTCATCGCGTTGCGGCCGTGCTCGTCCCACCGCCGCTCGGCCTCTTCCAGCCAACTGGCCAGGCCGGGGTATCCCCTTTCCTGTGCCGCGCGCGAGTCAAAAATGCGGCCGTCCGAGGCATCCCAGGGAATGACCGCGAGCGACGGGCCGAGCACCCGGAACGACGCGATGGACTCGCCGAGATAGACCGGACGGAGGAACTGGCTTTCCACCGTCCCCTGAAGCGCCGGCAGGTCCCGCCACGGCCGCTTGTCCTGCCGGCCGGCGCGGCTCTGCACCAGCGGCGCCGCGGGATTGGAGCCGAGGCGCCCGGTTTCCTGCCGCTCCACCAGGCAGAGCGAGCGCGGCACCAGGGTCGCGCCCTGACGGAACGCACGCCGGTAGGGCGATCCTCCGAACCGGGCCGCCGCCGCCGGCCAGGTGACCTCCTCGGAGGTCAGCGCCTCTTCCGCCTCCTCCAGGGACGCGTCGCGCAGCGGTAGCAGGCCGCTCCACGCGGTGATGGTTTCCGGCAGCGGTCCGGCCCGCTCGCGCCGGGCGAAGAACACGGTGGACGGCATGGGAAACAGCGGCCGGACCCGCTCGTCGAAAGCCCAGACCTCGGTGAACCGCACCTCCGCCGTGTTGTACCGGCCGGCGCGGAACCCGGAAAATTGGGCGCGGTTCATCGCGCCGTACGGCATCACCAGGGCGATCACGCCCTCGGTCCGCAGGTACAGCTCCGCGCACCGCACATAGAAATAGGCCGAGAGATCCTGGTGGGTGGCGAGCTTGCCGCCGGTCCACAGCTTGCGCGCGCGGCATTCGTCGCGGAACCGCCGCTGCATGCTGGCCTCCATGTAGCGCATGGACAGCCACGGCGGATTGCCGACGATCACGTCGGCGCGCTGGTAGGCCGACGACAGCCAGATGGGGCGGCTGAGGTTGCGCACGATGTAGCCCCAGATGTGGTTCCGGCCGCTCTGGCGCAACTCGCGAAGGTGGCGGTAGGTATCCACCAGGGTGTCGAACTCGCGCCGGTCGGCGATCCGCTCGCGGCGCAGCCAGGCGCGGAACGCGTCGCTGCCGGCGTTCTGCTCGCTCAACTGCATCATCACCTGCACGGTATCGTCGAACAGGGTCGGTTCGTTGGCGAGCCGCTGCGGGAAATAGAGTTCGGGTCCGTCGGGAACGTGGATCACCATGTCCATCTGGGTGAACATCTCGCGCGTGTTCCACTGCATGGAATCGCCGAGATAGACCGGCAGCGAGAAGGCCTCCGGGCGGTCCCGCAGCCGCTCCTCGCCGATCGCCAGCAGGTACGTCACCCGGGCGACCAGCACGGCGACGGGGTGGACGTCGATGCCGACCACCTTGTCCAGACAGTTGCGGAACGCCTCCTCCGGCGGCACGTTGAACTTGTCCGCGGCGGCGAAGAACTGGCGGATGGCATGGAACAGGAACGTCCCCGAACCGCACGCCGGATCGAGAACGCGTTCCCGCAGCGGCATGTCCACGGCGCGGGCGCAGACGCGCGCCGCCAGCCAGTCCGGCGTATAGTATTCGCCGAGGTCATGACGCTGTTCGGGATCGATCAGCGACTCATAGAGCACCTTCAGGACGTCGTGCTCCACGTCGTGGAGACGGAAGCGCATCACCTGCCTGGAGATCCGCGCCACAAGGTCCGGCCCCCCCTTGGCGTGAAGAACCCAGTCGAAGAAATCCGACTCCACCGCGCCGGCGATCCCGGCCTCGCGGAACGGCCGGCCGGAGAGCAGATCGGCGGGTTCCGGCAGCGGCACCGCCAGCACCCGGGTGGCCATGGTCTTGGCGACGATGGTCAGGTAGGTGTGCTGCAGGAACAACTCGTCGGCCTCGATGCGGCTGCCATAGACGACGGCGAGGAAATCGGCCCAGAGCTGGCGTTTCAATTCCACCTCCGGCAGGTCGCGGACCTCCAGCCACAGCTCGCGCAATCCCACCAGCGCGCGCCGGTTGGCGAGGCTGCCCCGGCCCAGTTCGGTCTCCACCGTATCCGGATCGGGCGTCAGGTTGGGCTGCAGCGAGACCGCCGAGTCGAGCCAGATGAGCACCCCGCGCGGGTCGTCCGGCGACGGCTTGAAACCGGGCAGGGCCACCAGCTTGCCGTCTTCTATTTCGTAGGGGATGAACTCGGCGCCGTCGGTGGCGATGCCGATGAACCGCTCGCCGGTCTCCAGTTCCCGTTGCGGCAGGTAGCGGCCGAGTTCCTCCTCGGCGTCGCGCTTCTCCCGGCGCAGGTCGCGCTTGAATTCGAGCACCGTCTGGCCGAGCAGCGCGTCGAGGCGGCCGCGCACCTCCGGCATGTGCCGCTCGAAGTGGATGTCGGTGCTAGTGGCGCCGAGCCCGTAGACCAGCACCTCGTACATCAACGCCCGGATCTTCTCGTGGCCTGGGCGGCTGACCATCTCGATGACGATTTCCGTCAGGCGGCGCGCCGAAAGGGTCATGCTCGAGCTTCCCGAAGAGTGCGGAGTGGAGGCGGAACGGGCGTTCCGCGAACGAACGGCGTGTTCGGTGACCGTCGGACGCCTTCCCCTCCGGTATCCGGCCGCTCGCGGGGACCGGCTTTACCCCGCCGGATCGGCCGGATCGACGCCGTCGGGACACTCTCGGATGGGCGCTTCCCGCGGGCGCGCGTCGCTCCTGACGCGCTTCTGTCCACGCCAAATCGGGCCATAAATATGGCACATCTTTCGCCTCCGCGACTCAATATATTGATTTTTACGTACCCAAACGAGGCCGATGGATCTACCCCCACATGGGGAGGTCAGGATTCCCGCCCGACTCCCGGCCTCGGCGCCGGGCCGCGCGGGCGGCCGCTCGCCCGTTCGGGCCGAATTCGGGTCAATCGCCGGTGGCGTATCCGGACCGGCAACCCGCGAACGGCGCGCGCGCGTCACCCGTCCATATGCTCGGCGAACAGCCCGAGTGTCCGTTCCAGCGCGGCCGCGGCGGCCTGGGGACGGAAATCGGGACGCCTGTCGCAGTTGAAGCCATGGCCGGCGCCCGCGTAAATGTGGATCGGGACATGCGGATGGGCGGCCCGGATCGCGTCGACGGCCTCGGGTGGGATCGAGGCGTCGTCGGCGCCGAAATGCAGGATCACCGGGCACCGGGGCCTCTCGTCCAGCAACTCGACGATGTGCCGGCCGTAGTAGCAGGCGGCGCAGGCAAGCTCCAAGCGGCAGGCCGCGACCCAGACCCACGACGCTCCCCAGCAATACCCCACCACCCCAGCCCTGCCGTCGGGATCGAGGGCGAGCGCCGCCGCCTCGATGTCGCGGGTCGGATGATCCCAGCCGATGGCGGAAGCGAGTTCGCGCCCCTCGGTGACCCCGGCCTGGTCGTAGTTGAGCTCGACGCCGGGACGGACGCGGTCGAACAGCGCCGGCGCCACGGCTTCGTAGCCCTCCGCCGCGTAGCGTTCGGCGACGTCGCGGATATGCGCATTGACGCCGAAGATCTCCTGTACGACCACCACGCCGCCCTTGCGGGCCTTCGCCGGCACCGCCCGGTAGGCATCCAGCGCGTGCCCGTCCGGCGCCGTCAGCTTCACCCATTCGCCCATGATTCCCTCCCGTCCTGAAAAACCCCGTAGACAATGTTGTTAAAGGACAACAATACCCGGCAATATCGCCTATATTAATAACGCAGTCGATCATCCGAGCCGTTGAAAGGTGTCGCGTGAGACCATCCGGACCGCTTCCCGACCTCGACATGGTCAAAAGGATTTTCGAGGCCATTCCCCACTGCCAGGCGCTGGGCATGAAAATCATCGAATTGCGGCACGGCAAGGGCTTCATGGAAGTCGCGTACCACAAGTCGCTGATCGGCAATCCAAAGACGGGCGTGGTGCATGGCGGGGTCATCACCGCTCTGCTCGACACGCTATGCGGCGTGGTGGTGATGAGCGCCATCCCCGAGGGCACCCCGCTCGCGACCCTCGATCTGCGCATCGATTACCTGCATCCGGCGACACCGGGGGAAATGATCCGGGCATCCGCCGAATGTTACAAGGTGACCGAGCACGTGGCCTTCGTCCGCGGCCTCGCCTATCACGATGTCGCCGCCGACCCCATCGCCAACTGCACCGGCACCTTCATGCTGGCCGCCACCGGTTTCGCGCCCAAGGCCGCCGCCGGCGATGCCAAGGAAAAAACAAAGGGAACGGCACGCGCCGCCGCGACATCCGGCGACGGCGCGCACGGACCGAACGGAGGGGGACAGCCGTGCTGAAAACCATCGCGGCGCTCAAGCAAGCGGGCGATTTCGCCGACATCAATTCGCTGATCCCCTATGCCGAGACCATCGGCCTCGAGTCGTTCTTGGACGACGAGGGCCTGATCACCGTGCTCCGGTTCCGCGAGAGCAACATCGGCAATTACGGGATCCGCGCCATCCACGGCGGCGTCGTCGGCGCGCTGCTCGAACACGCCGGCATCCTTCATCTCCTGGCCGAGACCGAGGCCGCGGCGGTTCCGAAGATCGTCAACCTGTCCGTGGACTACCTGCGCCCATGCATGGCCGCCGACACCTTCGCGCGGGGCACCGTCATCAAGCAGGGCCGCCGCGTCGCCAACGTGCGGGTCGTGGCCTGGCAGGACACCCCCGAAAAACCCGTCGCCGCCGCCCACGCCCACTTCCTCCTCGGCGACCGCTCGGAGTAGGCGAAAGTCGGCCTACGCCTTTTCCGTCGCGGGGGACGGCGGGCGGGGGTCAGACGTTGAAGCGGAACAGGAGGATGTCGCCGTCCTTGACCTCGTAGTCGCGGCCCTCGGAGCGCATGCGGCCGGCTTCCTTCGCCGCGTGCTCGCCGCCGAGGGTGACGAAGTCGTCGTAGGCGATGGTCTCGGCGCGGATGAAGCCGCGCTCGAAGTCGGTGTGGATGGCGCCGGCCGCTTCCGGGGCCTTGGCGCCGCGCCTGACCGTCCAGGCCCGGCTTTCCTTGGGACCGGCGGTAAAGAAGGTAATCTGGTCCAACAGCCGGTATCCCGCGTGGATCACCTTGGCAAGGCCCGTCTCCTCGAGACCCAGGCTTTCGAGATAGGCCTCGCGTTCGGCCGGGTCCCCGAGTTCCGCCACCTCGGCCTCGATGCGCGCCGAGATGACCGCGGTTTCGGCTCCCGTCTCCGCCGCCCGCGCGGCGACGGCCGCGCTCAGCGCGTTGCCGGTGGCGGCGGCGTCCTCCTCCACGTTGCAGACGTACAGAAGCGGCTTCGAGGTCAGCAGCTGCAGTCCACGAAAGGCTTTTCGTTCGTCGTCGGATACCTCGGTCTCGCGAGCCGGGTGTCCCTCGCGCAATCCGGCCAGGACACGTTCCATCAGCGGCAGGATGTCCTTGGCCTCGCGGTCGCCGCCCTTCGCCTTCTTGACCAGCGACGGCACGCGGCGCTCCAGGCTCTCCAGGTCCGCCACCAGCAGCTCCGTCTCGATCACCTCGACATCGTCCAGCGGATCGATGCGCCCCGAGACATGGGAAACCCCCTCGTCGGTAAAACAGCGCACGAGATGGATGATGGCGTCCACCTCGCGGATGTGGGACAGGAACTTGTTGCCGAGACCCTCGCCACCGCTCGCGCCCTTCACCAGGCCGGCGATGTCGACGAATTCCAGTTGCGTCGGCGTGACCTTCTGGGACTTGGCGATGGCGGCGATCCGGTCGAGGCGCGGATCGGGAACCGCGATCCGGCCGACGTTCGGCTCGATGGTGCAGAAGGGGAAATTCGCCGTCTGCGCCGCCGCCGTGGACGTGAGCGCGTTGAACAGCGTCGACTTGCCCACGTTGGGCAGCCCGACGATCCCGAGGTTAAACCCCATTGGTATCCTCCGGCGGCTTGGCGGCCTGCCTCGGCCGGGGCGGATTGACGGCCAGCGCCACCTTGCTCATGAACGCGCCGGCGTCACCCCGGACCAGGAGCGGGAAATGCTCGCCGATGGCGTCGAGCATGGGATCGAGCCAGACCCGGTCGGCCTTGGCGAAATCCTGCAGCACATGGCCGGTGACGCGGTCCTTGTCGCCCGGATGGCCGATGCCGAGGCGGACGCGGCCGTAGTCCGCTCCCACGTGGGCATGGAGGCTGCGCAGGCCGTTGTGGCCCGCGTGACCGCCCCCGTCCTTGACCCGCAGCTTGCCGGCGGCCAGATCCAATTCGTCGTGAAACACGATCATGTTCGCGCGCATGTCCTCGGGCGGCATCTTGTAGAACCGCGCCGCCGCCGCCACCGACCGGCCGGAATTGTTCATATAGGTCATCGGCTTGAGGATCAGCACCTTGCGGCCGGCGACCGTCCCCTCGGCCGCCTCTCCCTGAAAGCGCGCCCGGTAGGGCCCGAGGCCGTGGCGCGCGACGATGGCGTCGACCGCCATGAAGCCGATATTGTGACGGTTGGCGGCATAGGCGGGACCCGGGTTGCCAAGTCCCACCACCAAAAGCCTTTCCGAGGACATGAACCGGACGGAGGCTTAGTCCTCCCCGCCCTCCGCCGCCGCCGCGGCCGATGCTTCCGCCGCCGCGTCCGCGTCGGCGCTGTCTTCCTCCGCCGTCGCCACGGTGGGCGCCGCGATGGTGGCGATGGTCGCCTCGGGATCCGACATGTCCAGTTCGGCGCTCGCGGGGATGATCAGCGTCTTGCTGTGGATGACGTCGCCGATCTGCAGACCGGTCAGGTCGACGGTGATGTTCTGGGGGATCTCGTCCGGCTTGCAGATCAGCGGCACGCTGTGGCTGACGATGTTGAGCACACCGCCATGTTTCAGGCCCGGCGCCGCGTCCTCGTTCACGAACACCACATCCACGTCCACGGTGACCCGGGTGGAGGCGCTGAACCGCATGAAATCCACGTGCAGCGGCACGCCCGTCACCGGATGGCGCTGCATGTCGCGGGCCAGCACCCGGTGCTTCTTGCCATCGACGCTGATCTCGTAGACGTTGGAGAAAAACCCGCCGCCGCGCACCTGCTTGTGCAGTTCCCGGCCATCCACGGACACGGGCGTCGGATCGCCGTCGCTGCCATAGATGATCGCCGGAACCCGGCCGGCGCGGCGGGTTTCACGGGCTCCGCCCTTGCCGACGCGTTCCCGCTTGTCGGCGGCGATGCTGATAATGTCGCTCATTAACGTCTTCTCCTGTCAAACGCGCCCGTGCCCGGCGGCCGCCGGCGGGACGCGTGTATAGCGGACTTTTTTCTATTCGAACAGACTGGAAACGGATGTTTCCTCGCTGATCCGCCGCATGGCTTCCGCGATCAGCGGCGCGACGGTCAGCTGCTGGATATTGTGCGACACCCGCACCGCCTCGGTCGCGGTGATGCTGTCGGTGATGATCAGGTTCTCGAGCGGCGACGAACTGACCTTCGCCACCGCCCCGCCCGACAGCACGCCGTGGGCGCAGTAGGCGGAAACCGAAGTGGCTCCCTCTTCCATCAGCGCCACGGCGGCGTTGCAGAGCGTTCCGGCGGAATCGACGATGTCGTCGATGAGGATGCAGCGCCGGCCGCTGACGTCGCCGATCACATGCATCACCTCCGACACGCCCGCCTGCTCCCGGCGCTTGTCGATGATCGCCAAATCGCTGTCGAACCGCTTGGCGATCAGCCGCGCCCGGAACACTCCGCCGATGTCGGGCGAAACCACCATCATGTCGTCGGCGTTGAAGCGTTTCTCGATGTCCCTGAAAAACACCGGCGCGGAGGCCAGGTTGTCCAGCGGGATGTCGAAGAAACCCTGAATCTGGCCGGCGTGAAGGTCCATGGTCAGCACCCGGTCGGCGCCGGCGACGGTGATGAGGTTGGCCACCAGCTTCGACGAAATGGGTGTCCTCGGACCCGACTTGCGGTCCTGACGGCCGTAGCCGAAGTACGGCATGACGGCGGTGATCCGCCTCGCCGAGCCTCGTCGCAGCGCATCGAGCGTGATCAGCAGCTCCATGAGATTGTCGTTGGTCGGGTACGACGTCGACTGGATCACGAACACGTCCTCTCCGCGCACGTTCTCCTGGATCTCGACGAACACTTCCATGTCCGGAAAGCGGCGGATGCTCGCCTTCGCCAGCGGCAGGTTGAGGTAGGCCGAAATGGCTTCGGCCAGCGGGCGATTGCTGTTGCAGGCGACGATTTTCATGATGCGGTTTCTTGGGCCTTCGGACGGCTACGTTGGGATGTCGGCGGCGGCTCCACGCGCCCAGGTTCGCGAACCCGCCCGCGGGCGGACGGCGGGAATGTAACAACCTCTTGTTCGAGTTGCAAACCGGATTGCCCGGCCGCGCCTTTTTATACGGCGATCAGGCGATGGCGCACGTCGCCACCAGGGCGATGAAGAAGAACGCGATGAACAGAATGATGTATGGCATCGGCGTTTTTGACTCCTACCGCGCGACCAGATCGAAGGGCGCCTTGTTGAGCGCCGCGGTCCCCGTTTCCGTGACCTCCAGCGTTTGCCCGAGCGACATGGCCAGGCCCGCGTCGGAGTCGAAGATGATGATATGAATGAAGAAAACCATGCCCGGCGCGGCGCGTTCCGGGCAACCGCGGTAGAGCATCGGCCAGTCCATCCAGTTGGGCGGGAAGGTGGTTCCCAGACTGTAGCCGCAGGCGTTCATGCGGTGGGCGCCGTGCCCGGCCGCGTCCAGCGCGCGGGCGTGGGCATCGAAGACGTCGCCGAGCGCCCGCCCCGGGACGAGGGCACCGGTGGCGGCGGCGAGCGCGTCCAGGGCGGCGTCGAACATGGCGCGCTGCGCCGGCGGCGGCCGCCCGATCGCGAAGGTGCGCATCAGGCAGGCGTGATAGTGGCGGTAGACCCCCGCCCACTCCAGCGTCAACTGGTCGTCGTCGCCGAGACGCCGCCGGCCGCTCTTGTAGCGGCACAACAGCGCGTCCCGGCCCGACCCGACGATGAACGGGTTGCCCGGATAGTCGCCGCCGCCGCCGAACACCGCGCCCTGCATGGCCGCGAGGATCTCGGCCTCGGACACGCCGGGAACCGCCAGTTCGGCGGCCGCGGCATAGGCGTCGTCCGCCAGCTCGGCGGCGCGGCGCACATAGGCGAGCTCGGCGGGGCTCTTGATCAGGCGCAGGCGGCTGACCAGTTCGGAAGCGTCCTCGAGCGCGCAGAACCCCTCCAGGGCGTCGGCCAGCCGCCGGCCGTTGCGCGCGGTCAAACCATAAGCCTCCCACTCCACGCCCAGCCTCTGGCCCTTGTGGCCGTGCCCGGCGAGGATGTCGCGCAGCTCGGCGGCCGGCGAGGCGTCGGGTCCGTCCACCCAGACGCGGATGTCCTCGATCACCGAGGTGTGGCGCGCCTGGCGGAGATCCGGCGCCCGGGTCAGCAACGTCATCTCGCCGCCGGCGCTCATGTACAGGCACTGGAAGAACACGTAACCGAAGGTGTCGTAGCCGGTGAGGTAGTACATGCTTTCCTGGCGGAACATCAGCAGCCCGTCCAGGCCGCGCTCCACCATCGCCGCGCACGCCCTCGCGCGCCGGCCGGCGAATTCCTGTTCGGGGAAATGCAGGGCCATGAAGGATCGATCCTCGCCGTTCACACGATACAAAACCACAAGCACGCGCGGGCGGCAATTGCTTTGGGCCGCGCTCGGCGCCTACCGCTCCAGCACGATGGCCGAGAGCATGCGGCCGTAGTCGCCGCCGCCGTTCAGGGTCACCCGCCGGTAGCTGAAGAAGCGGGCCTCGTCGGCGCAGGTGTCGTGGGGCGATGCCTCGAAACCGGCGAGCGCGAGCGCCTCGATGCGCGATGCCACGTATCCCGGCAGGTCGAACATCGCGTGGCCCGCGCGCCGCGACGGCCGGAAGAAGCGCTCGGCGGCCGGTTCGCCGTTGGTGACCTGGTCGCGGAATTCGGGGCCGACCTCGTAGGAGTCCTGATGGATGCAGGGGCCCACCGCCGCCACGATGCGGTCCCGGCTCGCGCCCAGGTCCTCCATCGCCGCGACCGCCGCCCCGATGACGCCGGACCACGCGCCCCGCCACCCGGCGTGGACGGCGCCGACGACACCGCCGCGCGCGTCCGCCAGCAGGACCGGCGCGCAGTCGGCGGTGAGGATGCCCAGCGCCACGCCCGGGGTCCGCGTCACCAGCGCATCCACCTCGGGCCGCCCGTCGTCGGGCCACGGCCGTTCCACAACCGCCACCCTGGCGGAGTGCACCTGATAGCCGGTGGCCAGGGACGCTCCGGGACGCCCCAGGCGCGCCATGGCCCGCGTCCGGTTGGCGCGCACCCGCGCCGGGTCGTCGTCGGATCCGAGGCCGCAGTTCAACGACGCGTACGGACCCTCGCTGACGCCGCCATCGCGGGTGAAGAATCCGTGACGGATACCGTCGGTCCGGTCGAGGATGGTCGCGGTGATCATGGGTCCTCGCGCAAACGAAGGGAAGCCTTGCATCCAATCATTAAACGCGCCGGCCCCGCGTTTGAAACAATTTTCTAAATCGGGGTCTATTTGTGAAACCTTGAAGACATGCCACCGCTTGCCTCTGGCGCATTGCGGTGCAACATGCTTTGTTTGGGGGTACGAGTTTGAAGGTATGGTCCGCCTCGCGCTGGACGAGGGCGCGCGTGGACGGATCGGATCGCGGGAGGAGTGGCGAATGGCTCTGTTGCGCTGGCGGGAGAACATGAGCGTTGGCGTCGATGCCATCGACGCCGATCACAAGCACCTCGTCGATCTTCTCAACCGGCTGCACTTTCTGGTCCTGGCGGGCGGCGACCGGACCTCGGTGGGCGATGTCCTCGACCACTTGCTCCAGTACGTCGGCTATCACTTCGACCGCGAGGAGAAGCTCATGGCGGCCGGCAACTACCCGGGATTGGAAGAGCACCAGGCTTGCCACCGGGAACTGGCCCGCCAGCTCCTCGAACACAAGAAAACCTTCGACGACCGCCCGGAGTCCTTCGACGCGACGGCGTTCTACGACTTCGTGTCCGATTGGCTGCTGGTGCACGTCATGGACAAGGACATGAAATACAAGCCGTACGTGGCCGCCGACGCGGGATCCTAGAGTTTCAGGACTAGCTCGAGCTCGGGCTCGGGCTCGGGGACCGGTGGCGGCGCGCGTTCCATGTCGGACAGGCCGGGACCGAAGATCTCCGCCACCTCGTTGGCGCGCGGGTCCGCCTCGGCGAACCGCCGCAGCGCCACGTCCTTCGAGAGAACGTGGTTGCGGAACCATGCGTTGAGGAACTCGAGCATCTCCACGAGAAACGACGGATCCTTGTCCGTCTCGTAGCGGTCGCGGGTGTCGTATATGTACTGGATAAAGCCGGCGTGATCGTCGCGCTGTTCCCTCAGGCCCGGAAAGCCGCAGGCCTCCATGACCCGCTCCTCGCGGGCCAGGTGAATTTCCAGATAGGCGATCAGGCTGTCGAACACATCGACCGGATCGGTTTCGGAATCACCCGCGTTCAACGAGTTCGTGCATCCGGTTGATCAGCGCGACCAACGCCTGGTGGTCGGAATCCAGAAGCGGCACGCCGACGCTCATGCTGTCGGACCATTCGTAGAATGACACGTTTCCTTCCCTTTCCTCCTTGCCGTCAGTTCCCGGTTTTGGGTGTTCTTTTCTTCCGGGTTATGTATCGGCGGTCTTGCCTGTTTTCCTTCGTCTCCTAATGCGTCACGGCTTTGCGATACCGGACTGCGTCAAGAACTCCCTGAACGCCAGGTCGCCATGAACGATGTCGTCCATCAGGAATTGGCACATGGACTCGAAGCATCGTTTGAGCTCGGCCGAACCCCGGGGCCTCTGGCACAACGACTGCACGCTCTTCGCCTTCCAGATCAGCTCCTGGTGATAGACGATATGACTGTTCAGTTCCGGGTATTTGGCGTGCCGGAGAATCTTCTCTTCGGCGAGAAAATGTTCCTCGGCCTCCTGCACGAACTCTTCCAGCAGCGTCGCGCACATCCCGTAGTTCTTCTTCTGCACCGCGTTTCTGACGCGCAGCATGATGGCGATGATTTTCCGGTGATCGTTGTCGATCTCGTCCAATCCGATTTCGTACTTGCTGAAGTCAGCGATTTCATTCATTTGGCTTCAATCTCTCGACGCCTTTCGCGGCCCTTTCGGCTTCGCGCCCGGGCCAGCTTCCATTAAACCATCACCGGTTGCGTTAACGCAAGGTCATTACAAATCCGGCGCGCAGCCATTCCCGCGGCCCGCCCGTCGCGCCCATGGCAGGTCGTCCAGATCCACGTTGCCGCCGGTGAGAACGAGCCCCACCGCGCGATCGCGGAACACCTCCGGATAGGCCAGGACGACGGCAAGGGGCACGGCGCAGGACGGCTCCACCACCAACTTCATGCGCTCCCAGATCAGGCGCATGGCGGCGACGATCTGCTCCTCGGTGACCGTGAGGATGTCCGTCACGCGCGCCCGGATGATCTCGAAGGTCAGCGTCCCCAGGGACGCGCGCAAACCGTCGGCGATGGTGTCGGGGTTGCCGGCGTCGATGATGCGCCCCGCCATGAACGAGCGCCGGGCGTCGTCGGCGTTGGCGGGCTCGGCGCCGTACACGGCAATCCGTTCCGAGACCCCGGCGCAGGCGATGGCGGTGCCGGCGAGCAGGCCGCCGCCGCCCACCGGCGCCATCACGGCGTCCAGGTCTCCCGCGTCCTCGATCAGTTCCACGGCGGCCGTTCCCTGCCCGGCGATCACCGCCGCGTCGTTGTAGGGATGGACCACGGTCATTCCGGTCCGCCCGACCACCCGCCGCAGGGTCCGCTCGCGGGCCTCCATGCCGGGCTCGCAGAACACGATCTCGCCGCCGTATCCCTCCACCGCCCGCTGTTTGACCAGCGGCGCGTTCGCGGGCATGACCACGCATGCCTTGATCCCGCGCCAGGCGGCCGCCTGGGCCAGCGCCGCGCCGTGGTTGCCCGACGAGTGGGTGGCGACGCCGGCCCGCGCCGCCTCGTCGCCGAGCGAGAACACCGCGTTGGCGGCGCCCCGGATCTTGAACGCCCCGACCTTCTGCAGGTTCTCGCACTTGAACAGAAGCCGCGCGCCGCTCATCCGGTCCAGGGTGGCGCACGTCAGCACCGGCGTGCGGTGGACATACCGCCGGATCCGCCCGTGGGCCGCGCGCACGTCGTCAAAGGTGGGGGGGGAACGGTCGTTCATCAGTCTTGAGTATCGCCAATATCATGCCGCTGTTCAAGCGGCCGGGCGTACAGCGGGCGGGCGCCGCTGGCGCAACATTCATCCCCGGAGCGCGGACGCGCGCCTTAACGCGCGGCCGTCTTCCGTCGTGCCGCAGGCAGCACCAAATCGGTCCTCCTCCTCCTCGGAAAGCGGAGCGAGAAGTCCGCACGCGTACTCGATCCTCGACGCCAGGTCCGGGGGCACTTTCCACACGGCGGCCGTGCCGTCCTCCGACGCGGTGACGATCTGGCGGCCGCCGGCGTCGTACCCGCTCCACTTGATCGCGCCGCCGTGCCGGCGAAGCACGGCCAGCGTGTCGCCGGACGCGACATCGAGGATCCGCACCGCGCCATCGGAGCCCGCCACCACGAGGTACCGGCCATCCGGGCTGAACGACGCGGACCCCACCGCCTCCTCCGGTTCGGTTCTGAACGTCCCGAGCAGCGCGCCCGAATCCGCATTCCATACACGCATCGTCTTGTCCACCGACGTGGTGACGATCCGGGTGCCGGCGGCATCGAACGCGGCGCTCACGACCGTGACGTCATGACCGGAAATCACGCGGAGCACCTCCCCCGTCGCCGCGTCCCACACGCGCGCCGTGCCGTCGACCGAGGACGTGACGACGCGTTTTCCGTCGGGCGCGAACGCCGCGTGCGTCACGGGACCGGTGTGACCGCCCAGAACGACGCGCAGCTCGCCGGTTTCGCTGTCCCAGACGCGCGCCGTTCCATCCGTCGACGCGGTCACCACGCGGTCGCCCCCGGGGAAAAAAGGGCGGAGAAGAGAAGCCCATTTTGCGCGCGAGTCCCGCTTTCCCCGTCGATTCCGCCTCGGGTGCTCGCGCTGTTTGGCAGCGAGACGATCGTTTCGCCGCTGCCCGCTTTCCAGATGCGCGCGGTGCCGCCCGCCGCCGTGACGATCCGGTCGCCGGTGGAATCGAAAGCGGCGGAAAGGACCGGTTGATCATGCTCGATCTTGGAGAATCTGCTCGCCGGTCGACGGGTTCCACACCCGCGCCGTTTTGTCCAGAGAGGCGGTAACGACACGGTCTCCCGTCACGCTGAAGTCGGCGAATTTGAGGCCTGCGCCATGCCCCCGCAGCGCAACCGGCTTGGCCTTGTCAAATTTTTCGAGATCCCAGATGTAAGCCGAGGTTCCCCCGAACATCGCCAAAATCCGGTCCGAGGCGGGACTGAAATGGGCCCGGCTGATCCAGCCAAAAACTCCAGCGGGCCCCTCCAAACCGACGACCGTCGTGCCTTTTTCCCAATCCCAGATCCGCGCCGTCTTGTCGTTCGCCGCCGTCAGGACATGCTTGCCGTCGCGGCTAAACTCGGCCGACGTCACTTCCTTGCGATGTCCTACCAGCGTTCGCAGGGGCTCGCAGGCCGTGCATTCCGTTCCGCAGGGTTCCGCGTTCCACACCCGCGCCTTGCCGTCCCTGGACGCCGTGACGATGTACTTTCCCTCGCCGTCGAATTGTGCGTCCGCAACCGGCGACCAATGGACACGCGGCTGCCCCATCTCCTGACCGGTCGCCGCGTCCCAGATCCGCGCGGTTCCATCGAAAGAGGCAGTGACGACCCGCGCCCCATCGCGGTCGAACGCGGCGGAGAACACGCCCTGGGTGTGTCCCGAGAGCTTCTTGATCAACGCGCCGTCGGCGGCATTCCACACGCGCGCCGTGTTGTCGGAGGACGCGGTCACGATTTTGCCGCCGTCCCTGGAAAACGCCGCCATGTTCACGCCTGCCGTGTGTCCGGTCAGCGTCGCGACAATTCGCTTCTCCCGCGGATCCCAGATCTTGGCGGTCGATCCCGTGGGCGAAGACGCATCGAAATAGGCCACCACGATCCGCCGGCCCTCGGAATCGAAACTGGCCCAACGCGCCTGACCGCGGTCCTTGATGGGGTCACCGACCGTCTTCCCCGTCGCCACGTCCCAGACACGCGAGGTTCCATCGTCGGCGGCCGTGACCACAAACGTCCCGTCGCCGCTGAAATTGGCGGCGTGGAGCCGTGTACCGTCGCTCCAACGTGGTCCCGATGGGACGATACAACGCCTTGAACAACGCGTTCTCCGGCTCCGACAACACGTCCATGGATTCCGGCGAACCCGACCGGCCGAGTATGAACTCGAGACGATCCGGATCCTGGGCGAACATCTCCAGCGGAATTCGCATGGCGGTTCGATTGTTTCCGTTCTCGAGTTCCAGCCGCGAGAGGGTGGAGACCAACTTGGCCTGTCCCTTCACCGCCTTGAACTCCGCGATCTTCGCCTGCTCCTTCGCGGTCCTCGCCTCATTTTCGCGGATCCAGCCCCAAGCGGACGACACCGCCGCCAAGGCAAGGAAAAAACCCGCGACGACCGCCACCTGCCGGTACTTCCGCGCGGCCGCCTCCTGTTCGCACGGCGCGCCGTTGCTCCGCGTCCGCGCGCAGCCTCTGCTCCTCCGCGAGCTCGTCTCAGGTTGCTCTCCTTCTCGAGCCGCTCCGCCTTCTTTTCCCTCCGCTCCCGGTCCTGAGCCTCCTCGCTCAGACTGAGAAACCGCATGGCCAGGTCGAAATTGCCGCCATAGCGATCCGACCATGCTTCGTTGGGCTTCTCGTCCTGTTGCCATTTCTGCGCGGTCTCGAGACTGGGCGTGCGCCAAAGCGGCGCTTGCCCGCGTTCCCACAATTCGGCATCGCCAGCCAGACGCAAATAGGTTTTGGCCAACTCCGCCTCTTTCCGCACCCATTCGCGCAGTTTGTCCCACTGACGGATCAGGCTTTCGTGGCTGATATCCAGATCGGTGCCGGGAAAAAGCGTCTCGGAAATCCCCGGCACGATGAAGTTGGTGTCCGGCGTTCTGAACACGTGGGCCATGCCCATGACCAGCTCCGGGGCCACGCCCGCGACCTCGGCGATTTCCTGAACCGGCGTGGGGCGCCGGGTATCCATGTGATCGGAGCCGAGTTCGCAAAGCCGGCGGAACATGATCTCGCCCAGCCGTTTCTGATCCTCGTTCAGACGGCCGTAAGCCTCGTTCGCGTGATTGGAGAGAGCGTTTGTCAGTCCCCCGACCGCCTCGTAATGCTCGAAGGTCAGGGTTGGCCCACTATCCTCGTCCACCTCGCGCGTGGCGCCCTCGCGTTCGCGGCACGCTTGGTCCCACATGCGCATGAGAAGGTGCTGGAGCACGGGCAGGCGATCGGGATCCCTGCTGGTTTCGTTGAGCAGATGGTTGACCAGGGCCGGTTCCACGTCGCCGCCGAACACCCGCGCGGGTCCCGTTATCGCGGCCTGCCGCTCGTTGCGGAGAAGGCGCGGCGTCAGGAACTGGCTTTCGCTGACATGTTCCGGCAACCCCTGAAAAAGTCCGCAATCGCCGATGTAGTCGGAGCGCATGGTCATCACGGCGTAGACGGGAAATTCCTGCTGCTCCGCGCTTTCCAGCATTAGCGCCACGAAGGCGTCCGCTTCGTCTCTCTCCTTCTCGGTGCGGAACCGGAAGATCTCCTCGAACTGGTCCACCAGCAACAGAAGATTGGTTTCCGGGGGCGGCGGCGTTTCGCGGAGCGCCTCCACCAGGCCGAGCGGACCGCGCCTGAGCATCGCGCCGAGCAGGCCCTGGGCATCCGGGCCGTATCCACGCTCGGGGCGCATGGCCGATTCGTCCAGCAGCGCCGCGCTGAGCCGCCGCATGGGATGGCGTCCCGGCCGCATCAGCGCGATCCGCCACCGCGCCCCGGCCGAGACCATCAAACCGGCGGACAGGTTCGCGATCAAACCGGCGCGAACGAGCGACGATTTGCCGCAGCCGGACGGGCCCACCACCGCGAGGAATCGATGCCGGTCCAGCTTGTTGAGCAGTTGGTCCGTCTGCTTTTCCCGGCCGAAAAAGACGTCGGCCTCGTCACGGCCGAACGGGTGCAGACCCGGGTATGGCGCTTCGGCGGTCATGCCCGCGCGGTCGCGACCAGATCTCTGAGAAACGCGTGGAGATCGTGCCGCGAAGCGCCGCCGGCATGGCCGTTATCGTCACCGCCATCGTCGTCGCAGTCGAACGTGCGGAGACCCTTCAGTTTCAGGTTCAGTTCCTCCTTCGGCAGCGGCGGGAATTGGCAGACCGCGAAATTCTTCAGCGTATTGTCCGGCCGTTCGGCCAGCGACTTCCGGCATTGCATCAGCTGGGAGGTCACCCAATCCCCCGGGGAACGACCGTGGATCAGCACCATCGATTGGCACGAGGAAAGTGCCTGCTCCAGGAATTCCCGATGCTTGCAAACGTCCCCGGTTTCGGGGGTCCAGGTGTAGTCGACCCCCATTTCGTCGAGGATCTGCTCCACGGTTTTGGAGAAGTTTTTGTCCTCGGGCTGTCTATTGACGAAAATGAACCTGTCGATCCCGGGACCGGGCGCGACCGCGGCCCCCTGTGCCAAGACAGTCTTCTTGACCTCCCTCATGAAGTCGCCGATGCACTCGGCGCGGACGTTCGGTTCGCGGAGAAGATCGCGAACCGCGTCGATTTCCACCGTGTCGAGATCGAGCGCCGGGCTCCGCCACTGCAGGATACGCTTGCCGGCCGCCCGGGCGAGTTCCAACTGCAGCCTCGGATAGCCCTGGGGGACATCGTCCGGCATGCGGCCGGGGATGCCGCTCAAGAGCTGCACGAAAACATCGCAGCGTTCCAGGTCCTTTTCGGCGGCGGCTCGGAAGCCCTCCGCGTCCTGCGGGTACATCGTCCGCGGCAAGACCCCGACGCCGACCTGATCGAGGCAGTCCCTCACGCTCTTGTAGTCCTGCCACAAGTCGTCCGTGGTCTGGGCTAGAAAAACCGTCTTTTGCGGCGACCATGCCTGTAGCCCGGGCTCCTCGACGGCCGGTCGCCCTGATTTTCGGATCCCTCGGGAAGGCGCCGCCTTCAACTTCTTGAGTTGGTCCGCGAGTTCGTGGCACAGCCCAAGCACCGCGTCCCAGTAGTTGTCGTCCGGTTTCGGGAACCCCATGATCCTGGGAGCGCGCTGTTCCGGTTTCCTGACCCAGAAACGATAGCCGTTTAGGTCGCGGAACTCGCCGGGCCGGTCCTCCTCGAGAGGGTCGAGCTCGACCACGAAGACGCTTGAGGGGTCCCGCCCTGCCGTGATGTCGCGAAAGGCTTCCCGCTCCCGTTCGCACCACGGCGACGCCAGGTAGCCTGGCGAGAGAACCACCAGAAGGGTGGCTGACTTCTCGACGGCGTCCATGATGCTCGGGGTGAACGGTTCATTGTTCCGGAGCCGGTAGTCCATCCAGAGGTCGCACAAACCCTTGCGGCCGAGTTTCCGATCGACCGCCGTTTGCAAATTCCGCGCAAGCAGGGAAACCCACCCGAGATCGGTGTCCCCGAGCGGTTCGTTGTCCACGTGAGCATAACTGATGAAAACGTCGTGCTCGTATCCCGACACGTACGCCATACAAGTGTCCCTCCACGCCACTTGCCGCGGCGCGCACCAGGGACAGATTTCCGGCAACTGAGTAAATAACGCCCCCGACGCGCAACACGGCATCCGCTCCGGCGTGCCGTGAGCGTAGCCTCGCTAGGGTTCTCCGCTCCCCAGGTCGCGATGACCTTAATTTGGCCATCCTTATTAACCCGTTAGGGTATATTCCGCGAACACAACGAAATTGTCAAGCAAGCAGCGCTTTTTTATCCAACCCTCAATTGATGTGCGTTTTCGGTGTTTATCTCTACAGCGGCCAGACCCAGAGCAGCATGGGGGTCGCGACCGCGACGATCAGGATTTCGAGAGGAAGGCCCATGCGCCAGTAGTCGCCGAATTTGTAACCGCCCGGACCCAGGATGAGCGTGTTGTTCTGATGGCCGATCGGCGTGAGGAAGGCGCACGACGCGCCGATGGCGACCGCCATCAGGAACGTGTCGGGATTGCACTGCAATTCGGCGGCGATGGCCATGGATATGGGCGCCATCACCACGGCGGTCGCGGCGTTGTTGATGATGTCGGAGAGCGTCATGGTGAGAACCAGGACGGCAACGAGCACGACCACGGGCGAGGCGTCGGCGGACAGGTCGACCAGGCCGCGCGCGATCAGGTCCGTCGTCCCCGAACTTTCCAGCGCGGTTCCGAGCGGGATCATCGAACCCAACAGGACGATCACCGGCCAGTCCACGGAGTCGTAGACCTCCCGGAGCGAAATGATGCCGAGCACCACCATGGTCGCCGCCGCCATCGCCAGCGCCACGGGAATGCTGACGAAGTTCAGCGCCGCGGCGGCGACGGCGACGGCGAAGATCAGCACGCTGGGCAACGCGAACCGGCGCTTGTCGATCCGCAGGAAGCGGTCGGCCAGCGGCAGGCATCCGAGCGCCGACGCGGTCTCCCGCAGGCCGTCCTCGTTGCCCTGCAGCAGGAGGACATCCCCGGTGCGGAAGCGCACGTTCTTGAGGCGTCCGTGGAAAGGTTCGCCTTGCCGCGACACCGCGATCAGGGTTGCGCCGAACCGCCGCCGCAGCATCAGCGACGCCGGGCTCCGCCCCTCGATCCAGCAGTTCGTCGGGACCGCCACCTCGATCAGGGCCGAGTGTTCCTCCCCCAAAACCGGCGACTCCTCCTCGTCCTCGGTGCTCGCGGGCTTCAACTCCAGGGCCGACAGCACGTCCTCGAGCGTCTCGGAGCCGGCGCGAATGACCACCACGTCCGCCTCGCGCAATTCCGTTTCCCGGGTCAGCCGGTCGATCCGCCGGTTGTTCCGGATCACCGCGACGATATCGGCGTCGTGCTCGGCGGCCCACTCCTCAAGCTGGCTCAGGGGCTCGCCGGCCGCGCGGCTGTCCTCGGGAACGCGGGCCTCGGTCACGTAGTCCTCGATGTGGAACATGTCGCGCGGCGACATCGCCGAGCGTCGCGCCTTCGGGATCAGCCGCCATCCCGCCAGCGCGATGAACGCGATGCCGGCGAGCGCGACGACGCCGCCGACCGGCGTGAAATCGAACATGGTGAACGCCGTCCCCGTCTCCCTGCCGCGAAACGTGGCGACGATGATGTTCGGGGGCGTGCCGATCAGCGTGACCAGTCCTCCGAGAATGGACCCGAAGGACAGCGGCATGAGAACGAGGGCGGGCGAGCGGGACGCCTTGGCGGCCGACTCGATCGCCGCCGGCATGAGCATGGCCAGGGCCCCGACGTTGTTCATGACCATCGACAGCGATCCGGCCACCCCGCAAAGCACCCCGATGTGCCCCGAGGTCGACTTGATGGGCGGCAGCAGGTGGCGCGTGATCAGGCCGACCGCGCCGGAGTTGATCAGGGCCCTGCCGATGACGAGCACCAGCGCCACCGTCACCGTGGCGGGATGGCCGAACCCCAGGAACGCGTCCGCCGCCGGGACCGACCCCGCGGCCGTGGCGATCAGCAGGGCGACGATGGCGACCAGGTCGTACCGCCACCGCCCCCACATGAAGAAGCCGAGCAGACACGCCAGAAGCCCGATCAGAAACGCTTGTTCGTACCACATACCCGATACACCCCCGCGCGCCCGCCGCCGAAACCCCCGACGATGTGCCGCACCCCAACCGCTACATCGACCGGCGGCCAACCGTCCCGTCAGTATGACACTCCTCGGGGAGCACGCGAGAAGCGGGGGAAGAACGGCTGATGTACCGCCTTCACTCGCTTATTGCCCGGCGCCCGCTTTGGGTTAAGATACAGGAAAGCCGTCCGGGGAGCCCGGCCGATGACAGGTGAGCGATCTCATGCCGTCTGTCCAAGACCGGCGCCTGGACGCCGCGATCCGTCGCGGGGTGATTGATATGTGCGTGTTTTCGTGGAGTCATCCGACTCTCGAACACGCATGACACGGACCGCGCGAACACCGTTGGGCGGCACGGCAAACGATCGGAGTTTGACCATGCGCACGTTCGTAACGAAACCCAATACGAGCCAACCGGCGATGTCCGCCACGGCCTCGCCGGCCGGTCGAGCCCGCGCCGCGCAAGGTCATGATCCGGACCCGGCCGGCGCCCTGGCGCCACCCCGCTTCGGGCACGCATTCGGCCGGATTGCCGTCGCTCCCCGCGCGGTGGGAACCATGCAGGCCAAACTGGCGGTCAATGCGCCCGGGGACGCGTACGAGCAAGAGGCGGACCGCGTCGCCGAACGGGTGATGCGCATGCCCGCCGAGCCGAAGCCGCGGCGGCCGTGCGCCTGCGGCGGCGGATGCCCGCGATGCCGGACGGACGACCGGCGGCGCGTGCAAACCAAGCGTGTCGACCCGGCCGGATCGGGACCGGCGGTGGCGCCGCCCATCGTCGAGGACGCGCTGGCGACCGGCGGCGGCCCGCTGCCGGCGGGGCTGCGCGCCGACATGGAGCGGCGTTTCGGCCACGATTTCGGCCGGGTCCGGCTGCACGTGGACGCGCGCGCGGCGGCGGCGGCGGCGGCGGTCGGGGCGCGCGCCTACACCGTCGGTCCGGATGTGGCGTTCGCCGCCGGCGAATACGCGCCGAACACGGACGCCGGCCGCCGGCTGATCGCCCACGAACTCGCGCACGTGCTGCAGCAGGGCGCCGCGCCCGCGCCGATGCTGCAACGCGACAGCGGCGGCCCCGGCGGGAAAAAGGAGGAGACCCCGATCGAGCGCGTGCCGTACGGCGACAAGGCCCCGGCGCCGGCCGGCGAGACAAAGTCCGAGGAAGGGGAAGGCGAAGCGGAAGAAGGCCCGAAGCTGACCCTCGCGAGCGCCGCCCGGCCGGCGTGCGACCCCAAGGGCTTCTCGCGCAAGGACTACCTCGCCCAGCCCCACACCAGCGAGGACGACTTCGGCCTGACGCGGTTCGCCGGCAAGGTCACCATGGCGCTCACGACGCGGAAGGTGAAAGGCGGCGTCATGCTCGAGCCGCTGAAGGTGGCGCTGCCGGCGATCACCTCGGTGTTCACCCAGGCCGACACGTTCATCGAGGGGACCGCGGTCGTGCTCGGTCAGGACGGCGCCGACTGTCCGGGCGGCAAGGTGCCGCTGCAATGGACCATCTTCGCGCCCGGCGCCGCCAAGATCCGCGAGGGCGAGATGGAGCACTGCGAGGACCTGCAATACGCCTACGATGTGTCGTTGGGCTGGTACGCCCAGGTGGTCGACGGCCTGATCGCGAAGGGCCGCAAGTTCGCGAGCGAGGCGGCGGCGTTCAAGCACCTGGAGAAGGTGACCGGCACCCATCCGACGGGCTGGCTGTCGGTGTTCGAGTGCCTCGCCAAGAAGACCGAGCTGCGCGACGGCCGCAAGTTTTCGAACGGATGGCATACGCCCAGGGTAAAGCCCCGGCCGCCCACGCTGAACGACGGCTGCAAGTTCGCCCGCGTCTTCGTGACCGGCGCGGCCAACTTCCCCGAACTCGGCAAGCACCCGACCCCCGACGTCATCAAGGGCTGCGGCGAGTCCCCGGAAGCGGTGAAGTCGCTGGCCGCCAAAGCCGCGGCGGCAAAAGCGGCCGCCGGCGAAGCCCAGGCGGAAGGCAAGCCGGGCGACCCCGCGCCGAAGACCCCCGAACCGCCCAAGCCGTAGCGGCGGCACTTCCGGTTTGTGTCTTGACCGCGAGAAGTGCTGTCCTCCGATTTGCATGATCCCGGGGTTGGCGTTGTTCCGACCTCGTTGATGGAACGGAGAACAGCACCCCTTGAATGCGGACACAAACCGCAATTACCGCGGCCACTCGCTCGAATGTCAGCTCGTTGCAATACAGCCGCCGTGGTCCTGCCCGGCCTGCGATGCTCACTTCTAGCCACGAGCAGCCTTTCAGAAAACACTCATAAACCTTGGCTATTCAGGCTCCCGTTGCCGCATTCTGGCCCATTGCAACGCCGGAGGTGGCATACGCTGCGCCACTTGGCCGCGCCGTTCCCGAGCAACCGCTCGTCTGGGATTTTCGGCAATTGTGCAATTATGGAGAGAACCTCGTTGCGGCTGGGAATCAACCCACGGTTCGTGGATTTTCCCATAAACTCTTGTTAAAATGTTTGCGTTGAATCGGCCGGTGCAAGCGGCGCGCGACGGGCGCACCACGCAGCCGTGGGGCCGGTTCTTTTCTCTCTCGCCCGCGACCGAACCGGGGAGCCCCTCTGGGCGACGTTCCACTGACTTGGGACGGAGGCACCAGATGGCTGCGGTCAACACCATAGGCAATAGCGTAACGCGCTGCCCCTGGCGCGACCTTTTGGTCGCAAATGCCTTCAAACCAACTTCGCTTAAACCAAGCTCGCTGGGCCTCGGCGGCACACCGGGGATGGACGAGGTGCGCCGGCGACCCGGGGAGGGGAACCAAGACGCCCCTCCCTGGAAACATCGGGAGAGAAACCCATGACCACCGCGATCTTTGAATCTATCCGATCTGAACGGCGCCAACGGCTTCGTCATCAACGGCATCGATGAAGGCGACGGATCAGGCTGCTCCGTGAGCGGCGCCGGCGATGTCAACGGCGACGGCTTCGACGACCTGATCATCGGTGCCCCGTGTGCCGACCCCGACGGCAAGGATTATGCCGGCGAGAGCTACGTGGTGTTCGGCTCCGACGCCCCGTTCGCCGCCAGCCTCGATCTCGCCGACGCTCGATGGCGCCAACGGCTTCGTCATCAACGGCATCGATGAGGACGACTGATCAGGCTGCTCGGTGAGCGGCGCCGGCGATGTCAACGGCGACGGCTTCGACGACCTGATCATCGGTGCCTCATGTGCCGACCCGAACGGCAAGAGCGATGCCGGCGAGAGCTACGTGGTGTTCGGCTCCGACGCCCCGTTCGCCGCCAGCCTCGATCTCGCCGACGCTCGATGGCGCCAACGGCTTCGTCATCAACGGCATCGATGAAGGTGACAATTCAGGCTTCTCGGTGAGCGGCGCCGGCGATGTCAACGGCGACGGCCTCGACGACCTGATCATCGGCGCACGTGTGCCGACCCGACGGCAAGGCGATGCCGGCGAGAGCTACGTGGTGTTCGGCTCCGACGCCCCGTTCGCCGCCAGCCTCGATCTCGCCGACGCTCGATGGCGCCAACGGCTTCGTCATCAACGGCATCGATGAAGACGACTATTCAGGCGCTCGGTGAGCGGCGCCGGCGATGTCAACGGCGACGGCCTCGACGACCTGATCATCGGTGCCCGGTGCCGACCCCAACGGCAAGCGACGCCGGCGAGAGCTACGTGGTGTTCGGCTCCGACGCCCCGTTCGCCGCCAGCCTCGATCTCGCCGACGCTCGATGGCGCCAACGGCTTCGTCATCAACGGCATCGATGACGGCGACCGTTCAGGCATCTCGGTGAGCGGCGCCGGCGATGTCAACGGCGACGGCCTCGACGACCTGATCATCGGCGCGTACGGGCCGACCCCGACGGCAAGGTATGCCGGCGAGAGCTACGTGGTGTTCGGCTCCGACGCCCCGTTCGCCGCCAGCCTCGATCTCGCCGCGCTCGATGGCACCAACGGCTTCGTCATCAACGGCATCGATGAAGGCGACGATTCAGGCTGCTCGGTGAGCGGCGCCGGCGATGTCAACGGCGACGGCTTCGACGACCTGATCATCGGGGCCTCGGTGCCGACCCGGACGGCAAGACTGACGCCGGCGAGAGCTACGTGGTGTTCGGCTCCGACGCCGCCGTTCGCCGCCAGCCTCGATCTCGCCGACGCTCGATGGCGCCAACGGCTTCGTCATCAACGGCATCGATGAAGGCGACGACTCAGGCGCTCGGTGAGCGGCGCCGGCGATGTCAACGGCGACGGCTTCGACGACCTGATCATCGGGGCCCCTGGGCCGACCCGACGGCAAGTCGAGCCGGCGAGAGCTACGTGGTGTTCGGCTCCGACGACATGTCCCGGATCCCGACCTGATCAGCGTCGTCGCGCATGGAAGGCCGGCGTATGGGGCCTATCCCGAGATGCAAGTTCTGGTGGATGGAGCGCTGGTGGGGGCGGCGGTGGTGACCGCCGAGGCCGTCGCCTACGACTTCGAAGTGGCCGGCCTGGATGCGGCCTCGACCCTGGAGGTGCGCTTCGCCAACGACGCGTACGACGGAGACAGCGGCATCGATCGCAACCTGTACGTGGAAGCGGTCACGAAGACGGTGGATGGCGTCGCCGAGCCGATGCCCGTCGGCTTGGCGACCTACGCGCGGGACGATGGCAATACCCTGCCTGGGCAGAACAAACTCTACTGGCAGGGCGAGCTCGTTTTCGATCTCACGCCGCCGGAGCCGATCCCGGATCCCGACCTGATCAGCGTCGTCGCGCATGGAAGGCCGGCGTATGGGGCCTATCCCGAGATGCAAGTCCTGGTGGATGGAGCGCTGGTGGGGGCGGCGGTGGTGACCGCCGAGGCCGTCGCCTACGACTTCGAAGTGGCCGGCCTGGATGCGGCTTCGACCCTGGAGGTGCGCTTCGCCAACGACGCGTACGACAGAGACAGCGGCATCGATCGCAACCTGTACGTGGAGAGCGTGGAGACGCGGGTGGACGGCGTGAGCGAGGATCTCGACATCGCGTCGGCGATCTACGAGCGGGACCAGCCCACGCTGGCGGATATCCCGGGCCAGAACGAACTCTACTGGCAGGGCGAACTCGCCTTCGATCTCGACGCCGCCGAGCCGATCCGGATCGGCGCCAACCGGTCCGACTGAATGGCGCCAACGGCTTCGTCATCAACGGCATCGATACACGGCTCCGGTCGGTGAGCGGCGCCGGCGATGTCAACGGCGACGGCTTCGACGACCTGATCATCGGCACCTTGGGCCGACTCCCGGGGGCGTTTGGCTGGCGAAGCTACGTGGTGTTCGGCTCCGACGCCCCGTTCGCCGCCAGCCTCGATCTCTCGGCGCTCGATGGCGCCAACGGCTTCGTCATCGACGGCATCGATGCGACGACTAAGCAGGCGCTCCGTGAGCGGCGCCGGCGACGTCAACGGCGACGGCTTCGACGACCTGATCATCGGTGCCGTACGCCGACCCGGACGGCCAGGTCGACGCCGGCGAGAGCTACGTGGTGTTCGGCCCAGCGCGCCGGTTCGCCGCCAGCCTCGATCTCGCCGCGCTCGACGGCACCAACGGCTTCGTCATCAACGGCATCGATGACGACGACCGTTCAGGCCGTCTCGGTGAGCGGTGCCGGCGACGTCAACGGCGACGGCTTCGACGACCTGATCATCGGGGCCTCGAGTGCCGATCCGAACGGCAACGGCGATGCCGGCGAGAGCTACGTGGTGTTCGGCTGGCGACGCGCCGTTCGCCGCCAGCCTCGATCTCTCCGCGCTCGACGGCACCAACGGCTTCGTCATCAACGGCATCGACGCCGACGACTATTCCGGCTGCTCGGTGAGCGGCGCCGGCGATGTCAACGGCGACGGCTTCGACGACCTGATCATCGGGCCGCTTAGGCCGACCCCAACGGCAAGAGCGACGCCGGCGAGAGCTACGTGGTGTTCGGCACGACGCCCGCGTTCGCCGCCAGCCTCGATCTCGCCGCGCTCGATGGCACCAACGGCTTCGTCATCAACGGCATCGATGCATGGGACCGCTCCGGCTGTTCGGTGAGCGGCGCCGGCGATGTCAACGGCGACGGCTTCGACGACCTGATCATCGGGGCCCCTGGCGCCGATCCCGACGGCAACAGTCGACGCCGGCGAGAGCTACGTGGTGTTCGGCTCGCGACGCCGCGTTCGCCGCCAGCCTCGATCTCGCCGCGCTCGACGGCACCAACGGCTTCGTGCATCAACGGCATCGATGCAGACGACTAGTCCGGCCGCTCGGTGAGCGGCGCCGGCGATGTCAACGGCGACGGCTTCGACGACCTGATCATCGGGCCCGGTGCCGATCCCGACGGCAAGGCGACGCCGGCGAGAGCTACGTGGTGTTCGGCTCCGACGCCCCGTTCGCCGCCAGCCTCGATCTCGCCGCGCTCGATGGCGCCAACGGCTTCGTCATCAACGGCATCGATGAAGGTGACGCTCGGGCTACTCCGTGAGCGGCGCCGGCGATGTCAACGGCGACGGCTTCGACGACCTGATCATCGGCGCCCGGAACGTGCCGGCGAGAGCTACGTGGTGTTCGGCTCCGACGACTTGGTCCCGGATCCCGACCTGATCAGCGTCGTCGCGCATGGAAGGCCGGCGTATGGGGCCTATCCCGAGATGCAAGTTCTGGTGGATGGAGCGCTGGTGGGGGCGGCGGTGGTGACCGCCGAGGCCGTCCCCTACGACTTCGAAGTCGCCGGCCTGGATGCGGCTTCGACCCTGGAGGTGCGCTTCGCCAACGACGCGTACGACAGAGACAGCGGCATCGATCGCAACCTGTACGTGGAGAGCGTGGACACGCGGGTGGACGGCGTGACCGAGGATCTCGACATCGCGTCGGCGATCTACGAGCGGGACCAGCCCACGCTGGCGGATATCCCGGGCCAGAACGAACTCTACTGGCAGGGCGAACTCGCCTTCGATCTCGACGCACTGCTGGTTTGAGCGTTGATGCATGGAGGCGCCGGCGCGGGGGCGCACCGCTTCCGCATCACCTTCGCCGGTCTCGGCGACGAGCTCTTGGACGAGCTTGGGTCCGACGACTTGATTGTTCAAAGGGGGGAAACTGTCCTTATGGTCAGGGTCGGTTTTTTGCTCTTGGTGCCGGTGTTTTTCTTCTCCGTTCCTCGGCCGGCACCGATAAGAGTTGGGACCTAAAGTCGGCCCTGGCCGCCAGTTTTCACAAGGGCCGGAACCATTGAGATGGGGCGGTGCTTCGGCATCGCCTTTTCTTTCGCCCATGCATGCATCGGATTACTCGCCGGAGTTGTATGTTTGCAATGACCTTGCGGCAGACGCCAACTTCGGCAACGGGTCAGTTTCGACTGTTTCGCTCTGCCTCCGCCAGCGTCCGCCCTCGGATGTAGAGCTGACGCGGCGGGGGCCTCAATCAGATGCATGATTTGGCCGAGGCATCGCCGCTTGCAACGCTTGACTGAGCCAGAGCGCTCACCGCCCCCCTTACCCTTGTATCCCGCCAACACCCCCCAGCGCCGCCACCAGAACCCCCTGGGCCCGGTTCTGGAGTTTGGTCAAACACCGTAGCAAAATCCGTGTCCGGCTTGGCGAGATTGACAGCCCCCGAAATCTCTCTCAGGCCATTTTCGTCACTATTGGGGGCGGCTGATGTCTCGTATTGGGACCATGCACGAAGTCCCCGTTGCCGCGCCGTTTGGCGCCCTGAAAGACCGCCGGGAATCGCCTTCGGCGGGGCATAAATGGCGGTCGCGACCGCAAATGATCGAAAATGGCGGCTTTTAAACGCGGCGTTCCGGGAACGTATCGGTATTTTCTTTTTATATCAAACACTTAGTTATTGCGAATTGACAACGACTTTTTTAAAAATTCATGATTTTCAATGACTTGGTGATACCAATGCCAGGGTCTGTTTTGCAAGAACGTGTTACAATAAAGAGGACGCGATCAGGTTGGCGTTGACGTTGTAGGGGCCAGCCTTTGATATGGGCGCCCGTTTGGCTGGCCACGACACATCGCACCAGTCGCCTGGTTCCGTGCCGGTCGCTGTCAGCGGTACTGGTCCGCCGTTTCCAGGGTCGCCGAGGTCGAGACGTGCCGGCCGCGGCTGCGGGGTAGGCTGCGCAGGCTGCGGGGTCAGGTCTAGCTTTATAGCAAAACCGGGGTCCGGCTTGGCGAGTTTGACAGCCTTCGAACCTCTCCCCCGGCTATTTTCGTCACTTTCAGGGGCAACTCAAGCTTCGTGTTGGAACCATGCACGAGTCCCCCGTTGCGCGCGCTGTTTGGCGCCTTGAAAGACCGCCGGGAATCGCCTTCGGCGGGGCATAAATGGCGATCGCGACCGCCAAAATGATCGAAAATGACGGCATTTTAAACGCGGCGTTCCGGGATCGTATCGGAATATTTCGTTTTATATCAAATACTTAGTCATTGCGAATCGACAACGAGCGTTTTAAAAATTCATATATTTCAATGACTTGCGGAGCAATTCCACGGTGCATGGGGTTGTTTTTGCAAAAACGCGTTACACCCCCCCCCCCCCGCAAATTCCCATATCCGCAACCCGGCGGGAGGAGACGCCGTTGGGCGCGTGGGCACGGGCGGAAAAACCGACGGCCTCGACCGCCGGGTTAATCCGGTGTTGGAACGCGCATGAATATGTTTGGGACCCGCCTGGAGACGTCCGTGTCTCAGCGGTTTTGCAGGGCCTCGATCCGGGCCCGGGCGTCGTTCGCCTTTTCGGTCTCGCCGAGAACGTCGTAGGCGCGGGCCAGCCTTTGCCATCCGGCGAGATCGCCGGGCTCCGCTTCCAGGCGGCTGGCCAGTCGATCCACCATGGAGCGCACCATCGCCTCGCGTTCCGGGCCGGACAGGGCGGCGGCCGCGTCCATGTCGGCCTGGCCCGGCCCCGGAAGCGCCGCCGCGCCGACCAAGGCCCTGACCTCGGCCGACGGCTCAAGGCCCGCCGGATCGACGCCCAGTTCCCGCGCGGCGCGCGCGATCTGCTGGTTGACGACCGGGAGCCAGGGCGAGTCCGGCGGCGACACCGCGCGCAGGTCCACCCAGCCCTGTAACGCCGCCTTCACGTCCCCGCGCTGCGCGTTGAACAGCGCCATGTAGTAGCGCGCGCGCGGGTCCAGGGGATCGCGGGCGGCGGCCGCCTCGAAGGCCGCTCTCGCGTCGGCGGTCACCTGGCCGTCCGCCACGGCCACCAGGGCCTCGCCGTAGGCCGACGCCACGTCGGCCCGGCCGGGCTCCAGGGCGTAGGCCTCGCGATAGGCCTCGGCGGCGTCCGGATACCGCTCCATGGAGAGGTACGACCGTCCGAGCAGCAGCCACCCCTCCAGGTTTCGCGGATCCGCCTCCAGCCGGCTCGCGAGCAGAGCGACGGCTTCCTCCATGGACATCTCGGGGGAGAGGGAGCCGGGCTCGCCGGACGGCGACCGAGCGGTTTCGGCCGGCGCCGGGCGCGCGGCCAAGGGCCGGTCCGGAGCCTGGGGCATGCCGAGGACCAGGTAGAGGCCGAACGCGGCCGCCGGAACCAGCGCCGCCACCGCCACGGTGGATACCAGCGGCCGCCCCGGCCGGGATGATTCCGACCCCGGCGCCGGCGGTTCGCCGGCCGCCGCAAGCATGCGCCGCTTCACCTCGATGCGCGCGGCTTCCGCCTGTTCGGCGTCGAGCAACCCGCGTTCGAGATCGCGGTCCACCTCGGCGAGCTGGTCGCGATAGACCGCCATGTCGAACTCCGCCCGCGCCGGCACCGGCCCCTGGCTCCGGCGGAGCAGCGGGACGAGCAGGAACGCCAGGGTCGCCGCCGTGAGCGCCAGCGCGAGGATCCAGATCACGCTCACCGCCGGTCGTCCCCGAGCAGCGCCGCGAGCGTCTTGGATTCGGACTCGCTGAGCGGAGCCGCCGCGTCCCGGCCGGCCGTTCGCGAACGGCGGCGATAGAACGCCACCAGCGCGAGGATGGCGACGATGGCGATCACGCCCGGACCCAGCCACAGGGCGTAGGTGGAGAGTTTGAACGGCGGCTTGAGAAGCACGAAATCGCCGTAGCGGGAGACCACGTAGTCGATGACCTCCCGGTTCCCGTCGCCGGCCGTCAGACGCTCGCGCACCACGACCCGGAGATCGCGGGCCAGTTCGGCGTCCGAGTCGTCGATGGACTGATTCTGGCAGACCAGGCAGCGAAGCTCCTTGCCGATCTCCCGGGCCCGGGCCTCCAGCGCGGGATCCGCCAGGATCTCGTCGGGCTCGACCGCGGCGGCGGCCGAAACCATCATCGCCGCCGCGAGAACGGCGAGGACGATGGCCCTCAGACGGGTGCCTCACTGGCTTCCTCCCTGGGCGCGCAGGTCTTGGACGATGGGCCACAGACGCTCCTCCCAGATGTCCGGCGTGATCGGCCCCACGTGCTTGTAGCGGATGGTGCCGGCGGCATCGACGATGAACGTTTCCGGCGCCCCGGTCACCCCGAAGGCGATCGCCGCCTTGCTTTCGGGATCGTCGCCGACGAGCGTGTACGGGTCGCCGTACTTGGCAAGCCACGCGGGTCCGGCGTCGGGGTCCTTTTCGCGCCAGTCGATGCCGTAAATCGGCACCAGGCCCTCCGCCTTGACGCGCATCAGGAACGGATGCTCGATGCGGCAGGCGACGCACCACGATCCGAAGATGTTGACCAGCGACACCTGCCCGAGGAGATCCGCGCTGGCGAATCCGCGCTCGCGTCCCTTGATCGGCGCCAGATCGAAGGCCGGCACCGGCTGGTCGATCAGCACCGACGGGATCTGGTGCGGATCCTTGCCGAGCCCGATCCAGAAGTAGACGGCCAGCACCAGAAAGGCCGCCAGGGGCAGAAGAAACAGGAGTCGCCGGACGGACATCACGCCCGCGCCGCGGCCGGTTTCCGCCGGCGGACGGGCGCGCCCACGCGGTGCCGGCGATCGGTCAGGCTCACCAGCCCGCCGGCCACCATGATCAGCGTGCCGCCCCACATCCACGCCACCAGGGGATTGAAGTAGATCCGCGTCACGAACGCGCCGTCGGTTCCGCTGGGATCGCCGATGACCGCGTAGAGATCGCCCCAGAAGGTGGTATGGATGGCGGCCTCCGTGGTTTGCTGGCGCTCCACGGAGTAGGTGCGTTTTTCCGGATGGAGGGTGACCACCGGCCGGCCGTCCCGATGAACCGCGAAGGTCCCGCGAACGGCGCGGTAGTTGGGTCCCGAAACCGCCCGCGCGCCCTCGAAGGTGTAGTCGAAGCCGGCCACGCGGATGGTTTCCCCGGGCGCCATCACCTGAATTCTTTCGACCTTCCACACCCCGGCCCCGGTCATTCCGGCGATCACCACGGCCAGGCCGGCGTGGGCGAGCGTCATGCCCCAGGCCGCGCGGGGCAGCCCGGCGAGGCGGCGAAGGCTCTCGCCCAGAGGTGCCTGGAACAGGCGGATCCGGCCGGCGAGTTCCACCAGCGTGCCCACGAACAGCCAGGCCGCGAGCCCGATCCCGAGAAGGCCGAGCCACGACTCGTCGCCCATGACCGCCCAGGCGACCGCCACCGCCGCCACCGCCACGACCGCCGCCACCCACAGGCGTTGCAGCGCCGCGCCCAGTTCGCCGCGCTTCCACGGCAGCAGCGCGCCCACGGTCATGGCGAGCACCAGCGGAACCGCCAGCGGCACGAACACGGCATTGAAGAACGGCGGGCCCACCGACACCTTGCCGCCGTCCACCGCCTCCAGCATGAGAGGATACAGCGTGCCGAGCAGCACCGTCGCCGTCGCCGTGGTCAGCAACAGGTTGTTGAGCAGCAAGCCGCCCTCGCGCGAAATGGGCTGGAACAGGCCGCCGCCCCGCAGGCTCGGTCCGCGCCACGCGAACAGCGCGAACGACCCGCCGATGATGATCACCAGCAGCAGCAGGATGAACACGCCCCGGGTGGGGTCGGTGGCGAACGCGTGCACCGAGGTCAGCACGCCCGAGCGCACCAGGAACGTGCCCAGCAGGCTCAGTCCGAAGGCGACGATGGCGAGGAACACGGTCCAGCCCTTGAGGGCATCGCGCTTTTCCACGACCACGGCGGAATGCAGCAGCGCGGTGCCCGCCAGCCATGGCATCAGCGAGGCGTTTTCCACCGGGTCCCAGAACCACCAGCCGCCCCAGCCGAGCTCGTAGTATGCCCACCACGACCCCAGCGCGATCCCGATGGTGAGGAAACTCCAGGCGGCCAGGGTCCACGGCCGCACCCAGCGCGCCCAGGCGGCGTCCACGCGCCCCTCGATCAACGCCGCGATGGAGAACGAAAAGGCCATGGAGAAGCCGACGTAGCCGAGGTACAGGAACGGCGGGTGGAACGCGAGGCCCGGATCCTGCAGCAACGGGTTCAGCCCCTGCCCGTCGAAGGCCGGCGGCAACTGGCGTTCGAAGGGGTTGGAGGTCAACAGGATGAACAGGTAGAAGCCGACGCCGATCCACGCCTGCACCGCCAGCGCGCGCGCGCGAAGGGCCGGCGGCAGGTTTCCGCCGAACAGGCCCGCCGCCGCGCCGAACACGGTGAGGATCAGCACCCAGAGCAGCATGGAGCCCTCGTGATTGCCCCAGGTGCCGGAGATCTTGTAGAGCATGGGCTTGGAGGAATGGGAGTTGTTGACCACGTTGACCACCGAGAAGTCGGAGGTCACGTAGGCGAGCATCAGGCAGCCGAACGCGAGCGCCACCAGCAGGAACTGCGCCACCGCCGAGGTGCGCGCCAGGTCCATCCAGGGGCCGTTGCCGCGCGCCGCGCCGATCAGCGGCAGGGTGCCCTGCACCAGGGCCACCATCAGGGCGAGAATGAGCGCGAAATGCCCGAGTTCGACCGTCACTTCGCGTGCCCCTCTCCCATCTGGCCCGATTCCTCCATCGTCTCCCGCATATGTTGCCACTGTCCCGATTTCTTCAAGGCATCGGCCACTTCGGGCGGCATGTAATTCTCGTCGTGCTTGGCCAGGACCTGATCGGCGACGAAGACACCGGCCTCGAGGTGGCCCTCCGCCACGACCCCCTGGCCTTCGCGGAACAGATCGGGGAGCACGCCGGTGAAACTCACCGGAACGGTGTTGACCAGGTCGGTGACACGGAAGCGGATCTCGGGCCCCGAGCCGCGCTCGACGCTTCCGTCCTCGACCAAGCCGCCCAATCTGAGGCGCCGGTCGCCGGCGGGCGGGTTTTCGATCACTTCGGTGGGACTGTGGAAGAACACGATGGCTTCCTCGAAGGCCGACAGCACCAGGGCCGCCGCGAGGCCGAGCAGCCCGACGCCGATCACCACGAAGGTCAGCCGCCGGTGTTTAAGCTTCATCGTCGACCACTCCCGCGCCCGCCGGTTGTCCACTGGCCTTCAAGGCGGCCAGGGTTTCCTCGCGGACCTTGAGGGACCGCAGGGTCGCCATCAAGAGCGCCGCCATCACCAGAACGGTCACCGCGAACGCCGGCCACACGAACCCCCCGTACCCATCCATATGGAGAAATGCCCGCAGGAAATCCATCGGTCCCCGGCCTTATCCGTGGACCTGGCGCAGGCGCAGCGCCCGGATCTTGTTGGCGACGATCTCGCCCCGCACCCGCAACAGCAGAACCCAAAGATAGTAGGTGGTGAACCCGGCCATCATCAGGCCGAGCGGCCAGAGCATGCTGGGATGGATGCTGGGACCGTCCATCCGCACGATGCTCGCCGGCTGGTGCAGGGTATTCCACCAGTCCACCGAAAACTTGATGATCGGCACGTTGACGAACCCCACCAGCGCGAGGATCGACGACGCCCGGACGCCGCGCGCCGGATCGTCGAAGGCGTTGTTGAGCGCCATGTAGCCGAGATACAGGAAGAACAGCACCAGCATGGAGGTCAGACGCGCGTCCCACACCCACCAGGTCCCCCACATGGGCTTGCCCCACAGGGCGCCGGTGAGCAGCGCGAGAAAGGTGAAACAGGCGCCGATGGGCGCGGTCGCCTTGGCCGCCAGGTCGGCCACGGGATGCTTCCAGATCAGCCCCACCGCGGCCGCCACCGCCATGTTGGTGTAACAGAACAGCGCCATCCACGCCGCCGGCACGTGGACGTACATGATCCGCACGGTCTCGCCCTGCTGGTAGTCGGGCGGCGAGGCGAACAGCGCCATGTACAGTCCGGCGCCCAGCAGAACCACGGTCAGCCCGGCGAGCCAGGGCTCGAAGGTCCGGCTCAGGCGGACGAAACGATTGGGATTGGCGAAACGATGCATGTCATATCCGGCGCCCCGCCCCGGATTGGCGGAAGCTCTACCCTTTACTTATACAGATTTGTGAAAGGCGCAAACCGGCGATGTCGAGAATTTGAACCGCCCGTGTCATTCGATCGCCTGCCGCAGCGCCGCGGCGGCCGCCCACGGGGTCAGGACCATGGCCCCCAGCAACAGGCCCCCGAGCATGAGCAGATGCGGCCGCACCGCAAAGCCGAACGCGGCGGCGTCGACGGCGGCGACCCCGAAGACCAGCGCCGGGATGAACAACGGCAGCACCAGAAGGCCGAGCAGAACGCCGCCGCGCCGCGAGCCCAGGATCAGCGCCGCGCCCACCGCGCCGATCAGGCTCAGAAGCGGCGTGCCCAGCGCCAGCGCGCCGATGAGCGCCAGGAACCCGTCCGGCTCCATGTTGAGAAGAATGGCGAGGACGGGCGCCGCCACGATCAGCGGCAGCCCCGTGGTCAGCCAGTGAGCGGTCACCTTGGCGATCACGACGGCTTCCAGCGGCACCGGCGCGAGGGCCAGTAGTTCCAGGCTTCCGTCCTCGTAGTCGGTCTGGAACAACCGCTCCAGGGCCAGCATGGACGCCAGCAGTGCCGCCACCCAGATCACGCCCGGGGCGATGCGCGCCAGCATGTCCGGCTCCGGTCCGACGCCGAACGGAAACAGCACCACGGCGAGCACGAAGAACACCACCGACATCAGGCAGTCCATGCCCTGGCGCACCGCCAGCCGCAGGTCGCGCCGCGCCAGAACCCAGGCCGCCCTCAGCACGGCGCGGCCTCGGGGGCGGCCCTCCGGGATGGCGTGAAGTCGGCGAGATCGAGGGTGGCGGCGCCGTCTGGCAGGCCGCCGCCATGCATGGAAACCACCACCATCCCGCCCGCGTCGCGGTGGCGGGCGATCGCCGCGTCCACCCGCCCAGCGGCCTCCGCGTCGAGGGCCGTCTTGGGCTCGTCCAGCAGCCACAACGGCGCCGGCGCGGCGAGAACGCGGGCCAGTGCCAGGCGCCGTTTCTGACCGGCGGACAGGTATCGCCCGGGAACATCGGCGAGACGAGCCATGCCGAAAGCGTCGAGGGCGGCCGCGATCCGCGCCGAGGCGCCGTCCGCCCCGCCCCGGTAGACGGCCCAGAAGCCGAGGTTCTCCGCCACCGTCAGCGCCGGTTTGACCGCGTCGGCGTGACCGGCGTAGTGCAGGCGCCCGCGATGGCCCTCGGGATCGCCGGCCACGTCCACCCCGTTCCATGACAGCGCCCCGCCGGCGGGCCGCGTCAATCCGGCCATGAGCCGCAGCAGGCTGGACTTGCCGCTGCCGTTGGGGCCGGTCAGCACCAGCGCGCCGCCCGCCTCCACGCGGAAGTCCAGGCGTTCGAATACCGTCCGCTCTCCGCGTACGCAGACAAGCTCCCGGCCGGCGAAATCGGTCATTCATCCTCCCGCGCGCGTTCGGGCGCACGCTATCGCAAAACACGGCCCGCGCCAAATCGGGAAAAATCGAACAGACCCGGCGACGGCCAACGCCAACCGGCCCATCGCCCGGGGCGGCGGATGCTGGTCAGATCGCGGGGGTCCAGAAAAAAGTGTAGGCGGCCGGTGAGGGGTCCGGCCGCCTAGTCCGGCTTGTATGCCGATTGGGGATACCAGAGATTGGGGGGTCTCTGGTCCTGTCTCGTAGGAGGTCTGTTTATAATTGTCACTATCGACCCAGAATATGTCAAATTTGTGTTGCTATTGCACCGCGATGCCTTTTTTGGGTAAATTTGAAACTCCGTGAATTTACAGGATGTTATGGGCTATTCTGCTATCGGATGGGCCCAAGAACGGCAGCTTTCGCCGAAAATAATAGCCCGTTGTTTTCCGCCGCGGAACCAAACACGCGCTCATTTTGTTGGCGCGTGTACTCCTTTTGGCACAACAGCCATTCGCCTTGGAATCTCCGCGCCGGCCTTCATGTCCATGCGAGTCAATCGTGTCCCCCCGGCGGGATCACGGCGCCGATGCCGGGATGGAATTACAAATTCTAAACCGGTGCTGTAGGTCACGGTGGCAACCGTAGCGGCATTGGTAACGGGGTCCGGCGGTTTCCTGAAAAAAGAGGGTCGAGTGATGAAAGTGCCGGTGTGTTCACGGTCCTTTTCGCGTCATCCCCTGCTCCGCGCGGAACTTCAGGAGCTGTTTCCCGAGGCCTATTTCAACGATGACGGAGCCAATCTCTGAGGCGATTCGCTGGCGGCGTTTCTCGAGCCGGCGGAACGCGCCATTACCGCGCTGGAACGGGTCGACGCCGGCGTGATCGCCCGCCTGACCAATCTCAAGGTGATCAGCAAGTACGGCGTCGGCACCGACACCCTGGACTTCGAGGCGCTGGACGCCGCCGGCATCCAGGTCGGCTGGACCGCTGGGGTCAACCGGCGCTCGGTCGCGGAACTGGTGATCGCCATGGCCATTTCCTGTCTGCGCCTCGTCCCCCAGGCCACCGCCGAGGTCCGGTCCGGCACCTGGCGCCAGATCGTCGGCCGCCGGCTTTCCGACCAAACGGTGGGAATCGTCGGCTGCGGCAACATCGGCAAGGACCTGGTCGCGCTGCTCAAGCCCTTCGGCTGCAAGGTCCTGGTGAACGACATCGTCGACTACGCCGATTTCTACCGGGAGCACGGCATCGAGGCGGTGGCTCTCGAGGACCTGCTGCGCCGCGCCGACGTGGTGACCCTGCACGTGCCCCGCGACGCCAGCACGCTCAATATGCTCGGCCGCGAACGCCTGGCCATGATGAAACCGGGGAGCATCCTGGTCAACGCGGCCCGGGGCGGCATTCTCGACGAGGACGCGCTTCGCGACTCCCTCGAAACCGGCCACCTCGCCGGCGCCGCCCTCGATGTCCTGGCGGTGGAGCCGCCGGCGGACACGGCGCTGTTCCAGCTTCCCAACCTGATCGTCACCCCCCACATCGGCGGCAGCGCAGCGGAAGCCATCCTGGCCATGGGCCGCGCGGCGATCAAGGGCCTCAGCGAATACCGCCCTGCCCGTTCCTACATCATCACTTCCTGACGCGCCGTCCCATTACGCGAGGTGACCGTGATCGCAATCGAGCGCTGCATGGCGGTGCAGGCAATCTACCGCGAACTCGACTTTGGGAGCAATTTCCCTGATATCATGGAAAAAAGGGAACAACCCCTGCACACCACCGAAAAATATTCAAACAGAACCGAACCAATGCTCTGTCCGAATGACGGATACTCTGTACCGCTTGATATATGAGGATCATTGATATCCAGAGCCCTTGCGGTTTCCTCTGGAAAGCCGTCCCACTTGCCCCCCAGCGTAAAGCTGATGGAGGTAGCTGTCACAAACTGTGGCGCTCCACGGTGCGTCAGTGCTTCTTCATCCACTCTCTACGTCAGTCGATGATAAAGGATTTGGTCATGGGCTCGGGCGTTTCCTTTGCACTCGTGTCAGCTATTCATCTGTTCCTCGTTCGGTTTGATCGCCATTTTTTTCCTATTGTTGCGTGTTACTGTTGCCCGCACGAAACTCGGCCTGGAACACTTCGGAAGCTCAGTGGATAGCTTCAAAAATAACGACCTTGCCCGTCGCCTTGGGCGCGTGCACGAGCAGTGTCGTCATGTCGTCGTCGGCCCACGAGGCGATCTGGAGGGCCATGACCTCCGTCTGGCTCGGCTCCGCCTCCTCGACCCGCTCCCAGATGTAAAGTCCCAGGGGATCCACATAGAAGGTGTGCTCGCCGAAATTCTCTTCCAGGCGCTCGAACGAGGGTTCCGTCTCGGGAATTGGGTAAATTCCGGTTTCCGCGCTGATGCGAGCTATTTGATTGGCGTCCAGCTTCACGATCCTTGCCTCCTTGCTTCCTCCGCCCTGGCGCGCCGAAATGGGATCCGGACCGTCAACTCCATGGCGTCGGCACGCACGAACTGAGTCGTGAGAGAACCCCAACGATGCGCCCACCGCCCCTTGACCGCATTAACCTGAGATAACGGCGCGCCGAAGCGCCCATTTCGCGCGCGGGCCTTAACTCAGGTGAAGGAGGCGTCCGCCCGGGCGGTGCATCATCCTTGTCGCGAATAATGCCGCCCATCGGACCGCGACCCGGTGCCGTTGGGGCGGTGCATCTCCACGGCGGCACCACCCTGGCCCGCCGCGCCGCCCTCGCGGAACTCGGCGCCGGTTGCATTACGGTCAGGGTCGTTGCGACTGATCTGGGGGAGATACGCCGATGAGAAACAAGACCGTCCGCCTGGAAGACGCGTACCGCGATCCGGCCCGGTTTTTCCGGTCGTCCGACGACGTGGTGGAGGCACGAGGCCTTAACCGGGACCAGAAGTTGAAGGTCCCGCGGCACTGGGAGTTAGACTGCCGGGAACTGCTGGTCGCCGAGCAGGAAAGCATGCGGGGCGGCGAACCCGCGCCGCTCGGCCGCGTTCCGCGGGCGATGGCGCGGGTGAGATCGCATGCCGAAGACCCGGCGGGCTGAACCGGGCCCAAAAGCGGCGAGCCATGATACCGAGAAGATCAGCGGACGGGACCGACGGAGATGCCGTCCGCTGGACATATGGATGATACGGAAAACAGCGAGAGGATATGACCATGACCACATCGAATGTGTTGAAGTCGAAAGCCACGGCCACTTCGGTCGACACGGGGATCGGCGTTCCCGATCGAGCGCTGTTGATCGACGGCCTGGCGTCGGTGTTGGGCGATTGCACCGTCCTGCGATTCAAGACCCGCGTGGCTACGTGGAATGTGGTGGGGCCGCTGTTCCTGGGGCTGCACGACCTGATGAACGCGCAGGGCCAGGATCTTTCGAACGCCGTCGACCGGCTCGCCAGGCGCATCCGTTCCCTCGGCTATCCGGCGCCGGAGCGGTTGTCGGCGCTGGTGGCCCGTTCGGACCTGGACGAGGAAGCCGGCGTCGTCAGCGGCACCGCGCAGGACATGGTCCGGCAGTTGGCCGACGACCACGAAGCGATCTCGCGCAGGGTCAGGACCGTCGCCGACTGGGCCGAGCAGATGAAGGACCAGGTCACCTTCAACCTGCTCGCCGACCGCCTGGAACACCATGAGGAGGCCGTGTGGAAGCTGAGGGCGCTCCTCGCTTAGCGGATTGCGCCGGGCTCCCGTTCGTCGCGACCGTCATATCTCGTCCTGCACCTGGGCATACGAGATCATCGCGAACAGGAGGCTGCCGCCCACCACGTTGCCGAGGAACGTCGGCAGGACAAAGCCGACGAGCATGTCCGTCACCGCCAGGCCGCCGTGAAGGGTCAGCCAGAAGGCTTCCACGGAGCCGGCGATGATGTGGGTGAAATCGCCGAGCGCGATGAGGTAGGTTAGAAGGACAATGGCGACGATTTCGCCGCCCCCGCTCCTGCAGTTCGGCAGGACCCAGACCATGACCGCGATCAGCCAGCCGGCGACGATCCCCCGCCAGAACTTGTCGACGGGGTCCAGGCTCACCAGGTGATGGGCGATGTCGTCGAAGGCGGTCCTGACCTCCGGCGAGAACAGGCCGTCCACGCCGCAGAACGCCGCGAACAGGAACGCTCCGACCATGTTGGCGGCGAAGACGATGCCCCAAAGCCGGAGCATGCACCCGAGGTTGACGATGGATTTTTCCGCCATCACCGGCAGAACGGCGGTAATGGTGTTTTCCGTGAACAACTGCTGGCGCGCGAGCACGACGATCAGAAATCCCACGGAATAGCCGAGGTTCTCCACCAGCGGGCGCCATTCGGCGGCGGGCAGGTGGGCCCGTAGGAGTGCCTCCGCGACCATCGAAAAACCGATGCACAGGCCGGCCGCGACGCCGGACCACCACAGACCCGAGGCGGGGCGGACAAGCTCCGCCTCTCCTTCCTTTCTGATGATCTCGTAAAGCATGGGGACACGGGGCCGCACGCGCTCCTTCACGTCGGCCTGCTCGCTGTCGGTCAGCTTGTGATTGGTCTCGGTTTCGTCCTTGCGCGTGTTCATGCGTGCTCCCGGAATCGTGTGCTGTCCAGGCGGCCGCGGGCCGCTTCGTGCCGGGCCTGACGGTCCGGCTGCCGCGGGGCGCGGCGGGCGAGTTGCCGGGAACTTGGCGGTGCCGGCTGAGTTTACAATACGAAACCCCAACCCGCGTCGCTTTGTTCCAATCCGCGGCGCGGGTCTTCCCGTGCCGCAAATGAAGGAGGCCCCGGTGACTCAGGACCCTCGCAGCAAATCCAACACAAAGATCTGAGCCGGTGGCGAACTTCACCAGACCGCCGAGGCCGGTGGCTCGGTCATGACGACCCAACAGGGAACGCCGATTTCCGACGATCAGAACTCCCTGAAAGCGGGCGCGCGCGGCCCGACCCTGCTGGAAGATTTCGTCCTCCGCGAAAAGATTTTCCATTTCGATCACGAGCGTATTCCGGAGCGTGTGGTTCATGCCCGGGGGTATGGGGCGCACGGCTATTTCGAGACCTATGAATCCCTGTCGGATCTCACCAGGGCGGACGTCTTCGCCCGCGCCGGCGAGCGGGTCCCGGCCTTCGTGCGGTTCTCCACCGTCGCCGGAAACAAGGGCTCCGCCGACCTGGCCCGCGATGTCCGGGGGTCGCCGTCAAGCTGTATACGAACGAAGGAAACTGGGACATCGTCGGCAATAATATCCCGGTGTTCTTCATTCAGGACGCCATCAAGTTTCCGGATCTCATTCATGCCGCCAAGGCGGCGCCGGACCGGGGCTTTCCGCAGGCGCAGACGGCCCACGACAACTTCTGGGACTTCATCTCGCTGACGCCGGAAAGCATGAACATGGTCATGTGGATCATGTCGGACCGCGCCATTCCCCGCTCCTTCCGGTTCATGGAAGGCTTCGGCGTCCACACCTTCCGGCTGGTCAACGCCGACGGCAAGTTGCATTTCGTCAAGTTCCACTGGAAGCCGAAACTGGGCGTCCAGTCGGTGGTGTGGAACGAGGCCCTCAAGCTCAATGGCGCCGACCCGGATTTCCACCGCCGCGACCTCTGGGACGCCATCGAGAAGGGCGACGGCGCCGACCGAGACCGGCGGGCGGAAGGTCCGTGTCCGATCCGAGACCTTCGCCGACCACTACAGTCAGGTCCGCCCGTTCTACGTGAGCCAGGCCGGGGTCGAACAGGCGCACATGGCGGCGACGCCGACCTTCGAACTGAGCAAGGTGAAAAAGGTCGCCATTCGCGAGCGCGTCGTGTCTCATCTGCTCAACATCGACGACGGGTTGGCGCAAAGGGTCGCCGCTGGCCTTGGCATCAAGAACATGCCGGCGCCGGCCGATGCCGCCATGCCGACACGGACCGATCTGCCGCCCTCGCCGGCTCTCAGCATCGTCGGCAACTGCCCCGGCACCTTCCGGGGCCGCAAGCTCGGCGTGCTGGTGACCGACGGCAGCGACGCCGGTCTGGTGAGCGCGTTCAGCGCCGCCGTCCAGGCCGAGGGCGCCATGATCGAGTTCGTCGCGCCCACGGCCGGCCGCGTCACGGCCAGCGACGGCTCGTCCATCGACGCGGATCACAAGGTGGACGGCGGCCCCTCGGTCCTGTTCGACGCCGTGGCGATCTTGCCGTCGGCGGACGGGGCCCGGGCGTTGACGGCGGGACTTCGGCGGCGATTTCAGCCTTAAGGCAGCGGCTCGTCCCTTCCCTTGGCGATGCGCAACCCACCGACCAGTCTTTCCATGCCGGGGGTTCGCGTCGTGCCCCGCGACAGAACGCGGTCGGGTGTCGCGTCGTCGCTGTAGAAGCGGCGGTTCAGGTCCTCGTCCCATGCCAGCCGCCAGCCCTCCGACGGCGTGGGGGCATTGATCACGCCCTGACCCCCCTGGACATCGACAAATGCCAGAACGTCGGCGATCGCGGTGACTTGCGCGCGGGCACCGATATCGGTGGTGATGGACGCGACGCGAAGCCCGTCGGCGCCGCCGATGGTCGCCGAGCCGTCCTTCAAACGCCGAACCGCGTCAACGTTCATGGCCATCAGGATAACGCCGCCCGCCGGTATGGCGCCCTCGGTTCGTGCTCGGGTTGCCCGGAAGAACGCGGGATCGCTCCAGGCGCCCCGGGCACCGTCGTGGACCACGACGACGGCCGGCCGCCCGGGTTCGCGCGGCGCGGAGTACGGCGGCAGAACAATGACGGCATCCGCCCGCCGGATGTTGGCCCGGAACTCCGTCCTGAACGGACCGCCATCCAGATCCTCGACCGTCGCCCGCGCCGCCTCGACGATGTTGTGGGGCTCCGCCATGCCGGCCATGGCGCCGCCGCCCAAACCCGTCGCCGTGGCGGACGCGAGGATCGCTCCGCCCAGCAGCATTTCATGTAATCGCGTCTGCATGTGCCGATCTCCTTTATCCATCGCAATGGCAGCGCTATCGGATCATTCAGGTTTCCGCCGACGATACCATCCGCCGGTTCGGCCATGGGTCGTCCCGGCCGGCGCCTTGGCGCGGGCCGGGCGCCGCCGCCTCTCCGTCTCCGTCGATGGTCTCGATGCGCGCCGGCGGGGCGTCGCCGTTCTTGTCCACGCCGAAGTAGATCGTCTGGTGCGGAAACGGGATCTCGATGCCCAGTTCGTCGAACCGCCGCTTCATGCGCCGGTTGAACGCTCGCCCGACGGACCACTGCTGGATCGGCTTGGTCTTGATGCGGGCCTTGATGATCACCGCCGAGTCGGCGAACTGATCCACTCCCAGCACCTCCAGCGGCTCGAGGATTTTCGACGCGAATTCGGGTTCCCGCCGCATCTCCTCGACGATCTCCTTGATGACCTCCGTCACCTGATCGGTGTCCTCGCGGTAGGCGACGCCGACGTCGAGGAGATAGTACGAAAAGTCCTTGGTCATATTGGTCACGGTTTCAACCGAACTGAACGGAATGGTGTGGAGATTTCCGCCGAGGTCGCGGAGGCGGATGGTGCGGATGGAGATGCTCTCCACCAGGCCGCCCGTGCCCGCCACGTTGACCACGTCGCCCACCGCGACGGCGTCCTCGAACAGGATGAAGGCGCCGTTGATGACGTCCTGCACGAGCTTCTGCGCGCCGAACCCGACGGCCAGCCCGATGACGCCGGCGCCGGCCAGCAGCGGTCCGATACTCACGCCGAGTTCCGCGAGCACCATCAGGGCGACGATCACGCCGAGCGCGATGAACGCGATCCGGCGCAGCAAGGGAAGCAGGGTGCGGGCCCGGGCACTGCGCTCGATCACCGCGCCGCCGGCATCTCGGGGCGTGAGGTAATGCTCGATGGCGAGGGTCACCAGTTCCCACACCACCGCGGCCGCGACCAGAATGAGCCCGATGTTCATCAGGCTGCCGACGAACGTCTGTCCCACCGGCTGGTTGATCCAGCCCAGGATGTCCACGCTCCACGCCTGCAGCACCACGATCAGCCCGGTCAGCACGACACCCGCCCGCAGGACCCAGGACACCACCGGCGCCGACCGCGCCACGTGATCGCGCCACGGCGCGCCTGTCGAGCCCGGCTCGTCGGCGCCGATCCACCCGCGCAGGCGCTTGGGGCCGAGCGCGGAGACGAGGGCGAGCACCACGCCGAGGACGAGCAGCGTCAAAGCGCTCGCCCGGGCCACCAGAACGAAGGCGTCCTCCACGTCGAGCAGCCAGACGGCGAAGACGCCGATGACATAGGCGACGGCGAAGACCGGCCAGAGCGAGGCGACCTGGGCGCGCCATCCGGCTTCGCCGGTGTCGCCCTCCGTACCCCCGGTCCCCTGCGTCCGGATCCACCGCTCGACCGGATGCCGGGTCCGGAATATGAACCGCACCGCCATGATGGCCAGGGTCAGGCCGGTGAGCAGGCCGAGAATGTCCACGGCGTCGCCGCTCCATTTCAGCAGGGCGGCGGCCTCGATGGCGAAGTAGCCGAACACGGCGACGGCGGCGAACCGCCTCGCCCACACCAGCACGAGCGACGACGTGCCGTCGCTCCACGGCACCAGTCTTAGCGACGGCGCGGCGGGCGCGGTCAACGCCCGCCCGAGGGCGACAATGGCGCGGAACACGACGTAGGCGTTGAGCCAGCTTATGGCCAGGATATCGAAGGTTCGGGTCAACTCGACGGCGGTCAGCGCGCCGTAGGTCGCCGCGGCGAACGCGGCAAGCGGCAACAGGTCGAGAACCGTGCGCCCGGTCAACCAAAGGACTCGCTTGGCCAGGGTCCGGGAAGCCCCGTGCTCCAGCCGGCGGCGCGGCACCGTCAGCAGCCCGCGCGCGGCCCATTCGGCGGCCAGCCCGGCAAACAGAACGATGCCCACCTGAACGGCGAGATCGACGAGCCGCTGCCTCGTCTCCGGATCGGCCAGGTCGTCCGCGATGGCGTCGACCCATCCGCCGGCATTCGCGAACATGTCCGGCACGGCTCGGAGGGGGGCGCCCAGCGCGTCCGCCGCCGCCGCCAAAGTCGAGATCATCCGCGCGCCGAGCCCGTCCGCTTCCGCAGGCTGCTCCGACGCCTGCTGGGCGGCGATCAGCGCCTCGATTTGGGAGATCAATTGCTGGCGCCGTTCCGGGTCCTCCAGCGTCTTGGCAAGCGACTGGAGGTTTTCCACCGAGGCCGCGGGCTTGTCGGCCGGGGTGTTTCCCGCCTGCCCTGACGGCGATGCCGTCTGCCCGTGGGCGACGGCGGAGACCGCCAACGCAACAACAAGTGCGATGGCGCCAACCATCGCGCGAAGTCTCAAGATCATGCAAGCGCTCCTGATCACACTCATGGGAAATGCGTCGAGGACACAACGCTCCCGCGCGCCGTTTTGTTCCTGCCCATTGCCGGCGGGCATGGAACCGCTTCCGTCGCCGGGCGTTAACCTCGTTGACATCGACCGGTATCTTGATTGGAAATCATGGATATGGAGGCATACGATGGCCGACCATCGCCAAACCATCCGGACACTCCACCGGCACGACTGGCACGGTCCGGAAGATTGGGTCAAGTCGCTGGACGACCTGTCCCGCCTGTCCGACTCGGAAATCGCGCGGATCTACGAGGACGATATCGCCCGGCCCGCCGCCAACCAGAATTGGCGACTGGATTGACTTCCCGGTGTCGCGGCGCGCGCCGGCGGGAAGGCGTCGGGCATCCAGGGTATCGGCTTGACAGCCCTGGGGCTCGAGACGGACATTGAACGCCAATCGCCCGGGTACGGACCCGGGGCGGCGACATCGGCGGGGGGTCATGGAAAACAACGTAAAACGCATCGAACACCCGGCGTACGCGCTGTCGAGCGCCGACGTTCTGAGCGCCCTACGACGTGTCCCGGGAGGAGGGCCTGACGGACGCCGAGGCCGAGGAGCGGCGCCAGCAGTACGGCCCCAACCGGCTTCGAGAGTCCGAGCAGAAATCCTGGCGGCGGATTCTTTACGAGCAGTTCACCAGCCTCGTCGTCATCCTGTTGCTGATCGCGTCGGTCACCGCGATGGCATTCGGCCAGATCGTCGAGGGCATCGCCATCGCCGCCGCGCTGGTGATCAACGCGGCCATCGGTTTCGTCACCGAATACAAGGCGCTGCAGTCCATGGAGGCGCTCCGCCGCATCGGCCAGGTCGACGCGCTGGTCCGTCGCGGCGGCGAGACGCGCGAGGTGCCGGCCGACGCCCTCGTGCCGGGCGATATCGTGCTGCTGACCGAGGGCGAGGTGGTTCCCGCCGACCTGCGGCTGCTGTCGACGGAAAATCTCCAGGCCAACGAATCCGCCCTCACCGGAGAGTCCGTGCCCGTGGACAAGACGACGGAGCCGCTCGAAGGCGACGAAGCGCCGCTCGCCGAGCGATCCAACATGGTGTTCAGCGGCACCTCCGTCTCGCGAGGCGCCGCCGAGTGTGTGGTCGTGGCCACCGGCATGGACACCGAGATTGGCCGCATCTCACGGTTGGTGGAGGGCGCGGAGGATACCGCCACACCGCTGGAACGACGCCTCGAGCGCCTCGGCCAGAAGCTGATCTACGTCGTTATCGCCGTCGGCATCGTGGTGGCGGGCGCCGGAATCGCCGCCGGGAAGGACCTATACCTGATGATCGAGACGGCGATCATCCTGGCCATCGCCGCCGTTCCCGAGGGGCTGCCCATCGTCTCCACCGTGGCGCTCGGCCGGGGCATGTGGCGGATGGCCCGGCGCAATGCCCTGGTCAAGCGGTTGTCGGCGGTGGAAACGCTGGGCGCGACGACGGTCATTTTTACGGACAAGACCGGCACCCTGACCGAAAACAGCATGGTGATGCGCCGGGTGGCCCTGCCGGCGGGCGATATCGAGGTGGTCCGGGACGGCGACGGCGCCACGCTTCGGGACGGGAGCGAGCCCGTGTCGCTCGAGGACCGGCCCGATCTCGCGGCCGCGCTGCGCGTCGGCGTCCTCTGCGGCAACGTCGAACGGGCGGAGGATGACGACGGAGGCGAGGCGGACCGGCGATGGAGCGGCGATCCCACCGAGGTGGCGCTGGTGGCCGGAGGGATCGCGGCGGGCCTGGACCATGACCGGCTGCGCGAAACGCTGCCCGAGGAGCGCGAGGAGAGCTTCGATTCCGCGACCAAGATGATGGCGACGTTTCACGCCGGCGACGATGGATATCTGGTTCTCGTCAAGGGCGCTCCCGAGGCCGTGCTCGACGCCTGCGTCCGTGTCGGCGGGGCGGACGGCGAGCCCTCGGAGATGGACGACGCGATCCGCGACGAGTGGGTCCGGCGCAACCAGGACATGGCCGGCGACGGCCTGCGGGTCCTCGCGGTCGCCGAGAAAACGACCGGCGACGTCTCCGACGATCCCTACGCGGGCCTCACGCTGCTCGGACTGGTCGGCCTCTATGATCCGCCGCGAGAGACCATCTCCGCCGCCATCGCGGCCTGCCGCCATGCCGGCATCGGCGTGGTCATGGTGACCGGCGACCAGCCGGCGACGGCCGCCAACATCGCCCACGCCATCGGTATCGCCGACGACGAGCGGCCCGAGGTTCTACGCGGCCGCGACCTCGGCCGCATCGACCAGGCCGACGACGACGCCCGCGCCGCGATCCTGAGGACGTCGATTTTCGCGCGTGTCTCTCCCGAGCAGAAACTGAGCCTGATCACCGTCTATCAGGACGCCGGCGCCATCGTCGGCATGACGGGCGACGGCGTCAACGACGCGCCGGCGCTCAAGAAGGCCGATATCGGCATCGCGATGGGCCAGCGCGGCACCGAGGTGGCGCGCGAGACCAGCGACATCGTTCTCAAGGACGACGCCTTCGAAACCATCGTCATGGCGATCGAGCAGGGCCGGTCCATCTTCGACAACATCCGCAAGTTCATCGTCTTTCTGCTGTCGGGCAACCTCGGCCAGATCATCGCCATCACCGTCGCGGCCCTGCTCAACGCGCCGCTGCCCCTGCTGCCGCTGCAGATCCTGTTCCTGAATCTGCTGCTGGATGTCTTTCCGGCTCTCGCCATCGGTGTCGGGAAAGGAGATTCCAGCGTCATGAACCGGCCGCCGCGGGATCCGCGGGAACCGATCATCGCCCGCCGCCACTGGCTCGCGGTGACCGGATTCGGCGCCGTCATCGCGGCGTCGGTGCTCGGCGCGTTTGCGTATGCTCTCGTGGTCATGGGGCTGGACGAACGCGAGGCCGTCACCATCTCGTTCCTGACCTATGCCTTCGCGCGTCTCTGGCACGCCTTCAACATGCGCTCCGTGGACTCCAACATCGTCGCCAACGACATCACCCGCAATCCGTTCGTGTGGGGCGCGCTCGCGGTCTGCGGGGGACTGCTGCTCGTCGCCGTTTACGTCCCGTTCATGGCGTCGCTGCTTAACGTCACCGTTCCGGGGCCTCAGGGATGGGCGGTAATCGCGGTCGGCAGCCTCGCACCCCTGGTGGTGGGCCAGGCCGCCCTGTTCGTCACCGGCCTGGCGCGGCGCCGGGCGTCAACGCCGGAGGATCAACCGAAAGTAGGCGTAAGCCGTCGCCGCGACGGCGACGGCGAGCAGTATCCAAAACCCGGCCGTGGCCTTCTTCTTGTGCCGCCGGATGACCTCCTCGACTCGTCGGCCGAACAGCATCACCAGGAGGGCGAGGCCAAAGTAGCGGATCGAGCGCGCGAGGGCGGCGGCCAGCAGGAATGGCAGGACGGGGTAGGCCGCGAGCCCGCTGCCCACGGTCGCCACTTGAAACGGGACGGGGGTGATTCCGACGCTGAAGATGATCCAGAATCCGTGCCGGTCGAACTGACTCTGGAACGACTCGAACTGCTCGGTGGCGTTGAGGAGTTCCAGCGCCCACCGTCCAACCGTCTCGAAGGCGAAATAGCCGACGGCGTAGCCGACGAGGGCCCCGAGAAGGCAGCCGAGCGTGGTCACCGTCGCGATCAGCCAGATCCTCTCGCGATTGGCCAGCAGCATGGGCACCATGATCGTCTCGAACGGAATCGGCACGATGGTGCTTTCGGCGAGGGAGGCCAGGAAGATTCCCCAAAGCCCGCGCCGCGATCGGGCCAGGGAGATTGTTGCCTCGGTCAAGCTTGCCATCGCGGCTCCCCGTCGAGCGCCGGCACGGAGTCACCCGTCCCGGCGCTGGTCGCGGTCCGGCTCGTCCGCGTGGCTGCCCGTGAGATGCCGGTGCATTTTGCCCTCGATGTAGCTGATAACCGTGAGGGTGGCGAACGCCAGAATCAGCGTGACCACGGCGATCGCATAATAACCGCCGCCGCAGGCCAGCCCGAGCGCGCCGACGAGCCAGATGCTGGCGCCGGTGGTGATGCCCAGGACCGAGCCCCGGGATTGAATGATGGCCCCCGCGCCGAGGAATGCCACTCCCGCGACCACCGCTTCGATCACGCGAGTGGGATCCGCCCTGACGGAGGGGGAGTCCGCTCCGATCGTCTCCACCATCTCGATCGCGACCAGGGCGAACGCGGCGGACGCCAGCGCCACCAGCATATGGGTCCGCAGGCCCGCGGGCTTGCCCCGGATCTCCCTGTCCAGACCGATGATCATGCCGAACAGCAACGCCAGACCGAGCCTTGCACCGATGTCGACGAGAGCTGTCTCCGTTTCTCCGTAAAGTATGAGCAGATCGTCGAGCATTTTGTTTCAAGCGCGACGCGCGGCCGGTGCTTTCGACCGCGCCTCGCGCCCTTTCGAGAGATGTCTACACCTTTGGCCTCCGGCCGCGCACCAATCCGAAGATCAGCGACAGCACGAACAGCACCAGGAAGATCACGAAGATAACCTGGGCGATGCTCGCGGACGCGGACGCAATGCCGCCGAAGCCGAACGCGGCCGCGACGATCGCCACCAAGAAAAACGCCAATGCCCAATACAACATGTCCGTGTTTCCTCTCCCCGCGAAATCGGGCGCCTGAATGGTCAGGCGCCCGCCGCGACGTTACGACTTGCGGTTTTCAGCCTCGTCCCATGTTTTCTGGAATTCGTTCCAGCTTTCCTCGAAGGAAGATTTGCCGCTCTCCCAGGCGTCGGCCGACGCTTCCTTCAACTTATTCCATTGCTGTTGAACGCTATCCCAGGCCTCGCTCACCTCCCGTGCCGCCTCGTTCGAGGCTTCGGAAGCCTCCTCACGTGCGTTCTCGGTAAACTCGCCGACCTTCTGGCCCCACGCGTCCAACTGGCGTTCCGTCTGCTCGACGAACTGCTGGCGGTCTTCGGGACCCACCAGGCCCGCGTGACGCGCGTCGCTGATCCAGTAGCCCTGAGAGACCGAATAGGTAAATGCGGGTCGCTGCTCCAGTTGGTCGCGGGTCGCGGTTACGATGATGCCCTCGCCACCCTTGATCTTGAGCTCGCTGATGGGCACGAGCACGCGCTTTTCCCCTATTCCCAGAAAACCGCCCACGTCGATGACCGCTTGGACCACGTTCCCGTCCTCGTCGATTACCAGGTCGTGGATATCGCCGATGCTCTCGCCGTCGGCGTTGTGAGTGGGCGAGCCCAAGAAGGCCCGCGCGCTGATGGATCCGATCGCGGTCGATGTCGCCTGGGCAACTGCCGAGCCCGCTTGGGCCTGGGTATCCCGCGACGCGGTTTCGGTGGCGAAAACCCACGCCGGCGCCGCCATCGTCGACGACAGAATGGTTGCCGCCAACAAGTGCCGTTTGATGTTCATCTCCATCTCCTCTCGTTCCTGTTCCAGTCTGTTCCTGTTCGGCCTCCGGTTGGCCAGGCCCCGTGCGAGCGGGTCAGAAGCCGGTGGTGTCGACTGGGCGTTCATCCTGAACGGGGTATCCCAGGTCGGTTCCGATAACCTCCCCGGCGGGTCCGGCCTCGTCCTCTCCGTCGATCTTCTGCTCCTCGACGGCGGATCTCGGGCCGCTTGATCCGACGGAAACCGCGCCGCCAACGCCGCCGCCGCCCACTCCGATGCTCATGCCCGGCCCGCCGCTCTCGCATCCGGCCAGAACGAGCGCCAGTAGTCCGGCGGCAAGGGTCAAACGTGAATTCATGAGTCGTCCTTTTGCTCCCCAAAATGTCGGGCGGGCGGCTCCGGCTTGACCGCTCCGCGCTGAAATCTCGAGTTGCGGAGAGACCGACAGCGCCGTCCGCGTTCCTCGGTGTCAACTCGGGGGCCACGCAAAAGTTCCAAACGCTGTTCGCCCCGGTTACGGAGCATCGCCCTGCTCGCGGTCGCGCCGGCGCCTGGAACCTTTGCCGACCGATCCGTGTTGAGTGTGACAACTGGATTTTCAGACGGAGGAATGAAAGATGGCGACATCGACAACCGCGAAAGACGCGGCCGAAACCGCCGCCGAAACCGCCAAGGCCGTGGCTTCGGAAGCGCGGGACCGGATTCGCGCCGAGGGCGAACGGGCCGTTCACGCCGCGAGGGACAATGCCGAAACCTTCGCGGCCGAACGCCGCGATTACGCCGCGGACTACCTCGGAGACGTTTCCGATGCGCTGATCAGCGCCGAAAACACCTTATCGGACCGGGGCCGGGCCGGAACCGCGCACATGGTGCACAGGGCGGCGGCCGAAGTGAACGATCTGGCGGAACGCGTGCACGGCCAGGACGTCGGCCGGATGATCACCGAGGTGGAGACCTTCGCGCGAACGCGCCCCGCGCTGTTTTTCGGGGGCGCGTTCTGTCTTGGCTTCGTCCTGACAAGGATGTTCGCCGGTCCGGACGGAGAGCGAACCACCGGCCGGAGCGACACCCCGGAGGCTCGCGCGAGCGACGGAGCCTGGGCCACCTGAAGGGCCGAACGCGGCGCGAGGCCACCGACACACAGTACGAGGTATGAGGAGTGAGTACCATGCAGACACAATCGTCCGACGACATCATGCGGGAAACCGAGAACACGCGAGCCGGCATCGAGAAAGATCTCGACGCCCTCGAAGACCGTCTGGCGCCCGGCGAGGTGCTGGACCAGATCGGGCGCGCGGTGGAGCCCGCGCGAGACGGCGCCGCGCGGTTCGCGCGAAACCTCGGCGACACGGTGCGCGAACAATCCCGTTCCGGCGGCCATGGTGGGGATCGGCCTCGGCTGGCTCCTTCTGTCCCAAAGCCGAAGCGGAACGGCGGCCGACCGGCCGGCCGGTCGCGTCGATCCCAGCCGGCCCGCCGACCGTTTCACGGAAGATCCGGTCGCGGACGGCGAACACCCCGGGCCAGGGGTGCGCGCGCGTCAAGCCCGGGAATGGGCGCGGGAACGTGCCGAAGGGGTGCGAGACAGCGTCGGCGAACGGGCCGACGACACCTATCGCCGCGTCTCCGACACGGCGCATCGCGCCGGCGCGCGGGCCGGCGATACCGCCGCCGCGGCCGGCAACTTCGTGCAGCGCCGGCCGATCCTGACCGGAGTGGCGGTGGCCGGCCTCGGGGCGGTGATCGCGGCCGCGCTGTTCGCGCGCACCGACAGGGGCGAGAGGCTAGTCTCAAGGGCGGCGGACGCCGGGAGGGACGCCGCGCACCGGATGGGCGAGACCGTTCGCTCGGCCGCCGAGACCGTTTCCGAGGCCGCGGCCGGCGCCGTTTCGCGAAGCCGGCGAGCGCGTGGACGACGTCAAGGAGAAAGCCAGGAGCGCCACCGGCCGGGGTCGCGACGCCGCGCGTTCGCGGACCGGGGACAGGGATTGGGATACCGATCCCTTGAAACCGGCGGCGGTCAGGCCCGAACCGGTGTCGCCGCCGAATTTTGATTTCACGGACGGACGATGGCGGCGGTGATGGCGGCGGCGTCCGTCCGGGGTCCAGGCCCGGAACGACCCAGGGCAGCAATCCGGTCCCGCCAAGCGCCGGAAAACACTAAAGCGTCGATCGGGATCGCCGGTTTTCGGCCGCGCCGGCGCGCGCGGCCGGGGCCCGGCATCCCGGCCGCGCGCCGTAAGGTTCAAGGACAGATGGTCACCGCAGAGCTCATCCGCTGGTTCGCGACCGCCAATGGCGTGATTGCCGCGATCGCCGTCGCCGGCAACTTCGGCCGGCTGGTGACCGGAATCGGTTTCATCATCTTCACCCTCTCGTCGGTTGCCTGGATCGTGGCCGGCTATCTCGAGGACCTGCCCAGTCTGATCACGCAGAACATCGTCCTGACCGCGATCAATCTCCTTGGCATCTACCGCTGGCTCATCGTCCGCGCGCGATAGCGACTGTCGGAAAAAAGCACCCCCCAACTTCGCTTAGAAAGTCGTTTGAAAATAAGTAATATCGCCCCAGGAATGACTTCGTGACTCTCCTCATTGATAGTAGGGTGATTCCGAGCATGTGGAGGGCGGGACGTGGCGGATGAACCCGGAGAGGCGAGCGGCGAGGAAATCCACCCGAACGAACGCGACAGGCTGGCTGCACTGCGGCGGTTCGACTTCGTCGACCCGGAGCCCGGCGATATTCTGTGTCGTTTCGCGAGGCTCGCCGCCCAGATGTTCGACGCGGCTTTCGGCGCGGTGTGTTTCGTCGAGTCCGAGCGTGTAAGGTTCATCGCCCACCATGGTCTGGAGTTGACGGACTGCCCGAGAACGGGCTCTTTTTTCGACCCGACCATCCAACAGGAGGAAATCTTCTCGGTCGTTGATGCTCGCGAAATCCAGCCCTTCCGCAACTCTTTCGCTGGTGGCGGGCTCGCCGGGAGTCCGGTTTTTCGCCGGCGCGCCGCTCAGGACACCGGATGGCATGGCCATCGGCGTGCTGTGCGTGATGGATCCAAACCCGCGTCCATTGGCGGATCTGTCCGCATGGGGCGCGCTCCTGGACCTCGGCGCCTGCGCCATGAGCGAAATGGAGTGCTGGCGGCTCAACCGCGAAATAGATGCGTTGACCACCCGGCATGCCGACGATCTTCGCGAACTGGATCTGATCTACGAACGGGCGCCGGTAGGTCTCGCGCTCATCGACAGCGATCTGCGCTTCCGGCGGATCAACCATCGTCTGGCGGTTATGAACGGCCAGCCGGTCGACGCCCACGTCGGTCGCACGATACGGGAGGTGCTACCGGATCTGGCCGACACCGTGGAACCCATTTTCCGGCACGTGCTCGAAACCGGGCAGCCGCTGCTCGACCATGAAATCGTCGGCGAGACGGCGAAGGAGCCGGGCGTCGAACGGGTGTGGATGGAGAGCTATTACCCTATTCCCGAGGCCGACGGCAAGGGCGGGGCCGTCGCCGTGGTGGTCCAGGAGGTCACGGAACAACGCCGCGCCGAGGCGCTCGTACGCGGCAACGCGGCCCGCCTGAGACGGGTTCTCGACGGCATCGCGGCGCTCGCGGGGCTGCTCGACATGGACGGCAGGTTGATCGAGGCCAACAAGACGGCGCTTTCCGTCGCCGGACTGGAGCCCGACGATGTTCTCGGCAAGCCGTTCGACGAGACGTTTTGGTGGGCGTACTCCCGCGAGGTCCAGGCCCGGCTCCGCGACGCCATCGCGCGCGCCCGGAACGGCGAGACCGTGCGTTACGACGTGCCCGTGCGCGTCGCTTCTGAACGCTTCATCACCATCGATTTTCAACTGGCGCCGCTGCGCGACGACCAGGGGCGGATCATCAACCTGGTGCCGTCGGCCGTCGACATCACCGAGCGCAAGGCGGCCGAGACGGCGCTCGCGGAGAGCGAGTCGCTGTTTCGCGGGACCTTCGAGCAGACGGCCGTCGGCATGGCCCACGTCGGCCTCGACGGCCGGTGGCTGCGCGTCAACGATCGCCTGTGCGAAATCGCCGGCGATACCCGCGAGGCGCTTCTTGCGAAGACGTTCCAGGACATCACCCATCCCGATGACGTTTATACCGACGTCGAGAACGCGGCGCGGCTGATGGCCGGCGAGATCAACTCCTATGCCATGGAAAAGCGCTACCTGCGCCCCGACGGATCGGTGACATGGGTCAACTTGACGGTCTCGCTGCGGCGGGCGCCGTCCGGCGAACCCGAGCATTTCATCTCTGTCGTCGAGGACATATCCGCCCGCAAGAGGGCCGAGGAAAGGCTGGCCGTGGTCGCCAGCGAGCTTAATCACCGTGTCAAGAACACCCTCGCCACGATCCAATCGGTGATCGCCTACGGCGCGCGCGAGCCGATGCCGAAAGACGAGTTCGTCCGCTCGTTGATCGAGCGGATCCAGGCCATGGCCAGCGCCCACGACCTGCTTGTCCGAAGCCAATGGCAGGGCGCCGCCCTTTCCGATCTCCTGTCCGAGGAGCTGCGTCCACACGGCCTGGATCGGATCGGCCTGGACGGGCCGGACCTCTGGCTGACCCCGAACGCGGCCCTGGGGTTCTGCCTGATGATCCACGAACTGGCGACCAACGCCGCCAAGTACGGGGCGCTGTCGAGGGACCAGGGCCGGGTTTCCATCCACTGGGAAGTGGCGGATACGGACGGCGAGCGGACGCTCATGTTCTCTTGGACGGAACGGGGCGGCCCGCCGGTGTCGCCGCCCACGCGCCGCGGCTTTGGATCCGAGATCATCGAGCAATACGGCGCCGGGCAGATGGGTGGAACCGCCGGCATCCGCTTCGATCCCGACGGCGTGCATATGTCCTTGCGGGCGCCGATGGCCGAAGCCGCCACTCAGGCGCCGCCGGCGGCGGATCGAAAGCCGCCGGCTGGGGCGGCGCCGCCGGTTCGGACGGCGGCGGCGCTTTCCGGTCCGCTCCGGGTCCTTGTGGTGGAGGACTCGGCATTGATCGCGGTGGACATCGAAGCCATCCTCCGCGCCGCCGGACATACGGTGATCGGCCCGGCCACATCGGTGGCGGAAGCCTTGCCGCTGGCGGCCGGCGACCACGTGGACGTCGCTCTGCTGGACATCGACCTGCACGGGGAACTGGTCACCCCGGTGGCCGAGACATTGCGCGATCGCGGTGTCCCCTTCGCGTTCTCCACCGGGTTCGAGCAAGGCAGCTCGCCCCTGCCGGCATTTGCCGGCGTCCCCGTCCTCCGAAAACCTTTCGACGATCGCGCCGTCCTGTCCATGCTCACGGCGCTGGCGAGTTCGCGCGGCTCCCGCTGAGGCTTACCGCGATGCCTCGGCTTCAATCTTGACGGGGAATGGTGACCCGGAGCCGGTATCCGGTTTTCGTTTCGACGATCGATTGACCCCCCAGTTGCTTCACGAAACCAGCCACGAGCTTCGCGCTCAAATCGTCGCCGTCATCGGGATGTGGTTTCGCGGCTGACCGGTCGCTCTCGACGGTGAGCGCCATGGTCTCGCCGTCCACCCGCTTTATCGCGACCCGCAGGCTTTCGGCGACGCCGTCCGGGCGTGCCGCGTTCAGGGCGGTGGATATGGCCTCGGTCAACAGCAGGGCGATGGGGACCCCGCTCCTTGAACTCGCCGTCAACGGATCCAGGTCGTAGTCGACGCGCACCGGTTTGCCGAGCGCGCCGTCGGCGCGGGTCAAGTGTTCGGCGATCTGGGGCACCAGCTCATCCAGTCGGATCAGGTTTTCGCCGGACACCTGCCGCAGGGCATCATGCACCTTGGCGAGGGCGTAAATCCTGTCCTGCGTCGCCCGCAGCGCCCGGCGCTCGGCTTTTCCGGTCGCGCGATGAAGCTGCAGATTGAGAAGGCTTGTGATCACCTGCAGGTTGTTCTTGACCCTGTGGTGAAGCTCCTTCAGGAGGGACTTCTGCTCGGCCACCGCGCTTTGAAGGTCCTTTTCGCGGACCGCCAGGGCATCCGCCATCATGTTCATGGTGCGGCCAAGCTGACCGATCTCGGTGGGAATATCGTCGAGGCCGGAGGCGCGAACCGCCATCTTCCCGGCCGCGAAGGCCGCCGCGGTCCGTTCCAGTCTGAGGATCGGACGCACCACCAGCCGGTCCATGGCGAACCAGGCGACGGCGACGGCGATCACCCACATGATCAGCGGAATCCCGATGGACGCGGCGAGGCGCCAAGCCGATCCCGCCGCGGTGAGGCTTGGCGCGCCGCCGACGACCACGTACAGATCGTCAGGCAGCAGCGGCGCGACGGCGACGAAACCCAAGTCGACGCCATCGTCCATCATCCGCATCGCCTTCGGCCCGCCAACCAGGTTGGCGCGAAGGAATCCCGGGTCCCGCAGCCAACTCGGGGTCCCCGGCCGCGCCGGGTCGTCGGCGATCACGTTCCCGTCGGCATCGACGATCGCCACGTGCGTCACGTCGGGAGTGCCCGTTTCGCCGAGCAGCGCGTTCAGCCATTCGGTCTTGATGGAGAGGAACAGCGCGCCGACGATCCCATCGTCGGGATCGGTCAGGGGCAGGCTCGCCGCCAGGACCGGGGCCCCGGTCGCGAGGTCCTCGGCGGCGCCGGTCACGGTGAAGGCGGTGCGGCTCATCACCGACCGGAACCAGGGCCGGTCCGACACATTGACCGGCCCCGGCGGGGCGAAGGAACCGCAGACGATCTCGCCCCGATCGTCGACCACCGCCAGGGACCCATAGAATTCCGACGTGGCGCGCACGGCCGTCAGGGTCGCGTCGCAACGTTCCGCGTCGAGGCTGGTGATTTCAGGAAGCACCGCCAGGGTGTGGAGCACGCGCCGGGCGACGATGATGATGTTTTCTTCTTCCCGCGTAGACAGCACCGCCGCCTGAAGCATGGATTCCTCGGCGAGGGTGGAGAGTTGATTGTAGTTGGAGAGCGCCTGCAGACACGCGAGAACACCGGCCGGCAGCATCGCGAACGCCAGGAGAAGGACGGCCTTGACCCTGAGCGAGCGCAGGACCGCGCCACTGGAAAAAGCCGGTCAACCGGAAGCGCCGGCGATCCTCACCGCTTTCGGACATGGTTGATCCGCGTCCTTGTTGTCCGCCGAGCTTTCCTCGGCCTCGGGGTCCAGAACCTGGTTGAGTCTGGCTCGTGCCCGGTTCACCCGGCTCTTGATGGTTCCCACCGCGCACCCGCAGATTTCCGCCGCGTCTTCATACGAGAACCCCGCGCCGCCGACAAGAACCAGCGCCTCGCGCTGTTCGACCGGCAAATCGGCCAGGGCCTTCTGGAAATCGCCCATCTCCAGGTTGGCGATCTGCCGTGGCTCGCTCACCAATCCCGCCGCGTGCCCTCCGTCGGCGTCCTCGACCTCCCGCCGGCGATTGCGCGACTCCGTGTAGAAGTGATTACGCAGAATGGTGAACAGCCAGGCCACGAGGTTGGTCCCTGGCTGGAATTTCTCCAGGTTGGCCAGCGCCTTGACGAGGGTATCCTGAACGAGGTCGTCGGCGCGGTTGGGATCCTTGGCGATGGTTCGCGCGAACGCCCGCAGGTTGGGCAGGCACGCCACGATCTGGTCACGAAGACCGGCGCCCGAGGTTTCCGTCATTTGGATTCCGGATCCTTTTCGTCGATCTTCTTGAGCAATTCGAGGAAGCGCTCTGGAATGGGTTCGTTCAACGTCTTGTCGTACACCGCTCGAAGCTGCTGTCCGATCCACTCCTCCTTGTCGCTTCCGGCCGCCAACGGAGTCCGGCCCGGGTCGCCCGAATCCTGCTTTCTGTTGGCCACCTGTTTCATCCGCTCCCGCTTTTTACGATCAACCATGGTGATCCCGTCGCAACCATCCGTGCCACGGTCCTGCGCTTCCTCAGTAAGAAAAACGCACTCCGGGGCGTTGTGTTCCCGCCAAGCCGCAATTATTTCCCCTTGGAGAAAACTACGCTCACACCCACATGGTGGCAACACGGCAGCCGCGGATGAGCCGGGGAGGATCGACCGACATGGCGCTTGCTCACGACATTGGACCACACATCCCGCTACTTCGCAGATATGCGCGGGCCCTCGCCGGCAGCCAAGCCAGCGGCGACGCCTTCGTGGGAGCCGCTCTTGAGGCGATCCTGGCGTGTCCCGAGCATTTTCCCAGGGACATTCCGCCGCGTATCGCCCTCTACCGCACCTTTCACGCGGTGTGGTCCACGGCTTCCATCGAGGTTCCCGACGCGGCCGACACGTTGGAGCGGCGCGAGGCGGTGGCCAAGAGGCGCCTGTCGACGCTGACGCCGAAAAGCCGTCAGGCGCTGCTGCTGACCGTGATGGAAGGCTTTTCCAACGGACAGGCATCCCAGATTCTCGGTTTGGACGAGGATCAGGTCGCCGGTCTCCTGTCCGCCGCGATCGAGGAGATCGACCGGCAGACAGCCACCAGCGTCCTGATCATCGAGGACGAGCCGGTCATCGCGATGGATCTGGAGGGCATCGTAGAGGGTCTGGGGCACACGGTCACCGGCATCGCCGACACCCGCGACGACGCGGTCAAGGCGGCGATGGCCATCCGGCCGGGCCTGGTTCTCGCGGACATCCAGCTCGCCGACGGCTCGTCTGGCATCGACGCCGTCAAGGACATCCTGGACAGCTTCGACGTTCCGGTGATTTTCATCACCGCCTATCCGGAACGCCTGCTCACCGGCGAGCGCCCGGAACCGACGTTCCTGATCACCAAGCCGTTCCAGCCCAATACCGTCAAGGCGGCCATCAGCCAGGCCCTGTTCTTCGAGTCCACCGCTCAGATGGCCTAGTGGAAGCGGAGCGGTAGGTTTTGGCACACAGCGAAAACGCGCCGCGGGTCTTGCGGCGCGCTGAATAGGGTTCTCGCGGGACTACCGGTCCCGCTCAACTTGCGGATCGAATTCGCGGGCCTTCTCTTTTCCCTGCTTTTCCGCTTCGCTCAATTTGCCTTCGTCGTCCTGTTCGACCGCTTCGCGAGCCTCTTCGGCTTTTGCCTCGACGTCTTCCTCGTCGACAAAGCGCTGGGTCCGTTCGTCATAGTCCTTGGCCGCCGTGCGGCTACCCTCGCCCTCGTTCTTGGGGTGACCTGTCATGGTGAGTCTCCTTAATCTCGGTGTTTGACTAATCTCGGGGTTTGACACAACACCACCGGGGTCGCCGCGTCACAGCTTTTGCTTCACGTCCTTGGCGGTATCCTCGATCGCGTTGCCCGTGGCTTTGACGTCCTCGCCGACACCTTCGGCCGTATTGCAGGCGGCAAGGCCAAGGGACGCGAGAAACAACGCGGTCAACGCCGCGTGAGATAGCCACTTTTGCATCCTCGCACCTTTCACGGTTTCAAGGGTCGATCCGCGACGGCCCGGAATGGGGTGCCGTCGCGGCGTCGGCGCGCGCTCGCCTAGAGGCCGCGCTCCCAGTCGGACACCTGACGCTCGGCTTCGTCCTTGGCGACGCCGTAGCGCTCCTGGACGCGTCCGACCAGCTCCTCGCGGTGCCCCTCGGCGACCTCGAGGTCGTCGTCCGTGAGCTTGCCCCATTGTTGCCGGGCCTTACCCTTGATCTGCTTCCAGTTTCCCTTGATTTCATCCCAGTTCATCGCTTCGGTACTCCTCCGCTGAATGTTGACCTTACCGAATGTAAACGCCGGGCGGGCGCCTCGGGTTCCCGGCAATCCGCCAGCCCGTCAAAAAAACGGACGGGCGTCGGCCGTCCCCCGGATGGGTCATCGGTCTTCCGCGCACCCGGATGAAGCCATCCCCTGCGTGACGCCGGCGGCTGTCGCGACCATCAGTTCAAGAACCATCGTCTCGGCCATCAGCCAGTATTCCAGCGCCCTCCAATAGGGACGCTCCGCCGACTGCCAAAGGCTGTAGGCCAATTCCCGGATCCGCTGTTCCAACTCCTCGTTCATTCCGCACCTCCCTTTTTGCTTTTGCCGCCGGCTTACCGTCCGGCGCGCCATTGTCCATTTATTCGGGCATCTCCTCCAGCGGCGCGTGCAGACAGCCGCCCGGCCGGCTCTACAAAGTGTCAACCGCGCATCCGGTTCCACCGAGGCGGCTCCGTTCCGATAAATCGGCGACTCCCGGAACAATCGGGGAGTTCGAGCGTTAGGGACCAAGGAAGCGTAAGCGCGTTCGCGGCCGGACCGGTTGATCGTTCGGTGGCCCGCTGCTTACGTGCGAACCGATTAGGAGGAGACACCGATGGGTATTGAAGTGGGTGGTATCTTTGGCCTGATTATCCTCGTTCTGGATATCTGGGCGATCGTCAACGTTGTCGGCAGCGCGGCCACGACCGGCGCGAAGGTGCTGTGGGTCGTCATCATTCTGTTGCTGCCGCTTCTCGGATTGATCTTGTGGTTTTTCCTGGGCCCGAAAAAGGGACACGCGATGGCGTGAGGCCCGGAAACACCCCGCCGACACGGACAGGCGACCGCCGGCGGCCTCAAAGCGGTCGCCGGCCCCGCGCGCTCAGGACCGAACCCCGTTCGGGCCGGCGTTTTCACCGGCGGCGGCCGGGGAGGGCCAGGGTCCCCACCTGAGGGCGGCGTCCTCGAAAATCCGATCGATGGCCCGTTGGTCGTCTGGATGCGGCAGGTCGCTCGCGCAACCCAGGCGCAGCGCCAGGCAGTGGCGTCGAATTGTCTCCCTCTGCGCGTCCGTGTGGACCTGGCCCAACAGATCGATCATCCTCTCCAGGGTATGCAAGGTGGCGTTGCGGTCGCGCTGCACGTATGGACGAAGCTGTCCGAATGCGGCAGCGGTGAACTCTTCGAAATCGATTTCCGGCGCGACGATCCGCAGGTGGCCCTCGTCGTCGAAACGGTACCGATCGGGGATCTCGCGCCCCGCCAATTCGGCGACGGCGGCCGTGAGCCAATCGATGCAGGACGTCGCGGTAAACGGATCGTTCACCCCGGGCGACAGGGCGCGCGCCGCGACCTCCACGAGCTGATTGACCAAAAACAGCACGTCCTGGGAATCCGTCCGGCGGGCGCCGACGACAAAGACGGCCCGGATGGCGCTCGCCACGCGATCATTCACGAGTCCGGAGGGCTTGGCCATAACCAGCGGCATGCCGGGTGCCGCGAAATCTCCGGGTTTTCTGACAATCCAAAGAACCAGATCCCTCTTTCGCGCGACGTCCATCAGTTGCGTTCGCTCGACGTGCTGGACAAATCCCCTTCTGCTCGCGGACACCGCTCTGACGTCCTCGATCGGCAGGTGAGGCGCCAGCGCCTCGGACCCGGCGCCGTCGACGTCGGAGTGGCTGTCCCCCAGTTTCGCCGGGTACATCGCTTCGATTCGCGCAACCAGCTTTCGGCCGACACCGGCGATCATCTCCGATATGTGAATGCTTTCGGGAATGTGGTGAATGAAATAAATCAGCACGCCCAGGCTCGCGAGCGCCATGGCCAGGCCGCCGAGCGTGGCGAAGTTGGGGACGAACACATCGAGGGCGAGCGCACCGTCGCTTCCCCGAACCGTTCGCAGAACGAGCAGGCAGTAGATAAAGGTAGCGACGAAGGTTCCGAAAGTGATCTGGTTGCCCCGGTCGTTCATGAAATTGGTCATCAGCCGCGGCCCGAACTGGGCCGACGCGTTCGCCACGGCGGCGATGGTGATGGAGAACGTCACGCCCGCCACGGTGATCATCGATCCCGCGATCGTTTGCAGAAGCGCGCGCGCGCCCGATGGCTGGTTGGAGTAGAGCCAGGGAATCCGATCCACCCAGGTCACCCCCGCGATGCGATCCAGGGCGACCATGACGATCGCCAGGGCGATCGCGCCAAGAGTCATGGACAAGGGAATGAACCAGTAGCTCTGGCGAATGGTATCGAAGACTTTCCAGATGAGCGCGCGCATTCCCCGCCTCCCGCTTGCAGATTACGGCCCGCCCCGATCGCGCGCCGTCACTCTACGGATTCACTCGACATATTCATACGTGTTCTGAAATTCTTCCCGCTGAATGCCGTAGATCTCGCCCGAGTCCTGTATGACGAGGACGCCGCCCGCCTTGATCCGCATCTCCTCGCCCCACGGCGCCTCGAAGCGGACGTTTTCGTCCAGTTCCACTACCCGGACCGGCGGGGAAACCGGCTCGTAGACGTTGCTTTCCCCGATCCGCCGATAGCGCGCCTCGAACTCCTCCGCATTGACCACGTACTCCTCGCCACCCGGGTTTTCCACGATGTAGTCGCCCGGCCGCGCGGTGTTCGTTGTCTCGCGGAAACCGTCCCGCATGTCGGAGGCGACGTCTTCGTCACCGGTGACGCGACGGGCGCGCACGCGGGCGCATTTCCGGGCGAGACGAACGCCGGAGAGATCGATCCGGCTCGGATCTATTTGCTTGAACTCGGTCATGGTTCCGCTCCGCCCCGCAGCCGGCCTCCGCGATGCGCCTTCATTGTCTCAACGCCCTCGCGGGGCCCCTGGTTCCCGCGACGGAAACGAAGTCGACGCCGGCCAACGGCGCCCACCGGAACCCGTCGCCGCTCCGCGCGTTGATTCACAGGAGGATTTCCAGGGTATTCGGCATGGTCGCGATTGCATCTCTCGTATTCATTCTGTTTCTATCCCTGATCGTCGTCCGGATCGCCGGCGTGGCGCTCACCCTGACCGGCATGTCACGGGAGGTGGCCCGCTTCCAGGCACGCTCGGCCTGGACCGGCACGGGTTTCACTACAGCCGAGTCCGAGCAGGTGGTCAACCATCCGGTTCGCCGCAAGATCGTCAGTTTTCTGATCCTGCTCCGGAACGCCGGGTTCGTCACGGCGGGATCGGCGCTGGTATTGTCCTTTGTCGGCGTGGACGACACGGCCGAGGGATGGCCCCGTCTGGCGGTTCTCGTCGTGGGCGTGGTGCTACTGTGGATACTGGCGTCCAGCACGTGGGTCGACACCCGCTTGTCCCGCCTGATCGCCTGGGCGCTCAAGCGCCATGGCGCCCTGGATACTCGCGACTACGCCGACCTTCTGCATCTGGCCGGAGAGTACGGCGTCATGGAGCTCAAGGTAAAATCCGGCGATTGGCTGGCCGGCCACACGCTCAGGGATCTCGCCTTGCCGGAAGAGGGAGTTCTCGTCCTCGCCATCGTCCGGCCGGGAGGCGAATTCAGGGGGACGCCCAAGGGGCATACGCGGGTGGAAGGGGGCGACGTGCTGCTGCTCTACGGCCGCTCGCCGACCCTGGACAATCTCGATCGCCGCCGCGCCGGCCGGGAAGGGCGGCACGACCGCCGCGAGGCCATCGAGCGCCAGCGCGCCATCGAGGCGGAAGAGGAACGGGCGGATGCGACCAGCGGCGCAACGGCGGGCGAGGGAATCGCGAAGTGATCGGGTTCGCGGACCTGTCCATGGGGTGGGTCGTCGCGGCGTTCGCGCTCGCGGGGATCGCCATCGTGATCGCCGGCGTGCGCATGTCGGCCGTCGCCGACCGCCTCGCGGACGTGACGGGATTCGGCGAGGCCGCCACCGGCGCCGTCCTGCTCGGCGCCAGCACCTCGCTTTCCGGCATCGTCACCTCCGTCACGGCCGCCGCCGCCGGTCATCCCCAGCTTGCCGTCAGCAACGCCGCCGGCGGGATCGCCGTCCAGACCCTGTTCATCGCGATCGCCGATTTTGCCCATCGGCGGGCCAACCTGGAGCATGCCGCCGCCTCGGCGACCAATCTGGTTCACGGCACCCTGCTCATCGCGCTTTTGTCGCTGCCGTTGATCGCCCATCTGGCGCCGCAGGTGACGGTGTGGAGCATCAGTCCCTGCACCCCGTTGCTGATCGCCGCCTACCTGTTCGGCCTTCGACTGGCGTCGCAAACCGACGAGATCCCGATGTGGGGGCCGCGCAAGACGCCGGAAACGCTGGTCGACGAACCCGACGAGCCGCCAGGCGACCGGCGCGCCATTTTGCGCCTCGCCCTCGAGTTCGCCGGTCTCGCGGCCGTCGTCGCCCTGTCCGGATATGTCGTCGCCAAGTCCGGTATCGCCATCGCCGACCAAGCCGATATCGGCGAGGGCGTCGTCGGCGCGCTGCTCACGGGCGTTGTGACATCCCTGCCCGAACTGGTCGTCACGATCGGCGCGGTCCGCCGCGGCGCCCTGACCCTGGCCGTGGGCGGCATTCTCGGCGGCAACACCTTCGACGTCCTGTTTGTCGCGTTCTCCGACGTGGCCTACCGCGAGGGCTCGATTTACGGCGCCATCACCGACCAGCAGAGCGCGTTGTTCCTGCTCTCCATCGTCATGACCGCGGTTCTCCTATTGGGACTGCTGCGGCGGGTGAAGCACGGCATCGCCAACGTCGGGTTTGAAAGCGTGCTGATTATCGCGATCTACGTCGCCGGCATGGCGATCATGGCCACCAGCGCCGGTTAGGCCGAAATCCGGACGGAAAGCGGTCCAGGCGGGGGTTCCAAGGCCCCGAATTCTACTGTGCATGGGGTTGTTTTTCACTTTTCCGTTTTACCCCCCCCCCCGCACCCCCATGTCCCGGTTGCACACCGCGAACGGAGGCATGGCGGCGGAGGCGCCGGGGGTGGCGCCTCCGCTTTCACTTCGGGAAAATGGGGGAATGAAATGGGGGTCAGGCGATGCCGAGGAACGACAGGACGAAAAGAACGACCACGACGACGCCGATGATGTAGAAAATGCTATACATGGCTTTTCTCCTCTAACGTATTTTTGGGTTTTTGCTTGGAAGTGATGGATTCGGGCCAGTGATCGGCCACGAAGGCGTTTCTCGACCCGGCCGGCCGGGGTGGGCCGGTGGTGGAGTCCCGGCGGGTCTGGTGCTCCAGTTCGGAATTCAGTTCGGCCCCGAGGCAGACGCAGTAGGCCGAGACGAAGAACCACAGCAGCAGAATCACGACGGCGCCGAGCGAACCGTAGGTCTCGTTGTAGCTCCCGAAGTTTTCCACGTAGGCGGAAAACGCCACGGATCCCGCGAGCCAAAGCGCCGTCGCCATCACGGCCCCGACGGTGATCCAGCGGAACTTCGCCGGGGCGCGGCTGGGACCCCAGCGATAGACAACGGCAAGGGCGACGATGGCCAGGCCCGCGATCACCGGCCATCGCAGCAGCAGCGTCGCCTGTTCAAACACACCGCCGACATCGATCAGCGCGAGAGCCGCGGGAAGCCCGGCGATCAGGCCAATGGACGCCACGACGAACAGCACGGCGCCGGCGGTAAACACCAGGGCCGTGACGTTCAGCCGCACGAACCCCCGCTTCTCCTTTTCTCCGTAGGCGATGTTGAGCGCCATGAACAGCGCCCTGATCCCCTTCGCCGAACTCCAGACCGCCAACGCCAGACTGAACAGCAGCCCGATCCCCACGCCGGTATTCTCGCGTGCCGCCATGGCGGTCAGCTGGGTTTCCAGGATCCCGAAGGCGCCCGAGGGCATGAGGCTCCGGAGCGGCTCAAGCTGCGCTGTCACCTCCGCCGGGTCGGAGACGAGACCGTAGATCATCACCAGCGCCGCCAGCGCGGGAAACAGGGCCAGCAGGGCATAGAAGGCGACGCCGGCGGCGACGATGGAGAGGTTGTCGGCGGCGATCTGCTCCTTGACCCGGAGCAGCACCTGCGTCCAGCCCTTTCTCGGGATCGCCAGGGGTCGGTCGGCGTACTCGCCCCGGGACCCCGCGCGATAATCGGCCATGTCCGTCTGTCTCCGGTGGTGGATGCCGTTAAATGCCGCCCGCCGGTGTCGCCCAGCGCCCGTTCTCCAAGACAGTGGAGGGGCCCGGCTCCACGTTCTCGGCGTTGGCCGCGCGCGACGTGACCATTTCCGCCGTGCCGGCGGGCGGGCGGTTCGGGTCGCGGCGGGCACCGGCCTCGATGACCCGGTAGGCGACCGTTGCCACTCCGGCTCGCCATCAGCAGCCAAGCCAAGCCCAAGCCCACCATCATGGCGGGGACCGGGTTGTCGCGGATCGCGCGCCCGATCCCGGCGGCGAAGTCGCCGCCTTCGTCGCGCATGGACCGCATCATCCGGTCCACGAGCGCTCCCCGCGATACCCGGGCCCGCAGCGCCCCCAGCGTTCGGCCGATGTCGTCGCGCGTCCGTTCGATCTCGCGCTCCCACTCGTCTGGGGAGCGGTTCCGCGGCCCGGTCGTCATCGCACCTTGTCCATCACCATTTCGCGATCCTCGCGCATCGCCTTCATGGTGCGCTCGGGCGCGAGGCCGCCTTCCTTGAGGCTGGAATAGCTCTGTTGGATCAGAATGAACGCCACGGCGGCAACGGCCCCGCCGACGAGGAGCGCGGCGTAGCCCGGCGCCATGACGTTCGAGAGCGCCAGCACAAGGGCCTGCAGTAGGACGAGCAAGGCGCAAAACGCGACAAGCAGTCCGACAATCAGGCCGACCAGCGCCGTCATCACCCGCGACATCTTCTCGGAGGTTTCCGCCTGGGCGAGCCGCAGCTCCTGACGGAGCAGCGTGTTGATGCCGGCGATCAGGTTCGCCAGCAGCGAAGTGACAGGCTGTTCGTGACTTGCCATCGGTCTTGTCCTTTCGGTTGATCTCGCGGTTCCCCGCGCGCGGCCCCGGTCGCGCCAGCGCCGTCCCGCGGAGAACCGTTCGGAGAGGACAACTCGGAACGGCCCCCGGAGTTCCCGGACCGTCGGCGGACGGAACTTTTGTCTCCCGCCGCCGTTGCCTTTTAGGGACCTATTCGTTTTCAGGAGGTACTGTCCGGTGAGTTCGCGCGGCCGTAATGCCTTTCCGAAAGACCAGGAATTCGTCGCGACCGGCCCGTCGGACGCGGATGTCTGGCTTGCGTTCGAGGGCTTGCTGGGAATTCCGTGCACCGAAGGCAACCGCATCGACGTCCTGCGAAACGGATGCCGGATCTTTCCGGCGATGCTGGACGCCATCGAAAACGCGACCCGAAGCATCGAGTTCCTGACCTTTGTCTACTGGACGGGCGATATCGCCGACCGGTTCGCGGAGGCCCTGGCGGCGCGGGCGCGGTCGGGCGTCACGGTCAAGGTCCTGCTGGACGCGTTCGGGGCGGCGGAAATGTCCCGCGAACTGGTCACCCGGATGAGGGAAGCGGGCTGCGAAGTGCGATGGTTCCGGCCGGTGGCCAACTGGAAGATCTGGAGCAGCGACAACCGCACTCACCGCAAGGTCCTGGTCTGCGACGGCCGCGTCGGTTTCACCGGCGGGGTCGGCATCGCCGAGGAATGGCAGGGCGACGCGCGCGACAAGAGCGAATGGCGGGACACCCATTTTCGGATCGGCGGTCCGGCGGTGCATGGCCTTCAGGCCGCGTTCTACGGCAACTGGCTCGAGAGCGGCGGGTTGATGGTCGACGCATTGCCGACGGTTGCCCCGCTCGAGCCGGCGGGCGAGGCCCGCATCCAGGTCATTCGCGCGACCGCGGCCGTCGGCTGGAGCGATATCGCGATGCTTCTCCGGACGATCGTCGCCCGCGCCGAGAGGTCCATCCGTTTCGTCACGCCCTATCTGGCGCCCGACGAGGCCTCGGCCCGGCTGCTGGCCGAGGCCACCGAACGCGGCGTGGAGATCGAAATCATGATCCCCGGTCCCCACTCCGACCAGCGAATTTCAAGGCTGGCGGGGGCGGACCAGTTGGACGTGCTGCTGGAGGCCGGCATCAAGATCTTGAGGTACCAGCCGACCATGATTCACGCCAAGGTGATCATCATGGACGGAACCCTCGCCTGTATCGGTTCGGCCAACTTCAACCATCGCTCCATGCTGAAGGACGACGAGATCGTCCTGGTCACGGATTGCGCGGAGACCATAGCGACGCTCGACCGGCACTTCGAGGAAGACGCGCGATGCTGCGAGCGGCTCGATATCGAGGCTTGGCGCAATCGCGGGTTCCTGCGCCGTTCGCGGGAAATCCTGTCTCGGTTGTTGAAGCAGGAGGTCTGACGGCCGGGCCGGTCACTTCCGTTATAGCTCAATCTTCACCGGCCGGACGCGGCCGGGCCTGGCGATCCAGGTGGTCCATCACGATGTGAACGTTCTTGCGGTTGGCCTTCCAACCGATATCGGCCAGATCGCCGACGATGGGGATGACCCCGACCGCCGCGTCGATGGCGATGTTCCCCACCATCTTCGTGATCAGGCGCTTGGGAACGCCGAGCCGGCGTCCTTCGAGAACGATGTACGCCGAGAGCGCCGCGCCCGCCGCGTCGCCCACCCCCGGGACCAGCCCCATGATCGAATCCCAGCCGAAACGCACGTTGGTCCCGGGAAGCCTAAACCGGTCGTCCAACAGAAAGGCCAGTCGGGAGAGGCGGCGCAACGGCTTGCCAGCGGCGCCAGCGGTTGCGTCGGCGTCGCCCGCGCGCGCCGGCGGCCTCTCGAAGAGCTGTCGGGTGGAAGAAACGGCCATGATGGTTCCTGTTCATGTTGCATCCGTCTATATCCAACCCGCCGGCGACGGCGTTGGTTCCATGGCTTGCGGAATGTGCGGAATGCCCGCGCCCCGCCGCGCGGAACCAGCCCGATGCCCGTGCGGTTGTCCTGGAGTCTTTACTTGGGAGGAGCCCGGAGAATGAGAATACCCGTTCGGATCGCCTGGAGAATATCAGCCCTGCTGCTCGCCGTCGTCGCCGTCGCCGCCTGCGGAACGGCGCCGGTGACCGGGCGCGGTCAGCTCATCCTTGTGCCGGAGCAGGAGGCGCGTCAGATGGGACTGCAAGCCTACCAGCAGATCCTCGAGGAAAGCAGGATTTCCGGCCGGCAGGATTACCAAAGGCGCGTCGAGACGGTGGGCCGCCGCATCGCCGCCGTCAGCGGCGCGCCGGACATGGATTGGGAGTTCACCGTCATCGAGAACGAGACACCCAACGCGTTCGCGCTGCCGGGCGGCAAGGTCGGTGTCCACACGGGCTTGTTCAAGGTCGCCAAGAACGACGATCAGCTCGCCGCCGTGATGGCCCATGAGGTGGCGCACGCGATCGCCAGGCACGGCTCGGAACGCATAAGCCAGCAAATGGTCTTGCAGGGCGGCCTTCAAGGCCTGGGTATCGCCACCGGCAGCGCCAGCGCCGTCGAGTTGGCCGCCACCGCCGCGACCCTGGGCATCATTCTCCCCTATTCCCGCACCCAGGAGGCCGAAGCCGATCATATCGGCCTCATCTACATGGCCAAGGCCGGCTACGATCCGCGCGCGGCCGTTGAGTTGTGGAGAAACTTCGACGCTTTCGGCGGAGACCGCCCGCCCGAGTTCGTCTCCACCCATCCGTCTCCGGGATCCCGGATCGACCGCCTGCAAGAGCTGATGCCCGAGGCCATGGAGGTCTACAAACAGTCCGCCGCGCGGCGCTGAGCCCGCGCTGGAACCAGCCAAAAAAATCGGCAAAAAAATGGCTGGCGGCCGGGAACCGAATGGCCGGACCGGCGTTTCCCTGTTGGAGCCATGCGAGGATGCACCCTCCCTGACCCCCCCTCTGAGTGCATCCCTCACGCAGCACTCGCCACCCCCGGCCGTTGCGACGGGCCGGGGGCTTTTTTATTTTTCCACGGTTTTCTGCTTTACGGCCTTCCGCGGCCGCCCAGGAACTGGCTCACCGGCGCCAGACGGTCGGTGGCGTCGCAAATTTCCTTGAGGGACGCGAGGATGGGAACCGCCATCAGGGCGCCGGCCACGCCCCAGATCCAGCCCCAGAAGATGACGGACAGGAACACCGCGATCGGATTGAGAGTCAGGCGGCGGCTGAGGATCGCGGGCGTGATCAGGTAGCCCTCGAGCGAGTTGATCGCCAGGTAGATCGCCGGCGGAAGCAGGGCCTCCACGGGCGTAACGTAGGTAATGAGCCCGACGACCGTCACCACGACGCTCCCCGCGAGTGCACCAAGGTAGGGGATGAAATTGAGCAGCGCCGCCATGGCGCCCCAAAGGGCAGGGTTGGGAAGCCCGATGGCATGCATCGCCACCCCGATGGCAACCCCGAGCCCCACGTTGATCAGGATCACGCTGACGAGATAGGCCGATACGCCGCGCTGCACGTCGCGCGTAACCGCGATCGCCCGTTTCTTGTCCCGAACGGTCGGCAGGGCGAGAATGATGTTCTCGCGGAGTTCCGAGCCGGTCGCGAGCAGGAAATAGAGCAGAACGAGGATGATCAACGCGCCCCAGGCGACGTCGCCGAGCACTGCGATGGACTGCGTGAACACCTCGATGAGGCTCACGCGGGTCGGTTCGGGTGGAGCCGTCTCCGGCTTGACGCCGGCCTCGCCGCCCTGTTGGACGTTGGCGTCCGGATCGGATTCGCCGTTCGCACCGGTTTCGTCGACGATGTCCTCGACCGCTTCCTTAGCCTCCTTGATCTCCTTGATCGGCGCCTTGATCTTCTTCTGCACCGTCTCGACCACATTGGGCATCTCCGCCATCCATTTCGCCGCCGGATCGGAGAGAAAGTAGATCCCGGCCGTCAAGGCCGCGAACAGGGCGGCCACGACGATCGCGGCGGCGATGGGTTCGGGAACCTTGATCCGCCTGAGCGGGGGAATGGCCGGTTGCAGGAGGAGCGCCAGAATCACGGCCGCCGTCACCGGCATCAGGATTTCCCGCGCGAGATAGAGCGTATGGCAAACCGCCAGGACGAACAGGCCCATGACCGGAACCCAAAGTCTGCTCGCCGGAGCCGGCGACGGCCAGGGTTGGCGGTGCCGATCCGGCGGCGGCTGCGGGTCCGTTTCATCCATGCACGGGCTCTCAAAAAAACGGCGGTTCACGGGCCTCGACCAGACACGGCGATGTCCCTGGGCGTGCGGCAGTATAGGAGTAAACGGACCAGGCGGCGTGTTGGTTCCGGCTCGCGCCGGACCCGCCGGCATGAGCACCACCAGAGCGCTTTCTTCGTGTCGCCTGGAACCCAGACCGCCGCGGGGCGTTAACCTGGGTAAATGCCTTGTCGCGGCGAGCGAGAACACGGGGGCCGCGTTTCGGAGCCAGAGATCGGAGAAACGCAAGGGGTTCAAGGATAAGAGGTAGTAAGGAGAACACAGAGATGCACCGAGAAACCGGCTCTTCGACCGTCATTTCGTTGCGCGGCAGCGAGCCGCTCATCCGCAAGCTGACATCGGCGGGCTTCATCGCGGACCGCGACAACAGGGTCCTCGAGCATGCCGAAACCCGCTCCATCGCCCGAAACACGGACATCTATTCCGAAGGCGACGCGATCGGCGATATTCTGTTCCTCAGGGAAGGTTGGGCCTACCGGTATCGCCTGCTCGGCGACGGCCGCCGGCAGGTGGTGAATTTCCTTGTGCCCGGGGATCTGGTCGGTCCGTTCACGCCGACCGCCAAGCAGTTTGCCGCGACGTTGACCGGCTCGTCGGTGTGCCGCGTATCGCGCCGGGATCTCGCCGAACTCGACACAGGAATGCCCCGCGTTTTCGGCCGCCGTCGAGGCGCTGATCGCCGCCGAGTTCGACCTGCTCGCCGAGCGAACGGTCAGCCTGGGGCGGCGAAACGCCAAGGAGCGGCTTGCTCATTTTCTGCTGGAACTGCTCGACCGTCTCGATCGCGTCGGCTTGGTCACGGACAATTCGTTCGAATTTCCGTTGACGCAGGAGATGATCGGCGATGCCTTGGGCCTGAGCGTCGTTCACGTCAATCGAACGCTAAGGGCCCTGCGCGAGGAAGGCTGCGCGACGGTGGGTTTCGGACGGGCGACGATTCACGATCGGGAAAAGCTGTCGCTGATGGCCGATTCCGGAGATGCGAGCCCGCTGCCGCACGAACAGGTCACCGGGGCCGTCGCGATGCACTGAGGAACGGGCCGTTCGGGCCGCAACGTGCAACCAATCCAGTTACAGGAGAGTGCCATGGCCGAGGGCGTCAAAATCATCTGTCCAAAGTGCGACAACGTTATTGCCGTCGCGCCGAGGTCGGGTCTGCCCGAACCTGATCTCGTGTGCGGCAATTGCGGTGCCCGCTTGCGGGGATCCGGGCCGCTGGAACAGGCCGCCGACAAGGTCAAGGAGGCGGTGAAAAAGACGGAGAAAAAAATTCAGGACACGCTCGGATCCGACTGAACCTGTCGGATCCTGACGAATAGGCAGGGACGAGACGATAGATAAGGAGAGCTTACGATGACGGCACCAGACGATGGAACCCCGGTTTCCCGGGCGGACACCGACCGCGGAAAAAAGACGACGAAGGTTTCAAGCCCCGACGAGGCCCGCGCGAGCGAAGTCGTCCTGAAAGACAAGCGCCGGCGGGCGATATTTTTCGCGGCGATCGTGGGATCGATCCTTCTCGCCACCGTGCTCGCCCTGGCCATTTACTGATCCGGCCGTCTGTGGCCAAAGCGGGCGCCTCCCTCCCTCAAGCCAGCCAGTATGGTTTGCGTCCGTAGTGCTCATAGAGCTGGGCCTCGTAATCCCGGTTGATGGGATCGGCGGGGTCGAAGTCGGGGCTCTCCTTGATCCGCTGGCTTTGCAGGTGGGTGACGACTTCGTGCTCCGCCCACTCGACCTCGTCGATCCAGTCCGCCGGAAGCAGCACCGTGCGGCCGGGCAGCCATTTCCGTGTATCGACCACCAGGTAAAGGATCTTCCAGCTATCGGTCGCGGCGACGAAGTCGGCGACATGCCCCACCTTGCCGTCCGTGGCGGCGACATGGTAGCCGGTCACCTCGCGCGCGCTGCGCAGGTGCGGGTCGCCGCGTTCATGCGCCGCCGGGATCTCTCCGTCGGCCGGGTCCGGCGTCGGGGCGACCAGGGTCATGGGCCAGCTTCCGGTCGACGTCAGCTCCCAATACGGGGTCCAGCCGTAGTACCCATGCAGGTCGATCTCCCATTGCCGCGACACCGGCAGGTCTTCGGCGTAATCAGGGCTTTCCCTCACCTGATCCCGTGTCAGGTTCACCGCGAAGTGCCGGACGGCGGGGTTGAGGTCGCCGAAGGCCTCGGGCACGATCAACACCCTTTTCCCCGGCAGCCAGCGGCGGGTATCCGCGACCATGTAGCGGATGGTCCAGGTTTCCTCGTCGAAATAGAAGTCATGAACTTCTCCGATGGCCCCATCGGTTGCCTCGATCCGAAGACCGATGGCGTTCGTCAGCTTGGTCAGCATTGCGCACTCTCCTTTCACCTTGGATTGGTGCCGAAGCGCTCTCGGCCGGCCGTCTCCGACGGACGCTCGGCCTCGCAACTCCGAGTTCGGGCGGCGGCGACCAGCGCGCGATACAGTTTCTGCTGGCCAGGATCGAACACCATGAACTCCGGGTGCCACTGCACGCCCAACAGAAATGGAGCCGATGGGCACTCGATGGCCTGGACGATGCCGTGCTCGTCGCGCGCGGCCACCCGAAGCCCCCGCCCGAGCCTGGCGACGGACTGATGATGCAGGGCGTTGACGCGGTCGCGCGCCTTGCCGATGATCTCGAACAGTCGGCTTTGAGGGACGATGCGGATCGTTTTGCGCGGCAACGGCGTTCGCATGCGCGGCGCGGTCCGGTAGACTTCGTGAATGTCTCCGTGAAGGGTGCCGCCCAGCGAAACATTGACCATCTGGGAGCCCCGGCAGATCCCGAGCACCGGAAGCGTCCGGTCGATGGCGAACCGCAGAAGCTCCAGTTCCAGGGCATCCCGGTCCGGGTCGAGCGTGACCACGGGACGGACCAGTTCGGCGCCGGAGAGGTCGGCGTCGATGTCGTCGCCCCCGCCCAGAACCAGGCCATCCAGCTTCTCTATCGGGATCTTTCGGCGAGGCTCCAGTCGCACGCTCCTGGCTCCGGCTCGCCAAAGGGCGAACCGATTGAACCACCACATCATCCGGCCGCGTCCCCGGGACGTCGTCACGCCGATGACCGGCTTGCGCGATGTCATCGGAACAGTCTCCCGATCCTCTCGATCCATTCCCGCGGACTCCAGGGATTCGAACCGGCGAGATAGTCCTCCGCCGCCGCGCGCAACCGGTCCTCGTCGTCGGCCAGTTGCTCGACGCGGACCCATCGATTCCATTCGGTGGCAAGGCTCCATTCCGGATCCCGGAGGCGGGTGTCGGGAAGCCGGTAGTGGAACGTGGGGCGGGGCTTGATCAGGGGATCGTCGACGCGGGCGCGGACGCGCTCCGGATCGAGCTCGGAAAACAGCGGCATCATGTCGAGTTCCCGGTTTCGCGTCGGATTGGCCTCCAGGTAGTCGTCGATCAACTCATCCCGGCTGGGCCGATAGCCGGGGTCGACCACCTGGCGGACGTAGCTCTCGGGAAACGGGTCGATGAACGGAAGCAACCGGCGCTTGATGTCCAGTTCGATCTCCTGCCGCAGCCAGTCCGACAACAACAGGAACGCCTTGAGGTGATCGAGGATGCTTTCGTGATCGAGAGACGGGACCTCGGGGTTGAATTGGGTGGCGAAGGCGAACAGCAGGCCCTCGTCGGTTCCCTCGGCGTCGGCCGCCCGCAGGTCCGACACGATCGCATTCAGCTCCCGGAGCCGGCCAAAGGGAACGGGCGGCGCGATGATCTCGACGGGAACCCAGAGCCGGCCGATATCGCCGAGGGTCGTGTAGAACTCTCTTTCCAGTTTGTCGGCGACGCCGCGCCCCGCCGGGCGTTCGCCGCCGCCGGCGAACTTGTCCGAACCGTGAACGTACCGCCAGTCGAGTTCCACGGTAAAATCGCCCAGCTCGGTTCCGGCGACCTCGAACCGGTGCGGATCCTGTTCCCTGAGTTCACCGCCGAACCGCTCGCGAACGAGCTCTGCGGCGTCCCGGCAGCGCAGGTTGGCGAACTCGATTTCCACGCCCACTCGCCGCTCGCGGCCATCGGCGGCGCGCGGGTGCGGCGGCTCGATGAATTCGCCGCCCGCCGCCTCTTCCTTCGTCATGCTCCATGCTCCCCTCGTGCATCCGGCGGCCGGGCGCTGGTCGCGAGCGTCGCGCTCGGCCCGGCCGACGGCTTGCCCAAACTGGCTGAATTGCCCGGATCCACGATCGATCAAACGGCCTGGCTTCGGCAAAAGCAAGACGTTCCGGTCCGCGCCGGCCGCCTACGCCCCCGCCGACGTTCTCAGTTGGGGCGTTTCCGTCCGCAGTCTCTCGGCCACGAGATCCCAGTTTAGGAGGCGATCCAGGAACGTCTGCACGAAGTCCGCGCGGCGGTTCTGGTAGTCGAGGTAATACGCGTGTTCCCAGACGTCGCAGGTGAGTAGCGGCCACAGGTCGCCGGTGATCGGCGTCTCGGCGTTCGACGTCGAGACCACCCGCAGCGAACCGTCCGAGGCGAGAACCAGCCACGCCCAACCACTGCCGAAGCGGCCGATGGCGGCGTCCTTGAACTGGACCTTGAACCCATCGATACTTCCGAAATCGCGTTCTATCCACGCGCGAACCTCCGGGGCGGGCTCCCCGGCGTCCGCCGACATGCTGGCCCAGAAAAAGTCGTGATTCCAAACCTGGCCGGCATTGTTGAAAATGCCCTGCATCTCCGGCTTGCCCGACGTCGCGAGAATGATGGCGTCAAGGTCCATGTCCGCCATCGCCGTGCCGTCGACCAGCTCGTTCAGGGTATCGACGTATTTTCTGTGATGCTTGTCATGATGAAGGCGCACCGCCTTCGCCGAGATGTGAGGCTCGAGGCTGTCTTCCGCGAATGGAAGCGGCATCAGTTCAAACATGGCGTTCTCCTTCATGCTGTCGTCATTCCGGCGACCGGATCTCCGCCCACTTTCGCCCCTCGCCCTGTTCCCGGCATTCACCTGTGTTAAGGGCCCGCCGCATTCGGGCGCCTGGCGGCGCGGAAGCGCCCTTTCCGCAGGCCATTCACACAGGTTAATGCGGGCATGGACGATTGGTTGCACTGTGCCGCCCCGAATGGCGAGTTGACCCGAATCGCGAGCAGAGAAGACGGCTCGGCAATGAGGAGATGGCTAGATGATCAATGCTCGAACCCGAACATCGCTGGCGGCGCCCGTCATCGTGGCCGCCGCGACCGTCCTTTTCGCCGGCTTGCCGCCGACCATCGCTTCCCCGGCGCCGCCGGAGTTGACGGACGTCTCCGTCGCCGACGCGGTGGAGGACCGGCTCTACATGGACCAGGCCGTCCCCGCGAATCGGATCGAGGCCACCGCGACGGATGGAATCGTCACGCTTTCCGGCGTCGTTTCCAACATTCTGGCCAAGGAACGGGCGGCGAGACTGGCGGAGACCGTCAAGGGCGTCCGGGGGGTGGTGAACACCATCGCGGTTTTCCCCGGCGAGCCGCGGAAGCCGGTCGAACTGAAAAAGGATATCGTCGGCGCCCTCGATGCCGATCCGGCCACCGACGCCTGGGAAATCGTTCCCGAGGTGGGTGAAGGCGGCGTCGTCACTCTGACAGGAACCGTCGAATCTTGGGCCGAGGCGGAACTCGCGTCGAAGGTGGCCAAGAGTGTCAAGGGCGTGACCGAACTGGAAAACAATATCGTGGTGGAGCCCGCCGTGGCTCGTTCGGACGAGGAAATTCGGGCCGACGTCGAACAATCGCTCAGGTGGGACGCGCTCGTTGACCATGCGGAAATCGGCGTGACCGTGGAGGACGCCGTTGTCCGACTGGCCGGAACCGTCGGTAGCGCGGCGGAATGGCGCCGTGCCCGGATGCATTCCTGGACCGCCGGCGTGAGGTCGGTCGACAACAGTCAACTCATTGTGGCCAAGTGGACCCGCGACCCCACGGTCCGGGAGAGCAAGCACCAGATCAAGGCTCCGGAGGAGATTGTCAAGGCGGTTCGCCGCTCCCTGGAACTGGATCCCCGGGTCGATGCGTCCAAGGTCGACACCTCGCTGGTGGCCGGCATGGTCACCCTGCGCGGAACCGTCGACAGCGTCCGCGCCAAACGCGCCGCCGCCGAGAACGCGCGCAACACCGTCGGCGTTAACGATGTCCTGAACCGACTGCAGGTTCGTGCGGAAGGCGATAAACTCGGCGACGCGGAGCTCGCGACACGCGTTCGGGACGCGCTCCTGCGCGACCCCTATGTCGAGCGTTTCCAGATTGCGGTCACGGTCGTCGACGGCGTGGCCCATCTGGAAGGCGTGGTAGACAGCAATTTCGAGAAGCTCCGCGCGGATACCGTGGCCAGCGGCGTCAAGGGCGTCGTGGAGGTGGAGAACGCCTTGACCGTGACAGACGACGATCAGCCGTACTCCCAAGATCCGTACGTCGACGAGGCGTCCGTCGACTGGCATGCCTACCGGCGCGCCTTCGCGTTCACGGCCGATGCGGCTATAAAAAGCGATATTGATAAAAGTTAGTTTATGGTGGAGCCCGGTCGTCACCACCGATGAGATCGAGGTCACGCTCGACAAGGCTGTCGCGATCTCAAGGGTACTGTCGAGAGTTGAGGCGGACGAATTGCGGCCCGCAAAAAAACCCTTCCAGGGAGAGCGGGGGCGCGACACATAGCCGCTCATGGCGGAAACCGCCGGCGCGGCCCATCGGAGAAAGAGCGAATGGAAGCGGAAGTCGATGTCGCGATCATCGGAGCCGGCACCGCCGGGCTGAGCGCGATGGCCGAGGTTCGGCGGGCCACCGAAAACTTCGTCGTCATCGACGGCGGGCCGCTGGGCACCATGTGCGCGCGCGTGGGCTGCATGCCCTCCAAGGTCATGATCCAGATCGCCGAGGATTTTCATCGCCGCCGCGTGCTCTCCGCCGAGGGGATTTCCGGGGCGGAGGGGCTGACCATGGATGCCTCGCGGGCCCTGGGCCATGTCAGGGCGCTGAGGGACCGGTTTGTCGCCGGGACCATCGAGCACTCCATCGATCCGCTGGGCGACAAGCTGATCCGCGAGTACGCGGAGTTTCTGGAGCCCGATCTGCTCCGCGCGGGCGACCGGCGCATCCGCGCCAGGAGGATCGTCATCGCCACCGGTTCCACGCCGACCGTCCCGAAGCCATGGCGGCGGTTCGAAGATCGCGTTCTGACCACGGACACCATCTTCGAGCAGACCGGGCTGCCGCCGCGCATCGCCGTCCTCGGATTGGGCGCCGTCGGCCTGGAACTCGGCCAGGCCCTGAGCCGCATGGGCGTGGAGGTCGCGGGCTTCGATGCCCTTCCGCGGATCGGCGGTCTCCGGGATCCGGAGATCAATCGAGTTGCGATCGAGTTGCTAGGCCGCGACATGGCCCTTCACCTCGGGGTGAAGGCGGAGGTCGAGGACGACGGAGCGCGCCTCCGCGTGAGCGGAAACGATCACGTCGCCATCGTCGACAAGCTTCTGGTCAGCGTCGGCAGGACGCCCAACTTGGACCGGCTGAATCTCGCCTCTCTGGGCATCGAACTGGATGAGCGAGGCATGCCGCCGTTCGATCGGGAAACCATGCGGGTCGCCGACCTTCCGATCTTTATCGCCGGCGACGCCGACGGCGATCGGGCGGTGCTGCACGAAGCCAGCCATGAGGGCCGTGTGGCCGGATATAACGCCGTCCAAGAGCGCCCCGAGGGCTTCCGGCGCCGGACGGCACTGTCCATTGCCTTCACGGATCCAAATATCTGCGCGGTCGGCGCGTCGTGGGAGGACCTCAAGGCCGGCGACGTGGCGGCGACCGACGCCCGCTTCGATTCGGGCCGCGCGGCCATCATGCTCCGCGAGGGCGGCCTCATCCGGCTCTACGCGGCGCGGGACACGGCCAGGCTGCTGGGCGCGGCGATGATCGCGCCCCAGGGCGAGCACCTCGCGCACCTGCTGGCGTGGAGCATCCAGAACCGGATGACGGTGTCCGATCTTCTGGAAATGCCGTTCTATCACCCGGTGATCGAGGAAACGCTGCGGACGGCCCTGATGGGTCTGGCCTCCGAATGCGCAATCGGGAACGACCGGCCCCTCGGTTTCGCGCCGGCCTGATCCCGCCGGCGCGTGGCGCGTTACTTTTTGTCGTAGGGATCCGGGGTGGGCTTGCCCTTGCTTTCGTCCGGTTCGTTGGGCTTTGTCTCGTAGGCCGCGATGGCGCCCTCCAACTCCGCCAGTTTCGTGTCGGTGCTCGCGGTGGCGCCGCCGGCGCGCAATTCATTGATCCGATCGAGAGCCCGCCGATAGGCCTCCGGTGTGGTGATCTTCAACTCCATTCCTCCGCCTGCGCGATCGAACCGCGACCGTACCGGAGATACACGGCGAGAACAACACGCCAGCGCGGGCCCTTGGCCCTCCGCTGACGCCGCCGACCGGCGTCATGGCCGATCGGCGATCCTGTCCCCGGCGCCCGACGATTCGACGGCCGTCGAATGGTCCTTCCGGCGGCGCGATGATGTAACCAGCCACACCAGCCAGGCGATGCCGATCGCCAGCAGAACGATCATCAGTGGCGGAACGATGACGCCGACCACCCACAAGTCCTCGCGGAAATAGGGGGCGAAGGGCTGGGCCAGCATGATGTAGGCGGCCGCGATGACGGTAAGGGCGACCCAAACCACGAACGTCCCCCGGCGCCATCGGCCGACTGATTTTTCCCGTGAATGCCGCAACACGATCTTCCTCCAAGTCCATACTCGACGATTGCACAAACGGGAACGTTAATCCGGCGAAGGCAAGGGCGCCTTATCACAGTTTATTTCGCCGTGTCGGCGAACGGGATGACGATGTCCGGGAAGCGGCCGGGGCAAGGCGCCGTTTGCGCGGCCGCTGTTGGATTCCCTTTAACATAGTGTAATGCGCTCGTCCCGATCCGGGTGCCACTATTCGACCGAGAATGTGCCTTCCTACGCAGCCCCGGAGTCACCCATCATGTTTCTAGAAATCGTTCGTTCCGAAGGATTGGGCCATCTGTCTTACATCTTCGGCGACGGCGGCCAGGCGGCGGTGGTCGATCCGCGCCGCGATTGCGACGTTTACGTGGATATCGCGTACCGCCAAGGCGCCCGGATCAGCCACATCTTCGAAACCCACCGGAACGAGGACTATGTGATCGGCTCCCTGGACCTGGCGAGCCGGACGGGCGCGACGATCCTGCATGGCAAGGCGCTGTCCTTCGCGTACGGAGAACCGGTAAAGGACGGCGACTGCTTCGAATTTGGCGACATCCGCCTCATGGTGCTCGAAACGCCGGGACACACCATGGAAAGCATCTCGCTGGCGCTCGCCGACACCGGGTTCGGCGACGAGCCGATCGCCGTCTTTACCGGCGACGCGCTGTTCATCGGCGATGTCGGGCGAACGGATTTCTATCCCGACCGCGCGAAGGCGGTGGCGGGACTTCTCTATGACAGCATTTTCGAGAAGCTGTTGCCGCTCGGCGACCATGTCATTCTCTATCCCGCGCACGGCGCCGGATCGGTGTGCGGCTCGGGCATGGCGTCCCGGGAATTTTCGACCCTGGGTTACGAACGCGAGCACAATCCGGCACTCCGGTTCACCGATCGCGAAGCCTTCGTCCGCCACAAGACGGGCGAGCACCATTATCAGCCTCCGTATTTCAACAAGATGGAGGAACTCAACCTCCAGGGGCCGCCCCTGCTCGGCACCGTCCCGAGGGCTCGTCCCTTGAGCGTCGAGGAGTTCGCCGACCACATGGCCGACGGCGTCATCGCGCTCGACATCCGAAGCCCGGAGGCGGTCGCCGGCGCGCATATTCCAGGGTCCCTGGCGATCCCGTGCGAGATGCTGCCGAGCTTCGCCGGCTGGTACCTCTCGCACGACGGCTCGGTCGCCCTGGTCGCCGCGAATTACGAGGACGCCCAAACCGCCGTTCGCCACCTCGCCCGTCTCGGATACGACGGCGTTGTCGGCTTCCTCGACGAAGGCCTGCACGCGTGGGAAGTGAGCGGCCGCGACTACGACGCCATCCCGGCCCTCCACGCCCGGGACCTGAAGGCGCGGATCGAGGCCTCGGAACCGTTCGTTCTGCTCGACGTGAGAGCCCGCGACGAGGTGGAGGCGGCTCGGCTGCCCAAATGCACAGCGATCTACGTGGGCGAGCTTCCCGGGCGGCTGGACGAGATTCCGCAGGACCGTCCCGTCACCACCTTCTGCGGCAGCGGCCAGCGCGCCATCATCGCCGCCTCCATTCTCAGGCGCCGCGGCGTCGAGAACGTGGAGGTGTGTCTCGGATCCATGGCCGCCTGCAAGGCCATCGGCTGCCCGACCGAGTCCGGCTGACCACGGACCATCGAGACCAAGTTCCACGAGACGGAAAGAGGCATGAAAAGCGATCGTCGTCAGAGACCAGCCGAGAGCATGAGCAATCGAGTCGGGTCGGAATCCGCTCACCGAGCTCAACTTCGCCATTCGGGATGTCAAATAACTTGGGATCGTTTCGGGATTGAGCACGGCAGCAGTTCGGGCGCGGACGCGCCATGAAATCGCACGGGATTTCGGGCGGTATATCGGCGTTCTTGGACCGGTCTCACGAGGAAAGCCGGGGAAATCGTCGTAAACGGAGGTGAACATGCAGGATGCCACCATCTGGCAAGTCTATGGCGAGGCGGCGAAAACGTCGCTGGGATTTTTCTGGAAGGCCGGCTGGGCTTTCGTGCTCGGTTATTTTGTCAGTGGCATGATTCAGGCCTTCGTGCCCAAGAACAAACTGACCCGCCACATGGGCGCGGCCGACTTGCGCGGCGTGGCCCTGGCGACGGCATTCGGCTCGGCGTCGTCGTCGTGCTCGTTCGCGGCGCTGGCGGCGGCGCGCTCGCTCGTCCTCAAGGGGGCGCACTTCGTGGCCGCCGTGGCGTTCATGTTCGCTTCCACGAACCTGGTTATCGAACTCGGCATCCTGATCCTGATTTTCCTCGGCTGGCAATTTCTCGCCGCCGAAATCATCGGCGGACTGGTTCTCATCGCCATCAGCAGCCTGTTGATCCGGGCGACCTATCCCGAGGCATGGCTGAACGAGGCGCGGGAGAAAGTGTCCGAGGAAACCGGCACCGAGGAACAGAACTTCGACTGGCGTGAGCGGATCCGCAGCCGGAGGGGATGGCGGATGGTCGGCCACAACTTCGTCATGGACTGGCGGATGGTGTGGAAGGAAATCCTGATCGGGTTCACCATCGCCGGTTTCGTCGCCGTCGTGGTGCCCGCAGTCCTGGTGGGCCCGGATCTTTCTCGTGGATATGGCGTCGGAGCTGCCGGCGTGGCTGATCGCGCTGGAGAACGCGGCTCTGGCGCCGTTCGTGGCGGCCGCGACCTTCATCGGGTCCATGGGCAACATTCCGCTGGCGACCGTACTGAATGCCAACGGTGTCCTGTTCGCGGGGGTCATGGGCTTCATCTATTCCGATCTGATGGTGCCCCCTCTGGTCGCGGTCAACGCCAAGTATTACGGCTGGCGGGTGGCGCTGTACATCGCCGGCGTCATGTATGTGAGCATCGTCGCCACCGCCCTGATCCTGAACGGCCTGTTCGCCCTGCTCGGGATCGTCCCCGAGAGCGGCAAGGCGGTTACGGAGGTGGTTCAGTTCAAGCTCGACTACACCTTCTGGCTCAATCTGGTTTTCGTCGGCATCGCCGGATGGCTGGTCTATCTGTGGCGCCAGCATGTGAGGGAACACGGCAGAGATGGCGCACGACATGGAAGGCGACGGCCCCATAAAGACGGTCGCCGCCTACGTGGCGATGGCCGTTGTCGCGGGTGGACTGATTTCCTGGGGAATTGCTGGAACCGCAACGTAACTCATGGTGGGAGGCCACATGTCGCGGTTCGATATGGCGACGCGCGCCGAATGCGGTGGTCGAAATGCACAAAAGCCGACCGGGCGGAAACCCGATCGGCCGTTGGCATGCGTCTCGTCGAGCGATTGACGCGCTGTCTTAACAAGACATCATCTTACTTCGTTTTACCGCTGCCCTCGTTATTCAGATTTCCGGGCAAACGCTTCTCGACAGGCGTCGTCGCCGGGGGCTCGTTGCCGGAGCTCGTGGTGTATCCGCTCTCGGATGGTGAGCCGACCGGGTTCGATGCATTGCCTTCTCCGCCGACGTTACCCGGCAGCCTCTCCTCGGTCTTGGCCGCTTCGCCGCTGGCCTTGTCCATATGGTCTCGCTGCTCGATCAAGCCCTTCTCGCGAGCAAAGTTGCCGGCCGCGCCTTCGCCACCGACGTTTCCAGGAAGCACATTGGTTCCTGATTTCGCCTCCCCTGACGCCGCCATCGCGTTCGACGAGAACGCGGCGAGACCAAGTGCGAGAGCGATTGCTGTTGCGGATCGTAAACGCATGATTCAATTCCTTTCAGTTCGGCACTGCGGGAACGTCGGAGGCCGCAGCCTCCGCCCCGCGGGTTTCGGCCGTGTCCGACCTCGGCACTTCGGACGGTCGGGGGCCTCTCTCAACTCTATTGTCCTGAGTATGGCGGCGAAGGGCGGCCGGCACATTAACCTGGGACAGGTCGCTTCAAACGCTGCCCGCCCCCGGTTCGGCGCCGTTCATCCGACGCTCGCGCGCCGGCGCGATGACTTCGAGGGCCCGAAACCCCGAGCGCCGAAAACCCACGAACAAGCCCGCCGCTAAAACGGACGACATCCGCCGGTCAAAAGCGTTTTTCCGTACCACCAAAACTGGCGTAAGAGACTTTTGCGATATGAGCTACCGGTTGACCGGACCTGACCGGTCCCGGTAGGCAACGACGGAAAGACGCATCGGGCGTAAGTCCCGGAAGTTACGGGGCAGGTTCGAATCCACACCTCTCCTTGAAAAACCATTCTGCAACCAGGATTAAGTATGGCGGACCAAAAGGAACTGGGTTCGAACCTTCTCTGTGCGCCGGCGAACCCGGCAGGTGGCTGCAGATGCAAGTTCTGTACGTTGAAGATCTAGCCAATCACGACGACCCCAAGTCATGCATGCCCGACGGCTTCTTCCGGATATGAAAGCGGTCGGTCGCTTGCCGGCCGGGAACGGTGGATCCTGACCACGAGTTGGCGTTCATTCGTGATGCATTTTCTGGAGGAAGCTACCGCGTCCGAACGGTCCAGGAGCTTCAGCGGCATAGCCACTTAACGACGGACCGTGGTGTTTAGCTAGCCCGAGCGCGACCAGCTGATGTGCCAGCCAATCGGCCCCTGAACAGGCCTCGAATGCGACCCTGTGTGCATCAAACCGGCGCTGCTCAAAATAATCTCTCATCAGCTGAGAACGAGAGAACTGCTTGCGCAGAATGATCCAGTCGTTGTCGTCAATCCCGCTGACGTGGAAGGTCATCTTACCGATATCGATGCCGATTTGCTTGATGGTCATAATGTCCCTCCGTTGCTTCAGAAGCCTCTACCTATCCGCCAATGAGGAGGCGAACCATCCCACAAGATGAAGCCAGGCTCGGGCAAAAGAACGGCCGTACCCGGATCTGGGCCCGGACCGGCACGCGACCGCGCCTGCCGGCCGACCAGCGCTACCAGAACGCCTATCTGTTCGGCGCGATCTGTCCAAGGCTCGGCAAAGGCGCCGCCCTCATGCTGCCCCGCGCCAATACCTCCGCCATGCAGATACACCTCGACGAAATCAGCCGAAACGTCGCCGCCAGGGCCCACGCCGTCGTCCTGATGGACCGGGCCGGGTGGCACAACACCGACAAGCTGAAGCTTCCAAAGAACCTCACCATCATCCTGCTGCCTTCCCGCTCACCGGAGCTCAACCCGGTCGAAAACCTCTGGCAGTATCCCCGCCAAAACTGGCTTTCAAATGCCGTCTTCGAGGACTACCGTGACATCCTCGACGCCGGCTGCAACGCCTGGAACAGGCTCATCGCCAACCCCCAAAACATCATGTCAATCGGACTCCGAGACTGGGCACATACAGGTCATTAATTCCCACCGTTGGTATTATTATCAATGCAGGTTGGTATCATTCATGAGTGTTTAAGTGTCTGTCCGGGAACATCTTGAGTCGGTTGAGTGTTCTGTGATTCGATGGCGGCAGTCCGATAAGGAGGAGGCCGCCGATGTGGACGCCAGAGAACCGTCATCGCTACGACCGCAGCGAGCTGCGCTATCCGAGTGATCTGACCGACGCGGAATGGTCGCACGTGGCGCCGCTGATCCCGCCCGCCAAGCGCGGCGGCAACAAGCGGACGGTCAATGTGCGCGAGGTAGTCAACGGGCTGATGTACATCCTCAGCACCGGTTGCCAGTGGCGGGCGATTCCGAAGGACCTGCCACCGCGCAGCACGCTGCATGACTATCTGGAGCTGTGGCAGTGGGATGGCACGCTGGAGCGCATTCATCATGCGCTCTACGTGAAGTGCCGGGAGCAGGTCTGCCGAGAGCCCAGCCCGACGGCCGCCATCATCGACAGCCAGAGCGTCAAAAGCGCGGAAAAAGGGGGGCCTCGATCGACCGGCACGGCTACGATGCGGGCAAGAAGATCAAGGGCAAGAAGCGCCATCTGCTTGTAGACACCCAAGGCCTTCTGCTGTGCGCCATCGTCCATGCCGCCGACATTCAGGATCGCGATGGCGGCCCGTTGCTGATGGCAACCCTGTTCGGCCTGTTCGCGTTCCTGCGCAAACTCTACGCCGACGGCGGCTACCAGGGACCGGCGTTCCGGAAGGCTCTGGCAAGGGTGCTGCGGCAAGTCGACGTCGAGATTGTCAAACGCTCCGATCGCGCCCAAGGGTTCGAGGTGCTGCCCAGGCGCTGGATCGTCGAGCGCACCATCGGCTGGCTCAACCGCTGCCGCCGACTGGCCAAGGACTGGGACAACCTCAACCGCAAGGCCCTCGCCTTCCTCAGGCTCGCCTCCATCCGCCTCATGCTCCGAAAACTCTGCAACCCCTCATGATGTTCCCGGACAGACTCTGAGAGGCGAGACAACTATCATGTCCTGCTCCTACCTCAGCCTCTCGGCCCATTCCGCAACAGGTTCTCAGGTAGCATTTTTCCGCGTCGGCCAGTAACCCCACAAATATCGAAATTGCTGTACCCATTCGGGTTACTTCCACTACGTGACACGGTTGAGCATACTGTTGATCTAAAAGCCACACAGCCACGGGAGATCTTTATTTTTTATTGCACCCCTATGGGGAATTGCCTTTTTCTTATGAATTTCTCATCTTCTCGCGACAGTAGGATTGAGTTTTTGACGATGGTAGGATCGCAATGGTTGAGGGTGTTGGGGGGGGCAGTCGAATGAGGGATTGCGCGGAGGTTGCTTTGTCCAAACATGACTTCTTTAACCAACTGGAGCGCGAAAAAAAGCGTGCGGAGCGATCGAAGTCACCCTTGTCTATTGCCATCTTCCGGGGCACCGGCAGGACCAGTTTTTCGGATGAGCATCTGCACCCTCTGCTGCAACTTCTCGTCGGCACAAAGCGGGAAGTGGACTTTGTTGCCACTATCGATCCGAACACTGTTGCCGTTCTCCTTGTGGATACAACCGAGAACGGCGCGCATCAGTTTTTGGAGCGCATCACTGCGCGTTTGAATGGGACGCGATGGGACATCACTTCAGCAACCTATCCCAATTATATATTCAATGATTTGATGTCTGAAACGCCGACTATTGAGTTTCCTCGAAATTGGCCCGAGGATCATGAGAAGGATAAGCTGGCGCAACGGAGGGTAAAGAGGATCATTGATGTACTTGGCGCTTCGGTGGCCCTCATCCTCTTTTCTCCGGCAATGCTCATCACCGCCGTCGCTGTCGGTTTAACATCCCCGGGGCCCATCATCTTCAAGCAGCCTCGCATGGGTAAGGGCGGCAGGACATTTACTTTCTACAAGTTTCGATCGATGTTTTACAATTCGGACGATCGGATCCATAGGGACTATGTAAAGTCACTGATCCGTAAGGGCGGCGAAGGCGTTGACAGCAAATGCAAGGCGAAATCGACGTGGACAAAGCTTCCGAGGGATCCACGGGTGACGCCAGTGGGCAAGATCATACGCAATACAAAGCTGGACGAACTCCCACAGCTTTTCAATGTCCTCAAGGGTGACCTGAGTTCTGGTAGGACCGCGGCCGCCACTTCCCTATGAGGTTGAGAACTACGAGGCGTGGCATTTCAACCGGATCTTAAGGCTAAAGCCCGGGATAACGGGCATTTGGCAGATCGAGGGCCGTGACGACACGACCTTTGATGAGATGGTGAGGATGGATCTGCGGTATGAACGAACCTGGTCTCTCCTCCTTGACCTCAAAATCCTCATGAATACTGCCTCAGCCCTGTTCCGGCTTGAACGCAGAGAGCTGACGGCTCAAGGGCCTTCGCACGGTGAAAGCGGCAAACACGTTCGCAGCGAAGCCTGAATACGAAGTCGTAAACGCTGTTGGTTGGAGGCACACTTGCAGACAATCTGCACATACGTGGTACGGTGTCAGTGGAAGGTATTCGTCTCCACTCGTTCGAAGGCTATTCAGCGTTGCACCAATGCGTCACACTTTTGACGGCGGTTGCCCGCTATCTCAGTCTCTGGACGGCCCGTGCTGGTGGATGCGACACGACAGGAACCATCGAACACCGTCGGTGCGTCCGGTGGGCATCTTTTGGCTCGCTTAACCATTGGATTTGCTTCACAATGCACAGGCTTTTCGAACGGATACGCGAGAGATTAGATGGATATCAGCGGTGCAAGTATTCTTGTCACGGGCGGCTGTGGCTTGATCGGTTCATCGACAATCGATCTCGTCCTGAGGGAGTGTCGTCCGGCCCGCATCGTAATATTGGATAACCTGTGCCGCGGGACCTTGGCTAATGTCTCGGGCGCACTTCAGGATCCCCGTGTGGAACTTATCCGCGGGGACATTCGTGATGTGGAGGCGGTACGCAGGGCGACCGAGGACATTGATGCGATCTTTCACATGGCCGCATTGCGCATCACCGCATGCTCCGCCAATCCGCGCGAAGCGCTGGAGGTGATGTGCGACGGCAGCTTCAACGTCGTCGATGCGGCGCGAAAGGCTGGTGTGAAGAAGGTGGTAGCGGCATCATCGGCATCAATCTATGGCTTGGCCGATAGCTTTCCCACCCGCGAGGACGATCACCCCTACAATGACGAAACGTTGTATGGCGCAAGCAAGATGATGCTCGAGGGCCTCCTGCGTTCCTACCGCGCAATGTTCGGTTTGCAGTATGTCGCGCTTCGGTACTTTAACGTCTACGGCGAACGTATGGACATTCACGGCAAGTACACTGAAGTCCTAGTTCGATGGATGGAGCGGATCGAAGAGGGCAAGCCTCCGATTATTTTGGGCGACGGCTCGCAATCGATGGACTTCGTGCACATCGACGACGTCGCCCGCGCCAATTTGCTCGCGCTTCAGTCCGACATTTCCGGCGAGGTCTTTAACGTCGCGAGCGGAACCGAAACCACGCTGAATGAGCTGGCGGCGGCGCTACTCAAGGTCATGGGCTCCAGGCTTCAGCCCGAGTATGGTCCGGAAAGGAGCGTCAATCCCGTCTCGAGGCGGCTGGCCGACGTCGGCAAAGCCGAACGCTTGCTCGGTTTCAAGGCGCGGCTCGGCCTCGAGCAGGGCCTGGCCCGCCTCGTGGAGTGGTGGCGGACCGAGCGGAAGGCAGTGGCCCTATAAATGATCCCGCAAACAATGATCCCGATCGCGAAGCCGCTGATGAGCGAGCCCGAGGCCGACGCGGCCCGCCGGGTTATCCTCGGCGGCTGGATTACCCAGGGGCCCGAGGTGGCGGCGTTCGAACGCGAATTCGCGGCATTCGTCGGCGCGCCCCATGCTTGCGCGGTATCGAGCTGCACCACGGCCCTCCACCTCGCGTTGTTGGCCATCGGCGTCAGGCCGGGCGATGAAGTCATTACCGCCAGCCATTCCTACATCGCCACGGCGAACAGTATCCGGTACTGTGGCGCGACGCCGGTGTTCGTGGACATCGATCCGCTGACCTTCAACCTCGATCCGGCATTGATCGAACCCGCCATTACCGAAAACACACGGGCAATCTTGTGCGTGCATCAGATGGGCATGCCATGTGACCTCAGCGCCATATTGGCGATCGGGCGTGAGAGATCCATTCCGGTCATCGAGGACGCGGCATGCGCCATCGGCAGCGAAGTCCGCTGGAACGGCAGGTGGGAAAAGATCGGCAAACCGCAGGGCGACGTCGCCTGCTTTTCGTTTCATCCGCGCAAGGTCATCAGCACGGGCGACGGCGGCATGATTACGACCCGCCATTCCGATTGGGATCGACAGTTCCGGCTGCTGCGCCAACACGCGATGAGCGTTCCCGATACCGTGCGCCACGGGTCCGCGGAGGTCATTTTTGAATCCTATCCCGTGCTCGGCTACAACTACCGCATGACCGATATCCAGGCCGCCGTGGGCCGGGAACAGCTGAAGCGTCTCCCGGACATCGTCAGCCGGCGACGTGAATTGGGGGATCGGTACAAAGCGCTGCTCGCCGATGTTCCCGGCCTTGGCCTTCCGGAGGAACCGGAGTGGGCGCGGACGAACTGGCAGAGCTATTGCGTACGTTTGCCCGGCGAATGTGAACAGCGGCGGGTCATGCAGGCCATGCTGGATTCGGGAATCAGCACACGGCGCGGCATCATGTGCAGCCATCGCGAGGACGCGTACCGGGATCTGCCGCCGCGCCATCCCCTGCCGCAATCCGAACGCGCCCAGGACGAGTGCGTCCTGCTGCCGCTTTATCCCGGCCTGACCGCGGAAGAACAGCAGCGGGTCGTGTCGGCACTGCGCGACGCCTGCGGGTCGCCATGAGGGGCACCGTCGACGTGACGGAGTATGTGCGGGGCAAGGATGGATGCCTCGGTCAATTGCCTGCAACGACTGTAGATCGATAGACGCCGTTGCCGCCCTCGCCCATGACCTCCGCTCATCCCGCACAGCCCCAGCCGCCCGAAACACCGCCGCAACAGCCCGAGGCGGCCGCGCCGCAAAAGCATTCCTATGGCGAGATTCTGAAATCCTCGGCGCTGATCGGCGGCTCGCAGGTGCTCACCATCGCCATCGGCATCGTCCGCACCAAGGCGATGGCGGTGTTGCTCGGCCCGGCCGGGTTCGGGTTGATGGGCTTGTACGGGTCGATCATCGACCTCGTGTTCAGCATCGCCAGCCTCGGCATCGGCAGCAGCGGCGTGCGCCAGATCGCCGAGTCCGTCGGGTCGGGAAACAATGAGCGGATTGCACGAACCGTCATCGTGCTGCGCAAGACCGCGGTGCTGCTCGGGATCCTCGGCGCGTTGCTGATGCTGATCTTTTCGGCGCAGCTTTCCACCTTGACCTTCGGCGATGACCGGCACCGCGGCGCGGTCGCCCTGCTGGCGCTGGCGGTGTTCTTCCGCTCGGTAACCGCCGGTCAGCAGGCGCTGATCCAGGGCATGCGGCGGATCGCCGATCTCGCCAGGATCGGGGTCATCGGCGCACTGCTCGGCACGGTCATTAGCATCGTTCTCGTTTATTTCCTGGGCGAGGAAGGGGTGGCTCCTTCCCTCGTGGCTGCCGCCGCGTCGGGCCTCTTGATCTCCTGGTGGTACAGCCGCAAGGTGGAGATCGAGCGGCCGGCAATGACCCGCGTCGAAGTCCGGCAGGAAGCTACCGGCCTTCTGAAGCTGGGATTTGCGTTCATGGCGAGCGGCGTGCTGATGATGGGCGCATCCTACGCCGTGCGGACCATCGTGCTGCGCACGGAGGGTCTCGACGCCGCCGGATTCTACAGCGCGGCCTGGACCCTGGGCGGCCTCTATGTCGGGATCATTCTGCAAGCGATGGGGGCCGACTTCTACCCGCGTCTGGTCGGCGTGGCCACGGACAATCCTCAGTGCAACCGCTTGGTGAACGAACAGACACAGGTAAGCCTGTTGCTGGCGGGACCGGGGGTGATCGCCACACTTGTTTTTGCACCGCTCGTCATTTCCCTGTTCTACAGCGCCAAGTTCGCCGAAGCGGTGGAGGTCCTGCGTTGGATCTGCCTCGGCGTCGCGCTCCGGGTGATCACTTGGCCGATCGGCTTCATCATCGTCGCCAAGAACCGGCAGGCCATTTTCATCGGCACCGAAGTGGCGTGGACCGTGGTCAATGTCGGTCTCACTTGGTTTTGCGTAAAGGCTTTCGGTTTGAACGGCGCCGGCATCGCGTTCTTCGGATCGTACGCCGATTTCGGCGCCGAGGTGGCGTGGACGGTGGTCAACGTCGGCCTCACCTGGTTTTGCGTGAAGGCATTTGGTTTGAACGGCGCCGGCATCGCGTTCTTTGGATCCTACGTCTTTCACGGGGTGATGATTTACGCTGTCGTACGGCGTCTGAGCGGTTTTCGGTGGTCGGGCGAAAACGTTCAAAACGGGTCTGTTGTTTCTTTCATCCATCGCAGTGGTGTTTTGCGGCTTTTATACGCTCTACCTTCCCTGTGGGCGACGGCGCTGGGGACAGTTATGACGCTTTTGAGTGGATTTTACTCCACTGGAGTTCTCCTCTGTCTAGTTCCACTAGATCGGCTTCCCCACCCGATACATTGGCTACTTGTGCGGCTGCGTTCCTACTTCGTACGCCTCCCATTTCATAGCTCGAACGTGAACCATGAATGACATTCAATCCAAGCTAGATTTCGCGGATGCGGTAGCGGACTGGTTTGTCGACATGAGCGAAGATCACAGCCATCATGGCCGGCAGGAGGAGGCTCTAAAATGTGCTAACAATGCTGCTTGGATTTGCTCGCTCGGCAGAATCGGATTTTGTCCTCAGAGCGACTCGAAGCAACTTTGAAACTTGTTGCTCGAAACCTTCCAAATGGCGAAATCCACAACAGGGCTTCTCCACGAGAACGCCAACAAAAAGTGACCTGCCTGCACATCCTATCGGAGGCTATTTCCGCGGGCGGTATGACAGCACTTGCGGTTAGGTGGATGGAAAACGACTTTAGCGATGCAGTCCATAGCGCCGCACTTATTTCTCAACAAACCCCATTGCAAGATGATTTCTATCAGGCGGTCTCCAATACCGGTGGGTGTGTACATATAGCAAATCAAACCCACTCGCTTGTCCAGCGCGCGATTTGGTTAAGAGATTTGGCGAATAGCCTAGCTACCTATGTAATAATTCATGCTGCCTTTACAGACCTAGTCGTTTGCGGCGCAGCATTCGGCATCCCAGGTGGTCCTCCAATCATATTGGTCAATCACGCTGCGAATGTGTTTTGGCCGGGGAGGTTCTATTTTTGATCTTGTTGTCAATATTCGTGGATCAGAACTTGAGAGACAATGGACCACGGTGCATCGCGGACTACCAAGATGTGCGACTGTTCCAATAATATTGCCAGATCCTTCATTTTCCACTTACAATGAATCATTTGAATCTATTTCTCGAGAAAAAGCAAAACACTTGTTGGGAATTCCGCAAAATGGGGTTGTCATTCTTACGGTTGGAGCATATTTTAAGTATCTTCCAATAGATGGGCTAGATTTCCTCGCTACATTTGAGCGAATACTTACGGTAGTTCCAAATTCTTACTTGATTGCGGTTGGTTTTGAAGCGGATAAGCGCTGGACAGATGCATCTTGTCGATTTGACTCCCGTATCAAGACTTTGGGCGTCTTGTCACGGTTTCAACTAGACAAAGTCCATGAGGCAACCGATCTTTATGTTGATGGTTTTCCCTTCGGAACTACAACTGCATTACTGGAAGCCGGTATTAAGGGTATCCCTGTCGTTCTAACGCCCGCTAATTGTCCACCGCCCTATGGAACAGACGGTGTGGCGTTGGACAATGTGTTGGTCCGCGCCGAAACAATTCAGGAATACAAAGTGAATATCATCCGACTCCTCAACAATCTCGGCGAGCGCAATTTACAGGGTAGAAGAGTCCAATATTCAATAACTAGGCATCACACAGGTCAGGGATGGAACAACTACATGGCACAAGCAATCGCGGCTCTCCCCCTCGAACACCAAGTCTATAATTTGGAAGAACCCGTACCGACGCCATCAAATGTTCACGAGCTTTGGTATTATTTAATAAACAAATGGGATGACCCGTTTGATGAAATTTTGAATACTGCGGCTGTTCGCACTCTATCCATGGGGCTCCTTCCGTATATGACAAAGGAAATGTACGAAAAATTTAAACATTATGAATCTCTTGGAATTCATAAGGGAATACCTGTCGTATTTTCATATTTTCTATTTAACAAAATTTTTCCGGTATTGCCAGTGACATTGGCAAAGACGATATATCGAGTTTTCTCATTTCTTTGTCGTCCGCGCCTTTTTTGCAGACTGCGAATTAGATTTTTGCGCGCCCTCGAGGGCTCTAACTCGCGTGAGTGGTATCAGGACTATCGGGTCGTTAAAGCAAGTCGCGGAATGGGCGACAAATAGAGGGGTGGCCTGCGCAACGGTGCGTGCAGATGCACACGAATGAGGTTTATTGGTAACTAGAAAGCCGATAGTGGGAACCGGTTGAGCGGAAAGGGTAGAGCGGATGCCTGGCAACGGATCTATGCGGCGACGTGCGGCGGTGCCGACGAAGGAACGGGCAGCGGCGAAGAGGTTGGTGCGCCACTCGAAGTGGAGGCCACCGGCGAACTTGCATTAGGTGACGGTGGGGCTGAGCTCACACTCCGAGCCCTTGTTGTCGGACGGGACCCAACGATGATTGAGGAAGGTCAACAGGTGGTCATGAATTTTGGCGTAACGTTTTCGCAGCCGCCTGCCGTGGCGGTTGCCGGGTTCGGGATCGATCTCCGCATCGAACACCTGGTCCGGCGGCCGCGTGTCGACGGCGCGAGTGGTGGGGCCGAGGTCCTTTCGTCTTCGGGCGAGAACCGCAGTTTGAACCAGCAGCGTGTTCGTCCGCGGGATAAGCAGCGTGTTGCGCGCACCCATAGCGAATAAGCAGTCGCGCAGCCGATGAGCCAAGCAGCTTTCCCAGGCCGCGGATTTGCCGGCGTACGCGCCGGAGAGATGGGAAATCCAGATCGCCTAGCCGGTGTGCCCTTGACGTCCTCGACCACGGCGGCGAAGCGGCTCTCACGGATGACCATATGGTTGGTGTGAGACACTCAGTCTCAGAGGCTGCGGTCGTCGGTTCCGATGCGGGTGCCTTGCAGGCGCAATGTGCGTGCGCGCCGCATCCGCACTGGCATCGTTCGGCGACATCGTCGAAGCGCGGCTTGGCGCGGCCGACAATGTTGCCCGACGCTCCTTCACTCAACGCCGGCCCGAGCGGGTCGCCAAACAGGCGCATCAGCCGCCGGTAACTGGTCGCATGGGTGGTACGCATACGAAGCGCCAGGGCTTACCATGCCGAGCGAGAATGGCAAACCCTCCCCCAAAGCTTCCGGCACGGCCTTGGCCAGTCGGTTGGCCTTCGCTCCTCGCGACGGCGACGTGCACGCATTTTTCGGATGCTTGGGTGGATTGCCGGGTCGCGCCTCTGGCTCGGCCAGCCTGGAGTAAAGCCCAATGATCAGCGCATTCTTCTCAGGCTTGCTTTGCTTGCCAAAAGTCGGCGGCCGAATCATCCCCAGGATGAATTACGTCTCCCCAACCGAGCGCACGGTCGTACGTGAAGCCTCGCCTCATCGCCCTATATCCCCCCCATCGGCCGAAATGAGCAGTTACCCAAGATGTGACTCTGAAGGGGCTTAAGACGGCAATGCACCAACTCGTTTCCATTCTGATACCTGCTCACAACGCAGAGAAATGGATAGCTGATGCTATCACCTCTGCAATTACGCAAAGCTGGCCAACGAAAGAAGTCATAGTCGTAGACGATGGGTCAACGGACAGTACCCTCTCTGTCGCACGAAATTTCCAGTCGCGATTTGTTAAGGTAATTCCACAGGCGAATAGTGGGGCAAGCGCTGCCAGGAATAAAGCCCTCACTTTTGCACAGGGTGATTATATTCAGTGGCTCGACGCCGACGACTTGCTTTCTCCCGATAAAATTTCTCAACAACTTTGCGGAGCCGAGAGCGGCGCGTCTAACCGCATCTTGCTGTCATCGGCCTTTGGTACGTTTGCTTATCAGCCGCACAAGGCCAAGTTTACGCCCACCCCCCTGTGGCAGGATTTAGAGCCCGTTGATTTCCTCCTGAACAGATTTACACTGAACCTTTGGATGGCCAATCGGGGTCATGGCTGGTCAGTCGCAGATTGACAGAGCTGGCGGGGCCGTGGGATGAGCGTTTATCGTTAGACGACGACGGAGAGTACTTCGCAAGGCTTGTGAAAGAGCGTCCGAGCGAGTGCGATTCGTTCCAAACGCGCGAGTGTATTACCGACAGGGCAGTGTCGGCAGCGTCAGCCGGGCCGTGTCGGATCGCGCGTGTGAATCTCTTATTCTCTGTCCGTCCGCCTTGTGTATCAGCTACCTCCGATCTCTGGAGGACAGCGACAGGACGAGAGCAGCGAGCGTGTAGGTTACTTCAGAACTGTATCGATTTGGGCAATTGCTTTGGTACCCAGACAGAGAGGACTTGTTTCGACGGAATCTGGAGCTTGCGCGGGAACTGGGAGGAGAGATTACACCGCCAAGCTGAATTGGAAGTATCGACCGCTCAAGGCTCGTTCGGCTGGAAGGCGGTCAGGCGGATGAAAGCCTTTGTGTCTAATGCGAAGCTGCGCGCACGCGTTATGGCGACAGGATGTTGCTGTAGGCGCGGGAACTTGTGTTTCGAGCAGCAAGCCAAATCCTCACGGTTCCGCACATTGTTGTTGGTTTTCGACGGACAATCCGTTGAACCGAGGCCAACCTTGGAGCGAGCACGTCAAACGTGAGATCCGCACGTGTCGTCTCCCGGTTCACCACTTGGCTCGACGGCTTCGGCGAGACCTCTTACGACCATCAGAGCTTCTATGCCGGCGGGCTCGGCGGGAAGGCGAAGGCGCTCTACTATAGCCGGCCTCGGCTGGGGACGCTTGTCGTTGCGCCGATCATCCTCTGCGAAGCCTTTTTCCCGGCCACGCGACGGTTGTTCTGGCACAAGCAGCGCTTTCCGATCGCCGATGCCCACTATGCCATGGGCTTCGCGCTGCGTTCGGAGGTGACCGGCGACACGGCCGATTACGAGCGCGCGGTCCACTTCCTGAAGGTGCTTGAAGCAACGCGGTGTCCCGGATATCAGCATTTCTGCTGGGGCTATCCGTTCGACTGGGTGACGCGAACCGGGGTGATGAAGGCAGGCACGCCGCTGATCACGACAACCCCCTATGCCTACGAGGCTTTCGCGTCGGTCTACCGACTCGACGGCAACAAACATTGGCTGGACGTGATGCGCTCGGCGGCCGAGCACGCCGCCACCGACATCCCTGATCGCGAGATCTCGGCCGACTCAGCGACCGCCGGATATAACCCCTTTGATACAAAAGGAAATGTCGTTAACGCCAGCGCCTACCGGGCCTTTCTAATGACGAGCGCGGCGCTGCAGTTCTCGCGCGACGACTACCGGCAAATCGCCGAGCGCAATCTCAACTTTGTGCTTCGGTCGCAGCGGCCCGACGGGTCATGGCCGTACGCCACCGACGGCATCCGGGATTTCGTCGATCACTTCCACACCTGTTTCGTTCTGAAAGCCCTGGCCAAGATCGAGCACCTGACCGGACACGAAGGCTGCCGTGCGGCGATCGATGCCGGAGTGCGCTACTACGTCGCCCACCTGTTCGACGACGACGGATTGCCGATACCGTTTTCCCGCGCGCCGCGGCTGACGGTCTACCGCCAGGAACTTTACGACTATGCCGAATGCATCAATCTGGCGGTCCTGCTGCGTGGCCGCTCCCCCGATCTGGACGCCCGCTTGGATACAACGCTCGGGGATTTGCTTGCCCGTTGGCAGAAGCCCGATGGTTCTTTCCGGTCGAGACGCCTTCTGGTAGGATGGGACAATGTCCCGATGCATCGATGGGCGCAATCGCAAATGTTTAGAAGTCTGTGTTTATTGCTCGAGTCGATGATGAGGGGAAAAGCAACCCATTAGCCGGTTTGCACCTCACTTTCGAGTTGCCGACGATCATCTCTTTATCCTATCAGCGTAGCTTTTTTGGGCTTCACGTTCATGTGCGGCATTTGCGGTCAGTATAATTTTAAGAGTCAAAAGCCGATCACGCCGAATGTGGTTAAGGCAATGACAGCATCCTTGGTGCACAGGGGGCCGGACGACGAAGGTTATTATTTCTCCGGGGCGCTCGGTCTCGGTTTCCGGCGGCTGTCGATCATCGACATCGAGGGCGGGCACCAGCCGATGTCGGACCGGGAGCAGTCGGTCTGGGTCGTCTTCAACGGCGAAATCTACAATTTTCTCGAGCTTCGCCGTGAGCTCGAGGGGTTCGGTCACACCTTTCGCACCCAGAGCGATACGGAAGTAATCATCCACGGCTACAACCAGTGGGGCTTGGAGGTGCTCAATCATCTCAATGGCATGTTCGGCCTCGCCCTTTGGGATGAACACAGCCAACGTCTCGTCCTGGCCCGGGATGCAATGGGCATCAAGCTCCTCTATTATAAAGTCGATGCCGGCTCGGTTCTGTTCGGATCGGAGATCCGCGCAATACTCGCCGCGATGCCGGAACGACCGGGCGTCGACGCTCACGCCCTCGCTCAACTCTTGCGCTACAGCTACACGCCTTCGCCGCTGACGCTCTATGCGGGAATTCGCAAACTTGCCCCAGGCACAATGGCGATCTTTGAAAAGGGCGGATCGCGCGTCGAGCGTTGGTATCAATTCCGGCCGCGGCCGTTCTCGCCGCCAAAGTCCGACGCCGAGGCGAGCGAGGAGCTATTCGACATCTACAAGCGTGCCCTCAAACGCCAGCTGATCAGCGATGTCCCCGTTGGCCTTCTGCTCAGTGGCGGCGTCGACTCCGGGCTCCTGCTTGGACTGATGTCGCTTTACGGCGAAGACTGGCCCGCGTACACGGTCGGATACGGGAAATCCGAATACAGGGATGACGAATTGTCCGATGCGGCCGAGACCGCGCGGATCTTTTCAGCCAGGCACACCGAAGTCGAGCTGACTCGGCAGACTTTCGAGCATTGCCTGCCGAAGATCGTCGCCACCCTCGAGGAACCGATTGAAGCCTCGTCCATCGTGCCGATGTATTTTGTCTGCCAGCGCGCTCGCGAAGACGTCAAGGTCGCCCTTGTCGGACAAGGGCCGGACGAGTTGTTTGGCGGCTACACCCGCCATCTCGGTGTCCGGTACGGCGATTATTGGCGACGGCTTCCGCGCTGGATGAGACGCGGGCTGGAAACCGGGATCGATCGCCTGCCCCGAAATCCGGCACTCAAACGAGGAGTTTCCAGTCTGGCGGCAAAAAGTCGCCTGGAGCGCTACCAGAACGTTTTCTCAATCTTGCCCGGTTCGAAAGTCAACGGCCTGTTCCGGGACGGGATGGCCCCCGAGGGAGAAAAGGGCGGGATCGACGCGTGCTGGCGGGAGCTGGAACCACTCACCGATGGGACCGATGAACTTGGCGGTTTCCAGGCGCTGGAAATCAGATCGTCCCTTCCCGACAAGCTGCTGATGTACGCCGACAAGTTGTCGATGGCCCACGGTCTCGAGGTGCGCGTCCCCTATCTCGACCGGGAGATCGTCGAATATGTCGAGAGGCTACCCGCCGCCTTCAAGGTGAGGGGCGGCCAAAGAAAATGGCTGCACCGAAAAGTTTGTCAACAGTTCTTGCCGGCGACGATCCTGAAACGAAAAAAGCGCGGCTTCGCGGTGGACGTCGTTGATGACTGGTTCCAGAACGCCGTCGGCGGCAGCATGGAAGGCTACCTTCTCGATGGTTCGTCGTTGATGTTCGATTACCTGAGGCCGGCAGCGGTGAAGGGCTTGCTCGACGACCATCGCTCGGGCAGGAGCGATAATTACAAGGCGCTTTTCAACCTTGTTGTGCTCGAGGAATGGCTGCGATCGAGTCAGTCCGCGCGACTGGCGTCACAAGCCGTGGCGGCATCGAGCTAACATCATGGCATTGCCTTACGTTCTTATCACGCCGGCGCACAACGAAGCGGCTTTTATCGAAAAAACCATTCAGTCCGTGATTGCGCAGACCGTACTGCCGGAGCGTTGGGTAATCGTCAGTGACGGCTCCACCGACGGCACTGACGAGATCGTGGAAAAATATCGGGACGGCAGACCGTGGCTGGAGCTCATACGGCTGCCCGAGCACAGCGAACGCCACTTCGCGGCAAAAGTAAGAGCGTTCGATGCCGGTTACCGACGGGTCGACGGACTGCCTTTCGACATCATCGGAAACATCGACGCCGACGTCTCGTTCGGAGAGGATTTCATGGCCTATCTCCTGGACAAGTTCGAAACGATGCCCGAGCTTGGGGTCGCCGGCACCCACTACGTCGAAGGCGACTTTCATTCGTTCCGCGACAGCTTCATAAATGTTGACCACGTCAACGGCCAGTGCCAGCTTTTTCGCAGGGCGTGTTTCGAGGACATCGGTGGATACGTGCCCGTGAAGGGCGGAGGGATCGACTGGATTGCGGTCACGACCGCACGAATGAAGGGATGGACGACCCGTTCTTTCGCCGATCGAACGTTCTGTCACCATCGGAAAATGGGGACCGCGGGCAGCAATGAATTGAAAGCTCGGTTCCATTACGGCAAAAAGGACTTCTTCCTCGGCGGCCACCCGCTGTGGCAAGTATGCAGGGGCACCTTTCAGATGACCAAGAAACCTTATGTTGTGGGGGGAGTGTTCCTGCTTCTCGGTTATTTCTGCTCTTGGGTTACACGACGCGAGAGATCTGTCTCGCCCGAACTCATGGCATTTCACCGCCGCGAACAAATGACTCGCCTTAAGCATCTGCTCGTCAGCCGTTTTCAGCTTGGCCCACAGAGGTGCCAGACGTGAGCAATCCGCCGAGGACGAATTCGATGTCGGATGCATCACATGTCGATTTGTCGGACAACGCCATCTTCACCAAAGAAACGTTGATTAACGGCAGGCCGAGCCGGATCAACTGCATTCGGATTAATGGGCAGACCTTCACGATAAGCCCGGGACCGGTCACCACGGTTCGGTTAGAAGACGAATGGTATGAGGATCTTCAGGATCCTTACGCAGTGCTGACCGCATTCGAGCAGGGCGTGGGATCTAAACCCGACCTGTTGACCTTCTGGCAGCGCATGCCGGAGATCGAGCCCCAATACCCGTTTCATCTTGAGTGGGACCAAATAGCGGTCCTTTCCATTAAGACGTACGATCACTGGTGGAGGAATCAGATAAAATCACGCGTGAGGAACCAAATTCGGAAGGCGGAAAAGGACGGTGTTATAGTCAAACAGACCACTTACGATGATGAATTCGTAAGAGGGATGACAGCCATTTTCAACGAGTTGCCGATCCGACAAGGTCGGAAATTTTGGCATTACGGCAAGAACTTTGCCACCGTCAAGAGCCAATTCTCGCGATTTATATATCGCGAGTCCATGATCGGCGCCTACCATGAGGAAGAGATGATTGGTTTTCTGATGTTGGGCGATGCGGGAAAGTTTGGCGTCACGGGACAGATCATCTCCAGCATCCGGCATCGTGACAAGTCTCCAAATAATGCAATGATCGCCAAGGCCGTCGAGGTCTGTGTGGAGCGTGGATTGGGTTATTTGATCTATCTCTTTTGGACCGATGACTCGCTCTCTGAGTTCAAGAGACGCTGTGGGTTCGAAAAGGTTGACGTTCCGCGGTACTATATCGCTCTCAGCCGGAAAGGGGAGCTTGCCTTGAGATGCGGAGCCCATCGCGGATTGAAAGCGATGCTGCCCCAAGGGACTAGAACGTCACTGAAACGCCTACGAAACATGTGGCACGAGTTTCGGGCGTAGTAAGACAATACGGGCACTTGTGCGGGACCTGCCGTTGGCAAGCAACCGTGTCCAGATGAGTTGCTCATTGCTGTCCATGGGTGACAGGATTTGCGTGCGGGCCCGTGTTGCATTGCATATAAAAGGTGGACAGAACATGCCCGGAGTTCGCAGGAATAATCGGACCCGGACCGCCGGACGAATGTCGGCGCCTCGTTCGCCGGATGATCGACAGCATGAAGCACGATCCCTCCTGCGTTTCGGGGATGCATTGTGTTCCCGAAATCGGTGCATATGGAGGTTGGGTCGCGCATGCAGGCTCGTTTGCGGCGCGGGAGTCCGACGCCGTGGCGCCCGACGGGGCTGTCCTCGCCTTTTCGGGGGAGTGTTTCCCAACCCACGCGAAAGCCGGGGGAGCCGATGGTGGGGGAATATTGACGAGTTCTCCTGACGCAGGGTCGTTGCTCCGGCTCTATGAAGTGTATGGGAGCGATTTCGTTGCGAACCTGAACGGTCTGTTCAGTGGTCTGCTGATCGACCCGAAACGAAAAATCGCGTTGCTGTTCAACGATCGTTACGGCATGGAGAGAATTTATGTGCACGAAAAGGATGGCACGACGTTCTTTGCCAGCGAAGCAAAGGCACTGTTGCGCGTGTTGCCGGAGTTGAGGTCATTCGACGATCATGGAGTGGCGCAGGTCCTGAAATACGGGTGCACTCTGGAGACGCGGACGATGTTCCGGAACGTGAAACGATTGCCCGGTGGCTCGCTTTGGCGATTCGACGGTGGCCGATCGTGTCGCAAGGAGCGGTATTTCGAGCCCGAGGCGTGGGAGGCGCAGCCGTCCCTGACCGAGGAGGCCTTCGAAGACGCATTCGCAGAAACGTTCAGAAGGGTGCTGCCCCGGTATCTATCTTCGGAGCGCACTTTAGGTTTGTCGATCACCGGCGGTCTCGACACCCGCATGATCATGGCCTGCATTGGCGACAGCGGAGTCAGACCGGTCTGTTATACCTACGCGGGACAAACCGGCACCACGCTGGATGCACGCGTGGGAGCGCAGGTGGCGCGAACCTGCGGGCTCGAGCACCACACACTGCGCATCGGCGCCGATTTTCTCGCCGACTACGGGCGCCACGTGGACCGAACGGCATTCATCACCGACGGCTGTGCCGGTGCACTTGGTGCGCATGAAATCTATCTGACCGGCTTGGCGAGCAGACTGTCGCCAATTCGGCTGACGGGCAATTATGGCAGCGAAATTCTGCGCAGCGTCTCCACGTTCAAGCCCACGCGCCTGACACGTGCACTGCTCGACGCTGATTTCGCTCGACTGGTCGATGCGGAAGTCGCGTCTCGAGCCGACATCCACCCGGTCACCCATGCTGCCTTTCGCGAAATTCCCTGGCATCTCTTCGGCACTCTCGCCGCCTGCAGATCGCAGTTGATCTTTCGTACGCCTTATCTCGACAACGAGATCGTCGGACTCGCTTTTCGAGCGCCGGACTCTTCGCGACATTCAGCTCGGGCAGCCCTGCGTTTGATCAACGGCGGCAATCCCTCCCTTGGCGCGATACCGACCGACAGGGGCGTCGTCTGGCTAGGTTCCGGTCCGTTTTACAGGCTTAGACGGCTGCACCGGGAAGCGACTTTCAAGCTCGATTACCTTCATAAGGCCGGCCTGCCCCATTGGCTGTCACCGTTTGACCCCCTCTTCGCGCCCGTCGCCAAACTCCGACTTCTCGGTTTACACCAGTTCTTGCCTTATCGTAGCTGGTTCCGTCGCGAACTGGCGGATCACATAAAAGACGTGCTTAGCGATGCCCAGACCCGGCGCATGCCTTATTGGGATTCCCGTTTCCTGCCGTCCATCGTCGCGGATCATGTCGCCGGTCGAAGAAACTACACGCGAGAAATCGCCTCCGTTGTCACTCTGGAAGCAGTCGATCGCACGCTCCTTCGGCAAGCTGCGCATTCCACTGGTGCATGAAATGCAATGCGCCGGGCGGCGTGGCTTGCAAAACGTATCGTATTGTCTCGCGGGTTCACACGATAAGAGCCGCGTCTGGCTTTTGGCGCCAGTAGTCCAACATGCTCTGAACGGTTGTTTCCAGTGGAATTGTTTGGTGCCAGCCCGTGACTGCAGCCAATTTGGTGCTGTCGCCCCAAATGATCGGTTCGTCGGTGGGGCGCAAAAGTGCGGGATCGACATGCGGAACAATGTCATTGCGGACTGATTTATCAATAACGCATGCCAGCAGATCCTCCATGAGATAAGCCGTCGAGCCGCCGAGATTGTAGACAGCTCCGCTATCGCCCTTGTCCAAAAGCAACAGAAGACCCCGGTTCAAGTCCTGCACGTCGACGATCGTCCGCCTGGTCGCGAGATTGCCCACACGGATGCGGCATTCCTCCGGATGGCGCTCCAGCCACGCCGTTCGCCGGGTGAAATCGGACAACGCATCTCCCACTTTGCGGGGGCCGGTGCAATTGAAGATTTTGACGCGCACCGTATCGGTGCCAAAGCTTGCATGATATTGAAAAGCAAGCAGATCCGTCGCCACTTTCGATACCCCGTAGGGATGAAGTGGCAGCAAAGAGGTATCTTCGCGGATCGGCATTTTGTCGGCGTCAACCTCGCCGTATTCCGCGGAGGACCCGGCGACAATGACGCGCGCTTTCGATCCCAACCGGCGCATGGATTCGAAGATATTCGCGGTTCCGATGACGTTCGTCTCTAGCGTCTCGGTGGGTCGCTGCCACGACACCGTGGGGTAACTCTGAGCCGCCAGGTGAAAGACGGCATCGGGGCGAAATCGTTCCAGAGAATCGTACACCGAACACCAGTCGCGCACATCCACCTCTTGCAACGGCAACGACTGGACGTCGAGCAGATCGATGGTCGGTTTGTAATAGGTGGCAAGAACGTCGTGACCGGCATCCAAAGCCATCTCGGCGAGGTGCGAGCCCATCATTCCGCCGACACCAGAAATCCATATCCGCATAGCTCAAAACCTTCTTGCTGCCCTGACCTATCGCAGGTGATTAATGTGCAGCGGTTGGCGTTTGCTCCGTGCACCCAAACGCATACGTCCTGCCCGCTCCCCCGTTCCACGCCTTGCCCGCTTCGCCGCGTCTCTGCTAATGAGCATGCCGGTGACAGTTTTTCCGGCCAATCTGATCTCGCCCTTCGTCACTTGCAGATTTCAACTAGACGAATTGGCACAGGTCACCGCCCCTGTAAAGTCGCCCCTCGATACGCGCCGCGGTCGCGGCCGCCAAATCGCTGGCTTTGTCACCGATCATGACGGCATCTTTCGTATTGACCGGCCAGTGACGGAGCAGTTCATTGATCATCCCCGGCGCGGGTTTGCGGCAGGCGCACGGATGCGCGTACTCGGGTACGATACCGTCGGGATGATGTGGACAGAAGGCGAAGGCGTCGACGTGCGCGCCGAGCAGTGCAAGCTGGGCCTGCATCGCCGCGTGAAACCGGTTGACGGCGTTCTCGTCGTAATGGCCACGGGCAATGCCCGCCTGATTGGTGACGACGAAAGCAAATCGGCCACTATCGTTGACGGCACAAATGGCTTCCCGTGCACCGGGCAGCCAACGCAGGTCTTCGATGCGATACGTGTATCCCGAATCCTCGTTGAGAACGCCGTCCCGGTCGAAGAAAACGGCACCACGGCGAATGGGGAACAAATTTTGCGCACGCTCGTACTCCGATGGTATGCCGATATCGATGAACGCGCCGTCAAACGGCTGTGCCTCGACTTTTCCGGCCGCCACCAGCCGGGGAATGACATCTGTCTCCATGGAGCATGGTGTATGTTCGATGAGAGACAGTATGTCTCGCGTGACCAGGTAGATTCCAGCATTGATCAAACCCGGGCCCCCACCCGAGCGTTTTTCCGCGAAATGAACGACGCGTTTACCGGAGATTCCTACGGAACCGTAACGTCCGGGGTTTTCGTCGCGCCTTACCGCTATTCTGATTGCAGATCCGGTGTCGAGCGCGGGAAAGACAAGGCGAAGAATGTTGAAGTCCAGGTAGGAGTCCCCGTTCATCACGAGGAAACGCTCGTCGAGACTATCGGCAAAAAACTTGAGGCCTCCCGCGGTTCCAAGCGGTTCCGGTTCCCTCATCACTCGGATCGAGATAGGCGTTCCATCTGGTCCCTGAAAGGGCCGCGAGAAATGAGCGGACACAGCATCGCCACGGTACCCGGCGAGAATAATGAAGCGAACGATTCCGAAGCGGGAGACTTCGCCGATAAGATGCTCCAGGAAGGGGCGCCCCGCCACGGGCAGCATTGGTTTTGGCGTATCCGCCGTCAACGCGCCGAGGCGTGTACCCAAACCGCCCGCGAGGATGACGCACTGAAGCATTGGCACCCGCTCAAGCGAATTCATTCTCGATGATATGACATACGATGTGGCCCGCAAGAATGTGCATCTCTTGGATCCGCGGCGTCGAAACCGATGGCATTTTCAGGCACAGGTCGCATTCGGCTTCCATCATGCCGCCCTTCTGCCCAGTCAGGCCGATAGTGAGCATTCCCATGCCTCGGGCCGCGGCGAGTGCCTTGATCACGTTGGCGCTGTTCCCGCTTGTCGAGATGCCCACCAATGCATCCTGTGCCGTTCCGAGGCCGCGAACCTGACGGACGAAAATGTCGTCATAGCTGTAGTCATTGGCGATCGCCGTCAGGGACGATGTGTTGACTGTCAGCGCGATGGCGGGAAGCGGGGGCCGATCTACCAGGAACCGGCCTTCCAACTCGGCCGCCAGGTGCTGCGCATCCGCGGCCGAACCGCCATTGCCGCAAAACATGACCTTGCCACCGGCTCTTAATACGCTGATCAGGCGAGAGGCAATATGCTCTATTTGCACAGCGCTTTCCTCCAGGACCGCCAGGTTACCGGCCGTCTCTCGAATGGAATCCAGAATCAGATCGAGATTTTTTTGCATTGGTTTCCCATTATGGCAGGAATACACAGTGTTGATCTTCGCGCTTGCTCATCGGATCGAATCGCCTGCCATCCAGCTGATGCTGCCTCGATCGGTGAAGTGACAAGCGAAGAATTGCCCCCGCTTGTCCGCTAGCGCCCGCAACACATCGTTGCGCCGTTCAGGCTTGACCAGAAACATAAAAAATCCGCCACCGCCCGCCCCCGAGAGTTTGCCGGCGTAGGCACCGGCAGAAACAGCGGCGGCATGTATGTCATCGATATCCGGATTGCTAATTTGGCTGGATGTTTTTTTCTTTGCCTCCCAACTTCGCGCCAGCACCTCGCCCATCCCCCGAATATTGCCGCGGAGCAGCTGCTCCTTCATTGCCAGCGCGTCTTTCTTCAGTTCGTGCATCGAGTTCAGCGACACCTCGGAGTTCAGCGCCTTTGTCTGAGCCTCGATAATGGCAGCACTATCGCGGGACCGCCCGGTAAAAAAGAGAATCATGGACGCTTCAAGTTCGGCGATGACCAAATCGCTGATCCTGAGGGGATTTACCAAAACGCGGTCGCCGGCGTAAAACTCGATGAAATTGAACCCACCGAATGTCGTTGCGTACTGGTCTTGTTTTCCGCCCGCGAGTGCAAGATCGACACGCTCGATGTCATAAGCCAATCGCGCAACTTCGTACTCGCCTAGCGGAATCTTGAGGTGACTGCGGAGAGCTTCTACAATGGCCACGGCCACGGCCGAAGACGAGCCCAATCCTGACCCTGGTGGCGCGTCGGAGGAAGTGGTGATCGAAACGGGGAGTGGCTCGTCTCCGCAGAAGTCGCGAGCAATACGACGCACCGTTGCATGGTGAAGACGCAAAAAGGACGGAAGTTGCTGGGGATCGGCGTTCCAAGGCGCTTCAATGGCTTCCGCGCGCTCTGCGGACGTGTAGCGAACCATTCCCTTCCGCCAGGGTTCCACGGTCGCATAGGCATACATCGAGATAGTGGCATTCAAGATATACCCGCCAAATTCGTCACAGTACGGCGATACATCCGTCCCGCCTCCGGCGAGACCCAGACGCAGTGGCGCGCGAGAACGAACGACCGACATGTTTCCCTTACCCTTCGTGACCCCAGATCGCGAATCCCCGCTCGATGGCTCCAGCCTTCGCGGCCGTAGATTAAGGTTTTGTTCTTTTTCTCGCAAGTGAATCAACGGTAATTCTAGTGACTCGTCGTGGATTTTTACGAAAAATTATTACCCCAATAGGGGCCTTTCATACAAAGGTCAACATCGAACATGTGATTCTATTGCCCGGAGGCACGTTTTTTCCGTATGTTACTTTTACGTCGCGAATGGGGCTGCGCACCCGATCCGCGACGCATGAAGAAGCGGTTCACCTCGCTTATGACACATTAACAACGGCTCCATGGTATTAAAATGAGTGTCGAGACTAATGCCCCCGAGTCCGCAGACATGATGCAGACACAGGGGCCGGATGCCGGCATTGGGGTGGCGCTGCTGACCGGCGCGGATGACAAGACGTATGCGCTCGGGCTGGCGTCCGCGCTGCTTGAACAAGGGATATCGGTGGATTTTATCGGTAGCGACACCGTGAACTGCCGGGAGTTGGACAACAATCCGCTGATAAGCTTTCTTAATCTGCGCGGCGACCAGAGTGAAGACGCTAGTTTGGCAAAAAAATCTCTTAGAATATTTGTTTATTATATTCGACTACTAAAATATGCTGTGTTTGCCAAGCCCCGTATATTTCATATATTGTGGAACAATAAGTTTGAAATATTTGACCGAACTGTGTTGATGTTGTACTATCGGCTGACGGGTCGAAAGATTACACTTACGGCCCACAATATAAATGCTGCTAGGCGAGACTCGCGAGACAGCATAGTCAATCGGCTTTCCCTCAGAATCCAATATCGCCTCGCGGACCACATTTTCGTCCATTCAGAACAAATGCGTGGTGAACTCTGTGCGGAGTTCGGCGTGCGCGACGAAAAAGTGAGCACAATTCCATTCGGAATCAACGATGTTTTCCCCACGACAAATCTTACCAATGATGAAGCCAAGCACCACCTGGGATTGGGTCGGGATGAAAAGGCAATTCTATTTTTTGGGCGGATCGCCCCTTATAAAGGCTTGAGTTATTTGGTTACCGCACTCCCGCAACTCGCCGAACATTATGCCGATTTTCGCATCATCATTGCGGGGAAGGTAAAAGCATCCAACGAAAAATACTGGGGTGATATAGAGGGTTCGCTTAATTCGGAAAAAATGATGAACCATATTATTCTTGTCAACCGTCATATACCGGATGAGGAGGTTGAGATATATTTCAAGGCAGCGGATGTATTGGTTTTACCGTATACTTCTATATATCAAAGTGGTCTCCCTTTCTTGGCATACAATTTCGGTTTGCCCATCATCGCAACGGACACCGGGTCGCTCAAGGAATGCGTTGTCGAAGGCGAGACAGGGTTTGTTTGCAGACCGCGGGATCACGTTGATTTGGCCAGAGCAATCCAGACGTATTTCTCAAGCGAGATGTACCGGAATTTGGAGACGACGAGGCCAAAGATCCAGGAATTCGCCAACGTCAACTACTCGTGGAGGAAGGTCGGCGCAATCACGAACGAAGTGTACCGCACCTTGCTTGACCTGTAAGATGAAGCAGGTCGCTGCGAATTTTGTCAGGGATGCACCGAGACTAGGTGCGGCGACAGCGAAGACGTCGCAGGCTGCGTTGGTTGAGGGTCTAAACCAATGAGCGGGATGCCGCCGGGCTTGCGCGGCGCGCGGCGATGGGCAGTTAGGGAATGGCTTATACATCAGGCAAATAGAGGGGGGTGAGCCACCATAATGCCATCTTCCGTCGCGCTAGTCCTCACCACTGCATTCATCCTTTTTCTGTTTGCTCGCGACTTTCGCAAGGAAGAGAGGGGCAGCGCGGCATTGTGGCTGCCGGTGCTTTGGCTGGCAATCATCGGCTCACGTTTCGTTTCCCAATGGATGAACCTTGGTTCCGGGGCCGTCGTTGACGATGGAAGCGAAGGCAGTCCGGTCGACGCGGCCTACTTCGGGTCGCTGATTTTGGCAGGGATAGTCGTTCTCGTGCGTAGGCGGATCGCGCTCGTCAGGCTCGCGCGAAATAATCCGTGGCTGACGGCCCTCGTCATTTATGGGTTGGTGTCCGTCGTCTGGTCCGATTTTCCGCTCATCGCGTTCAAGCGATGGATAAAGTGGTTCGGCCATCCCGTGATGGCCTTGATCATTCTTACGGATCCCAATCCAACCAATGCTTTGCGGACGGTTCTCAAGCGATGCGCCTACGTGTTGATGCCACTATCGATTCTGTTCGTGAAATATTATCCGCAGTACGGTCGCAGTTTTGATGCTTGGACTGGCGAAGCTTTCAATAACGGAGGTCGGCTTGAACAAGAACTATCTAGGGTTCTTGTGCATGATCTTCGGCCTGTTTTTCTTATGGAATCTGCTAGTGACGAGACGGATCGACAGTCGGCGCGTGAGTCAGCAAGAGCTGGTTCTCAGTGCCGGTTTCCTCTGCATGATCGCCTGGCTGCTGACGATCTCCGACAGCAAGACGTCGCTGGCCGCCTTCGTAGTTGGCGCGGCGATCATCTTGGTGCTGGGCTGGCGGGGCGTGGACTGGAGATACCTGGGTGTCTACGTCATTGTCGCCGTTCTGGTTGCCATTGTGGCCGAGGTGACCTTTGACGTTTCTGCGACCGTGATCGAACTGCTCGGACGTGACCCGACGTTGACGGACCGAACCTTTATCTGGCGGGAGGTCCTCGTGCTGCAGGACCGCCCATTTCTCGGTTTCGGCTTCGAGAGCTTCTGGCTGGATCCCCGGCTCGAGGCGGTTTGGGCGAAAAATTTGTTTCCAAGGATCAATCAGGCACACAACGGTTATATTGAGACCTATTTGCAGCTTGGAGCGATCGGTGTTTTCCTGTTGCTGGCATTGATAATATCCACATTTAACAAGATAAGTCGCCAATTATTGACGGATTTCGAATTCGCTCGTTTAAGGCTTGGATTTTTTTTCGCCTTTATTTTCTATAACTACAGTGAAGCGACATTAGTCGGGCTCCATCCCCTTTGGACGATCTTTCTGATTATCGCCATTGATTACCCAAAGGCAGAATCACGTATATCAACGCGCCGACAGGCAACCACATTTGGACCGTCACCACGACACGCAACGCCGCACGATCGCCGTCGCCATGTGGCGGTGGAGGGCGCGGTTCGCACGGGTGCATCCCGCGAACAACCGGTCGGAGGAGGCGGGGGCAACATTCGTGAGCACTAAGCCTCTTCACATTGTGCCGGGTTGCGCCGAGGCATTGATGCCGAAGGTTCGCTATGTATTTGATACCTTGTTCATGGCGGCCGGGATCCCCGTGATCTACTCTCGCGAGCCGCCGCCGGATGGTCCCTGGATCTTGTATGGCTCTTCCAAGACCGAGCCGTCATGGCCGCAGGGCCGGTGCCTGGTGATCTCGCATTGTCCTCGGTCGTGGCGCTTGTTTGAACATGACACGGACGACGCCGAAGCACCCGCGGTCGTCGACGGGTTGGCGATCGTGTTGCCGGGCGATGATGCCGAGTTCAAGAGCGCGCTCGCCATTCCTTGCGATCTCATAGCCAACGCATTCTATTTCCTGTCCTCGTGGTCCGAACGTTCAGGCGCACCTGGCAAACAGGCTCGAGAGATGTACTCGATGAGCGTCTTCGCGCGGCTGCACCTCCCGCAGGACATCGTCGATCGATACCTCCACCGGGTCATGGAACGGCTGAACGCGTTGTGCGAGCAACACGGCGTGAGCCCCTGGCCCAAACTTAAATGGCCGCAGCGCACCACTTACGCTTGGGTTCTCTCCCATGACGTCGATTTCATTCCATCCGGTTTTGTCGATAACGCCGTTCAGGGCGCGAAGACGGTAGTGCGTCATCTTTTCAGCCATCGTGACCCGGGCGACGCGGTACGGGCGGCCTTGGGTTTGATGAACGCCCTGGTTCGCGGCCGGGACCCTTACGGCTGCGTTCCGGACATCATCGAGCGCGAAAAAGAGTTGGATGTACGCGCATCCTACCAGGTGGCCGTCGGCCGCAAGCACCCCAACGATGTCAGGTATCGGTTCGAAGACGATCGCATCCGAGACTATCTGCGCGTCATCATCGATAACGGATTCGATCTCTGTCTGCACGGAAGCTACCGGTCCACCGAGGAGCCCCGTTGGTATGTGGACGAGGTAGACCTCCTTTCGCGGCGACTGGGCCGGCCCCTTGGCTCGCGCCAGCATTATCTGTCCTTTGATTACGATAATCTCTTCACGGCCCAGGAGCGGGCAGGAATCCAGTACGACATGTCGATGGGCTTCCCCGACCGGCCGGGGCCGCGTGCGGGGTTTTCCTATCCGTATTTTCCGTATTGCCTTGCCGAAGACCGTCCCTATGACGTCCTTGAGATCAGCCTCTTTGTCATGGACGTCACGCTCCGCAGTTACCTTCACTTGAAGGGATCGAGCGCTTGGCCAGCATTGAAGACGATCATCGATGATGTCTGCGTGAAAGGGGGATGCGCTTCCCTGGTGTGGCACCCCATCGTCTTCGGCGGTGCCCGCGATCCGGGATATGACCGTCTATTCTGGGAAACGGTGCGATATTTAAGGGAAACCGGGGGGCTGGCTACCGACGGAAGAACCATCAACGCATTTTGGCGTGACCAGGCCAACGATTATTTCAGCTTCGCAAAGGATCCAGCGGATAAAAACCTTTCGTTTACCCATGATCAATCATCAGGACGCCAACCGCTACGAAACAGATTTTCAAGAGAACCGTCAGATTTCTCCTTCTGCAAACAGCGTCGGAGTTCTACGTAAGTGTCTTTCCAAGAAGGGGATTGGGGTTAAGTGAAGGGAGCAAGTTTGATTCTCCGTGTTTTGTCAGGAACAAGTATGATCGACTGGCTTGGACACCCTCCCCCTGGGCGGATCATGACCGCAGCCGGCCGCGTTACGCAAACGTTACGATCGGTGAGGAGTGTCGAATGATCGAACCGTTGATGCCGCCGCAGCCATGCGCGGCCGTGAGCGCCAGACGGACCTGTGGGCTGTGTTTGACGGGATTTTCTATCTTCTTCAGTCGGGTTGCCAATGGAGCCTTCTGCCGAAGGATTTCCCACCGAAGAGTGCGGTGCATTTCTATTTCAAGCGGTTCACGGGCGACGGCACTTGGGCGGCGGCCATCCATGACGCTCTTTACTGTAAGACCCGCGACCTCGTGGGCCGCGACGACAGTCCCACCTACGCCATCATCGACAGCCAGTCGGTCAAGACTGGCGCCGAAGCACGCGGTGATATCGGGTTCGACGCCGGTAAGAAGGTAAAGGGACGCAAGCGCCATATCCTGCTAGATACGTTGGGTCTGATCCTCAAGGCCGAGGTGCATTCGGCCGGCGTCCAGGATCGTGATGGCGCGGCCCTTGTGTTCGATCGGCTCACCCGACGCTTCCCCTTCATCGCGACAATCTGCGGCATGGCGCATATCAGAGGCGATCGCGCAAGCCGTGAGGCCGAGGCCCATGGAGATGGTTAAACGAACCCAACCCGGCTTCAAAGTGCTGCCCAAACGCTGGATCGTCGAGCGGACTTTCGCGTGGGTTGGCATCAACCGATGCTTGTCAATGGACTTCGAGCGCTTCGCGCCCACCAGCCTCGCATTCATCCAAAAGGCCATGATAAGTTCATGGCAAGGCGATTGGCCCGCTTCGGCTATTCTTGAACCAACTCTGAAACGTCACGAGCCGTGAATAAAGGCGCTTCTAAAAGCACAGAATTGACCGATTTTAAAAGGGTTCTCATAATTGTTGAGAACCTTTCCGTGCCCTTTGACCGCCGAGTTTGGCGCGAGTGCAGCGCACTACGAGAGGCAGGGTATCAAGTTTCGGTTATTTCTCCAATGGGAACCGAAACAGATAATACTCCTCGAGAGCGGATCGATGGGGTCTCCATATATAGGTATAAAAACATCCAGGCGACCGGCACTTTACGATCATACATTGTCGAATATGCCATTGCGCTAGCTATGTCATTTTGGTTAGCACTTGTTGTCTTAATCCGTGATGGGTACGAAGTTATTCAAATCTGCAACCCCCCCGATGTCATGATACTGGCAATTCTCCCTTTTAAGATTATTGGGAAGAAAATTATTTTTGACCAACACGACACCGTGTCGTGTTTCTGGCGCGCCGTCAGCCGGAGAACCGAAAAGGGAGGTTATCGCGGGAGTGGACGTTATCAAGGCGGTCGGCTTGAAACAGCGATGCGAAACCTTCCTGGAGTATTTATCGGATTATGTCCTGTTTTTCTTTCGCGCCGAGATGTTCAGGATGAAAATTGTCCGTAACTGGGGCTAAAAAAAAATAATATATCACCATCAAAACTCGCGAAAAATATGGCGCGAGATTTACTTTGCGTGATATTAGCGACGTGGTAGCCTGACCGCATGAAGTTCGGGTCGCCTCGGTGACATCAACGAATTTTATCCACGATCTGAGTGAACCGCCCGAAGCTCGGGCGCGTTGGAACCTGGAACCTTCACAAATCCTATTTACCGCATTATCGAGGAATGGCCCCAAGCTTCTACGCGCTCCTAAATGGCGAGAAGAGCGTCGGGGCGACACTTCACAAGATCACAAAGGGCTTTGACAAAGGGGACATTATTCGCCAGATCGAAGTGCCGGTAGCTCCTGGTGACACCGTTTATTCGCTTAATAGGAAGACATCCGAGGCCGGGGGGCGCATGCTGGCCGCATACCTTGAAGTTGCAAACCTGGAAGAGATTGCCGCGACACCGCAACCGCCGGGAGACTGGCCAGCCTACAGCTACCCGACTAGGGCCGAAATGAGGGCATTCCGAAAAAAGGGGCTTCGATTTTAGAGGCCAACCCGAGACTAGTTGAGTGATTTCAATCAGGTGTGATTCATTCGCGTTGTCGAGACGAGAAGGAGATCACGATGGCCTGGACCGAAATCACTCGAAAGGATTATGAGCGCCGTGGCGAGCGCTACGCGAGCGACATGACGGATGGGGAATGGGCGTTGATTGAACCGTTGATGCCGTCCCGCAAGCCGACGGGGCGCCCTCGGACGACGGATCTGCGTGATGTCATGGATGCGATCCTGTACATGGCGTCGACCGGCTGCCAATGGGCGATGCTGCCCAACGATTTTCCGCCGTCGTCGACGGTGCAGCGAGATTTTTGCGACTGGCGGTCCAGCGGTTTGTTGGAGGACATCAACCACCATCTGGTGATGGCCGCGCGGGAACTGGAGGGGCGCGAGGCCAATCCGACCGCTGGCGTGATCGACAGCCAAAGCGTAAAAACCACGGAAAGCGGCGGGGTTCGCGGCTATGACGCTGGCAAGAAGACCAAAGGGCGAAAACGCCATATCGTCACCGACACTCTTGGCCTGTTGATCGGATTGCTGATCCACGGCGCCGATGTTCAGGATCGCGACGGCGCGCCCAACGTCCTCAAAACCATCCGTCATAGGTTTCTCTGGCTACGCCACCTTTTTGCCGATCGGTGCATACGCGGGACCCAAATTGCGCGGCGCCCTGGACAAGATTGGTGACTGGACACTGGAGATCGTCAAGCGCTCCGACACAGCAAAAGGCTTCAAAGTGCTGCCCCGTCGTTGGGTGGTCGAACGCACCTTCGCATGGCTCGGGCACTGCCGCAGATTGGCCAAGGACTGGGAAAAATCCATCGCTTCCGCCGAGGAGGCCTGGTTCCTCATCGCACATATCCGCCTCGTCACACGGCGCCTCGCAAGATACTGTTATGTCACATAGAGTTTTGAGTCGAACTTTAGTATTACTGCGTCACAAACGTCGTGGAGGAAGCGAGCGCGTCGCGATCGTCTGGGCGCAGCACGGACATCGGGGCAGTGTCGGCGCGAGGGCGTGAGCGATGCGGCGTCTGATGGTGGCGATCGAGGTGGGGACGTGACGTTCGGTTCGCAGTGGTGGCGCGGCGGGGTCGGCGACCGTCGGGAAGGGAAGGCGCTTGGACCAGCCTGCGGGCGCCGACGGCCGAGGGGGGAATCGCGGCCCGCTCGGCCACCAGGAATCCATAGGCGGCAATGCACAAGGCGGCATGATGATGGAAGCCGCGCCAACCGCGTCCCTCGTAGTGGCCGAGGCCGATCTCTTGTTTGAGCTCGAGATAATCGCGCTCGATCAGCCAACGCAGCTTGGCAAGATAGACCAGCCGATCGATTGGCGTGTCGGGCGGCAGCGTCGACAACCAGAACTTCGTCGGGTGTGCTTCGCCATCCGGCCATTCGATCAGCAGCCACTCCTTGGGCCTGGGAGTGCTGCGCCGGGCGTCGCCGTGAGCCGGGCGCACCCTGAGCGCGGCGAAGCGCGAGCGCAGGGTTTCGGCCGTGCCCTCGCGCCAAGCCACCGTCTGCCAGGCGTCCGTCGCAAGCCCTTCGGCCAAAGCACGGACTTGTAGGACTGGTGCCGCATCCCCACCACGGCGCAGCCGCGTCGGTCGTCGGCCCCGGCCGGACCACGCCGGTACCGCCGGCTCCACGCCCGGTGGCCAGACCGCCGTCGTGCCATTCACCCCCACAACGTAATCCAGCCTCAACTCCGAGATACCCGCCCGGAAACCGCTGTCGTTGCCATAGCCCGCATCCGCCAGCACCGTGCCCGGCGCCACCCCTTCGGCGAGAGCCGCTGCGATCTGCGACAGCGCGATCTGCGGCTTGCTCCTGAACACCACATCGTCGGGCACACCCGCTGGCGACCGACGCGCGGCATCGTCCGCCCAACTCTCCGGAAGGTACAGACGCCACGCCGCCGGTAGGCTCGCGCGCGCCGTCGCCACCGACAACGACACCGCCACTTGGCAGTTGTCCTGCTTGCCCAACTGCCCGCAGTATTGCCGTGCCACGCCGACCGAATGCTGCCCCTTCTTGGGAAAGCCGGTGTCGTCGACGATCCACCCCTGCACCGGATCGGCCGCGGTCATCACCGGCAGAACCGCATCGCGTACCGCCCGCAGCAGCGCCGTCTCGTCCCACGGCGATTGCCCGACGAAGTGCAAGAGCGACTGGTGCTCGGCCGCCGTGCGATCGGGGCGCAACCGCGCCGCCATCGGCTCGACGCTCTTGCGCTCGCCCGGCAACAGCAAACCCGTACAATACGAGCGGAACGGCCCGACCCGGTCGGCATGCCCCAATGCCTGCGACAGCCTCGCCACGTATGCCGCGAACCGCTCTTCGCTACCCTCATCCAACCATAAAAGATCCATCGCTGACCTCCATATGCAGCATGAATATTTCGACGAGCAGATGGTGGAGTTTTTCGAAGCGGAGAACGCCGAAATCGCTGTCGAACGCCATGGGGAGACTGTACCGCGATCCCGATCGGCGCGTGAGACTGGCGCAAGAGGCGACCGGCGCGTTGCGACGTCATGCAAACAAATACAAATGGAGTGTGCACAAAGAAGTATACATCAACCTTGTTACTCGGCTGCTTGAACGGTAGGCATCGTCCGCATGGCGCGGTGCGGACGATCATGCCAATTGCTCTACCGCTCGGTCAAATTCGGTTCCGTGTAGGCCGAGCGACCGATCCCGAAGTAGAGAATTCCCGCGGATTCGACAACCTCCCGGTCCCAGAGGTTGCGCCCGTCTAAAAGGGCCTCGACACCGGCCCTGCTCCATGCCGAGAAGTCGGGCTCCGCGAATTGCTGGTGGGCCGTGTTAAGGACGACGAGACTTGCGGCCTCGAACGTCCCGGGCTCGAAACCTGCCGATCGCAGTTCCTCTTCCGAGTAAAAAGGATCTTCAATCGTTACGAATGCTCCCCGTCGCAAAAGATGCTCGGCCAGGGCGTACGCCGGACTGAGTGTGTCCACCTTCACGCCCGGCCTGAACCCGAAACCGAGGATATGAACCTTCTGTCCCCGAAGCTCTTTCCATGCCGCCGCGACGCGATCCAGTTGCCTCGCGGGCTGATGGTCATTGATCTCGCGAGCAGCCTCTGAAAGACGTTGGCTCATCCCCAGTCTCCTCGCCTCCCGCGTCAAAAAATAGGGATAAACCGGCGTGCAATGACCGCCGACGCCAATACCGGGCGATAGCAGTTCCGCTTCACCGTCCTTGTTGGCCGCCAACCGCACTCGTTCGAAATCGACCCCGGCTATTTCGCAGAATGCCGCCAGTTCATTGGCGAGTGCGATGTTGACATCCCGATAGAGCATGCCGACCAGCTTCGTCATCTCGGCTGCTTCCAAGGTGCCAACATCCTCGACAGGAGCATTGAGGTATCTTCCGAAGAAAGCGACCGCCTTTTCGCGAGACGCCGCGTCCAATCCGCCCACGACCTTGGGCGTTGTCTCCAGGCGCGCCAGCACGAGATTGGCCTTCACCCGTTCGGGACTGTAGGCGACATGGAAGTCAGCACCGGCTTTCAGGCCACTGTTTTGCTCGAGCACCGGTATAAGACTGCGCCGTGTTCCACCCACGGTTACAGTTGTCTCGTACGTAACGAGTTTACCTTCGCCGAGGCCCCGTCCAACGTCTGCGGATGCCTGCTGGAGGATACTGAGATCGATGCAGCGCTCGGGAGTGAGATGAGCGGGCACGATAACGACGATGACGTCGGACTCGGCCGAAGCCGTCGTGGTATCGGTGCTGGCGGCCAGCCGCCCCGCTTGGTGCAGGTCAGCGATAAGCTCCGGCAGCCCCGGTTCCTCGTACGGGCATTCGCCGGCGTTGATGAAAGCGACAAGCTCCGGATTGATGTCGCATACCGTCACGCGTGCACCATGCTTGGCGAGCACGCACGCAAGCGGCAACCCCATCCGACCCCCGCCGACCACTGCGACTTTCATCACGGGTGCACTCCATATAGTTTTTCGTCCGATAAGGCAATCAGAACCGGACTTGGGACGCATATCGCGCCTTAGCGACATGCCCAACAATTTGCACCGTAGGTCTATTCTGGCGCAAATCTTTTAGGCCAACTCCTACCCTTGCAGCTCCAGAGTAATCTTTTTGGCATTCACTAAGCTTTTTGCCCGCACTGAAGTCAACATTTTATAGATGACTGCTGTGTTTGGGCGCTAGTCGCGATCCGTGGAGCGAAAAAGCGATGTTGCGGGTGTGGCACAACGTTTAAGATACGTGACCGGGGCGGGATCGTCGGCGGGATGCTTCTGAAAGGCCTTCCAGCCAACGGACACAACCGACAGTGGCAGGTCTTATGATGATGACGTTCGCCATCTGCTCAGTACTATCGGACGGGTCTTTCGGTGTCTACCTCGCGCGCGACCGCCCGCAAAATATAAGCCTTTCAGAACCTGTTGCGGAATGGGCCGAGAGGCTGAGGTAGGAGCAGGACATGATAGTTGTCTCGCCTCTCAGCGGCTTTTTGCGGCCTTCAGCCTCATTTCCGGTGGTGTTTTCCGCCCTTGCTTTCTCGGCGGACGGCCTCCGGGTGCAGTTTCTTGAAGTTGTGGGCGGAGCAGTGCAGGTTCCATTCGCCCTTGGTCTCCGCCTCGCCCCGCATCATGAAGCGGTCAGCGCCCTGGTTTTCCTTCATCTGGCCGAACACCGGCTCCACGGTCTGGCCGCGCAGGCGGTACAGCGCCCGGCCACGCTTGGTGAGCAGCTTGCGTTCCATGCGGTCCCGGGAGCTATCCCGGAATATTCACGCGAAGCCTGATTTTAGGGCGGCGGATGTAGCGTAGTTCGTTGATATCGTGTAGAAATTCGTTGTCGAGACGTCTTTCAACCGGAGCAACGTTTGGGCCACACCCGCCATGACCGACGATACCCTTCTTCCCTTCAATCTTCCAGCCATCCGTCGCAAGAAGGTGACGGCGGCCTTCGACGGTGGCCTGATCTCCTCGGACGGTGGGCTGTTGCTGCTGCGTGAGGTGGAGCACCGCCTCGGCTTGGCCGACCTTGTGGCCGGTTGCCTCCGGGATCGACGCGACCCGGCGCTGGTCACCCACACGCTCGCCGGGATGCTGCGCTTCCGCATGCTGGCCATAGCCTGCGGCTACGATGACGCCGACGACTGCGACACGTTGCGCTTCGATCCCTTGTTCAAGCTGGCGGTCGGCCGAGCCCCGGAAAGCGGCACCGATCTGTGTTCGCAGCCTACGATGAGCCGGTTGGAGAACATGCCGTCGCGCATCGAAGCGGCGCGGATGACGGCGGCGCTGGTGGACACCTTCTGCCGAAGCTTCCCGGAGCCCCCCGCCTCCATCACCCTGGACATCGATGACACCTGCGATCCGGTGCACGGCCACCAGCAATTGTCGCTGTTCCACGCCCACTACGACACCCGCTGCTTCCTGCCCATTCACGTCTACCACGTGCAGAGCGGCAAGCCGGTAGTGGTCTTCCCGCGACCGGGCAAGACACCCTCGGGACGCGAGGTGCGCACCGTGCTCAAGCACCTGGTCCGGCGCATTCGGCGGCACTGGCCGGCCACCCGGATCGTCTTCCGGGGAGACTCCCACTACGGCCGCCCCGAGGCCATGGCGTGGTGCGAGGACAACGGTGTCGACGACATCTTCGGGCTGTCGGGCAACCGGGTGCTTGACGTCCTGGCGGCGGCCGTGGCCGACGACCTCAAAGCGCGCCGCGCCGAGGCCGGGGCCGAGAAGTGGCGAGCCTTCACCGCCTTTGCCTACGCCGCCGGGTCGTGGAACCGCCAACGCCACGTCGTCGCCCGCCTCGAGGCCACCACGCGCGGCTTCGATGCCCGCTACGTCGTCACCTCGCTCCCCGGAGAGGCCCGCCCCCTCTACGAAGACGTCTACTGCATCCGCGGCCAGGCCGAAAACCTGATCAAGATGCACAAATGCCAACTCGCCTCCGACCGCACGTCCTGCCAGAGCCCCGTCGCCAATCAGGTCCGTCTCGTCCTGCATACCTGCGCCTACTGGCTGATGCTGTCCCTGCGCGACGCCGTGCCGCCCGCCAACCCGCTCGCCAACGCCGAGTTCGCCACCCTCAGGCAGCGCCTGCTCAAGCTCGGCGCCCGCGTCGTCGAAAAGGCCGCCCGCATCCGCATCCACCTCGCCTCCGCCTGCCCGGATGCCACCCTCTTTCGCCTGCTCGCCGGGCGCCTCGCTACCGCAGGGCCATGATCCACAGGGCAGCGCGCCCCGCCGAGCCCATCCCCCTCAACCCCAAACGCCTGCAACAACCGAAACCGCAAATAGACGCCCAAAGGCGTCACCGCCAATCGCGTCCCTCCCACTCAAATCCCGCGCGGAAGCCGTCACA